>NZ_CP011037.1 GCF_002221505.1 Pseudoalteromonas nigrifaciens | reverse complement strand
TATAAGGTATTAAGGGATAGAGGCTTAAATAAAGGTCATAAACACATGATTTATATGAATAATAATAAAATAAGCAGATCAGCTTTATACTTGGTTAAGATCAGATCTTTATCTACTAGCAGATCAGCTTTTTACTAAGCTGAAAATTAAAATAATAGTTACACACAGGTTAATCATTAAGTTGTGCACAAAAAAGGTCTGTTAGATCAGTTTTATACTAAGTAAATTATAAAGTTATACACCGATTCTGTAGTAAAAGAAGGCTTTTAATTAGTATAGATCTGATCTGTAGTAGGTACAGATCAGATCTATGCTAACTCAATATGTGCTTATCCACAGGGCTTTTAGTTTTTTAGTTAATTTGTCGTGTTAAATATTAAAAATTTAGCTTTGTAATGGACAAAAATCTCACTGAGTTAGTAAAAATGAGATTTGTAACTGCCTAGTTAGTAAAATAATGATCTGAAATTGAGTTAATTAGCATCCGCTTAGTATAATAGTGATCCGAAGGTTTTATTTTAGCTCAGATCACTTTTATACTAACTTAAACATTTAACTTTTTTGTCTTTATGTGTTGTTATTAGCTGTCGCAATAAAAATGGAAATAACAACAATGAGCCGAAAGGTCAACATCTCGGTAGATAACTTGCCCGATACACTAAGGGGCCAAATTCACGGGGTGGAAAGTGCAATTGATAATGAAAGCTTAGCACTGTTTACAGATAATAAAGATGTGCGGATTTCGATAGAAAATGCAGCTCATGGATTACGTGCTTATTCGAATACTTTTAACCATTATGATTTATGGGGACGCTTTGTCCGTTCGGGGCATAAAAAATTACCATTAGAAGAAGCACCTAAAAAAACAATAATTACACGCAAAATATCTGAAAAAATAGATGGTATTTTGTACGACGGTGAATTAAAAATAACGCCGGCGGTTGTTAGCACACGCAAAGATGGTGAAGACGTAGAATATTTGGTTTGGCCATCAGATCGAGAAGAAAAAGTAGAACGTGCGCTGATCCGTTTAGCTTCTAAAGGTAAAATAGTAAAAATAAATTTTAAGTCCGGTATTCAATATGCTGTTGTTTTTTCAATGAACGAATTAGCACAAGAGCTGAAAACCGTTGGCCAATCTATGCCATATCCACAAATTAAAGAATCACTTGAAGCATTACAAGGCTCGAAACTTTCGTTTAAATATTCAGCAACAGACACCAAAAATACAAATATTGATGATTCATTTTACGAGTCGAACATGAACTTTTTATCGTCACTGCATTTTAGTGGAAAAAAAGGTCAAGGCGGAAATGTTAAATGTGTTGCGTGTTTAAATGCATTTGTGCATAACATGATTGATAACCTTGAATACAAAGGATATTACTTTAACAGCGCCCAAGAATTAAAACGCGGATTATCGCGTTGGATGATGCTGCGCTTATATCATCTTTGGCGTTATGCAGCGCCGGGTAAAACATACCATTTTAGATTACTGTCTATTATGGAAAAGTACGGCTCAATTTATTCAACGGATAATATTACCGAAAATAAATTAAAAGCGCTGCGTCGTGATATGACCACAACAATGAAAGATTTGATCGAGAAAGGAGCTATCTCTGAGTACAGTATTACCAATGTTAAAGACGATAAAACCGGTAATATTATTGACTACACTTACGAAATGCATCCATCAGACCAATTTTGTGATGAGATACTTACTCTGAATAAACACAATAAACGAATTGAAATACAAGGCGGTAAGCGTATTGTAGAAAATGCTGTGCTTATTGATGAAGACAAACTTGTTGAAATAGTAGATAAGTAATTTTTATTGCAGAGTCCAATAATAACAAAGGTCACCTAGCGTGACCTTTTTAACATAATCACTTTTCTACTTGTTCTAAATAAAGTCGATCTACTAAAAAATCATAGTCACGTTTTCGTGGATGACTTAATGGTTTTTCGTAATTTGGTAATACCCCAAGTTTTACGTCTGGTTCTGGGTTTATTAAAATAAAAGGTAGCGCCGCACTGACGTGATAACGGTTTTGCGCGGTATAACGCACATTTACCTGAGGGCTAACTCGAGTAGGGCGCCTAATTCTAAGTTTTTCTTTTTCACCTAAACTTGCTACCCGTAATTGCTCTTGTGCTACTAGCGCCTGCCATTTTTGCTGGTCGATCATTCTGGGGTTTCTATAACTAGCTGACTTTTGTAACATTTCGAGGGCCATTTTTTTGGTCAGTGTTTTAGTTGCATGTTTGTGCATCCAGGTAAATCGTACTGAAAAAGGCGATTCATGTTCACTATGAATTTTTCGATAAGCAGCCAAAGTAATTAAGTTGGGTACTGCATTATGCACCGCTTCAAAACGAGCATCGTTGTTATCAATAGCTAAAATACACTCTTTAAACGCTGCTTTTGCCTTATTTACTTGAGCAATTCGATTAATTAGTGCTTGTTTGTCAGCATTTTTTATAACTAATAGGCCAGGATGACGCTTTAAAACTCGGCTACTTAGCCCTTGTTTTTTATAAATGTCAGTAAAGGAATTTAATATAGCTTTATGTGCTAGTTCGCCTGATATTTTAGTAACTTTAATCGATTCGGCCACTTTATCTTCATCAACAGTGCTTATATCAGGAAGTTGATAATATTCGGCTTTTGTATATTCACATAGATTAAGCTCTTCTATTAGCCTTAATGTTAGTTCGCTCATTAAATCAAACTGACTTCTTATTTGTACTTTAGTTACCATGCAACCTCCAAAGAACACATCTTACCTAACTAATTATCGCACATAACCTTATCTTTGTTTAGCAAATAATTCTAGTTTACTCGGGGCTAAGTTTATCTAATAATCTAATTTAAGTATGATGTGTTCTTTGCGGCTTTGGTTAATTTTAAATCTCGTGCTTATGCATTTGAGTAGCTTAGCTCTTAATAATAATTCCCCAATACTCACATTTGTATACCGTTATAGGTTACAGCTAATAACGGCCTACTAGCTTCTGAGTGCAATTTAACTTTAGCCATGATTTGTAGTGAGGCTTTAAAATGAGGTTGATATAATTAACCGGCTCATACTTTGGGATACTTAAAATGTTTAGCTTGTGAGAACTGAATATACATTTATTAGTACCGGGCAGGGCAAACCATTTTGAGTTCCCTGTAGCTTAACTAATTAAGCAGCTAGCTAGTGCTGTTAATTAGTGCCGATCCAAACGTTCATACAAAGAGTAACTTAATATATTGCAGAGTATTCTATTATGCCTGGGTGAAATACAATACGTTGTCATGTCTATTTACACTACAGCATAAGATGCTGCAAAGCGTAAAACTTATACATATTAAAATAAGTTTTAACCTCAGTAATAACTGCCACTATTCACATTTTTATAAAAACTTAGTACTGAGACCAAATAAGTCTTTGTATTTTAACCTTAATCAGGGAGAGCTTTAGCCTAATAAACCCACTGTTTATAAACATCTAGTATATGTTGCGGTGGTAAATAAAACTCGCCTTAGCATGTATTTTTAAAAGTGCATAGTTATTGGTCAATTATTGTTTATATTAACTGTAAAGTTAAGAATACACATGGTGCAATTTAAGTATGATGTGTTCCCAGCTCGACCTGTTATAATAATTAACTCAGATTGAATGTAGGTCAACAACTAAAAAGTAACCATGATTAATCTTAACTTTATGTTTTTAATCAGTTATATTCTTTCTATTTATCATTTTATATTTGCGCTAAGGGCCCAACATATATGGCTAAATATATTAATTACCTAACCCATAACTAAATAATTAGTAAATAGTGAATTTAGTCCTTGAACAAACAGCCCTGCATACGTTAATTTCGTTGTATCAGGTAAATAGGAATGAGGAATGAATATGCAAACGTGGAACCCAAATAGCTGGAGAGAACTGCCAATATTGCAGCAGCCAAACTACCCAGATCAAGAATCACTTAAATCAGTAGAAGCGCAATTAAAGAGTGCTCCGCCTTTAGTATTCGCTGAAGAGACCAGAAGTTTATTTAAGCAGCTAGAAGATGTATGCGAAGGGCGCGCTTTTTTACTACAAGGTGGTGATTGTGCTGAGTCGTTTAGTGACTTTAATGCCGCTAACATTCGCGATACTTTTAAAACAATTTTACAAATGGCCGTGGTATTAACTTACGGCGGTAAATGCCCAGTAGTTAAAATAGCGCGTATGGCAGGGCAGTATGCAAAACCACGTTCAGCAGATTTAGAAACGATTGATGGCGTATCACTACCGTCATACCGTGGCGACATTGTTAACAATTTTGAGTTTACCGAACAAGCGCGTATTCCAGATCCACAACGCCTAATGACAGCGTATCATCACAGTGCCGCTACGTTAAACTTACTGCGTGCATTTGCACAAGGTGGCCTTGCTGACTTACACCAAGTAAACCGTTGGAATATGGGCTTTGTTGCGGCCAATCCACAAAAAGAAAAGTATCAACAGCTAGCTGATAAAATTCAAGATGCGCTTGAGTTTATGGAAGTGTGTGGTATTAATTCTACTATTGCACCAAGCTTAAAAGAAACCGATTTATACACCTCTCACGAGGCGCTATTACTAGGCTACGAAGAAGCACTAACTCGCCGCGACCATTTATCTGGCGATTGGTACGATTGTTCTGCGCACTTTGTATGGATTGGCGAGCGTACGCGTCAACTAGACCACGCGCACATTGAATTTTTTAAAGGAATTAAAAACCCAATTGGGGTTAAAGTTGGTCCAGGTATGGACCCTGATGATTTAATACGTTTAATTGATGCATTAAATCCAGATAACATTCCAGGTCGATTAACATTAATTACCCGTATGGGCGCAGATATACTCCCTGAAAAACTGCCGGCATTGGTACGCAAAGTACAACAAGAAGGCCGTAAAGTAATTTGGAGTTCTGATCCAATGCACGGTAACACCGAAAAGGCGAGTTCAGGATACAAAACACGTAGCTTTGATAACATCATGCGTGAGATCAGCCAGTTTTTTGCAGTGCATAAAGCCGAGGGCAGCTATGCAGGCGGCGTGCATTTAGAAATGACAGGCCAACATGTTACTGAGTGTACTGGCGGTGCGTACGGACTGTCTGACGACGATTTAGCACAGCGCTATAAAACCCAGTGCGACCCACGTTTAAATGCCGATCAAGTATTAGAGTTAGGCTTTTTAGTTGCCGATTTATTAAAAGACGCACGTAAATAAATAAAATAACTACCCTAAATACAAACGCCGCTAATTAAGCGGCGTTTTTTATACTTTTTAGTTAAGTTAACCGCTAAGTAAGTTAGTACTTACGGCGCTCAAGATCGGTATCAGATATAATCTTCGCTGATATTTCTTCAACTGAGTGATGAGTAGAGTTTAAAAATGGAATTCTATTACGCTTATACAGCATTTCTACTTCGCGCACTTCTATACGACATTGACGAATAGATGCGTATTTAGAATTAGCCATACGCCTATCTCTAATGGCAGCAAGGCGCTCAGGATCAATAGTTAAGCCAAATAATTTATGTTTAAAAGGTATTAAGCATTTAGGCAGGCCTTCAGTTTCAAGGTCGTCTTCGGTGATTGGGTAGTTAGCGGCTTTAATACCATATTGTAGTGCTAAATATAAACTCGTTGGGGTTTTACCACTGCGGCTCACACCGATTAAAATAATATCGGCCTCTCCATAGTTTTTAATATTACCGCCATCATCATTCATCAGCGCGTAGTTAACCGCATCAATTCTAAAATCATAGCTTTTTTCATGAATAGAGTGAGTTCGATGAATTTTTGGTACTGGCGCCACATTTAGTTCTTTTTCTATTTTTTCGCTATAGGTTGTCAAAAAGTCATAACACACTGCATTAGCAGAGCTAATAATTTCAGTTAAGTTGTAATTTACAAAGGTAAAAAATATTAAAGGCTTTTCACCGTCTCTTTTAGCCGTTGCATTAATTAACTCTTTAATTTGATGCGCTTTCTCTTCTGTTTCTACAAAGGGAATGGTTTTATGATTAAATTCAACAGGGAACAGTGACAAAGTAGCATGGCCAAAAACCTCAGAAGTAATTGCTGTGCCATCTGAAATATAAAAAGCAGTTCTCATAAATCCTCTTTTTTATTACTTTTAATTTTAAAATTAAGTTTCTCACGGTTTACGTGAGGACTGTTGCCAGTGTAGAATGGGTGTGACCTTTATAAAAGGTTTTCTTTCTTAACTCTCACAGTTATATCGATTGTATTAAGTAAATAGTCAATTATAGCGATAGGAAGCGCTTTATTAGCAACATAAAAATTAACAGGTAGTTGTTCTACATGAAAATTTTTAACTTGTTAATACAATGTCTAACTCGCTAAAATGATTAAATGTTAATTAGTTGGTATTTAGTACTACAATTTGTTTTTTTGGAGAAAGATCCGTGCAAGAATACGTTCTCTGGTATCAAGAGCTTGGTATGCAAGATGTTCCTCGTGTTGGCGGTAAAAACGCTTCACTTGGCGAAATGATTTCAAACCTAGCAAACGCAGGTGTACAAGTGCCGGGTGGTTTTGCAACTACCGCTGATGCTTTTAATGAGTTTTTAGATCAATCAGGACTCACCGCAAAAATTCACGATATTCTAGATACACTTGATGTTGAAGATGTGAATACACTCGCTAAAGTCGGTGCCGATATCCGCCAATGGATAATCGATACACCATTCCAACCTAATCTAGATAAAGCCATTCGCGAAGCATACAGCCAACTCCACGGCGACACAGCAGCCGATGTTTCATTTGCAGTACGTTCATCAGCTACTGCTGAAGACATGCCAGACGCATCATTCGCAGGCCAGCAAGAAACTTTCCTAAACGTTGTTGGTATCGACTCAGTAATGGTCGCTATTAAACACGTATTTGCTTCATTATTTAACGACCGCGCTATCTCTTACCGTGTTCATCAAGGGTACGATCACCGTGGTGTTGCACTGTCTGCTGGTATACAACGCATGGTTCGTTCAGATAAGTCAGCATCTGGCGTTATGTTTAGTATTGATACCGAGTCTGGTTTTGAAGATGTTGTATTTATCACATCAAGCTACGGGCTAGGAGAAATGGTTGTACAGGGCGCAGTAAACCCTGATGAATTTTATGTTCATAAACCAACATTACTTAAAAACAAACCTTCAGTAGTACGTCGTAACATTGGCTCTAAAGCCATTCAAATGATTTACTCAGAAGACAAAGCACATGGTAAGCAAGTAGACATCGTTGATGTTGCCCCTGAGCTTTCAAATAAATTTTCGATTACAGATGAAGAAGTGCAAGAACTTGCCAAGCAAGCTGTAATCATCGAAAAACATTACGGTCGTCCAATGGACATCGAATGGGCAAAAGACGGTAACGACGGCAAACTATATATAGTTCAAGCTCGTCCAGAAACGGTTCGCTCAAACGAAGATGCCAACGTAATGGAACGTTTTCAATTAAATGGCACCAGCAAGGTTGTTGTTGAAGGCCGTGCAATTGGTCATAAAATTGGTAGCGGTGTTGTTCGTGTTCTTAACTCAATCAAAGAGATGGATCAGGTTCAAGTAGGCGACATTTTAGTTACCGACATGACCGACCCAGATTGGGAACCTATCATGAAACGTGCTGCAGCGATTGTTACAAATCGTGGTGGCCGTACTTGTCATGCTGCAATTATTGCACGTGAACTTGGTATTCCAGCCGTTGTTGGCTGTGGTAACGCAACTGATTTAATTACAGCTGGTCAAGAAGTTACCGTATCATGTGCCGAAGGTGATACAGGTTTCATCTACGAGGGTATTTTAGACTTTGAAGTACTTACTTCACGTGTTGACGAAATGCCTGAGTTACCAATGAAAGTAATGATGAACGTAGGTAATCCAGATCGTGCATTCGATTTTGCTCGTTTACCGCATTCAGGTGTTGGCCTAGCCCGTGTTGAATTTATTATCAACCGTATGATTGGCGTTCACCCTAAAGCACTACTTAATTTTGATGCACAAAGTGATGCGTTAAAAGCAGAGATTACCGACATGATGGCCGGTTATGAATCTCCGGTAGAGTTTTATATCTCTAAATTGGTTGAAGGTATTTCTACTCTGGCGTGTGCATTTGCACCAGAGCGTGTAATTGTTCGTATGTCTGATTTTAAATCAAACGAGTACGCAAACTTAGTTGGCGGCCAACAATACGAACCGGAAGAAGAAAACCCTATGATAGGTTTTCGTGGCGCCGCTCGTTATGTGTCAGAAGCTTTCCGCGACTGTTTTGCTCTAGAGTGTGAAGCAATTAAACGCGTAAGAAACGGCATGGACATGACCAATATCGAAATCATGATCCCATTCGTACGTACCGTTGAAGAAGGTAAACGTGTTATTGAACTACTTGAAGAGCATGGCCTTAAACGTGGCGATAATGGTCTAAAAGTAATTATGATGTGTGAACTGCCTTCAAACGCACTATTAGCTGAAGAGTTTTTAGAGCATTTTGATGGTTTTTCTATCGGTTCAAACGACTTAACTCAGCTAACGCTTGGTTTAGATCGTGACTCAGGTTTAATCGCACATCTATTTGATGAACGCGACCCTGCAATCAAAAAGCTACTTTCTATGGCAATTAAAACAGCTAAAGAAAAAGGCAAGTATGTAGGTATTTGTGGTCAAGGTCCTTCTGATCATGAAGATTTTGCAGCATGGTTAGTAGAGCAGGGCATCGACTCTGTTTCATTAAACCCAGATACAGTACTAGAAACATGGTTATACTTAGCTGAAAAACTAGCTAAATAATTACTTTGTTTAATAAAAATGCCAGCTTTTGCTGGCATTTTTGTTTGTGTAATTTAAAACAAAGTTTTAACGAGCTAATTTTTTATCTAAATATCGGCACGATTTTGTTAACGCTTTTTGACAAAGTCTCAAATAATGCCTTGCTTTTGGGTAGTCAAAAGAAAAACACAATAACCCCGCCATAAAAAATATTAACGATGGTCCAGGTACAATCGCAAAAAATAAACCCAGTAACATGCACAATACACCGGCTAAAAGTAATAGTATTTTTTTCATAGTTAAAGCCCCCTAGTAACTGTTAACTTGAGTATAATTGCAGTGCGAATAAAATCGATTAAAAGAGTGTTACAAACTGTAAAATCTTCAATTTCTATTACCCCGCAGCATGATATAATTAATCAAATGCCTTAAAATATCGCCGTCATGATAGCAACTATTACACAGCAAGATGCCGCGACAGAAGTTGTCGCAAATTACTTAAGTACCATTAAAAATCAAGGATTTACTGGAGACACTGACGCAAGTTATGCAACCCGCATAACAGCTTCAACCGATAACAGTATTTACCAAGAGCTACCGCAAGGTGTTATCTTTCCTAAAACCGAAAAAGATATTCAACTTGCGTTGCAAACAGCATCTCGCGCCCCCTTTTTATCGTTAACATTTGGTCCGCGCGGCGGCGGCACTGGGACTAACGGGCAATCATTAACCCCTGGTATTATTGTCGATATATCACGATACATGCGTGAAATACTCGAAATAAACACGCAAGAAGGCTGGGTGCGTGTACAAACTGGGGTAATAAAAGATCAGCTTAATGACTTTTTAAAACCTTATGGGTTTTTCTTTTCACCCGACTTATCTACCAGTAATAGAGCAACCATTGGCGGTATGATCAGCACTGATGCTTCGGGTCAAGGCTCGCTAGTTTACGGTAAAACGAGTGACCATGTTTTAGGGCTAACAACTTATTTGGTCGATGGCACACCTATGTGTACTGCAGCTATTGATACAGAGAAAGCAAAGGTAATCGCAGAGCAAGACACATTAGTTGGTCATTTATACAAAACCGTTTTAGATATTGCACTAAATGAGCGAGAAGCGGTATTAGCTAAATTCCCTAGATTAAACCGCTTTTTAACCGGATATGACCTAGAGCATGTGCTAAGTGATGACTTACAAACTTTTGATATGAGCCGTTTAATTACCGGCTCTGAAGGATCATTAGGTATAGTTACCGAGGCTAAATTAAAGCTAACCCCCATTGCTGAATTTAAAACTTTAATTAATATTAAGTATGATAGTTTTGATTCTGCACTACGTCATTCACCATTTTTGGTAGCTGCGAGAGCAACCTCAGTTGAAACTGTCGATAGCAAAGTTTTAAACTTAGCACGCCAAGATATTATTTGGCATTCAGTATCGGACTTAATAACCGATATTCCTAATAAAGATATGCAAGGGCTCAACATGGTTGAGTTTAATGCTGTATCACCAGAGGATATAAAAGACAAAGTAGACACTTTGTGCAAACTATTAGATCAGTGCGTGGCACAGCAAACTAATGGTGTTATTGGTTACCAGCTAACCAGTAATAAAAGTGATATTTTAAAAATTTACGCCATGCGTAAAAAGTCAGTCGGGCTTTTAGGTAATGTAAAAGGCAGCCAAAAACCACTCGCCTTTGCAGAAGACACCGCGGTACCACCTGAAAACTTAGCTGATTATATAGTAGAGTTTAGAGCATTACTCGACAGCCATAATTTACAATATGGAATGTTTGGCCATGTTGACGCTGGAGTTTTACATGTTAGGCCCGCGCTCGATATGTGTGACCCAGAACAAGAAAAACTGTTGCGTGTTATTTCAGATGAAGTGGTAAAACTCACCGCTAAATACGGTGGTTTAATGTGGGGCGAACACGGTAAAGGGTATCGTAGCGAATATGGCCCAGCGTTTTTTGGCGAACACTTATTTACTCAGTTACGTAAAATAAAAACTGCATTTGATCCAAACAACCGAATAAACCCAGGTAAAATATGCACACCTATCGATAGTGAAGACTCACTAGTTAGTGTTGATGGACAAAAACGTTCATGGTTCGATAAACAAATATCTATTGATGTAAAAACAAGTTTTAATAATGCCATGACTTGTAACGGTAACGGAATATGCTTTAACTACGATGAAAACTCACCAATGTGTCCGTCGTATAAAGTAACCGGCGATCGCCGACATTCACCTAAAGGCCGCGCAAGTTTAATGCGCGAATGGTTGCGCCTGCAAGAAGCAAAAAATGTAGATTTACTTGAGGTCGAAAAGCAACTTAATAAAGGCGAAGTAATTACCTGGTGGGAACGTTTTGTTCACAGCCGTGAAAAAAACAAAGGCATTTACGACTTTTCTCACGAAGTTAAAGCTTCGATGGACGAGTGCTTAGCCTGTAAAGCATGTACTACTGCTTGCCCAATTAAAGTAGATGTACCTACTTTTCGTTCGCGTTTTTTAAATTATTATCATAGTTACTACGCACGTCCACTCAAAGATTACCTAGTGGGTAATATAGAAGTTAGTGCGCCATTAATGGCTAAATTTGCACGTATTATTAATCCTATAGTAAGTACAGACCTAGTTAGTAACATAATTAAAAAAACCGTGGGTTATGTAAATACACCACAATTAAGTATTCCCGCACTAACTAGTCGAGTAAACAAAGCTCATACTTTTAATTTTGAATTACTAAATAAATTAAGTGCTGAGCAACAAAACGAATATGTATTAATAGTACAAGACCCATTCACTAGTTTTTATGAAGCAGAATTAGTAGAGAGTTTTATTACGCTTATTACTCAGCTCGGCAAAAAGCCAATGTTATTACCTTTTAAACCCAATGGAAAACCACAACATGTAAAAGGGTTTTTGCATGAGTTTAAAGTAACAGCAAAAAACGCTGCGGAGTTTTTAAATAAACTTAACGATATTAATGCGCCACTGGTTGGTTTAGATGCTTCATTAGTTATGTGTTACCGCGATGAGTACAATACAATTTTAGAAAATAATCGTGGTGATTTCCATGTGCAACTTGCTCACGAGTGGTTACAAACTCAGTCGTTTACGCAATTAAAAACAAAACAAAATACTAATACTAATACTGAATTTACTTTATTAAGCCACTGTACCGAAACTACTGCCTTACCAAAAGCTGCGAGTGTTTGGCAAAATATTTTTAGCGATATTGGCTTAACATTAAAAACAACCAGTACTGGTTGTTGCGGCATGGCGGGTACTTATGGTCATGAAGCACAAAACCAAAACAACTCGCGCGCACTATACGAAATGAGTTGGAAACCTATTGTAGATAAAAATAAACCCGAGCAACTGTTATCAACAGGATTTTCTTGTCGTAGCCAAGTTAAACGATATGAAAAATTTAAACCTAAACATCCAATTGAGTTACTTGCACACCTACTTAGCAATTAAACTTTATTAGGCTGATTAAAAAATGCGTAACTTTATAAATAAAATTACGCATTTTTACTTTTTACTTTCTAGCAAAACTATCTGCAATTGGCTTAGTAGTTATACCATGAATAAATACACTAAATAAAATAGTGGTCATAGCAATAGTTGCAATCTGATATTTATTTTCTATTTGAGTATCAATTACCATTAACGTAAATACTATCGATGCGAGTCCTCTTGGTCCAAACCAAGCAAAAGTAAATCGCTCTTTTATATTCAGTGCAGTAAATTGCAGTGACAACATAACCGGAATTATTCTGATCAAAGTTGCACTAAGTAAAGCATAAATGATTATTTCAAAACTGAGTTTTGGTAAAACCAAATAGGCACTTACAAAACCAAATAAACACCAAATTAATAATGCAGCAAAATCGGCTATGTGCTCTGAGTCTTCAACAATTTCACAACGTATCGATTCTGGAGAAAACCGGTCAAACAATAAACCTGCTACAAACACGGCAATAAAACCACTACTATGAAAATACTGTGTAATAGAAAATATCGCCATTGCAAAACCTACCAGCAAAAAAGGACTGGTTTTTTGTGCAAAATAATGGCGTTGCATAGCAAAGTTTAAAGTAGGAATAAATATCGCAACACTCGCAATTGCAATTAATAGCGCTATACCAAGTTCCCGAGTAAAAATAATCATAGTTTGTGAAGCTGTGATCCCAAGCTCGGGGTTATTAGCTAATAACAAAAAAATTAAAAATACAGGTACACATAAACCATCATTTAAACCACTTTCAGTATTTATTCCTTCGCGGATATTTTCGGGCACTTGTGTACTTTCTAATAGTCCTTTACTGAGTGCTGCATCGGTTGGTGTTAAAATAATTGCTAATAATGCAGCTTGAATAAGTGTTAACTCTGCAAATAAAAATAATGCAGTACCAATACCTAACAACAAGGTAAGGGGTAGGGCAACAAATAATAATAAACTTGGGTACTGATAACTATGTTTTAAAACGCTTAGTTTTGTTTTTGTAGCGTCGGTAAATAAAAACAAACTTAAAGTTAATTCAATTAAAGGTAATATATAAGCTCCACCATTTTTTAATTGTTCAACTTCCTCAGGTATAAAACAGGCAAGTGCTATTCCTCCAATCACAAAAAACATTGGGCCAGTGATTTCGGTTCTTTCTAATTGCCGGATTGTTAATGAATAAATTAAAAACAAACTGCCAATAAAAGTAATAACTAAATATTCCATTATATTTTCCTTTTTAAACCAGATTTTGCACGTTCTTTTATATTTGTTTGAATATAAATTTGGTCTGTAGTTGCTATTTTTGCGTGTCCTAAATCTTCAGATAAATGTTTGAGTGGTCGTGTTTGCGCATCGTGTGTTGCACCTGTATGTCTAAGCCAATGTGCGGTTGCTGCTTCAAGTTGTTCAGAGTCATCTTTAAAACCATCATCAAGTAAAGATTGCTGAGCTAAATCAAAACTTTGTTGTACCAAACGTCGTATTTGCCTAACTGTCATGCCACCTTGGCCACGGATTTTATGCACCAAAGGTTCAGATTCATCAACGCGTGGTAGGGCAGGTAAACCACGATAAAGTCGGTAGCGTTTTAAATATTCAACAAAATCATCGCTTAGAGTTACATCTCGTAATTTATTACCTTTACCCATAATACGCAAAAACCAAAAGCCATCGTTGTCTTGCCAAAAATGCGACATAACGGGCGACCATTGTGGCCGCTCTGACAATTCGGAGATCCGTAAATATAATCCTTTTAAACATGCCAGAGTAAATAAATTTCTTTCTAGATCCGGTTGTTGCTCACATAAGTCGCGCGTTACCCCAAACACATATTCCCATTGTATATCGCTTAGCGTATCGGGGATCTGTATTTGCGATTGAACCACTAAATAGGGACTATTCTTTTTTACTACAGGCACAAAATTGGCAAAGGTTTTTTCTTCTAAAATAGCAAATTTATAAAATACGTTAAGTGCAGTAAACATTGCCGATAATGTTTGTTGGCTAGCAATTGATTCTTTTTGGATGAAAGGGCGCCAATTTGTATTTAAACGACGAATACCTTGCTCGTCTTTATAACGCCATTGTACTGATGTTGTAGCCCAAGCTTTATCTGGTTCAACAACAAAATCTACATAACCTTCAATATCTTCGCGCTTTAAATCAAATACTGATTTTTCAGCCACTAACCATGCCCATAAATAAAAACGTTCAAGCTCACTTCTAAACCGACTATAGGTTGCTTCCGATTTGCGACCATAAACATATAAAAACTGGTATAAGAAGGTAAGATCTTGTTTTGATTCAGTTACAGTCAAGCCAACTTGCTGTATAAAGGTAGCCAGTTCTGGATATTCTGAATTTAAAGTATTATCTTCAAGATGAGCAATTTGATATCTCAATTGTTTTAACGTATCAACCAAAGCAACTAGCATAGTAATAAAATATTCAATAAAATAATAGACTTATAGATTAACCATAAAGTCCGATACTGTCTAGTATTGGACATAAATAGATTCTATTATTTTGTAATTATATACTTGCTAGTTATAAATGTTATTTAAGGAAAATTCATGAAAAGATTTATTTTGCTAAGTATGGTCGTATTTACACTTGCGCTCACAGGTTGTGCAACAACAGGCAGCGCCTCACCAAGCGAAAAACGTGCATTAGTGCATAGCATGGAATCAAATACATTAAGTAAACTTTACACGATAAAACCAGATGTTAAAAAGCAAATTGCTAACTCTGCAGGTTATGCTGTTTTTGATAATGCCAACGTCAATGTTGTTTTAGCTAGTTTTGGTGGTGGTTATGGTGTTATTAAAAATAACCTAACGGGTAAATCTACATACATGAATATGGGCGAAGCCGGTTTAGGCCTAGGTTTAGGTGTTAAAGACTTTAACGTTGTTATGGTTTTTCATAACCAAGCGGCACTAAACAGATTTATTGAACACGGTTGGGCATTTGGCGGAAACGCAGATGCAGCAGCTAAATATAAAGAAAAAGGCGGTGCATTAGTTGCCGAAGCAATAGCAGACCAAGTTACTGTGTATTCTTTGACCGAAAGCGGCCTTGCACTACAAGCAGTATTAAAAGGTACTAAGTTTTGGGTCGACTCCGAGCTTAATTAACCCCTAAATTACTCTCCTAAAAGCGAGCTGATTTGAATAATCACCCTCGCTTTCTTTTAAACAAGCTAATTTAACATAACGCAATTTATGGGCTGTAATAACTATGCAATAAATAAGTATAAGATCCAGATGCCCTGTATTATACAGAGCATCTGGATCTTAATTATAACTTTTATTAACTAAGAATAGTGTAAAGTAACGCAGCTAAAGTACCACCTATAGTCGGACCTAACACTGGAATCCATGAATACCTCCAATTACTATCTATCTTACCTTTGATCGGTAACAAAGCATGTACAATTCTAGGCCCTAAATCTCTAGCTGGATTTATTGCATATCCTGTTGTACCACCCAATGAAAGCCCAATTCCCCACACAACAAAAGCAACTGGAATTGCACCTATAGAGCCCAAACCAATTTTAGTCCCAGTACCATTGTCGATTTCAGCCGCCGAAAAATAAAATACACAAATCAATAAAACAAAAGTACCTACAATTTCACTAATTATATTTCTAAATGTATTTGGTATTGCTGGTGCTGTACAAAAGACTGCTCGTTTTAATTCTGCATCATCTGTAGCATCAAAGTGATCTTTATATATTACATAAACTAAAAAAGCTCCAATCATTGCACCAATAAATTGTGCAGCAATGTAAGCAGGGACTTCAGTCCAAGAAAATTTTTCAGCTACTGCTAAGCTAAATGTTACAGCTGGGTTTAGATGTGCTCCACTATAAGGGCCAGCGACAACCACACCAATAAATACAGCAAGACCCCAAGCTGTAGTAACAGCCATCCACCCTCCTCCTTCACCTATTGTTTTTTTTAAAATATTATTAGCAACTACACCTCCTCCAATTAAAATTAAGAGGGCCGTTCCTAATATTTCTGCTATAAATGGTGTCATTTTATATTCCTTGCTAAAAGCTAAAATTAAATCTACCTTAATGAACATGTCTTTTTATAAGCGAATACTATCTACACTATGAAACTATTTTTGTTTAAATGTTGTAATTCAAAGTGCTTGATATCCTTAAAAGCATCTATAATGGTCACTAATAAAACTATCCTATTGAGCTTAGAGTTTATGATTGCGAGTTTGAATAACTTTACTTACATCCATAAACTCTAATCAAACAAGTTTGGTATGAATTTATATTTAAAGGTAAATTAGTAACTTATCCTTCACTTTGTACTTTTTTAACTGATTTACACCAGCCATCATAAAGCTCATCACGTTTTGTTTTGGTCATGCCAGGTTCGAATCGTCTTTCACAATTCCAATTAGTTGCCAATGACTCAAGTGATGAGAATACACCAGCCCTGAGTCCTGCAAGATAAGCTACACCTAAAGCAGTCGTTTCACTAATAGTTGAACGGTCAACCTCTGCACCTAAAACGTCTGACAAAAACTGCATAAGCCATCCATTTATGACCATACCACCATCAACTCTAAGTACCTGAGGCCTTACGCCGTCTGATTCCATAGCCTTTTGAAGATCTTTAGTTTGAAAACAAACAGACTGTAATCCTGCTGTTACTATCTCTTTAATACCCGTATCTCTAGTTAATCCAAATATAGCCCCACGAGCATTTGGATCCCAATATGGTGCACCCAAACCAGTAAATGCAGGAACCATATATATTCCATGATCTAGGGAGGTATTGATAGCGAGTAATTCTGTTTCATCTGCTTTTTCAATTAACTGTAAGCCATCTCTAAGCCATTGAATTGCTGCGCCAGCTATAAAAATACTGCCCTCTAATGCATAGGTTGGTTTGCCATTCAAACGATAGGCGACAGTACTAAGAAGTCTATTTTTAGATTGAAGAACTTGCTCACCTGTATTAACCATCATAAAGCACCCTGTTCCATAGGTACTTTTAGCCATACCTGCTTGAAAGCATGTTTGGCCAAACAGTGCTGACTGTTGATCACCTGCAATACCTAAAATAGGCACTTCGTAACCTAAATATTTTTCACTCGCCATACCAAAGTCATCTGATGAATCCATTACTTCTGGTAGCATATTTAATGGAACATCAAGTAATTCAAGTAGTTCGGCATCCCATTCTTGCGTATGAATATTAAATAGCATAGTTCTCGATGCATTAGTTGCATCTGTGCGATGTTCTTTTCCGCCTGTCAACTTCCATAACAAATAAGTATCGACCGTACCAAAAATTAAATCACCATTTTCTGCTTTTTCACGAGCGCCTGGACAACTTTCTAAAATCCAATTTATTTTAGTCGCAGAAAAATACGGATCGATTAATAACCCCGTTTTTTGCATAATTAGTTCTTCTTTTCCTGCAAGCCTTAAACTATCGCATAGTTCTGTTGTACGCCTATCTTGCCAGACTATCGCATTATAAATGGGTTCACCGGTTACTTTATCCCAAACGATTGTAGTTTCGCGTTGATTAGTAATACCAATAGCAATAACTTTATCATGCTCAGGATCTAGGTTCTTCATAACAGCATTAATGGTATGAAGAACAGACTCCCATATGTCCTCAGGCTTATGCTCAACATAACCATCTTTTGGAAAATGTTGTTCAAATTCTTGTTGTTCTATATATGCAACTTTGCCATTTAAATCGAATAAAACACTGCGAGAGCTAGTCGTACCTTGATCAATTGAAAGGATATAATTATTCATTATTTTTACACTTTAACATTCGGTTATTTTCGTTTTTGTACTATTACATGAATTAAATGTAACATACAACAAATATCAAACTTTTATATACAATTATTTAATGAAATAATTTCTATAAAATTCTCATTTACTTCTTTTTCACTTATAATAGTTTACTAATTAAAATTAAAATTATGCTAAATAAAAATGACCCAAGATCAGAGACACGAATCTATATTAAAACTATTAAAAGAAAGAGATTCCATTTCTATTGAAGAATTAGTTGAGCACTATAAAGTCACTCCACAGACGATAAGACGCGACCTTACCCATCTTGCAAAGTTAAACAAATTAAGGCGTCATCATGGAGGCGCTAGTGTAGTCTCAAGCATTCAAAATATGGCGTATCAAACTAGAAAAATCATGGATTTAGAAGCTAAACAAAAAATAGCGCAACATTTAGTTAGTATGATACCAAATGGTTCTTCTTTATTTATAAATATAGGAACAACGACTGAGACTATAGCTAAAGCACTTCTATCGCATGAAAACCTTAAAGTTGTAACTAACAATTTAAATGTTGCTGCTATATTAGGCGTTAAAAAGGATTTTTCAGTTCTTATAGCAGGAGGAGAAGTTAGACATAGAGATGGTGGTATTATTGGTGAAACAACTGAAGATTTTATCAATCAGTTTCGTATGGACTTCGGCATTATCGGCATAAGTGGGATAGAAGAAAATGGTTCTCTACTTGATTTCGATTATCGTGAAGTTCGTGTTGCTCAAGCAATCATCAAAAATTCACGTAAAGTTTTACTCGCCGCTGATAATTCAAAATTTGGTAGGTGCGCTATGGTTCGTTTAGGTAACATTAGTCAAGCAGATGACTTTATTACTGATGCTAAACCACCTAAGAGTATTCTAACCTTACTTTCCGAACATGACGTTAAGCTTCATATAGCACGATAGTAGTCAATCAAAACCATCTAATACATACAGAACAATTCAAATAATTTCAAGTAGATACCATGAATTTCGTTGTTAATGTACTTAATAATTAAATAATAAATTGGTTAAATTAATATATAACTTTGTAATTCCCTCCTCTATTTCACTCCTGTATACCAGAATTTATTTTCTTTTATGTACTTTAATGTTTGCAAATGTTCGCAAATAAGTGGTACTTTTAAAAATGAACATAAAAGCAAATTAAAACCATGTATTACTCTTTAGTATTAATGTTATCGATAAGGCACCAATGAAAAACCTATATACACAATTAGAGCAGGATAACGTTCCAAAAACACTCACACTGCTGATCCAAAGCATAGTTGGTGCATGCACAGAAATAGCTACTCGTATTAATCATGGTGCATTATCTGATGTGCTTGGCTCATTGCCTGATCACAATGTACAAGGAGAGGTACAAAAGAAGTTAGATGTTATCGCTAATAATATTTTGATTGAATCTCTAAAAAAGAATAAGCAGGTTAGAGCTGTCGCATCTGAAGAAGTAGAAGACATTATATTATGTAATAGTTTTGGCAAATACCTTATTTGTTTCGACCCATTAGATGGTTCATCTAATACTGATGTAAATGGTTCATTAGGTACTATTTTTTCTATATCTTCAGCTTCTCCTGCCCAAACAGAAGTTAGTGAAGAAGACTTTTTTTCTACAGGAAGATCAATTATCGCTGCAGGCTATGTTCTATATGGCCCATCGCTTATGCTCGCCTTATCAACAGGTTCAGGAACACATATTTATACATTAGATCCCTCAAATAATAACTTTATGCTCACACATCCTAATTTAAACATTCCAGAAGATACGAATGAATTTTCATTTAATTTATCAAACCAGTTTAAGTGGCCTGAAAATGTACAAAAATATATTGTTGATTTACAGCTTGGTACCGATGGTATCCGAAAGAAAAACTTTAATATGAGATGGTTGGGAGCCATGGTAGGTGATATGCATAGAATTCTATGTAAGGGAGGTATATTTGGGTACCCTGAAGAAAAAAACTTTAAATACGGTAAATTAAGATTACTTTATGAAGCAAACCCAATTGCATTTTTAGTAGAGCAAGCAAATGGTTTAGCAAGTAATGGGACTACTTCTATTTTAGACACTGTGCCTTCAAGTATACATCAACGGATCCCTGTATTTATTGGTTCTAAGAATGAAGTTCTACTTATAGAAAAGTATGCTTTAGGAAAATAAAAAACATACATTATTACTTTAAGAGTGACATCTGTATTTATATAGAAATTGTATCTAACTTTACTTTTGTTAAGAAACATATCTGCTTTCAATTATTTAAAGGTTAAAATCATGTCAATAAGACTTAACATGCTAGAAAAAATAAAAAATAATCAAGGCTTTATAGCTGCACTAGATCAAAGTGGTGGGAGTTCACCAAAAGCTTTAGAGCAGTATGGTATCTCATCTAGTGAGATTTCATCTGATGAGGAGATGTTTAAATATATACATTCTATGCGAGCACGAATAATTTCAAGTAGTCCATTTAATTCACAAAAAATATTGGGCGCAATTCTATTTAAAGATACTTTAAATCGTTACATTGAAAATATTCCAACAGCTGAATATTTGTGGAAACATAAAGAAATTGTACCATTTTTAAAAATAGATGAAGGTTTAATGCCTGAATCTGACGGTGTACAGTTAATGAAACCCATTAAAAACCTTGGTTCAATACTAACGGTTGATACTAATTTTGTTTTTGGCACAAAAATGCGGTCTGTTATAAAACAAGCTAGTCGTATTGGTATCCAAAATGTTGTTAAACAGCAATTTGAAATTGCAAAAGAGGTAATAAATTCAGGGCTAATGCCTATTATTGAGCCTGAAGTTGATATTTATTGCGAAGAAAAGCAATCTGCAGAACTCATGTTGCATGATGTAATTATTGAAGAGCTGAATAACCTTGAAGATGGACAGCAAGTAATATTAAAACTCACGTTACCTGAAGTGCCTAATTTATATAAAGATCTTGCAACACACCCAAAAGTTTTAAAATTAGTTGCTCTATCTGGTGGTTACTCTATTACACAAGCCAATGAAAAGCTAAAAAGAAATACTGGTATTATTGCTAGTTTTTCAAGAGCATTATTGATTGGCCTACATCATGACATGTCTGATAAAAAGTTTGATGAAAAATTAAATAATTCTATAGAAGCCATTTATGAAGCTTCAATATATAAATTATAAGTAATCCAACTTTCATAAGCATAAAAACTTTATACGTAATCTTTTATAGCTCTAGCTTGTACGAAAATAACCTAACCAAGTAGATATAAAAGGCTAGTAATTAATAATAGGTAATCCAAAAAATGAGCCAACTGAGAAAGAATAATATAAAAAAACTTCCTCAAGATATATTCGATGTATTGATAATTGGAGGGGGTATTAATGGTGCAGTATCAGCTGCAGCATTAGCTGCAAAAGGCGCCAAAGTTGCATTAATCGATAAAGGAGATTTCGCTGGTTTCACTAGTTCAAACTCATCTAACTTGGCCTGGGGCGGCATAAAGTATTTAGAAAGCCATGAATATAACTTGGTAAATAAACTATGTAAAAGTAGAAACCATTTAATGCGCAGCTACCCATCGACAGTTAAAGAAATTCGTTTTTTTACCAGTATTCAAAAAGGCTTTAGATTCCCAGCTTTCTTTGTCTATTTAGGAACAATCGTCTATTGGTTTATGGGCCGATTTTTTACACAATCGCCTCGCTACCTTAATGCAAAAAAAATTAAATCATTAGAGCCAGTCGTCAACACTACAAATGTAGAAGCCGGTTTTGAGTATTCAGACAGCTTTTTATTAGACAACGATGCCCGGTTTGTTTTTAACTTTATTCGCTCTAGTATGAGCCATGGCTGTATCGGTGCTAACTATGTAAGTGCACAAGGCTCAAACCGTACAGATGATATTTGGACAACAAATGCAATGGACGAAATAACGAAAGAACAATTTTCGATACGTTCTAAAGTAATTATAAACGCCGCAGGCCCTTTTGTTGATCCTATTAATATTACTAACAGTCAAACTACAGCACATCACCATTTATTTTCAAAAGGTATTCACCTTATTGTTGATAAAATTACTAGCAGTAATAAAGTACTTACATTTTTTGCTGACGATGGCAGACTATTCTTCGTGATCCCTATGGGACCTAAAACTTGTATTGGTACAACTGATACACAAGTTGAAAGCCCACATTCGCATGTTACTGATGAAGATAGAAAGTTTGTGTTAGATAATGCGAACAAGTTACTAGAACTGGATAAACAGCTCACAAAAGACGATATAATAGCTGAACGATGTGGTGTAAGGCCATTAGCAATTAAAAAAGATGGTAATGGTAAGGCTGACTGGGTGCAATTATCGCGCAAACACGCAATCGACACTAACTATGAGAAAAAATACCTTTCTATATTTGGTGGGAAATTAACTGATTGTATCAATGTCGGTGATGAAGTTGCTGAGTTAATCAAAAAGCTTGGTATTAACCTTCCTTACGAGGATTACAAATGGTACGGCGAGCCTGACGATACTGTCAAAAATGAATTTATGCATCGTGCTAAGCTAATGAATTTAGACGGCTTAACTCCCAAAACATCTACTGAAGTACTCAGCAAACGCTTTTGGAGACGTTACGGAAGAAATGCAATTAACATGTTAGAAAAAATTCGAGAAGTTCCTGAAAAAGCTGAGCTTCTAATTAAAAATTCAGAGTATTTACGTGTTGAAATTGAACATGCTGCCGAACGAGAAATGGTAACTAAACTAAGTGATTTTTTACGTCGCCGCTCTAAAATATCACTGGTTGTACGTAAAGAAGATATCCTCTCTGATCCGGGGCTACAAGAGGTATGTCATATTCTATTTGGTGAAGAAAATGCGCAAGCCAGGCTTCAAGAATATATAGAGGAAATATCCCAATAACCCATCGATTCCGTGATTTTATTTAAATACACAGCAATCAAAACCAACCATAGGGCTAATTTACATCACTATATAATCGCGATGTAAACTAGCCCTTTTATATAACAATAAATGCTTCATTGCATCAGCAAAACTGGCTATTTATTCAACTGGTATTATTTTAAAATTATTATATAACTTCTCATCAAACGCCTCTGCTAATCTTTCTGTTTCACTAAATACTGTATTCCAATATTTAATACGTGTGTCGGCATCTAGATCTGTAAAATCATTTCTATCTGGAATTTTCCCGTAGGGTAAGCCTGCTATAAATTCTTTTGATGGCGTGATCATCACCACGTTATCGTAATTAAGTGGTGATACTTTACGTTTTAAATTTTTATCAAACCACCCTGCTTTTGGGTCGCTATTAAAGTGTGGATATAAAATGAGTCCTGGGTTGTTAATTTTTAAATCAAAGTGGTAGTCAATAATTCCGCCATCGCGATACATGCCTGCGGGTGTTCCTGCAATATTTTTAATCCCTTGCATAACTAAAGGTATAGAACCCGATGCAAGTAATGCATCTTTTAAATTATTTTGGTTAAGCGCTATTTTTTGTGTTTTAAAATTATAGCTGTCGGTAATTGATAAGTCGCTTGTTGCGGGGCCAAATATAAAACGCTCATATTGCGATCCTAAATATTTTCGGTTTACTCGATTAAGCATATAACTTTTTGATAAACCCATAAGCTGTAATAATTTATTTTCACTGGCTATAAATCCATTCGATTTTGCCACTATAAAATGTGCTTTAAATACGGGGTTGTTTATAATTTCGGCCACGCCATTATTGCCAAAAACATCTTCAAGCAGTGCGCGGGCTTTTAATGTTATTTCTGCGGGGGTAGGTTTATTACTAGAATAGCGCGTTTGCGAATACGATGTGGCTAAACGTTCAATTGCTGCAACCGGATCGTTTTGGGCAAAACACGCTGAGCGAAATGCACCGGCCGATGAACCAATTAAGTTAAGCGATTGGCTATGGTTTTTAAAAAACTCACCAAATATATACTTGTCTAAGCCAAACAAGGTAAACCATTTTGGCCCGCCGCTGGCACCTAAAAATGAGCTGAATAATTCGGGTTTAAGCCCCTGTTCGTTTATTATTTTTGCAGCAGTTTTACCTGCGTAAATGTTGATCATCTAAAAATTTAGCCTATAAAATCTGTGTTTAATTGCGCTGCTTATTTCTATTTAATGGCATATACTTGTTAATTACTTTGTATATAACCAGGCTAAAAATAGAATAGTTATGCAAAAATAAAAACGATTTTATGCTGCCATAAAACCGTTTATTAATGCTAAAAGTGACTTAATATACGTTAACTAGTCCCAAATGCCGGTTTCGCATTTACCCTGTACTTTTACATCATTTACTTTAAATTCGGGCTCTAAGCCTTTTTCGCGTTGCGTATGATAATCGCGAGTAACTGCTAATATTGTTGGGGTTAGCAATATAATAGCGATAACGTTAACCACTGTCATTAAACCTAAAGCAATATCGGCTAAATCCCATACTTGCTTTAATGTGGCCGACGCGCCCCACAACATCATTGATAAATAAAGCAAAGTATAAATACCACGGCCCATTTTGTTATCGAGTTTAAATAAGTGCAAGTTACTTTCTGCGTAAGCGTAGTTGGCTACTACAGACGTAAAGGCAAACAAGGTAATGGCGGCTGCTACAAAGTACACACCCCCTTGCGCTAAATGAGCGGTCATGGCGCTTTGCGTTAAACGTATACCTTCCATTTCGCCGCTTATGTCTATATCGGCAAGTAAAATAATAACCGCAGTACAACTACACAATACTATGGTGTCGAAAAACACCCCTAACATTTGAATGTAGCCCTGTGTTACCGGATGATTAGGCAGTGGGCTTGCACTGGCTGAAGCATGTGGCACACTGCCCGCGCCCGCTTCGTTTGAATAAAGGCCACGTTGAATACCATTTTTTATTGCTGCGCCCATCGCGCCTGCACCTGCTTCTTGCAGCCCAAATGCTGATAAAAATATATCTTTAAGCATAGCAGGCACTTGGGTGAAGTTTATTAAAGTAATAATAACTGCAACAAGCACAAACACTATGCCCATTACCGGTACTACGCGCTCAGCAAAGCGAGCGATTGCTTTAAAACCACCCACAATAATAGAGCCGGCTAACACAGTGATCACTAATCCAGAGTAAAAGGTTGGAATTTCGAAGGCAAAATTAAGTGCATCGGTAATGGTGTTGGTTTGCATGGCGCTAAAGGTAAAGCCGTAACCTAAAAATAAGCACAGTGCAAAAGTAATAGCGAAGGCTCGATTGCCTAATCCTTGTTGAATATAATACGCAGGGCCGCCTCTAAACTCGCCTTGGCTGTCGCGCACTTTATATACTTGACCTAATACACTTTCGGCAAAGCCTGTGGCCATGCCTAATATGGCAATAACCCACATCCAAAAAATGGCACCACTGCCACCCAATGATATAGCAACGGCAACACCTGCTAAGTTACCCGTGCCTACCCGCGCACATAAACCAGTACACAGCGCTTGAAATGATGATATGTCGCCTTTTTTACATTTGCTGCTGCCTTTTAGTAAACTAAACATATGTTTAAATTTAAGTATTTGAATGGCTTTTAAACGCACCGAAAACCAAATACCAGCAAACAATAAAATGTAAATGAGGACTTGGCCCTCTCCCCATAAAATACCATTTACACTTTTTACTACGGTATCGAACATTGCTAATTCCTTGTTATATTTCTTATTTAAATAGGCACTGCAAGCGACACAAATATACGTTATAAAATAATAAAGGCAGTAACACTGCCTTATACTATTAAATTTTATACATTTACTTTGTTGGTAAATGAATGCCAGCGATCATACACCTTACTGAGCCACCAGCAGATTCAATGGTAGGAATAGGTAAAGGCACCAATTTGGCACTTTTTTCTATTACCTTAATTTGCGCTGCAGTAAGTGCTTTAAAAGCCGTTGCTGATAACGCTAAAATCCGTCCGCTTTTACCCTGTAACTCAATGGCATTGCCGCAAAAGTTATTAATTTGATCGCCCGATAACTCAATGACTTGATGATAGCTTTGCAATAAATGGCTTACTAGCTGCCTGCGCTGTTCGTTTGGCACCATGTCTAAGCCAATCATGGCAAACTCTGTAGCAACACACATTAATACATTGGTATGGTAAACCGCTGTGCCTTGCATATCGTAGGCATTAAAAACCACCGGGGTTAGCTTTAATTGCTCGCATACTGTGTTAACAACTGACTGTGTCGTTCGCTTTGATTCAACCGCATAAGCAAACTTATATTGATGATCAATAACCAGTGAACCAGTGCCTTCTAAGAATGAATTTTCTTTCGCTAAAAATGAATAATCAGTCACTGAAGACACTTTATATTGATCCGTTAAAAAATCAATAATATCTTTGCGATATTCTGCTCTTCTGCTTTTTGCGTACATTGGATAGGTTAGTATTTCGCCATTTTGGTGAGTAGTAAACCAATTATTAGGAAATACCGAGTCGGGCGTATCTTTATGCTGGTCTTCAAAAAGGTGAACGAGGATCCCTTCTTGCTTTAACACTTCTACTGCATTGGTTACTTCGTTATACGCATGTAAGCTTTGATCTGTTGTTAAACAACTTCGCTGAAATGTGTTATCACGCATAGTTTGCGGGTTAGAGGTAAAATGATGTGGGCGAACCATCACAATACTATTAGGGGCTTGGTTTACCATACTTATGCCACACTCTCTTGCTGCGTATGCTCAGTGGTTAAAACCGAAAACAAATTACGCGGATCGGCTTGCTGGGTAATTAAATCAAGCAAACTGTACTGCCCCGTTGCAATGAGCTGATCGCGAATAAACGCTAATGCCGTAAAGTCTTCGCTGGCAAAGCCCACGCCATCAAAAATAGTTAGTTGTTGCTGGCTTTCACGCCCGCAAGCTTGCCCATTAATAACTTGATGAAATTCGGTTACAGCAAAATCTGCACTCATTTGTTGAATTTCACCTTCAATGCGTGTTTGTGGCTCGTACTCTACAAATACAGCGGCGCGTTCCAACAGCTTTGCATCTAACTCTGTTTTACCTGGGCAGTCGCCACCAATGGCATTTATATGCACGCCTTGTGGGATCATCTCGCTGGTTAAAATTGTGGCATTGGTTTTATCCGCAGTGCAGGTTGTTATTATGTGCGCGCCTTTTACAGCCTCTGCAGCACTGTTACAAATAGTGACGTTTAAGCCATAGGCAGTGAGGTTATTAAAGGCTTTTTGCGACGCACTTGGGTCTATATCGTATAAACGAATATGAGTAATACCCAGTACACTTTTAAATGCCAACGCCTGAAACTCAGACTGCGCACCGTTACCAATTAGCGTTAGTGTGGTTGCATTTTCAGGGGCTAAATATTTGGCGACTAATGCTGAAGTGGCTGCAGTTCTTAGTGCGGTAAGTAGGCACATTTCGCTGATCATAACCGGATAACCGCTATCTACATCGGCTAAAATACCAAATGCAGCAACGGTTTGCAGCTCTCTAAAGGTATTTTTAGGATGCCCATTTACATACTTACAGCTAAATAGTTCGCCATCGCTCACTGGCATAAGCTCTATTACGCCCTCTGGTGAATGCGCTGCATAACGCGGGGATTTATCAAACTGCTGCCAACGAGCAAAGTCTGTTTCTAGTCGCTTTGTTAGCTGTTGTAAAACATTTTCTATGCCGAGTTTATTTATAAGCTGTGCCATTGTTTGTACGCTAACAAAAGGAACGCCTTGTTTTGGCTGTGCTATAAAATGCGTCATTAAAACCTCTATAAGTAAGTGTGTGCAATTATTTATAGGCAGTTTATCGCTCTGGTGCGCCAGTTAAAATGGCAATTAGTTATACAAATAGCATTGTTTTTTATCATTTTGCTAGGCAGTAATGATTAAATTTAGTATTTTGATCAAAATTTACCTATGGCGTACCCTATGACTCCCTATATTTACGACGTCCTCGACAAAGCATTAATAGCCGAACTTAGAAAAGACGGCCGCGCTTCTATTTCAACCTTAGCCACTACATTAAACGTGTCGCGGGGCACAGTACAAAATAGGTTAGACAGATTACTTTCATCAGGGGCAATTTTAGGTTTTACCGTGCGTGTACATCAGCACATTGAAACCGAAGCAGTCAGAGCAATTATGATGGTAGAAGTGGTAGGTAAGTCGACCTCGCAAGTTATAAAAACGATGCGCGGTATTCCTGAGCTAACTAAATTGCACACCACTAACGGTGCATGGGATTTAGTAGCCGAAATTCAAGCTGCTAACTTAAGTGAATTTGATGGGGTGCTTAGGCAAGTAAGGGAAATAGACGGTATTTTAAATAGCGAAACCAGTATTTTGCTTTCGTCTACTTAAAATAAAATGCTGGCGTGCATTACATACGCCAGCAAAGAGGTTATTTATTACCTCAATTCAATTGAGTAAATAACCCCCTTAATTTAGTTATATTTAGTTATAACAGTACTGCAATGCTTGATTATGGCTATGATCCCAAATTTGCGGGTTTTGCTCTGCTAAATAAGCACGCCCTGCCTGTAAACCAAGTTTGTGATCAAAACGTAAATCGTTATCTGAACTGCCAAGTAATTTGCTATGCAGTTTTTCGGTTGCAAAAATTTGTATAATTTCAACATCCTCTGGTGGGTTTGCAATAAACTCCAACTCTTCTTGGTATGCTTGTTCGTGCTGTAGTAAATAATCTATGGTTTTAGGACAATAGCCTGACGCGCACACAAATGCTCTTAGTTTATTTACCCATGCCGATTGTACTTGAAAGTTAATATCGACCGTGCGGATCACCACTATTTTACGTGCGCCTCGGTTATAGGCTTCACGTACAGGTAAAGGTGCTGCAAGGCCGCCATCTAAGTAAAAGTCGGCTACTGCTGGCTCTACTTGCTCTAAGGCAAGCTCGGCTTCGTTAGCTGCTAAAGTATTCATCCAAGGTGTTAGTTTTACACCTTGCTTATACAAAAATGGTAACGCACTTGATGCTTTTAATAGCTCACGCCATTGCTTGCTCTCGCCTGTAGGCGCTAAAAAGTACGGTTTGCGATCTCGTGAGTTAGTTGCTGTAATAAGCAGTTCACGATCCCCTAAGTTATTTTTGGCTGTTTTAAAATCTAAACTCCGATTCACCTCAGTGGTTTTATCAAAGTACCAGTCTAAGTCCATTATGTGCTTACCAATTAAACCACGGCCTAATTGAAAAAAGTTTTTATTACGCGACAGCCCTCTGATCAAACGCTTTGCATAGCCTTTTTGCCTTGCTAAAAAACTAGTTAAGTTTTGCGAGCCCGCAGAAGTACCAATAAATAAATCAAATGGGTCGTAGTCTTGCTCTAACCACGCATCGAGTACACCGGCTGTAAATATACCTCGCTGTCCGCCACCTTCAGCAATCAGCGCAATTTTTGGCTGCGCAGCTTTGTTAACTGAATTAGGGATTACATTATTTAGCGAGTTCACGGTGCACCTTTCTGTAAAAAGTAGCGTTATAGGGTTATAACGTTTTGTGGTTTTAATTATAGTGGGTAATTAATCACTATAAAATTTGATTAAATCTATTAGTTTAATCGCTTAAAGCGAATGCGCTAGGGTAATTTATTTGCTGTTATTTGGGAGTGGCTTAGATGAGTTCCCAAAATACAGATTGATGTTGCCTATAAGCAAAACTAGTTTAGATTTCGCTTATAATATAGCAGGCGCAAGGTGTACGCCTGCTTAACTAAATGAAACTTAACGTTTTAATTCCATTAAAATTTCGATAGCTCTATGGCGTTTTTCGCTGTCGTATAAATCGTTGGTAAATATAAATTCATCAACGCCCAGCTCTTTTACTATCATTTCTAACTTGTGTCTTATACTTACATGCCCACCTATTACACTTAAACTTAAAAAGTTTTCCACTTGTACGCGTTCTTGCTCACTCCATAGGCCATCCATAGAGTCAACAGGTGGTTGCAGCCATAATTCGCTGCCACGCATTAACGCAAGTACCCGTTGTTGCGAAGTGGTCGATAGGTATTGTGCTTCTTCGTCGGTATCGGCAGCCACCAGCGGTAATGCCAGCATTATGTATGGCTTATCAAGCACCTTTGAAGGTTTAAATTCGCGCTTATACAGCTCTATGGCATCGTACAAAAAGCGCGGAGCAAAGTGCCCTGCAAACACATACGGTAACCCTTTTTGCGCTGCCAGTTGCGCGCTAAACAAGCTTGAGCCTAATAACCAAATAGGTATATTGGTGTCCTCACCGGGTATAGCGCGTATTGGGTGAGTGCCATTATACGGCCCTAATAAGGTTTGCAGTTCGGTTACTTCTTGAGGGAAGCGCTCTGCTCGGCTCATGTCTGAGTTTAAAGCTCTACTCGTAATAGGATCGCTTCCTGGTGCACGGCCAAGCCCTAAATCAATACGCCCTGGGTATAAGCTCTCTAATGTACCAAATTGTTCGGCTACAACTAATGGCGAGTGATTTGGCAGCATAATCCCCCCCGAACCTACACGTATACGATCGGTTTTACTGGCTATATGGCCCACTAAAATAGAGGTAGCTGCACATATAATGCCTGGCATATTATGGTGCTCTGCTAACCAAAAGCGATTAAAACCTAGCTCGTCGGCTCTTTGAGCGTATTTAGTACTTTTATGTAGCGTTTCGGATACCGTTGCCCCTTTGGGCATCGGGGCAAGCTCTAATAACGAAAAAGGAATATTATATAACAAAATAGCAGCTCCTATAAATGGCATGCTTATGGTGTGCTATAACCACAAGCATAAAAACTAGAGATGGGTGTGCGTTACCTGTAATTCAAGATACAAAAAATGCTAAACACTAAATAACCTGAACATATTTAAGCGGGTTGTGCCGCTTGTTGGCGTTGCTGTTTATAGCTCTCTGAATTTAACCCTTTTTTCCAATAACCCGATGCCACAATATGCGCACGTGGTATGGCGTATAGCTCATTAAGTTTAGTTTTTACTTTGCGCACTAAGCCTGCCTCTAGCGCCATAAAAACAATTGGAGGTTGTGCGCCTACTTTTAAATTGTTTAATGCCGTTAGCATGCTTTCATCTGGGCTATTGGTAACTAGCCAATTTACAGTGCGCGGCGTATCTAAACTAATAATGTCTTGCTTGCTAGGAGCATGAATAAACATATCAATTTTCGCGCTATGCGGTAACTGCTGAGCATAACCTTTCACTGCATTAACTGAGGTTAAGTCGCCAAGGAGTACGTAGTGCGAATGGCTAAAATTATCGAGCTTTTTAGGGCCCGGGCCAGCTATGGCTAAGCTGTCTCCCACTTTTGCTGTTTGCGCCCAATTTGTAGCAGGACCTTGGTGCATATTAATTACAAAGTCGAGCGTGAGCGCCCCCGTTTGCTCATTAACATGGTTAATTGTATAGGAGCGCATAAGCGCCGTTTTTATGTTTAAATCGAGTTCACCATTATGGGGCAGTAACACTTTTACATAGTGGCCTATGTAACTTGGCGTAAGATCTTTAAATTCATCAGAGCCCACCACAATGCGTTGTAAGTGCGGTGTAATTTGCTTCGTACTTAGCACCTGTGCTTTGCGTATTTGTCTACTCATGTATTACCTCGTTTTACAAAAAGTTTAAATTGCATGCAGCAACATTTGCACAACGCCCCATTGGTTGATAAAATCAACTATAGCAATTTAATTGACATTGTCAACTACTTGGTAACTACTATGAAATCATCTCTGCCTAATACACTCTTTATGCTAATGCAAAGCTACCGCGTAACAACGCGTGATGCGATTAATGCAAACGACCTTGGTTTAAACGCTATGCATGTGCGTTGCTTGCATATTATTGCAGCAACGCCGCAGTGTACTGCTAACGATATTGTGACCCAAACTCAACGCGACAAAGCACAAATTGCCCGTTTAATTAAAGAACTTTTAGCGTTAAATTTAATCAACAAATGTGCCAGTGAGCACGATAAACGCTGTTTTATTGTTTCTTTTACTGCCTCTGGCACTGCGCTTTTTAACAAATTACTAAGTGCCGAGCGCCAGGTTAACGAGCAAATGTGTAAAAATTTAAACTCGACGCAAATCAACGACTTCTTAAATACCGCACAAACAATGATCAAAAACATGCAGTGATCTTTCATTCATTACTTGGCAAAAGTAAAACAAAACGCATATACTGTATACTTGTACAGCATATGCGTTTTGGTTGATCTTTATGTTTGTTATTCCCATTTATATAGAAGCGGGTGTGTGCGGGTTTGAATCGCCTGCTGCGCCATATAGCGAGCTTGGTGTATCGCTTGATGAGCTATTAATAAAGCACCCCGACGCCACTTTTATTGGCGTTGCCTCTGGCAGTTCAATGCAAGATGTGGGTATTTTTGAAGGCGACTTGCTAATAGTAGACCGCGCAGAACAGGCTAAAAATGGCGACGTTATAGTTGCTAATTTAAATGGCTTATTTGTGTGTAAGCTACTTGATAAAACCAATGCCCGGCTGCTCTCAGCATCACCTTTGTATAAACCAGTACAACTAACATCCTGCGATGAGTTTCAGCTTGAGGGCGTAGTTACACGCTCAATTCGTCTGCATCGCCAAAGCCCTGAGTTACAGCTATGTATGCCCTAGTAGACGCAGTGGCTTTTTATGCCAGTGCCGAAAAAGTATTCGACCCGGCTATTCGCTCAAAACCTGTGGTAGTGCTTACCAATAACGACGGTTGCATATGCGCGGTGTGCCCCATTGCTCGGCGTTTAAACATTCCTAAATTTGCGCCTTACTTTAAAGTTAAGCAGTTACTTGCGCAAAATAACGTAGTAATTCGCTCTAGTAATTATGAATTATATGCAGATTTAAGCGACAAAATGATGAACGTTATTGGCCGCTTTTGCGACGTGCAACACGTATACAGTATCGACGAATCATTTTTACACTTTAACGGTTACCCCCCTATTATTAATGACTGGTTTGCATACGGGCACACTATTAGGCGCACCGTATGGCGCGAAACTAAGCTCCCCGTTGGTGTTGGCTTTGGCTCTACGGCTACTTTAGCAAAAGCGGCAAACCATGCCGCTAAAAAATTATCCGGATTTAATGGCGTTGCTGTTATTAACTGCGAAGCAAGCCGTAAAGCTATTTTACAAAGAATGAGTTGCCAAGATATATGGGGTATTGGTAAGCGTTTAGCCAAAAAATTAAAAGTAATGAACATACACACTGCATGGCAATTAGCGCAGCAAAACCCTAACAGTATGCGCCGTGCATTTAGTGTGGTGGTAGAGCGCACTGTAAATGAGCTTAATGGCATACCTTGCTTAAATTGGGACGACGTACGCCAAGATAAGCGCGAGATATTTTCGACCCGAAGCTTTGGTGAGCGTATATACGAGCCAACGGCACTTAAAACCGCGTTAATTAATCACGTTACTGTGGTTGCTAGTAAATTAAGAAAGCAAAAATCGCTTACCAAACAACTTTATATTTTTGCGGCGAGCTCGTCTCACGAAAACGTTTTTTATAAAAAGTCGTATATGTATACATTTGCCAGCCCCACTAACGACACCTGCGTAATGGCTAGTGCTGTATCGCAAGTGTTTGAGCAAATATACCAGCCGGGTATTCGCTATTATAAATGTGGTGTAGGTGCTTTAGAGCTTATTGCGCAGCAATTTCAACAAGACGATTTATTTAATAAACGCACCGACAATCCACCATTAATGAATTGTCTTGATGCAATAAATAAACGCTATGGTAAAGGAATGCTAAGTTTAGCAAGCAGTAAATTAAATGAAGGTTGGCATATGAACAGGAATTTTTTATCCCCGCAGTACACCACGCGCTGGCGTGATATACCCAAAATATATTGTGAGTAAGTATAGCTTACCTATGCGTTACTGACTGTCGGGCACTTTTTTAAAAGTGCATGCAACGCTTGGCTGGCTTAAAGTATATTTAAGTGTGTCGTTAGCTAAAAAGTAAATGCTTTGGCTAATTATTTTTTCGTTAGCTGGATTTTCGCAGCGACTCATTCTTAAGCCGTTTTCAATGCCGTCGATTTTGTATTTTAATGAGCTAGTAACAAAACAAAAATCGGGCTTTTTAACCGTTTGTGTTCCGTTATGTAATGAGTCAAAAATAATTTGCTCACCTAAAGTAAAACCGGCATCTTCATTATCTGGATTTACTAAACTCAATTGGCTATTAACGCATAACGCTGAATTAGCCGACACCACCTCATAGGCACCCAGTTTTGTTTTTAAAAGCGGAATAAAACGGCTTTTATTACTTGGGGTTGCAACTGCATGAGCGCTGGTAAAAGCAATAGCTAATAAAGCAAGTGTTAAGTATTTCATTAAGTGGTTGTATCCTCGAATTAGTGGGTTAAATAATAGCGAAATGCTTGGTTGCTTAATTTTTATAACTTTTATAACTATAACAGAGATTTACTTTAAAAGGAGAGAAGTCGTATTGCTTTAAAAAGGCGCTACACACCCTAAGCGTTTTTATACGCAGTAAAAAATAAAACGATTAGGGCGTGAAAATATTACTGCCAGTACTTAGCAAATAACAGCGGATAGCTTTGCTTTAAAAACTTAGCTTTGTCTTTAAAGCGTTTGCCTCTTGGCTCGTCACTTCCTGAGGGAATAAATGGCAGTTCGTCATCGTTACGCTCCTCGTAAAGTAAACCAGCAATTAAGTCGTATTCATCAATGTACGGATAAGGCTGCTCGTTAACATGATACACAGGCGTACAGGCGGCAATTGAATCTGGGTTTAGTAAAGCGTTTTCGAACACGTCTGCGCCGCGCGATATTAACCAGCATCTAAACTCACTAAAACCATATTCGTCGTTACAACCGGCCATTACAAATGCTGCGCCAAATAAATCCCAGGTGTAGCATTTACGCATACAAATACCAAAGAATTTATCAAACTCAATTAACTGCTGATCGGTTAAATCGTGCAGTTTAAGCTTTAAGTTATCACTCACATTTTGCGGATCGAGCCCTAAATCGGGGGCGGTTACTAAATCCCAAAAAGCCTGTTCTGTTAAAGTGCTCATTATAAGATCTCTTTCACTCGGCCTACTTGGCCATCGTCTAAACGTACTTTAATACCATGAGGATGGTTTGGTGACTTTGTTAATAAACGCTCAACCACACCTTGCGTTAATGTGCCACTGCGTTGATCTTCTTTTAATACGATATTTACTTTTGTACCAGGGGAGATTTGCGAACGAGTAGGAACAGCCATAATTTATACTCTAAAAAAAAATTTGGCCAATTATAGCCTTCAAGCATACACAAACCAACCTAACAAAGGTTAATCGACTAAAAACGAAATGTTCGCTGCTTTAATAGCCAAACCAATTGTTGCAAGCTGTTGTGTGATCTCATTTTTAAGCGCGTCAAAATGTAACTCGCTTTTTTGATACGCTAGGTCATCGTTAAAATAGCATTGAACTTTTAAGGTGTTAGCTTCGTTATTTAAATCAACGGTATGTGTTAAATAAGCAAAGCCAAAATCGGTTTGTTTTATATTTTCACAGGCAATTGTCAGTACTTGGCGTATTTGTTTATCACGCTGTTTTTGAGTTTTTGTCATAATGTGTTAGCCATAGCCTCTTAATTTATTAATATTTGAAATTAAATAGTAATAACGCTTAATAGCCGTTATTTAATAAGAGTGATTAAATAAGCGTTACTGAGTGTTTTCGGCTCGTTGTTTTTTAAACTCTTCAAAATTAGCCTCTTGTAATTTAAGGCATTCGTAATATTCTTTGTCTGCTTTGTAGTTACACTCATCAAGACGTGCAGATTGTATTTCATGAAAGCGTGCATCAGAGCTGCAGCCAGCGAGCAAACTCAAACCGGCTACAAACAGTAAACTCGCGTTTAGTTTATTGATAATCATTAAAATTCCTTACACTTTAGAAGGTAAAAACTGTATATTAAGCGCCTCAAAAAACCTTACTTTGTACAGGACTTATTATGATGTTGCCGCAGTTGCAAAAGCAGTTTCAGCGTATAGATAAAAGCAAACTATTTCAATCATTTGTTATTGCTGTAATTGTTGTTTCTGCTCTTACCGTAGGTGCTCACACCTATTCACTTCCGCCAACGGTAGAAATTGTCCTTAACTGGATGGATATAGGCATTACGGCGTTCTTTTTAATTGAGCTCGTAATTCGCTTTATTGCCAGTAAAGGTATCAAAGATTTTTTTTCCAAAGGTTGGAATATTTTCGACACCCTTATTGTACTAGGTAGCTTATACCCCGCGGCTGGCTCAAGTATGCTAATTGCACGCCTATTGCGAATATTTCGTGTATTGCGGCTGGTGTCTATGGTCCCCGAGCTGCGTTTATTAGTTAACGCTTTACTTAAAGCTATTCCGCAAATGGGTTACATAGCCCTGCTGATGTTTGTTATTTTTTATATTTACGCCGCTATAGGCAGTATGATGTTTGCACATATAAACCCAGTATTGTGGGGTGATGTATCAATATCTATGTTGACCTTGTTCAGAATTGCCACGTTTGAAGATTGGACCGACGTAATGTACGAAACCATGCTAGTTTATAAACTTAGCTGGATTTACTACTTAACCTTTATATTTTTAACCGCGTTTGTATTTTTAAATATGATGGTTGGCGCCATTTTAGAAGTGATGTCGCAAGAGCATAAAAATGCCCGCGATGAGCTGGCCGATAACGATTCACTGCCCGCGACACAAGGGCAAGTAAACGCCTTGCAAGCACAAATTGCTGATCTAAAATCACTACTCAAAGAAAAAGAGTATTAATAAAAAGGCTATTAATTATTCACAGCCACCAGCTTAATAGCCCTAAGTTGAAGAATAATTAATTTAGCATTTAAAATAAAAAAGGGTTAGCCGATGGCTAACCCTTTTTATAAAACAATGTGAGCGTTTATACGGTTACATTAAATTGCTATTATTCGCTGTCAACAATTATGCGAAGCATACGACGTAGCGGCTCTGCAGCACCCCATAACAGCTGATCGCCAACGGTAAAGGCGCTAATATATTTAGGCCCCATGGCTAATTTACGAATACGCCCAATTGGAATGCTCAGTGTACCGGTGACCTTAACTGGGGTTAAGTCGGTAGTGCTAATATCGCGCTCATTAGGAATAACGTTTACCCACTCGTTATGCGATTCTAAAATTTGCTCTATTTTGGCAACGCTAATATCTTCGCGTAATTTAATAGTCATTGCTTGTGAATGACAACGCATAGCACCAATACGTACACATAAACCATCTATTGGAATAGGTTGTTTAGCCGAGCCTAAAATTTTATTCGCTTCAACTTGCGCTTTCCACTCTTCTTTACTTTGACCACTTGGCATAGGCACATCAATCCACGGAATTAAACTTCCCGCGAGTGGCACACCAAACTGATCCTGTGGCAATTGGTTCGAGGCCATTTTTTCACTGACTATTTTATCTATTTCTAAAATAGCAGCACTTGGATTTGCAAGTTGCTCGGCAACACTTTGATGAATTGCGCCCATTTGTGCAATTAACTCTTTCATGTTGCGCGCACCCGCGCCCGACGCGGCTTGGTAGGTCATGGGGCTTACCCATTCTATTAAGTCTTGCTCAAATAAACCGCCCAGTGCAAGCAACATAAGAGAAACCGTACAGTTACCGCCTACAAAGGTTTTAACACCTTGTGATAAACCTTGCTCAATAACGTCTTTATTGACCGGATCGAGTACTATAATGCTGTCGTTAGCCATACGCAGTGCCGACGCTGCATCTATCCAATAACCATCCCAACCCGACTCGCGCAATTGTGGATAAACCGCATTGGTGTAATCGCCACCTTGGCAGGTAACAATAATGTCCATTTTAGCCAGTTCGGTAATATTGCTGGCATCGAGTAACGGCTTTGCTTCGCCCGCAATATCTGGGCCTAATTGGCCCGCTTGTGAGGTGGTGAAAAAGGTGGTGTCGATAAGTGCAAAATCACTTTGTTGCTTCATACGCTCTAATAACACAGAGCCAACCATGCCACGCCAACCGACTAATCCTACTTTTTTCATTGTGAGTTCCATTATTTGATTCATAAAAGATGCCTTAATACATTAAAAATTAAATTCATTGCGTGAGATTTAATTTTCATTAACGCTAAACTAACACTCGTAGACGGCTAAAACTAGTGAATAAAGTAGAACTCAAATTTTTTTCATAGTGTAAAAAATGCAAAGGCATGCAGTGCTTATTTTAAACTTTAATAAAAGCTTAACCTTGTTGAAACTTATATTTACCACGCTTAATAGACACATTGAATAAAGATGTTTTGTGTAATTCTACATTTAACTAAGGAAAAGATAATGAAGACATTCACTCTTGCTCTACTTACTTTAAGTTCAGTATCACTTAATGTATTTGCAGATACTACGCTTTCAGCAAGCACAGTAACGCTAAAAGAAAATGAAAAAGTATCCTTTGAGCGCGCAGAAATAAATATGGAACAGCAACAAGGCATATTGGTAAATACTGCAACAACCTATTACGCACCAAAGGTTTGAATAAATGGGCGCTTAGAGCTGTTTTTTGTGGGTTCTACAAATGGAAATCAATTTTGTGAAGAGCGTGGTCACAATCAAGAAATTTCTGGAAGCACAATTACCTGCGGAGAGGATGAAAGCGCTTATGGTAACTTTGATTGGTATAACCAATTATGGACAATGAAAAGCACTGGTAGTAAAAACCAATGCTATCAACTTTATGCAACTATAAAGTGTCAGTAGTATATAAAATTGTAGCCCTATACTAATTATGGGGCTACAAACAATTTAGTACATTAGAAGCGATGAACTGATCCTATATAGTCAGTAACGCTATCACTACAACTGCGCGCATCATCACCATTAAACTCCTCAAGTATATAAATTTTTACAGGCGTTTCTAAACTTTTTGCTTCAGCAAGCTTTTCTAAGATCTGGCCAAATTGAGTGTCTTGATAAGCTAAAGTTAACTTGTCATTAGCCATGTGAGTAATACTATTAGTTGTTTTCACAATTACCTGAGAATGATTTAGCTGGATATCATCAACAATAACAGAACATGATCTTGCAGCTAGAGCATCATTCGCAAAACCAAAAGAACCAACTATAACAACTGAGCTAATAACCTTTCTTATTAAATTCATGGATATTATTCCTTTTAAAATAAAATTATAAAACTTAATTACAGCCTGTTAAATATAAACAACAATTATGTGTTATTTGTTAAAGAGTTATTAAAGTTAAATGATTTAGAGAGAGTGTGTGTATGAAGTGAATAATGTTTAAGTTAAAAGAGATATAAAAACATCATTTATATAATCAATATTAAACTATAACTGCGTTTAAAACTGAGGTAGTAAAAAGCCCTACATATGGCAGGGCTAGGTTGTAACGGCTTATTTTAGTCGTTCAAGGGGTTTAAAACTCATAGCTAAAGCTTAAACTCAGCTCTCTAGGCGTTTCTTGAGAACGAATTAGCACATCATTTTGTTCTACTTCAAAGTTTTGTCCCAACATATTTTTCACTTTAAGTGTTAATGTAGTATTGAACGTTGGGTAGTAACTATAAACCATGTCTAACGAGTTTAAAGGTTGTTCGTAAGCGTCATCAAAATTGTTAACACCCGCAGCTAAAATACGGTCACCAAATACGTTATAAATAACTGAAGCTTGGTGCATGCCATCATGCGAATCGTAATTCAATTGTAAGTTGGCAACATACTTTGAGTGGCCAGTCATGCGTCGCTTTAGATTAGTAAGGTCAGCGCGCTGCTCTTGTGCAATTTCAACTTCTGAATCACTTACTGTTAAATTACCAGAAGTAAAAAAAGCACCTCCTAATAAATCACTATGCAACTCAGTTAACCATTCTGCTTCTATACCGTAAACATAGGCTGTATCTGCATTGTCAAACTGCAGCGTAAAACGGCCGTCACTTTCGGTTAATAATGCTTCGATTGGGTTATCTATATCTTTATAGAATGCGCCAACTGAGTAGTTATCACCATTGTCCATATAAAATTCGATACGTGCATCAAAGTTATCTAGGTAACTAGATTCTAAGAATGGATTACCAAGCGTTCGATAACCGGTCAACGGATCTTGGAATTGAACAGGGCTTAACTCACGCAAGTCAGGACGAACAACCGTGCTGCCATAGCCAAAACGAACCTGGTACGACTGCTGACTGTATGTCATGGATAATGAAGTAAAATACTCATCTTCCATCACACTTGCTTGTTTTATTGCATCTGCACTTAATTTATCTGCCAATAAAGCAGGATCGAATGCTGAGCGAGAAAAAGCGAGGGCAACTTGGCGGAAATCCTCGTAACGCACACCACCACTTAAACGCCAATCTTGAGCAAAAGTGATATCAAAAGAGCCATAATAAGCATCAATCATTTGCGCTGCTAAGTAATCATCGGCTGTAGGTTCTTGAAACAATAACTCTAAATCCGTTGAATCGATCACAGCATCATTTGCAAAGAAACTACCAATTGACAGTGCTTCTTCTTCACTTTGTGCTAAATCTAAAGACTGTGTTTGGCTAAAACGATAGTTAAAAAAGTCTGTGCGGTAATCACGCGTTTTTTCAACAAAATAGCCGCCACCCGCGATTTCAACTTCGGCGTTCTCAAAGTAAAAAACTTTATTAATATTAACGCCCCAGTTTTCAACATCGTCTTCTAGCTCAACAAATCGATACAAATAAGGGTTGCCACCTAAGCTACCATTATAAAAAGTACGTTGATATTCGCCATCGGCGTACTCATCACGCACCGTTACTTCAAGCTCGCCGGGTATACTCGTCGTCGCTGTTGAATCAGTGTATTGCCAATCTACACCGACACCTTCAAGAAAACTCCACTCTAAATTGTGCATTCCACGAAGTTGAAGTATTTCAAGTTCCCGTTCCTCAAAAGAGGTTAAGTGGCTTCGCTGTAATTGCCCAGCATCAATGCTTAATGACTTTGAAGGCTCTTGGTAAAGCGAAACAGAAGCTTCATCTTCAGTATCTCGTAGCATCATATAGGTAGCTGTTAAATCATGGCCGCCAATTTTATAACCTAAATTTAGAGAGCTATTTAATTTTATATTATGCTTGGTTGATACTTCTTTCTCTGTGGCAGAGTAACAAGTAAAATCATCTTTTGAACATTCATATTCAGATGCGTCAACAGAAGAAAGTACTGCGCTAAACTTCTCTGCATTAGACCATTCATTTTCATAAGCAACTGATGCTAAGAAACCAAAAGATCCGTCTAGGCCAAATAAGTTATCAAATCGGTCGCCATAAACAGCTTTAATGTCTGCATCAGGGTTTAAGCTTTCTTTTTCTAAGCCAAAATCTCTTGGTAGTGCTTTTGATAAACTTTTATTTAAGTCTATTGCAGCTGCTTGACCAATATCAGTCCCCTGACGTCTTGACTCGACATCTCTTATATTTCTGTATGAGATATCAGACAAGCCATTGATATAGGTATTTAGCGCCGTTTTAACGGCTCCAGGTAATGCGCGTGTACCATCATCTTTACCTAACCAGTCGTCACTGCCGCCATTGTATGTGTAGCCTTCATCGTTTGTATCTTTATAGCTAGCACCAATCTCAACTTTAAATAAAGTATCACTTGGAATGCTTTTCGTCCTGATATTAACGTCACCACCACCAAAAGCCGCAGGCATATTAGGCGAATAGGCTTTTTGAACAGCTAAAGATTCAATAATACTTGATGGGAAAATATCAAGTGGAATTACATTTCGAGTCAGATCTGGGCTTGGAACAACCGCGCCATTTAAACGCACGCTTGAGTAACGCTCACCTAAACCGCGTACATAAATAAACTTATCGTTAACTAACGATAAGCCTGTAACACGGCGAAGTGCAGAAGCGGCATCGCTATCACCTGTTCTAGATATTTGCTCTGAACCCATTATATCAGCAACAAATGCCTGGTTTTTACGTTCATCAATTACGGCACTAGCACTGCCTTTAAGGCGTGTACCTGTTGCAACAACTTCTTCTATCGCTTCTTCATTGATTATTTCTTGTGCCTGTTCAGCAAAAGAATTAAATGAAGAAAAAAGGGAGAGCAGAGATAACGTTATTAGATTAGTTTTAAACTGCTTTTGATGTTTCATATTTATATCCTCTAAACCTAAAATTCCCTTAAAAAAGGCGCCAGAGCGCCTTATAATTAGAGCCGGTCTAGATTAATTACTAGCGCGTTGTAAAGATGCAGCTACAAAATCAGCCCATTCACTTGATTCACCTTCTTTAAGTGCACCAATGTAGCCTGCGTTAGTAAAGAAAGAGTCAACCTCACTCATGTCTTTAGCTGTTGTAGCTACCGCAGTACCTTGTGAATCTGTAATAGTTGCTGCAGTTGAAACACCATCAGCACCAAGCACATTTGCAAAATCAGCAAAACCAATCAGCTGGTTATTTTCGCCACCAGTAAACCAGGTATTGATATCAAAGCTTGCTAACGCGCCTGTTAAAGGAGTATTTACGTCTTCAAAATTCTTACCACACGCAAATATTGAACTCATAAATGCGATATCACCGTTGTTTGCATTGGTATGCACACCAGCATCTCCTGATTTATCTTTTTCATTATATAAATCAAAACAGCCAGCACCATCTACAGATGATGAGTTTACAAACAGCATATTAGCTAATTGCGCTTTACCCCATTCTTTCATTTCCATACCGGCACCAGTACGACGCCCTTCAGCACCTTGGTCACCAGTAGTAACAACGGTTGCATTAGCAATAGTTGGATTAGAAACAGTCGTTACTAAATCTTGTGCGTCTGCAGATAATGGATCAACTTTTGCGCCATCTGTTTCAAAACCATGATTTCCATATTCATTTGAACGGACAAGAATGTACTGTCCATAGCCTTTCCAACCCTCATCCCAGTCAATACCATCATCGCCTGTATCAGTAACAACGATGTGTTTAAGGTTAACACTACCACCAAAGAGCTCTATACCATCATCAAAACCATTATGTACATGGACATAATCAATTGTTGTGCCTGAGCCAACAGCATTTAGTGTTAAACCATTTAGCTCATCACCTTCAACACCAAATCCTGCATACTTAATAACAATATGCTTTAGAATACCGCTACTATCTTGCGGATCATTACCACCGTAATAAGATACAATACCTTCAGCTGAGTGGTTACACATGTCTTGTGCCGCAGCTGTTGCTGTACAACGAATAGAATGACCACGTCCATTTACCTGAACACCACCCCAATCCCCAATTTGAGCGGTGGTAGAATCATCACCATCAACTTCTTTAATGCTTGTGAAAATAATTGGCTTATCTACTTCACCAATTGCTTCAATATTTGCACCGCGAGCAATACGAATAAAACTCTCTGGCTTGGTAAACGCAATGGTAGCGCCTGCTTCAATAGACAATGTTGGGCCATTAACATCAATAGTGGCGCCAGTAGATGTGTCTACATCGTCACCAATAAATAAAGCACCTTCAAATACATGGGCACCGCCATCGTCTAGCGCAGGGATAACAAAAGAGCTTGTAATTTCTTTTGCATTACTTGCAAATGCTTGGCTGTATAAACAGTTAATGCCTTCTGCTTCACCCGTAAATGTAGCTCCATCTAATGTGTATGTGGCACAACTTATTGTATCGCCACCATTATCACCACCTGGGTTAGTCACTGAATTGTCTACACTGTTATCAACTGTAGTCGGTGTAACGTTAATATCACCACCGCCACAGCCTGCTAAAGTCATTGCAGTAGCCACTAGACTAACCGTAAATAAGCCAGATAATTTCATTGTTCACTCCGTTAAAGTATTTAATTATTTTGTTAGCGCATTAAGTAATAACTTAAGTCACTTTAAGGCACGACACTCATGCATTAAGGTCACTTGAGTTATCGAATAGGAGTACAATACGGGAGAGATATGACAGTGCCGTTACATTTTAATAAACACTATGTGACAATAATAAATTAAATATATTCATATGGTTAACTTTACAGAAGTAAAAAAACCGCACTAAATTAATATTAGTGCGGTTTGGCGTTGCGATTATAAACTGTTTTTATGCGCTATTAATTTAGCACCTAGCGCAAAAGTAAAACATTAAAGTAATGCTGTTTTTAGGGTTTCAGCATGTATTTTTTCGCGCTTTACATATTTAATCCATTGCTTGGCTAAGCGCTGCGACTTTTTATGTATTTGCGCTTGTTCAAACGCTAAAATAGAGGCATCAAAGTTTTGTAAATTGAACTGTGCCATGCCCAAAGCTACAAATGCGTTTGATTCAAAATCAAGGTTGCCTTTATCAAGTGCTTTACGCGCAGAGTCGGCAGCTTCTTCATATTGCTCTGTATTTACATACACTTGTGCTAAGCGCTGATCGTAGTTACCACTGCTTGATAACTGCGCCGCTTTTACAAAGTATTTAATCGATTGCGCATCTTCTTTAGCTTGGATCATGGCTTCAGCTACAAAGGCATAGTTTTTAGCGGTTTGCTCTGCTATTCCTGCCTCAATTGCTTTACTCATCACTATGGCTGCTTTATAAGCCAAGCCATTGTATAAATACACCTGGGCTAATTGGCGTAAATCTGACTTGGAGGTTAAAAAGCCTTGCTGATATGCCGCTTCAATAATTGCTAGTTGTTGTTTTTCTTGACCTGTTTCACCATACATACCTGCTAACTGCACCCAGTATTCTGGTTTGTTATACAGCTTAACCATGCGCTCTAGTACCTTTACTACTTTATCAGTTTGATTAAGTGAGTAGTACATAGCACGCTGTAATACTAGCCAGTTCTCTTTTGGTACTTTGCCTTCGCTGTCACTTAGTGTAATAGCTTGCGTTATATAGTTAAGGCCTTGCTGGTAGTCTTTTAGCTGATAATAGGTTTGCGCTCTTAACACATAGTAGCTCTCTGGCTTATCTTTTGTATTAATAGCATCCCATTGGTCTAAAAACGTAATTACTTTGTTGTAGTCACTGTTAGCCATTGCCAATTGAGCCAAACTAAACGTAGTGCTTAAACGTAATGTTTCTGGAATACCCTCCTCAGCGACTACTTTTTCAAACGCGGCTATTGCTTTGGGTAAATCGTTTTCGTTGTAATAAATAAAGCCATAAAAGTTATGCATCATTGCAATTTCGTAGGAGTTCATGCTTGATGCGCGATCTTGTATAGAATCAAGCGCTTCAAGGCCTGCTTTAACATCTCCATCGTCGGCAAGCTTTTGGGCTCGCGCTAACTGGCTATATACTTTTTCACGCAGGGCCGGTACTCGTTTGGTTTTTTGCTCTGCGGCTTGCGCTGTAAAAGCACTCACACCTGGTAATAAACTAAGTGCACTGGGGGTTACAATACTTGCGCTTATTGTTGCGGTGCAAAAAAGTGTTAATTTAAAAATAACTGCTATTGGTTGTAATTTCATCATCGCCTCGCTTTTCTATCCATCGATAGATTGAATTAATAATAGGTTGAATTAATTAATCCAAAAATTAACCGCTTATCTGGAAAGATATTTTGTTCTGTACTCCCGCAACTTCAACGGCTTCACCATTAACTACGCGGGGCTTATATTTAAATTTAAGGGCTGCATCCATCGCCGCTCGGTCAAATAGCGATTCAGGCTCTGCCTTTAATACCTGAGGGTCGCGAACTGTACCTTGTTTGGTTACTGTAAACTCAACAATAACGTAGCCTTCAATCCCACGAGACAGTGCGCGCCTTGGGTACACTGGCGCCACTTTTACAATGGGCAGGTATTCACCATCACTTGATTCAAGGGCTAAACCACCGGCTAAATTCACCTCGGCATCAACATTGGCCGCAAAGTCAAAATTATTAGCTTTTGCATTGGCATCGCTGTTTTGCATTTTTGGTGACTCCATTGGTGGTGGCGGCTCTTTGGGTGTGGGTGGTTTTTGTGGTTTGCGCTGTTTTGTTTGTAAGCTTTCTTCTTTTTTAAGCCGTACAAAGTCAAGCACGTTCCCCTTTGCAGGTTCGCTCATTGCGCCCTCACCACCAGTAATAAGTGCCTGCATGCTTAAAAACAGCATAAAGGTTACTAAAATGGCTATTACAAATGCTATTAAATAACGCATGGCTAACCCTTAGGCTTCTTGGGCCGCAATCGACACATCAAACACACCCGCGGCGCGCGCTGCATCCATTACTTTAATTAAAGTATCCGTGGTCGACTTTTTATCTGCTTGAATAACCACGCTCCCTTGTGGGTTTTCGGCTTTTAAACGCTCAATATTTGCCTGCACCGCACGCACATCTATTTGGCGTTTATTAATCCAAATTTCACCTGTGTCTGAAATAGCGACCAAAATATTAGCGCGTTCTTTTTTAACCGCAGTGGCGGCTTCGGGGCGGTTAACATCAATACCCGACTCTTTTACGAATGAGGCGGTCACAATAAAGAAAATAAGCATGATAAATACCACATCTAGCATGGGGGTCATGTTTATTTCTTCTGCTTCGTCTTCTTGAAATAGGTTTCCTAATGGGGCTCTCATTTTTTATTCTCCTGAAATAAGTGGCTATAGGTAGAGCCACTTATTAATAATTGCTTAATGGTCTAAAACCATGCTGTCTTCAAGTAGCGCTACTTCACGTTTAGCCCGGCGTTGTAAGTACGTTGAGGCAAATACCCCAGATAACGCACCGACCATGCCTGCCATAGTTGGAATAGTTGCTTTAGATACACCCGACGCCATAGAGCGCGCACTGCCTGTACCTGTAATTGCCATAACATCAAACACTTCAATCATTCCTGTTACTGTGCCAAGTAGACCAAGTAGCGGACACAATGCAACCATCACATTAATAAGTGCTAAGTTAGCGTTAAGGCGCATACTGGCGCGTGAGATCATCGCTTGGCGAATTTGTTCTGCATTCCAGCTATTACGCTCGTTGCGCTTAAGCCAACTATTTTTGATGGTTTTTTTGTAACCACGAAAACCATTAAAAAAGTAAATAAATCGCTCGAGTATCAATAACCACATCGCGAAGATTAACACCCCAATGACCAAGAGAACTTGGCCACCAGTGTCGAGAAAATCACGGATAGCATTGATTGAATCAATCAATAGCACCATGGTTTATGCTCCTTTTTCACTTCGTTTTGCAATAATGCCCGCGCTTTGCTCTTGTAAAATAAGCAGTAAGCTTTTTGCTCGGGTGTTGAGTATGGTGTAAATAAATACTGTGGGTATTGCCACAACTAAGCCAAGTACTGTTGTTACAAGCGCTTGTGAAATACCGCCTGCCATGAGCTTAGGATCCCCGGTGCCAAATAAGGTAATGGCTTGGAAGGTATTGATCATCCCGGTAACTGTACCAAGTAAACCTAGCAGCGGAGCCACTACTGAAATAATTTTAATCAGGGTTAAGTTACGGGTTATTTTTGGCATTTCACGCAGTATAGCTTCGCTTAATTTAAGCTCTAGGGTGTCGTAGGCTACATTTGGGTAGTCGTCTTTTACTTTCATAACACGGCCTAGTGGATTATCGTCGCGAGCAACCGTGTCTTTAAGTTGACGGCGAATTTTGCCACCCACTAGCAATAAAGATACGAAACGCTCAATTGCAATTAACAGTGCTAATAAACCCACACCTAAAATAACGTAACCAACAGCGCCGCCTTGGTGTACTTGCTCAGCGGTATCTGGCGCTTGTACTAGTAAACCTAAAATTGAGCCACCGGTTGGGTCTAGTGCAAACTGTACAATACCGTTTTTAGCCTGCTGTAAATCGCCTGCGGTTGATGTATAGCGCGATACGGGCTGGCGAGTAAGCTCACTTAGCGTATTTGTACTTGGGCTGTACTCTAAATATTTACCGTTGGAAATAAGGTTAAAAGCACCAACACGCACAACTTCTTGCTCTGCTTTGTTACCACCTTCAATAATAACCTGAGTATTAAAGCGGCTCACTTTGCCTTGCTCGGTCATTTCACGTTGTAGCTCGTACCACACTTTTTCAATATCTTCGATTGAAGCAAGTTGTGAAGTAGATCCCATTTTTTGTGCCAGATCGTCCATAAAAACACTTCGCCCTGGTATTTCTGCCGATACCACAGAGGTAGCAAACTTATTGCTTGAATCGCCTGCCACTTGTTGCAACACACCAAACAATTCTTTAAGTGATCCCATACGCTTTGATAGAGTATCGGTTAAATTAGCCAGTTTAATTTCGTTTTCTTCAAACTGTGTTTCTAAACGCTCTGATTCACTAAGCATTTGGCTACGCTTTGCTTGCGTGTCTTTTAGCATTTTTACTTGCTCGTTTTGACGCGCAGTAAACTGTTGTTCACGCTGAGTATTTTGCACACTTTGCGCAGATTTACCTTGTTCAAGGTTTTTAAGTAATGAATCTAAATCCATTGGCTCTGCTGCTACACTTGCGCATGTAAAACTTATACTTGCAGCAAGTACGGCCATTTTTGTCATTTGAGTAAACAATTTCATTTTCGACCTCTTATCGTGCTGCGTGAACTGGCAGAGTTAACATATCTGGGGCAAGTTGCTTACGCGCAATGCGTAAACCTTTATTAATTTGGCTAATGGTTGAGTCTGGAAGTGCTGCAAACGTTTTTGTTTGTGTATCCCAGCTGCCAGCTAATTTACTATCACGGGTTAAGTAAATGAGCTCTAAGCGACCAATGCGTAAAAAATCGACTTCGCGCTCTTTACCATCTACCTCAAGCAGTGCGCTGTAGGCTTCAATAGTACGGCCATAATCAACTTCTACTTGGTAGGCTTCGAGTACGCGGCGGAACTTTTCGCTAGAGGTAATATCGGCACGTTCCATCATGGCTTTTAAAGAGGTTAAACGCTTTTCACGTTCGTCTTTTAAAAATGGTACATCGAGTAATACAAACTGTTCAAGGCCGGTGATCATGCGCATCATTAGTGGCGTAATTTGACGCTCAATAATTGAAACCTGATCCATAGAGAGATTCATCGATTGCATTTCTGCAATTTGGTTATTTAACTGTTTTGTAAGCTGAGCGTTATACACAGCTAAACCATCAATTTCTTTATTAAGAGTTTTAAACTGTTGCAGACGCCCTTGCATTGAATCTGCAATCTTGTCTATTTTTGTTTGTGATTGCGCAGCCGATTTAGTAATTTCACTGCTTTTATCAATAACCTTATTTAAATCGTTTGCGTGTACAGCGGCACTTGCGGCCACAATACCAGCTATAATTAATGGTTTAACGCCTTTCATCGCATACACCTTTACTCGTTAGTTAGCAGATTTGCTAGTTTGTTTTTGTTAGCTTTAAACGTTTGATACAAACAATTAAAAACTAAATATTTTCAATGAGCGAAAGTGTATAGATGAAAAATGACAAGCATGTTGCGCAAAGAAGTCGCTTTTATGACAGCGTTAATAAATAGCCTGTCTAAGGGGACTGTGTAGGAAGTGCTGTGTAAGGAGTGTTGTGTAACAAGTGTTATAAGGGGAGTGAGTGTTTGGCAGCCAAACACGCATAATTTAGCAATACTTAACCTGAGTTCAGGCTATTTAGCTTAAAATAGCATTAATTTGGTTTAATGTTTTTTGCCAGTCGGTGTAGTTTATTGCTATTGGGTACGCGCTACCCTCATTAATAAGCACTAAAGATGGAAAACCCTGAATGGGCAAACTATGTACATAATTAAGCTCTGCAATTAACTCATCATTAAGCTCTTTTGATTGAAGCCTATTTGCAAACTGCGCTTTATTTAAACTTATTTGCTCGGCTAAGCTAATTAATGTGCTTTCATCTGAGGGGTTTTGAGCATTTAAATAGTAAGCTTGCTGAATGGCTGCAACCATTGCACTTTCTTTGCCCGCTTTACGCGCAATAAGCGCCGCTCTACACGCTGGGTACGTTGAGCGCCTTGGTTTACAGTTGCGCCAAAAGTCAAAATTAAACTCAGTCCCCAATTGCGCTGCTATTTTATGCCAGGTGTTTTGTAGCATATCCTGCATGTTTTGTGGCATAGGATCTTGGCTGTCAGGTGCAAGCCCTCCCACTTTGTATTCAACTACTAGCTTACTCTCAAGAGCAGCTTTTAATTTATGCCAGCTTGGTGCATAACCCCAACACCAACTACACATAGGGTCGTGTACATAAACAAGTTTACTTTGAGCCATTTGCTCCTCCGTATTAACAGCCCGTGCTTAATGTAAGCCACCAGCATTTACACATACTATAATGGTTAATAGCTAAACTGTTGTTAGCGATTGTTTTTAAACTTTAAACTTTAAACTTTTTAACCATACGCTCTAAATCGCTAAATTGTTGTTTAAGCTTGGTGCATTCATCCAAGGTACGGTTTAAATTAGCTTTGCCCTGTATTGAAAGCTCACTAATATTATGAATGTCTGAATCGAGGGATTTAACAACCTGATTTTGCTCATCGGTTGCACTAGCTACAACATGATTCGCATCGCTAATTTTTTGTATTGCATCTATAATCTGCTGCATTACAACACCTACTGCATCGGCTTGTTGCACGCTTGTTTCGCTGTCGCTTAAACTGGTTTTCATTAGTTCTACCGCTAAATTAGAGCCTTTTTGTAATTGGCTTACGGTGTCTTCTATTTCTTGGGTTGATTGCTGAGTACGATGCGCTAATTGGCGAACTTCATCGGCAACTACAGCAAAACCTCGCCCAGCTTCACCAGCCCGTGCAGCTTCTATTGCGGCATTCAGGGCAAGTAAATTTGTTTGCTCGCTTACGCCTTTAATTACCTCAAGTACTTGGCCAATACTGGCTGTATGCACATTTAAGCTATTAATAGTTTGCTGTGCCTGTTCCATATTTTTTGATAACTGATGAATACTGGCCACATTATTACTGAGTGTTTGCTGGTTTTGCGCTGAGTGCTGATCGGCATTTTTAGCTAACTTAGAGGCACGCTCAGCACTGTTTGATATTTCCATTGCGGTGGCAGAAAACTGATTAATTGCGGTTGCTACACTGTCGGTGCGTTTAGTTTGGTCTTCGTACATTAATAATGTTGAGTCGGTTTGCGCGACTAAACTCGAAATAGCCACATCTAATGACTCTGTGGTGTGTTTTACTTGTTCAATAGAGTGCTGTATTTTTTCAATAAATAAATTAAAAGAATGACTTAACTCGCCAAATTCGTCTTCATTTTCAACTTCTAATCTACACGTTAGGTCGCCTTCACCTTGGGCAATGTTTTTAATAGCGTCGTTTAATCGCTGCATTGGGCGCATTAAATAGCGCAATAATAGTTGCATCATAATAATGATAACAACGATACCAATAAGCATATATATAGCGGCCGTTTTGCCAAAGGCCGACACACTGGCAAAGGCTTTATCTTTATCGATTACCACGCCTAAGTACCAGTCAACGTTTTCTATACCGCGTATTTTTGTATACGATATAAGCTTACTTTGCCCTGCCACTTGATACTCTGTAAATTCGCTTTGCAAAGCAGTGTGGGTACCAAATAACTCAGTAGTATTTTTTAAATTAAGTGCTCTGTTAGGGTGGCTTAACACTTGGCCGTTACTGTCAATTAAAAAGCCGTAACCTAAGCCTAAAAAATCTATATCGTTAATAATTTTTGTAATAATGCTCATTTCTATATCGGCGCCCGCTACACCAATAAACTGCTCATTTTGCTGCATCGGCACAACCGCAGATATAGTAAGTTCATTGCTGGTTACATCTATATAAGGGGTAGTAAAGGCAGTATTTTCTTTGTTTTCTACTAGCTTGTACCAAGGGCGAGACGTGGCATCAAAATCAGCGGGCAATACTACGCTTTGATCGTTTAATATAAACACGCCATTGGATTTACCAATATAGGTATTTTTAAAGTTTCCGGCCAACTCAGCGGTATTAAGCTGTGTAAGGGTAAGCGCTTTGCTATCACCAGGTTGGTGCGTTTTTGCTATGGCAATAACAATTGCCAGTTTGTCATTTAGCCAATTAGCAATGTTTTGCGAAACAGATTCTGAACTTTGTTGCAGTACAAGAGCAAGTTGCTGCTCGGTTTGATTACGCATAGATACATAGTTATTAATTGTAAAAACACCAAGTACCAACACTAATACCAGTGATGCAGCAATAGTGACCTTAGAGGTAAATTTTAACGTGCCAAACATAAGTGCCCTTTTTTAATTGTTATTATTAGCACCTACAGTTTTAGCAAATATTTAACTAAATGTCTTAGTTATTAAAGCTTACGAGCAACAAAAGAGCTAAAACAGTAATAAAGGCTTAATTATGATTATTCATGAACTTAGAAGGATCGGGAAGATTAAGGTGTGTTGTTTAAATTGTGTACTTAAAAATACAAGCCCCTTGCGAGGCTTATTACTGATTGGCGCTTAACTGCGGGAGATTTATGTCGTTTTAAAATACGCTGCACAGCGACTAAAGCGCTATGCTTTTTCCCATTTCATTTTATTATTGGTATCGCGCGAATTGATAATTGTAGTATCGCTGCTCTCTACGCCGCCTAGTTTTGCTAAACGATCGTATAGCACCACGTTACAAGTGGCGGCGAGGTTCATGCAGCCAATAGTAGGAATATACACGACTTCGTCGGCCCACTTTAAAACGTCTTTAGACACTGAGCCATCCTCTGGGCCAAACACATAAAATGCGTTTTCTGGGTGGGTAAACTCAGGCAGTGGCGTTGCACCTTCAATTAGCTCAATAACCACAACCGTGGCACCTTGTGGCTTTACTTTTTCTAAATTATCGGTGGCAGTTAGTGAAATTCGTTCAACCACATTTTTTGTATCGGTATGAAACTTTTGTGCATTTAAATAACGGTTTCCGGTAAAAAACACCTGCTGTGCGTCGTAGCAACCTGCAGCACGTAATACACCGCCCACATTAGTTGGGCTTTTGGGATTTAATAAACCAATAACAGCCTGTTGCTTGCTCATTAATCACTATCCTTGGTTGGCCACTCTGCTATATATAGGTCAAAGTCATCGAGCTTAACGTCGCAATCTTTTACGGTTTTGTCTTTTACCGAAATGCCCTGCTGATGCATTTTTGTTTTGTCGCCATTATTTAACAGCGGATGCCACGAGGCCAACCCTCGCCCTTCGTGCAAACGGCGATAGCTACAACTTTGTGGCATAAAAAAGATATCTTTGAGGTTTTCTTTGGTAAGTTTTACACAAGATGGTACCAGCGTTTGACGATTTTCGTATTCGCTACAACCACAGGTATTATTATCGAGATACTGACACACAATATTAGTAAATATTAACTGCTCACCTTCGCGTAGCTGATCGGTGGCGGTAAATTCATCTTCATCTTCGCTATCAATAAAGGTATTTAAGCAGCATTTCCCGCAGCCGTCACAAATGGCTTCCCATTCATTTTGGTTCATGTCGCTTAGGCTTTTTTCAAGCCAAAATTGTGTATTTGCTAATTGTTGATCAAACATAATGTACTCGCGCCCCTAAAGAGCGCGCATTCTACCGTATTGCTGCAAATGGCGCAAAGCCAATACCTTGCAGGTAAGGGCTTTGCCTAAGCATTATTGTACTGATTTAACCCAGCGCTTTATTTTCTGTTCTAAAATTGGCATAGGTAATGCGCCATCTATGAGTATTTGCGTGTGAAACGCTTTAATATCAAACTTATTACCTAGCTGTTTATGTGCGTAGTCGCGCAGCTCACTAATTTTAAACTCTCCTAATTTATACGACAACGCTTGGCCTGGCCATGCTATGTAACGCTCAACTTCGGCTATTACATCACTTTTAGCCATAGACGAATTAGCTAGCATGTAATCAATACCTTGCTCACGCGTCCAGCCTTTTGCATGAAAACCAGTGTCGAGTACTAAACGCATAGCGCGTAATTGCTCATCTGATAAACGCCCATACCACATATACGGGTCGGTAAATAAGCCAAGCTCTTTCCCTAAACTTTCAGCGTACAACGCCCAACCTTCGGCAAATACGGTGTAGCCACCAAATTTACGAAAATCTGGCAGGCCATCTATTTCTTGCTGTAATGCTATTTGAAAGTGATGCCCAGGTGCTGCTTCGTGAATCGATAGTGTTTCGAGTAAAAACTTAGCCTGCGCCTTTAAGTTATAGGTATTAATATAAAAAACACCTGGGCGAGAACCATCTGGTGCTGGAGACGCATAAGATGCGCCCGCAGCCGACTGTGCTCTGTAAGCTTCTACTGCTTTTACAACGTATGGCGCTTTTGGTGCTATGTTAAAAAGCAGTGGCAAACGCGCATCAATTTTTTGTTTTACGTTTTCGTATGCCGCTATTAACTCTTGCGGCGTGTTGTAATAAAATTCGTCCGAATCACGTAAGTGGTCAAAAAATGCAGATAAGTCACCTTTAAAGCCAACTGTTTCTTTTACTTTTTTCATTTGCGATAAAATACGCGCTACTTCACTTAAACCAATATCATGAATTTCGTTGGCAGATAAACTAAGCGTAGTGTGTTTTTTAATTTGGTATTCGTACCACGCTTTACCGTTAGGTAAATCGCTATAACCAACACTTTCTCGGCTATTAGGAATATATTGATTAGCTAAAAACTCGCTCATGCTGTTATATGCAGGTACTAAACGCTCTATAATCAATTTTCTATATTGTGCTGTAATTTGTTGCTTTTGCTGTGCTGTAAACGACTCTGGGAAGTTTTTAATTGGCGCCCAAAATAGTGAGTCTTCAGCGTCAGTTACCAGATGGGCTGCAAATTGTGGTTGCAGCTTTTTAGCCAGTGGCCTTGGTAACACTACGCCAAGCTTTATGCCTTGCGCCATTGATTCTTGCACACTTACAAGCCAATTAATAAAGCCCTCACTTCGGGCTAAAAAGTTGCTGTAATCTTCAACTGTATTAAAAGGTTGTGCACTTTGTCCCGAGCCAAAACCAGCAAAGGTGTTATGTGCCCCTGCCATTTGATTAATTGGCAGTAAATAATCTGGGTATTGCATTCCTTCAAGCTTAAGCGCTAAGTCTTGAGTTAATATTTCAAAGCTTAATAATGCTTGTCCTACTAGCTGCTCTTTATCTATAAGTGATAAGCGCTGTTGATATTTTTTATAAAAAGCGGCTTTTTTATCACGGCTAGCCGATGAAATAACAGGCGTAAATTGGTTATTAAACTCATTACGGCCATTGTAAGTGGCACTGAGAGGGCTAAACATAAGCGATTCATCGTAATATTGCGCTACCAGTACATCAAGCTGTTGTTGTGCTGAAAGCTCTGACACCACTGCTTTGGCAGTATTAGCCATGCTCAAATGCGCGTGGCTACTGGTGGTGTTACTTTCATGCTTACTTTTATTTATATTAGTGCAACCACTTAAAGCAAGCAGTACACCACTGGCTATAACCGCCAAGTTTATTAATTTCATGCTGATCCCTTGTTAAAATTTACTTATCGAGTATGCGTAGTTACATCAACTAAATAAAGAAATTACGATAGATAACAGCCATCGCTATTTATTTGCAGTTTGTGTTTAGGTTGGTAAAGTCGAGTTAATTTAAAATACTAATAAAAGACCCCCTAATATGAAAAAACAACTACTGTCTGCTTCTATCGCACTTTTATGTTTAAACAGTATGAATGCCTATGCTGTTACTTATGTATCTGCTAAGGCAATGCTTGATGTTCAAAGTGGTAAGTTAATACAGTCGCCCCTAGTTACCATAGATAATGGCGTGATCACCGCAATTGATAGCAATAAAACGCCTAAGCTTAATAAAGGGGATGAACATATTAAGCTGCCTGAACTGACACTTATGCCAGGATTAATGGACATGCACGTGCATTTAACCAGCGATCCAACGGTACCTCGCAGTGAGCGTGTAGGACAATCGATACCGCGTATGGCTGTAAAAGCAGCATACTTTGCGAAAAAAACCCTAGAAGCTGGGTTTACTACTGTGCGTAACGTGGGCGCAGAAGGTTACAGCGTAATTGCAGTACGCGATGGAATTAATGCAGGCGATATAATTGGCCCTCGTATTTGGGCAGCAGGCCCCTCTTTAGGTATTACCGGCGGCCATTGTGATAACAACCGTTTGCCACCTGAGCTTAAATATACCTCGCAAGGCGTTGCCGATGGTCCATGGGCGGTACGCGTTAAAGTGCGCGAAAATATTAAATACGGAGCCAACGCCATTAAATTTTGTGCCACAGGGGGAGTATTTTCAAAAGGAACTAAATTGGGTGCACAGCAGTACTCGTTTGAAGAAATGAAAGCCATTGTAGATGAAGCGCACCTTCGCGACTTACCAGTAGCCGCGCATGCTCATGGTACAGATGGTATAAAAACCGCAATTAAAGCCGGTGTTGATAGCGTAGAGCATGCCAGTTATTTAGATGACGAGGCAATTAAATTAGCTAAAGATCATGGTACTTGGCTTTCAATGGATATTTACAATACCGAATATACATTGAGTTTTGGCGAACAAAATGGCGTAGATGAGGAAAACCTAGATAAAGAACGCCAAGTATCTAAAGTACAGCGTGATAGCTTTAAACGTGCAGTGAACGCCGGCGTAAACATGGTATTTGGCACCGATGCTGCTATTTACCCGCATGGCGATAATGCTAAACAGTTTTCTCGCATGGTTGAGTTTGGTATGACTGAACTGCAAGCAATTCAAGCATCTACTGTAAATAGCGCAAAGCTATTAAAAATGGATAAGCAGTTAGGCCAACTTAAAACCGGCTTTGCAGCCGATATTATTGCAGTAAAAGGCAATCCGCTTAAAAATATTGCAACACTTGAGCACATTCCTTTTGTAATGAAGGCAGGGGTAGTTTACAAAAATTAGTAACTCTTTTTAGATAGCTCTACATAAGGCCCGCTTTTAATTTATAGCGGGCCTTTATTTTAAGTCTAAACAATTTATAGCTGAAACTTTGGCCAACTTAGGCTGAAAAAGCTAATCGTACATTTAAAAAGCATAAGTTACGCTTACCAATTTCAACACGATTAAAAAAACAGCAAACAGATTGTTATTAAAGTTTTTTTTTGAACTTTTTATTTATTTTAATAACGATAACCATTATCATTCACGCAACTTGTTAAATACGAATACTTACCATTATATGCATAACTTTAAATATTCTTTACTTACCCTTGCTTGTTTAAATGCACAATTAGCCTTTGCCGATGACATAAAAGTTGAAGACAACATAGAGCGCATTAGCGTTTACGAAAAACAAAACCGTGTTGTTATGAGTTCCGGCCTAGCTACTAAGTCAAATATGTCGTTAATGGAAACCCCAGCTCCTGTGGTTATTATTGACCGTGAACTTATAGAATCACAAGGGGTTAAAAGCCTGCAAGACTTAGTACGCAACGTAAGTGGTTTAACTCAAGCCGGCAATAACTACGGTATTGGCGATAATTTAGTTATTCGCGGTTTAGATGCCAATTACACCTACGACGGTATGTATGGCGGTGCGGGGCTAGGTAATACCTTTAACCCGACTCGTTCGCTTACTAATGTTGAATCGGTTGAAGTACTAAAAGGCCCTGCTACTGGTTTATATGGCATTGGTAGCGCTGGTGGCGTAATAAACCTTATTGAAAAAAAGCCTGAGTTTAACGAAAAACATAAAGTGGGCGTAGAGCTTGGCCAGTGGGATAGCTATGCAGTTTCGATTGATAGCACCAATGCTATAACCGATAATTTAGCCTACAGAGTCATGGCTAAAACGGCTTCCAGTGCCGGTTTTCGTGACTTAAAAGAAGATCGCGACGAAATTTATACCTCGCTTAAATATGTATTCGATAACAAACAAAATATTATGCTCTCCGCGGCCTACATTAAAGATGCCATTGCAGTGGATTCAATTGGTCACCCTATTCGTATTTACGATGCAAACTCGGTAAATGGACTAACGTCAGATCAAGTAACCGGTGCTGATTTAGTAAATGATCCGTCTGGCAATGGCTTGCAATTATCTGAAGCGCAGCGCATTGAGCTTGCAAATTCATTATCGTCTTCAGATGGTTTAACGCCTTACAGCTTTGGTACTAATGGTATTATTTCACCTATGGCTAAAGATAACGAAGGTGAGGAGCTGCGTTTTAAATTAACCCACAACTACTTTATTACCGATGATTTATTTTTGAATCAACAATTGCAGTATCGTAATTACACCTCAAGCTTTGCTCGTCAAACCGGGGCTTATAATTACGTGTATTCAACTCGCAGTGGAGTAATAAACCAAGATCCGCGCGCGCCACTAGTTGAAGACGGGGTACTTTACCCGTTTGCAGCACGCCGCCAAGAGTATCGCCAAGTGGAGGCCGACGAAAAGTCATGGCAGTACTTTGCCGATTTGCGTTACGACTTTTCAGTAGCCGATATAGACAACGAGTTATTAGTAAACGCTAATTATGAAGATAGAGATATTGGCTTTAAACAATATTCTATTTATGATGCCGATAAAGTGATCAACGATAGCGACGGTAACTTACTTTACCAAGGCACACTGCCCTACATTTACGATATACGAGAGCCTAACTGGCCAACCGGTAACTTTGCCGATTACGACCCACTTAAAACCAGCGACTACAATAAAAAAGTACAAGCTTGGGGGTTAGGTATTCAACATGTAAGCTATATAAATGAAGCCCTTACTACACGTATTGGGGTTGCCTATAACCGTATTAAACAAAGTTACGAGCATTTAGGTGTAGATGAGCGCTACAGTTCAAGCCGTGCAAACCCAACACCTGAGGCAAATACATCAGACAGTGGTTTAACCTATAATTTAGGTGCAACTTATCAACCAACTGAAGATTTCTCGATATTTGTTAATCATTCTAAAGGGCGTACAGCCTACAGTGTTTTAGGCTCTGTAAGTGGTAACGAAGCCGACAGAGAAGATTCTGAATCGTTAAGTAACGATTTAGGATTTCGCTTTAAGGCCTTTGACGATCAGTTATTAGCGTCTATTGTGGTATTTGAAAGCGCGCGAACTAATTTAGAGTATGCTAATCCTCTTTATGAAGCCGGTGTATCTGCAGAGGGTGTAGTTGAAAGCTTTTATAATGGTAAAGAAGAAACCAAAGGTGTGGAGCTTGATTTAAACGCTTACTTAAACGATAAATGGAAAATAAACGTCAACGGCGTATACCAAGATGCACGTGATCAAAGTAATCCTAATAGCAGCAGTTTCGATACTCGCCAAAAAGGCGTGCCCTATGTAACTGCCAGCACTTGGGTGACCTACTACGCAAACATGTTTAATTTACCAGAGGCGGTAAATATTAGCGGCGGTATTACTTTTGTAGATAACCGCAGCACTAACTCTAGCTCGTTTTCGATTCCGGATGGTTATGTACCTAGCTATACAATTTATGACACTGCCATTTCGTACACAACTGATAAATGGCATATGCAGCTAAATCTTAATAATTTATTTAATAAGCGTTATTACTCTAAAGCCATGTTTTTAGGCGGTATGCCTGGGCAAGAGCGCAATGCTAAATTGAGCTTTAGCTACACACTTTAACTAGTTAAATACTTAAAAAGCACGGTTTTCTAATTTAGAAACCGTGCTTTTTTGTATTTGATGAATGCTTAATTTAGATCAGATAGTAACAACTATACGGCCGTTAATTTCGCCTTTGAGCATATCATCAAAAATTTCGTTAATATCCTCTAAGCGTTTTTCTTCAATAATTGCTTTTACTTTACCTTGTGCTGCAAATTCTAAGCACTCTTGTAAATCTTTTCGAGTACCTACAATAGAGCCCACAACTGACACACCATTTAATACTGTGTCAAAAATAGGTAATGGCATATCCTCTGGCGGTAAACCAACTAACACACACTTACCACCACGACGTACACTTTTATAAGCTTGCTCAAAACCAGGCTTTGAAACTGCAGTACATACAACTGCATGCGCGCCGCCTACTTGTTTAAAAATGGCTTCGCTTGGAACCACTTCTTTAAAGTCGAGGGTAATATCTGCGCCAAGCTCTTTGGCCAGCGCGAGTTTTTCTTTGCCGGTATCAACCGCTATAACATTAAATCCCATTGCTTTAGCATACTGTACAGCTAAGTGCCCAAGGCCGCCCACTCCCACAATAGCCACCCATTGCCCGGGTTTAGCTCCCGATACTTTAAGTGCTTTATACGTGGTTACTCCAGCGCAAAATAATGGCGCGGCTTCTGAAAAGCCAAGCCCTTCGGGTATTTTTACCACGTAGTCACCGTGTGCTAAACAATATTCGGCGTAACTACCATCTATAGAGTAGCCAGTATTATGTTGTGACAAACACAGGGTTTCTCTGCCATCTAAGCAAAACTCACAATGCCCACAGGCACTGTAAAGCCAAGGCACACCAACGCGATCGCCTACTTCTAGGTGTTTAATATTGCTACCGACCTTTTCAATTACACCTACGCCTTCGTGGCCTGGCACTAAAGGCATTTTAGGCGCAACAGGCCAATCGCCATGACATGCATGTAAATCTGTATGACACACCCCACAGGCCGCTATTTTTACCAATACATCATTTATGCCAACCTCTGGGATAGGCATGTCTATTATTTGTAATTTACCTTTAAATTCATTATTAATTGCAGCTTTCATAATCATTCCATCGTTTAAGTAATACCTATAAAATAAGTATTAATGTGTATTAAAAATAAACTTCATTGCTTTATACCCGTTACAACTTAAACCAATATAGCTGAGTGATTATTAATCTAAATTAAACTTTAGTCTGACAGTAATTACTTAACTCGCTGTAAAATCTTGCCATACTCAATAAGCGTGCTAGCATTAGTTTCTGAAATTACTAAAAATTAAGAAGCTATGAGTTTATCCGACAAAAATTTTTCCTTTGTAATGCACTGTGGTGAAATGGGTAGCCGCTGGGGATTCAATCGTACTATTGGACAAATGTGTGGCTTATTGATTATTACTAAAAATCCGATGACCGCGAACCAAATTGCAGAATCCCTCAGTATTTCACGTGGCAATGTTAGTATGGGCATTAAAGAGCTGCAATCGTGGCAGCTCATTAAAGTACAACATATTCCTGGCGACAGAAAAGAATATTATGCCCCTGCGGGTGATATTTGGGATATGGCTAACCGGGTGTTCGAAGAACGTAAAAAACGCGAAGTAGAGCCTACTCTAAGCTTACTGCGCGATAATCTATTAGATACTGCAAGCAACGAAGATGAACTTTACGCACAAAAACAAATGGGCGAAATTCATAACCTGCTTGAAACAGTGACTAAATGGTCATCTGAATTACAGCGTTTAACCCCTGAGCAGCTTAATAAGCTAATGAAGTTAGGATCTGGTATTGGTAAGGTAATTGATTTAAAAGATAAAATATTTAAAAAAGAGTAAGTAAAACCCAAAATTCAAAAAAAGCCGCAATTGCGGCTTTTTTTAGATACTTATTTAATCTGTATTATATTTTTGGATAGCCAATTCTGTCTGATAAATAACCTACACTGGTAGCAAAGTAATACGAGCGATTCCAGTGCATAAATACTTTATAGTTATCGTAGGCTAAGTACATACGACCATTTATATCATCTGGCATTACCAACGCTGCTCGTACATCTACATTTGGCAGATCACTACCATCTGCACGGCGTACACCTAGTGCTTGCCATTCAGCTAATGAGCGCTCTGAGTCATTCCAAAACTCTAACCATTGTTTACGCGTTTTAGTACCGCGCACTAGCACGTATTTACTATCAAAGTTTTCTGGTAACTTAACCTGACGACCCCATGTAAGCGAGTCGTTCCAGCCTTCTTGCTTTAAGTAATTAGCAATAGAGGCGAATGCATCTTCTTTGGTAGTCCAAATATCTTTGCGACCATCGTTATTATAGTCAACCGCGTAAGCGTTAAATGAGGTAGGCATAAATTGCGTTTGCCCCATAGCACCTGCCCAAGAGCCTTTAAACTTATCAAGGGTAATGTGCCCTGACTTTAAAATATCAAGCGCAGCCCAAAGCTGTTTTTTATACATGGTTTCGCGACGACCATCGAATGCGAGCGTAACGAGCGATGAAATTACATTATGGCCACCTTGTATAGCACCAAAGTTACTTTCAAGGCCCCAAATAGCCACAATAAAGCGCGCTTGCACGCCAAAGTCTTTAGCTACTTTTTCTAGCACGTCTTGGTTTTCGGCGTATAATTTACGGGCGCGATCAATTTTCCATTGCGGTACGCGTTTAGGTAAATAGGTTTCGAGCGTTTCTTTAACTTCTGGCTGATTTTTATCTGCAGATACTATTTTTTCTTTATAGCTTGCACCAGCAAAGGCTTGATCAATAAGCTGGCTGTCGTAACCCTTTGCAATTGCTTCTTGCTTTAAAGCGTCTAAATATGTTTGAAATTCAGCTTGTGTTTTTGCCATTACAGATGTGCTTAAACATACTCCACATAAAATCATGGCTAATTTTTTAATCATTATCGGCTCCGTTTTCTTTTCGTAATTGGCTTAACAGATTCTCCTGCGGAGGCGGTATTTGTAAATAATACCCTTTTTCTGTCAATGCTGCTTTTACGGTTTCTAAATCAGCTGTGCCTAACATCGCACGTTTTGCTAGGTTTATCAGCATCACATATTTAGGTTGACCAAACATAGCCATTAAAGGTTCCGGAACTTTAGTAAAATCATCTCTTTTTTCAACAAATAAGAAGCTATCCGCTTTTTTCTTACTTTTATATACCGCAGTGAGCATTATGGCCCTATAAATTCTTGCTTAACAATGATTCACACTATAACATGAGAGCAATAATAAGTTAGAATAATTAGATTGAAAATTTCAATAAAGGCCTTATTCAGCCTGCGTTTATCTAAATTTAATCTCTGATCAGATAATTCAATTGAGCGTGTATGTCAGAACAAATTTTTGAGCTAAAAGGGAATCTTTTTACGTTATCAGTTTTACATCTTTACAGTACTGATATAAACCTTTTAGCAGAGCAACTGTATATTAAAATAGCCCAAGCGCCCAAGTTTTTTGAAGGTGCGCCTATTGTTGTTAACTTAATTGAGATAAAAAATAACTCTCTCGATTTTGTTCATTTAAAATCATTACTTGAGCGTATGAGCTTTAATGCGGTTGGTGTGTGTAATGGCTCAGACGAGCAACATACGCAAGCCAAAGCAGCTGGCCTATCTGTATTAAATTATTCACAAGACGTTAAGAGTGAATCTGTTAAAAAAGAACCCAATACCTCTATTGTTGAAAAAACAGTGCACTTGCCTGCACAAATAATTAATGGCACGGTACGCTCTGGTCAGCAAGTTTATGCAAAAGATCGCGATTTAGTGGTACTAGGTGCTGTAAGCCATGGCGCAGAAGTTATTGCAGATGGCAACGTACATATATACGGAACCCTGCGTGGTAGAGCAATCGCTGGCGCAAAAGGGTTTAAAAACGCACATATATTTTGTAATCGCTTAGAAGCAGAACTTGTTTCTATTAATGGCAATTACTGGATCAGTGATTCACTGCAAGGTGAACACTGGGGTAGCGCTGTGCAGATACAACAAAAAAATGAATCATTAGAAATTTCAGCTTTGGTTAAAGGATAAATCTCATGGCAAAAGTTATTGTCGTTACCTCGGGTAAAGGTGGCGTTGGTAAAACAACGTCAAGTGCCGCAATTGGTACAGGCTTAGCATTAAAAGGCTACAAAACAGTTATTATCGATTTCGATATTGGCTTACGTAATTTAGATTTAATTATGGGTTGTGAACGTCGTGTAGTGTACGACTTTGTAAACGTAATTAATGGTGAAGCAAATTTAAATCAAGCACTTATTAAAGATAAGCGCGTTGATAAACTATTTTTACTCCCTGCATCACAAACTCGTGATAAAGACGCCCTAACACGCGAAGGTGTTGAGCGCGTGCTTAACGAATTAAAAGAAGACTTTGATTACATTGTTTGTGATTCACCAGCTGGTATTGAAGCTGGCGCTATGATGGCTATGTACTTTGCCGATGAAGCAATTGTAACAACAAACCCTGAAGTATCGTCAGTGCGAGATTCAGACCGTATTTTAGGTATTTTACACAGTAAGTCTAAGCGCGCTGAAGAAGGCTTAGAAAACATAAAAGAACATCTATTAATTACTCGCTACAATCCAGATCGTGTTTCTAAAGGTGAAATGTTATCGGTTGAAGATATTCAGGATATTTTAGCGATTGATTTATTAGGCGTTATTCCTGAGTCTCAAGCAGTATTAAGTGCATCTAACTCTGGCCAACCTGTTATTTTAGACAGTGAGTCTGATGCAGGCCAAGCTTATGCAGATGCTATTAGCCGCTTACTAGGTGAGACTGTCGACTTTCGCTTCTTAGATGTAGAGAAAAAAGGTTTATTCAAACGGATATTTGGAGGTTAACGTGTCTTTACTTGACTACTTCCGCTCAGAAAAGAAAAACAGTGCGTCATTAGCAAAAGAGCGATTGCAGATCATAGTCGCGCACGAACGTTCTCAACGAGGAACGCCGGATTACTTACCACAATTAAAACAAGATATTTTAGATGTGATCCGTAAATACGTTAACGTGAGCAGTGATGCAGTCCAAGTTCAATTTGATCAGAACGAAGATGACTTAGCCGTGCTTGAGCTAAACGTAACCTTGCCTGACGAAGAGCCAAAAGTATAAGGCAGTAATTAAGCATTAAATTACTGCTCGCAAAAAAGCCGTTCATTAAAGTGAACGGCTTTTTTATGTTTAACAATTTTACTTTTAGCTTTACCCTAAAATTAAAATAAGAGAGTTATTTAAGCTCTTATATTTCAACTTGAAGTTGACTAGTTTAGTTAACACTTAAGGTTATTATATAAGTAGTTAAGCATTGCCGTAATTAGCCGAGCTTATTCTGCATCACCAAAGAACAATTTAGTGATCAGTTTATTATCAATGGTTTCACCCTTTAGGGTTCTCACTAACAACTCACTACCGAGTAGTTGCAATGAAAATACTACGTCAGGTTTTACGCGCTTAATTTGCGGAATATGTTTACTTGAATTAACCAAAGCAATTGTTTTGGTGTCCTCGCCAGCAACTTCTTTAGCCGCTAAAATACTAAACGCATTTTCAGCATCATCATTGCGTAACGCTAAAATATAATTTGCCTTTTTAGCGCCCGCTTCGATTAAGATATCTGCTGAGCTTGAGTCGCCATAAACAATGTCTGCATCTACCGGGTATTCGTGTTCAGACCCTGTTGGGCACACTAAAGTAACTGCATCGCCACGCTCTACCAAACCGGCATAAACACTGTGTGCGGTGGGTGAAATACCTAAAATAATAAAATGATTTTTTCTCATTACGTTCGAAATCCTACCTTTAACAATTTTTTTAAGATTACCACCAATCACAGGGCCTATAATAGCACTGATAGAAGTAGCAAAAACGGTAATACCCATAACAATAATTGATGCGGTAAATAATCGCGCTGTAGACGTTACAGGGTAAAGATCGCCATAGCCTACCGTCGACATGCTCACAATAGAAAAGTAAAATGCAGTGGGTAAATCGGTAATAGGGGTACTAAACTCGCTGCCTAAATACAAAGTGCCAAACACAGCATAAAGCATTAATGCGCCTGTACTCGTTAGAGCAAACAAACTACCTGCGGTAATACTAGAGCCATCAAAGCTTTTCCAGTATACGAGTAATAACATGCTCACAACCATAGTGTAAGACAATAATATTAGCCCAGAGCTTGACGATGAAATACTAATAACCGCGACCACTATTAATAGTATCAGTGAAAAAGCCCACGCTAAACGTGCTTTTAAAGCTAAGCCAACCGACATTATTATTAAGCCTGCACCTAAAATAAAGCGCGGTAGTTCTGTTATTCCTATTTTATCAATTAAATTTAACCAATCGAGCGACCAGTTTAATACACCCGGTAGCATTTCGAGCATACGTGCAACAACAGGTTTAATTAGCCAGTAACCATTAAAAGCAACCAAAATAGCTAATATCCAAGCTGGTTTACATAGTTCTAATAGTTTACGTTTTATTGTTTCAACTTTCATAAAAAGCACTTTAATAACAGTGGTATATAAAAAACACCACTAAATGAATAGCAAATAAATTAATAAAGCTATTATAACTGCCTCCCAATAATAGGTGCACTTATAATAGCTTAGTATTTATACCTGTTAGCTCAATACACTATTAAGTAAGTTATCTATGTAAGCTAACCTTAGAGACTTAAATACGATCAAACATCCCATTCTTTTAGCGTATCTTTTACAAAAGAATAGCGCCAAGAACTAAGCAAATCTGGTTTAATATGCTGCTCTTTTTGTGCTGCAGATAATTTCCAATTCCAACTAATTAGTTGATTAACCTGCTTTTTAGAAGCCATTACATCCTCTGGAATATTATGTTCTTTGGCAACTTTATTAATTTTTTGTTTTATCTCTTTCGCTACTTTTTTGTAACTAGGAAAGTCTATTAAACGCTTTAAAATTGCTGGGTGTTGCTCCTCAGGTAATGCTTTTGCTTGTTCAATACACTTTAGTATTTCGACTCCCGAGCGGTTCACTTCTATCGCCTCAACGCCCGGAATTTGCCTTAATGCATTTAAACTTGCAGGGCCTCGTTTAGCAATTTCTGTCATATTATGTTCTTTTAATACAAAGTTAAGTGCTAAATTTTTACGAATTGCTTTATTTCGACGCCAAACAGCCAGCTCTCTTAATATTGCAAGTTCATGTGGCCTTAGTTGCCACGCATTTTTAATGTCTTTATAGAGCAGCTCATCTGGGGTTTGAAATTCACGCTTATTAGCCACTAACTCACTTTCGCTAATAACAATATTAAATAAATCGGCGGCTTTTACACTGTCAATAATAAGATTAAAACAGGGTAATAAATGATAGGCATCGGCAGCAGCGTACTCTAATTGTTTATTTGTTAATGGCCGTTGCAACCAATTTGTACGTGATTCACTTTTATCTATTTCAATATCCAATAAAGTTTTTACCATTAGAGCAAAGCCCATACAGTTTCCTTCGCCTAAAATTTGCAGTGCAAATTGAGTATCGAATAACGGCGTAGGAACAAACCCAGCGTACTTTTGAAAAACTTCGATGTCTTCTGAAGGAGAGTGAAATACTTTTAAAACAGCAGGATCTTTTAAGATTTGCCAAAAATCGAATAATGACAGTTCTGCCAGTGGATCTATAAGTGCTAAATGCTCGCCATCATAAACTTGAATAAGTGCAACTTCTGGGTACAAAGTACGACGACGCATAAACTCTGTGTCTATGGCTAAAACGGGCTTGTTTTTAATTTGCTCAACAAAAGTATTAAGCTGATTTTGGGTTTCAATTAATTGGTAGTGCACTTAGTCTCCTACAATAAAAAAGCCGACATATGTCGGCTTTTTTAATGGTTGCTAATCTTTCAAGGCTCTTCTGAGTATTTTACCTACGTTAGTTTTAGGTAACTCATCCCTAAACTCAACAAGCTTAGGCACCTTATAATTAGTTAAATTATCACGACAGTGTTTTATTATATCTTTTTCAGTTAAAGAAGGGTCTTTTTTTACAACAAAAACTTTAACTTGTTCACCACTCGTATCGTGAGGGATACCAATAGCTGCTACTTCAAGCACTCCGTCGTGCATGGCAACAACTTCTTCAATTTCGTTAGGGAATACATTAAAGCCCGAGACAATAATCATATCTTTTTTACGATCGACTATATAAAAGAAACCTTCGTCGTCATAAGTTGCTATGTCACCGGTAGCAAACCAGCCATCTTGTAAGCTCTCAGCGGTTGCATCTGGGCGTTTGTAGTAACCAAGCATAACTTGCGGGCCTTTAACCCAAAGCTCTCCTGGTTCACCTTTTGCTGCTTCTTGGCCATTATCAAGAATTAATTTGATTTCAGTACTTGGAGCCGGTAAACCAATTGAGCCATTATATGCCGTTAAGTCATAAGGACTAACGGTAACTAAAGGAGAACACTCGGTTAAACCATACCCTTCCATTAATTTAGATTTTGTAACTGTTTGCCATTTTTCAGCAACTGGGCGTTGTACAGCCATACCGCCGCCTAATGACATTTTTAAGTGACTAAAATCAAGTTCGGCAAATCCTGGCGTGTTTAACAAACCATTAAATAAAGTATTTACACCCGTAATAGCAGTAAATTTAGCTTTACTTAATTCTTTAATAAAACCAGGCATGTCGCGTGGGTTAGTTATAAGTACATTTAGGCCACCGTACTTCATAAATGTTAAGCAGTTAGCCGTTAATGCAAAAATATGGTAAAGCGGTAACGCAGTTATTACCACTTCTTTACCGCGCTCAAGCACTGGGTCTAAACATCCTGAAACTTGCTCAAGATTACCTACCATATTACCGTGGCTTAACATTGCGCCTTTAGATACACCCGTTGTTCCACCGGTATATTGTAAAAAAGCTAAATCACTTAAGTTAACCTCTGGACGTACATAGGCATTTTCGTCGGCTTTAAGTAAGTCGCAAAAATCTATGGTATTTGGCAAAGTGTAGCTTGGCACCATCTTTTTAATGTACTTAACAACAAAGTTTACAACATGCTTTTTAATGCCACCCATCATGTCACCTACTTGGGTAACAACAATATGTTTAACATCGGTATGCGGTAGCGCTTTTTCGAGTGTATCGGCAAAGTTAGCCAATATAAAAATTGCTGAAGTATCAGAATCTTTGAGTTGGTGCTCAAGTTCACGCACTGTGTAGAGTGGGTTTACATTAACAACAACACAGCCTGCACGTAAAATACCTAAAATAGCAATGGGCGTTTGTAACAAATTAGGCATCATAACTGCCACTTTGTCACATTTTTTAAGGCCTAAATCATTTTGAATATAAGACGCAACTTTTTTAGTTGCAGTATCAATTTCATCATAAGACAAGGTTTTACCCATATTTGTAAATGCAGGTAAATCTTTGTAGTCGGTAAAACTTTTTTCAAACACTTCGAGTAATGAGGCATAGTGCTCAGGATCGATAGTTTCAGGCATACCTTCTGGGTAGCGCTTAAGCCAAATTTTTTCCACTCTTAGCCCCTGTTTATAGTTATATTTTTATTAACCTTAATCTAAGTAAGGCACTTTGACAATTGAGCAAATACTCTAATGAAGAATAATCCCACATTTAACGCTAATATACAATTAACACACGCTACTTTGCACCATAAATGCTTGAATCTGTTCAAAACAGTGCGCACTACTTTGCATATGACAGTGATGCCCGCCCTCTACAGTTATTACATTTAAGCTATTGTAATATTTAGCATAGTTTTCTAAATTTTGTTTTACAAAAGTGTAGCCTGTATCCCCTAGTATTAACTGACATGGCGCAATTAAATTTTTTATTGCACCAATACATTGCGCCTCATCAAACCTAAAACCTGAATGATTTTTAAGCTTTGGGTCGGTTGTTAATGCAAATCCATTTTTAATTGTTTTAATATTGCGCGCCATTAATACCTCAATAAGCTGGCTACTTAAGTCTGTTGTTTGCGCACGTGCTTGGTGTATTTGCTCTTTCGATTGATACACTCTTGGCTTTTTATTTTTTAGCCTGTCTCGGTTTAAAATAGCACTTTTAAGTTGTTGCGTTACTTCTTCACTTGGGGTTGTTACGCACCCTATTCCTTCTATAAATGTTACAGACGTTACATAGTCACTAAAGCAGCTTGCAAACACACCCGCCACCATAGCTCCCATAGAGTGCCCTACTAAATGTATTTTTTTTACCCCTAGAGTATTTATAAACTGATATATATCATCAATATAATCTACAAAATAATAGTGTGCGTCGTCGCTACGCCATGACGACAATCCGTGTCCGGCAAAATCAAGGCAATACCACGTTTGCTGCACTTTGGCATTTGCTAACATAGGGATATAACTTGCACTATTATCAAGCCAACCATGTAGCGCAATTACAACTTCATCTCCACTTCCCGTTTTTAAACCATGAATATTTAAATTATTGATTTGAATATTAAATGGTTCCACAGCACACCCCTATTAATTTTATTAATGATTATTTATAACTGTTAGCTCTAACGTGTTTTAAAAGGTGTTTTTAAATCTATCCTTCAGTAGTTATAGACAATGTAACCTTTAATGATAGGTATTTGCTACCAACTAATTTAAAACAAAGGAGTAATTATAACTAAGCAAGTAAATTAGTTTATGTGATCCTGATTTAATAAAGCTTAAGCTCAATATAACTTTAACACTTTGCTTTAGTCGTTCATCGATATTAATTTATTTATCATATTAACTGTATACAATAACTCCAAGCTATTAAATTAAGTACATTTAAAAGGTACAAACATGAAAAAACAGCTCAGTTTATTGGCGCTTTTATGCAGCGCAACAGGTGCTTATGCAGATTCGGCACCAAAAAATATTATTTATATGATTGGCGATGGTATGGGCCCAGCTTATACAACTGCTTATCGCTACTTTAAAGACGATTCGAACACAAAAGCAATTGAAAGCACTGTATTCGATACTATTTTAACTGGCATGGCACACACCTACCCAGACGATCATACTTATGTTACCGACAGCGCAGCAAGCGCTACAGCGTTAAGCAGCGGCCATAAAAGCTATAACGGTGCTATTGGCGTAGATACCAATAAAAAGCCCGTTAAAACGATGTTAGAAATTGCAAAAGAGCGCGGTATGACCACGGCACTTGTCGCTACTTTGCAAATTAACCACGCCACACCGGCAAGCTTTGCAGCTCATAATGAATCTCGCGGTAACTACGATGAAATTGCTAATGATTACATTGACAATAAAATTGCGGGCAAGCTACCCGTTGATTTAATGCTAGGTGGAGGGACTAAATATTTTATTCGTGAGGACCGTAACTTAATTGAAGAATTTAAAGCTGCTGGTTATCAATACTCCGACGACATTAATAACCTAGGCCAAATTACGCAGCTCCCTGCCATTGGTTTATACGCCGAAAAAGGCCTTCCATACGCAATTGATGAGCACCCTAATCGCCTTGCACGATTAACCACTAAAACACTTGATTTATTAGATGGCCAAAACAAAGAAGGCTTTTTTGTGATGATTGAAGGCAGCCAAATTGACTGGTGTGGCCATGCTAACGATATAGCCTGTGCTATGGCAGAAATGGACGATTTTGCTAAATCGGTCGAAAAAGCAAAAGCATACGTTGATAAAAACCAAGACACGATTTTAATTGTTACCGCAGATCACTCAACAGGTGGTTTAACACTTGGTGCCCACGGACAATACAAGTGGGATACCGAAATAGTTAAAGGCGTTAAAGCCTCGGCTGGTAAATTAACCTCGCTATTAATGGATGCCAGTGATTTAAAAACAGTTTGGTCGGCTAATACTAATATTGAGTTTAGTGCTGAGCACCAAATTAAACTTGAGCAAGCTAAAAAAATGGGTAAAAAGCCTTTAAATTTAGCCATTAAAAGTATTATTAACGATGCCAGCTTTACTGGCTGGACAACTGGTGGCCACACTGCTGTAGATGTACAAGTATTTGCCTATGGTAAAGGTAGCGAGCAATTTACGGGCTCACAAAACAATACTGACATTGCCGATAAGCTAATTGCATTTATAGAAAAATAACGTATTAGAAACAATGCACATATAACAAACAAAAAGCCCGAGCATCTAATATGTTCGGGCTTTTTATTTTTAAATTTTATATTTGAGTAATTTAAGCGTAAATGTCTACACCAATTAAATCTTGCACTTCAGCACGTCGTTCTAAATTTGCAAATTCGGTATAAGTGGAAATAGCCTTGCTTACTTGTGCTGAAGGTTGGTCGTAAATAGTTTGATTATATTGTGTATTTGCGGCGTTCGCTTTAAAAAACTGATTGGCTAACTCTACGCCTTCACGACTGTTTTTAACATAATCGGTATTCGTTTTTGGCGCAGCAGTGTGCTCTAACAAACCTTGTGGTTTATTAGTAACTACTTTAGCAGAGCTAACTCTACCCGGAATATCTCCGGTAAAAAAACCTGAACCAATAGGCAGCGTCATTACGCGTCTCCAATCTTAATCTATTTAAAATTATGATTTAAAAACAACCAATTTGCAAATACTCGTTATTTAATTTTCACTCTCGACCTGGAAGCTTTTTCCAAGTAACAGTATCGCGTACATATTTAGGCTGTGCATCGCTTGCTTTTACAACGTTACCCGCTAAAAAGCCTGCCTCTACAAATGCTAGCATGTAGCGTGCATCGGGCAGTGTGATCTCGCTATTAATAGTTACGTTATCAAAATCATTCAACGCATCAGGGTATGTTTTAAACCCTGTACCTACAGCAACCGATTGTGGTGCACTATTGGCTATATAATCTTGATTTAACAACTCAGGTTTAATTACGCATTCTTGATTAACTAATTGCATTAAGCCGTTTTGTACTTGGTAATGCGCAAAGTAAATCTCTCCCATGCGGGCGTCAATACTAGGATAAACACTTTCATGGCCGTGTTGCTCAAACGCTTGTTGCGCCATAATAGCTAACGTAGATACCCCTACAAGTGGCAATTTAGTTGAATATGCAAGGCCTTGTGCAATAGCTACACTAATACGTACTCCCGTAAAACTACCTGGACCTTGACCAAAGCCAATTACGTCTAAGTCTTTTAATTTACAGTTTGCGCTGGTTAATAGCTGATCTATTAATGGCAGTATTTTTTGACTATGCTGCTGTGGGCATTCTTCAAAATGATGAAATGTTTGCCCCTTAAAATGTAAAACAATTGATAGCGCTTCGGTAGACGCATCAAGGGCAAGAATATTACTTTTGATCATTTTATTACTCTAATTAATTTGTTGTAAAAATTTATTGGCATCTTCTAAGCTTCGCGTGCGGCGCATTGGCGGTAAGCTCTTTAAAAATACTTGCCCGTACTGGCGTGTAACTAAGCGATTATCGCATATTACAAGTACGCCTTTGTCTTTACTGTCGCGTATTAACCGCCCTACACCTTGCTTAAGCGCAATAACTGCTTGTGGTAATTGTATATGTGCAAAGGGGTCTTTTCCTTGCATTTGGCAGTCTTGCATTTTAGCTTGTAGTAAAGGGTCATCTGGTGCGGCAAATGGAAGCTTATCAATAATAACACAGCTTAGCGTACTGCCGCGTACATCAACCCCTTCCCAAAATGAAGCCGTCCCTAATAGCACTGCATTACCATGACGGGTAAACTTTTCTAAAATAATACGTTTCGACATTTGTCCTTGCATATAAACTGGGTAGTCTATTTGCGTAGTAAGCCCTTCGGCTACTAAATGCATCATACGGTAACTTGTAAAAAGCACAAAACAGCGTCCTTTAGCCGACTTAATCAGTTCCAGCGTTAATTTTACAATTGCGTGGGGCATATTGTCTGCGTGCGACTCAGGTAAGTAACGCGGCAAACACAGCAGTGCTTGGTTTGGATAATCGAACGGGCTATCTACCATCATGCTTTGTTTTGGTGTTAGTCCAAGGCTGGCGTTAAAGTGGCTAAGCTGATTATCGACCGACAATGTAGCCGAGGTAAATACAAACCCTGCGCCTGTATCGGCCATCATTTTAGCAAATTTAACTGATACATTTAATGGCGTTATATTAATAGTTAAATAACGGCGGGTGGTTTCATACCAATAACTAAAACCTGTTTGCGTGGTATCGAATACCCGCTCCAACTGGCCTTTAAATGCCAGTGCACGTTCAAACGGGTGCTCTATTTTATCGCTTCTGTCTAAGCAAAGTTTTAATACCTGATAAACAAAGTCTAGGTCGCTAATAACCCGATGCAACGCGGCGCAAATTTGCTTATCGCTGAGTTTAGCGCGCCAATCACCACGGCTGCCATCAACGCCAAACTGCAGGCGTAAATCGGCAACACTGGTTTCGAGTTTATTTAAGCTTTTACCTAGCTGCAGCATGTCAGGGATTTCGGCTCGATAAATGGCGCGTAAATCGTTTATTAAATCCACCAGCTTTTTAGTGCTAACGCTTTCGCCAAAGTAATCACTAGCAATTTCGCTTAATTGGTGTGCTTCGTCAAATATATAAGCATCTGCTGTGGGCATCAGCTCTGCAAAACCACTGTCTTTTACCGCCATATCAGCAAAAAATAAATGATGGTTAATTACCACTATATCGGCATCAGCCGCATTTAAGCGTGCTTTTCTTATATAACAAGCTTGAAAGTCGGGGCATTCTTTGCCTAAACAGTTGTCTGCGGTGGAGTTTACATAAGGTAATACTTTTGCATCGTCTTCTATACCAATACAGTCGGCTAAGTCGCCTGACTGTGTTTCGCTGGCAAACTTAGCCACCATAGCTAATTGGTGCATTACATCAGAATCGTCGGTAGGTACATGAGCCACATGCTGATTAAGTCGATAAGTACATAAGTAGTTTGCTCGGCCTTTTAATAATGCCGTTTTTTTAGAAGCACTTAACGCTTTTACGAGTTGAGGTAAGTCGCGATGATATAACTGCTCTTGCAGGGCTTTAGAGCCCGTAGATATGATGGTTTTACCTTTTGATTTAAGCGCGGGGGCTAAGTAGGCAAAGGTTTTTCCTGTGCCCGTACCGGCTTCAACTACTAGTTGTGAGCTGTTTTTTAACGCATCAGCAACGGCAACGGCCATATCTATTTGTGGCTGTCGTGGTGTATACCCATCTAAAGATAACGCCAAAGGCCCGGTTGCACTAAACAGCTGTTTGATAATACCAATCACTTTACAATAAATAATAGCGCGATTTTACGTAAGCTAACCACCAAGGGCAAGTAATTACAAAGTAGTTTTACTTTTATGACGCTATTTATAAAATAAAATCTCCTAGATTCAAATTGTAAGTGCATAACTTGTTTTGGCTAGATTAAGTGGTCAGTTGCTCATAAACTAACTGCTTTTTCTCCGGCAAGAGATTTTACAATGAGACATTACAAACAACTGACCTATGCGCAAAGATGCCAGATCGCCGTTCTAAAGAAAAGCGGTTTTACGCAACAAAGTATTGCTGAGCTAACTAATTTATCGCAATCTACGATTTCAAGAGAGCTTTCTAGAAATACAGGTAAGCGAGGTTACAGACACAAACAAGCTCATGAGCGGGCTTTGTTTCGCCGAAGAAGTGTAAGAAAACCGCTTAAGATGACACCTGAAATGATAGCTTTAATTACCCAGAAGCTTAATGAGAAGTGGAGTCCTGAACAAATAACGGGATGGTTACGCAAAGAAAGTGAACTGTCTGTCAGCCATGAATGCATTTATCTGTATATCTGGGAAGATAAAAAAGCAGGTGGTGAGTTATACCTACATCTGCGCCGACACGGTAAGAAATATCACAAGCGCAGTCATGGTAAAACAAACCGAGGGCAAATAAAAAATCGCGTTAGCATTGAAGAACGTCCACAAATAGTTGATGAGAAAGGCCGTATCGGAGATTGGGAAATAGATACCGTCATAGGTAAAGGTCATCGAGGCGCCCTTGTTACCATTGTAGAGCGGGTCACCCAATTCACTGTATCAACTCAGGTGGCAGGAAAAACAGCGGAAGCCGTCACTACGGCGACGATAGAACTATTAAGGCCATATAGGTCAGCGCTTCATAGCATCACGGCTGACAATGGAAAAGAGTTCGCTTATCACGAGCAAATCACAGAGGCTTTAAATGTTCCTGTTTATTTTGCTCACCCTTATCATTCATGGGAGCGCGGATTGAATGAAAACACGAATGGATTACTACGTCAGTATTGGCCGAAGAGCACCGATTTTAAGGCGGTAACACCAGCGCAAGTTATACCAGTACTTGAGCAACTTAATAATCGTCCGAGGAAGACACTTGGATTTGAAACGCCTGCAAAATTGATGCAGGATCACTTGGCGGCTAAAGCCGCCTAAACGTTATGCACTTCAGATTTGAATCCGCGTCTTCATTTTAATTATTCATCCTAAATTACCAAGACACGTTATTACTAACTTAGCTTTAAAGTTATGACAACACTATTAACAATGGCTCATTTACTATTAACCAGTTGCGATAGTAAAGTTAAATTAAACGCCTAATTCGCCTATAAATATTGTGACACTATAATATGACAGGAGTACCATAGCAGCCTTGAAACTCGCTTTTTGTGTGTCGCTTATAATTAATTAAGGTTAATCGATGAATGCTTGGTACCTCATTTGCTTTCTTTCTGCACTTGCTATTTTTATTGCATTTGCAAATCAATATATTCTTAAAATGCAAACCACTATTGCCATTACCACAGGCTCGGTTGTCATTTCATTATTGTTGATCATTGCTGTTAAGCTTTTGGGCGATCAAAACGCGTTAGCTATGACCCAAATTGTCTCGAGTATTAACTTTAATGAGTTACTTCTTAAAGGCATGCTAGGCTTTTTGTTGTTTGCCGGCGCACTGGAAATTAACCTGCAAGCTCTTAAAAAACAACGCTGGGAAATAACCGTTTTAGTCTTGTTTTCTACCTTGGTTTCTACTTTTATAGTTGGCTATTTAAGTTTTTACTTATTTGCAGCCTTTGGCTGGCCAGTGCCTTTTATATACTGTTTATTATTTGGTGCATTAATTAGCCCCACCGACCCAATTGCAGTACTGGCTATCATTAAGCAAATGCGTGCACCTGAGGGTATTTCGGTACAAGTTGAGGGCGAATCGCTTTTTAACGATGGGATTGGTTTAGTTATATTTACCACTATTTTTTCAGTAGCCTTTTATGGTACCGATGCAAACTTTAAAGATATAGCCGAGCTGTTTTTTGTTGATGCCCTTGGTGGTATAGCGTTTGGCTTGGCTATCGCACTGGTTGGCCACTTTTTAATTATTAATAGTCGCGACGTAAATATTCGCTTGCTTATTACTCTCACTATCCCAAGCGCAGGATTTGCAGCGGCTAATTTATGGGAAATATCGGGCGCGCTTGCTATGGTAACCAGCGGTATTTTGTTAGGTAATATTACTCGCTCTAAAGCCACTGAACGCACAGGGCCCGATGATACCCGTTATGTAAAAGACTTTTGGCATGCCACGGACAGCTTTTTAAATGCGCTACTGTTTTTAATTATTGGCATGCTCATAGTGACCATGCCCATTACGCTAAGTGAAATTGGCGTAGGCTTGCTGATGATACCTGCTGTGCTTATAGCCCGTTTCATTAGTGTAGGTGCCCCTTTTGTATTGTTTAAACAATTTAGAAGTTACGACAAGCATAGCGTTAAAATATTAACCTGGGGCGGATTAAGAGGTGGCTTAGCATTAGCCATGGCAGCGGCCATACCCCGTGAAGAAGTTTTTATTGGCGGCTCTGATTTACATAACCTAATTGTAATTGTGACCTATGTAGTGGTGATTTTTTCAATTATTATTCAAGGTTTAACTATTTCACCACTTATTCACAGCAGTATTGCATCTGCAGAGCAAACTAAAAAAACGGCTAATTAAGCTATTACTTTGCTGCGGTTAACTGGTTATATACATGATCAAATAGCGCCTACTTTGGGGCGTATTTGATCTGTTTTGTAGCTGCGCTTAATAACGCAGCTTAACAACTTATGCCCATGTATCTAGGTGCGGCGTACCGTCTTCATCTTTTTTAATACCCGAGTTATCGGTGTTTTCGTTGATAAGTGAAAGCTTTTGTTTTTTTTCTAACTCACGTTTTTTACGCTCGTCTAATGCGACTTTGTCAGTACTCGCACCTTGTTTTACGCCCGCAATATAAAAAGCCCCTTTAGGCTCGAGCGCTAAACGCGTAATTGGCCCTAAGTAGGGGATCATAATATCCATACATCCTCCTTCAATACCAAAATCAATTTATGGTTTGAGCTTTTAAAGCTTAAGTTAATATACATTAATCCTAGTTTATATCGGCGGTTATAACATATTCTTTAATTATGTAAAAAAAGGCTTGCCATATTATGCTGCTTTATGTTTTTATAATACGCACAAATCGAGATACATAACAACACACGTTAACTATATAAACGTTTGTTAAATAGGACAATAAAATGCGCTTAAACCTGACATCAGTACATCACCACCATTCATCGGAATAACCTGTCAGGTCTTTCGCTGAGAGGTTATTCCTAAAAGGAACCTCTGGCGAGTCATAAAAAATTGATTCATTTTCGCCCTGAGGTTCCGCCTCGGGGTTTTTAGTTTTTAAATTAAAGGAAAATGAATAATGAACAACAGTAATCGTCTACGTATCGCCATCCAAAAGGGCGGCCGCCTTTCAAAAGATTGCCAAGAGCTACTTAAACAGCTAGGTATCAAACTTAACCTTCGTGAACAACGCTTAATTGCACACTCAACTAATATGCCAATTGATGTATTACGTGTGCGCGATGACGATATTCCGGGCTTAGTAATGGAAGGCGTATGTGATTTAGGTATAGTGGGTGAAAACGTACTAGTAGAAGTGCAAGCTGAGCGTTTACGCCAAGGTATCCCAAGCGAAGTAACTAAACTGTCTAAACTAGACTTTGGCTACTGCCGCCTAGCACTAGCGTGGCCACAAGAGCTTGGTAAGCAAGACAAGAGCTGGTTTGAAGGCAAGCGCATTGCTACAACCTACCCTGAAATTTTAAAACAGTACTTAAAACGCGAAGGCATTAACGCGAGCACGGTTATGCTTACCGGCTCGGTTGAAGTAGCACCACGTGCAGGCCTTGCTGATGCAATTTGTGACTTGGTTTCTACTGGCGCAACGCTTGAAGCGAATGGATTAATGCAAGGCGATACTATTTTAGAATCAAACGCTTGTTTAATTCAAAATAAAGACCTACAAGATACCGATAAATTAGCACTTATTAATAAGCTTATGCCGCGCCTACGTGGTGTTAGACAAGCTAAAGAAAGCAAATACATCATGCTACACGCGCCAAAAAATAAGCTTGAAGAAATTTGCGAAATTTTGCCTGGCTCTGGTCAACCTACCCTACTTGCCCTTGCCGGTAGTGATGATTATGTAGCACTGCACATGGTAAGCAGCGAAACTTTATTTTGGGAAACCATGGAGCAGCTAAAAGCCCTAGGTGCTAACTCAATTTTAGTTATGCCTATTGAAAAAATGATGGAGTAAGTAACATGCTTCGTTGGAATGAGGAATCTTCACAAGCACAAGCAGCGGCGCTAACACGCCCTGCGGTTTCGGCCAGCGCTAAGGTTGAAGCTATATGTAAAACTATTTTAGCTAAAGTAAAAGAGCAAGGCGACGAGGCTTTGCTGGACATGGCTAAAGAGTTTGATAATAGAGCGAATCCACGTTTACGTGTGCCGCTTGATGAAATAAACGCATCTGAGCAGGCGCTCAGTGCAGAGCTTAAGTATGCCATTGATACCGCTTATGCAAATGTAAAATGTTTTCATGAAGCGCAATTACCTAAAGGTATTAAATTATCGACCCAACCGGGCGTTGTGTGTGAACTGAAATATCAAGCCATCGAAGCTGTTGGTATATATGTACCCGGTGGCAGTGCTCCACTGCCATCGTCGGTTATTATGCAAGGTGTATTAGCCCAATTAAGCGGTGCAAAAACCGTTGTACTTGCTACCCCCGTACAAGGCGATAAAGCCATTAACCCCGCTATTTTATACGCAGCAAAATTATGCGGCATTACCACGCTAATAGAAAGTGGTGGCGCAGGCGCAATTGCAGCAATGGCTTATGGCACAGAGTCAGTGCCTAAAGTGAATAAAATTTTTGGCCCAGGTAATAGCTTTGTCACTATGGCTAAGCAACTTGTGGCGCAAACTGTACCTGGCATGGCCATTGATATGCCTGCAGGCCCATCTGAAGTATTAGTTATTGCAGATGAACGTGCAAATCCAGAATTTATAGCCGCCGATTTACTCTCACAAGCAGAGCACGGTGCTGACTCGCAAGTTATTTTATTATGTAACAGCGAAAGTATTATAGAACAAACTCAGCAGGCGCTTACTCGCCAACTTGCTAAATTAAGCCGCAAAGAAACCGCCGAGCAAGCCTTGGCTAACTCGTCACTTATTTTAGTTGACTCAATCGCACAAGCGTTTGACGTATCAGCGCAGTACGGCCCTGAGCACTTAATTTTGCAACTAGCAGACTCCACACCCTACCTAGATAAAGTTAAAAATGCGGGCTCAGTATTTGTGGGCGATTATACGCCTGAATCGGCAGGCGATTATGCATCAGGTACTAATCACGTATTGCCAACCTATGGTTATAGCGCAAGCTATTCTAGCTTGAACTTACTTGATTTTTTTCGCACCTACACAGTCCAAACAATTACTAAAAGTGGTTTAACCCAGCTTTCAAAAGCTATTTTACCCCTTGCAAATGCCGAGGGCCTTGATGCTCACGCAAATGCGGTTTCAATTCGCTTAGAGGCAATTAAAAATGAGCAATGAGAGCACGCAAGCTAATAACTTATTACCAGCAAATATTGCAGCGCTTGCTGCTTACAGCTCAGCTAAAAGTGAAAAGTTAAGCGGCACAACTTGGTTAAATGCCAACGAAAGTCCGTATGCTAAAACCATCCAGCTGAGTGTTGAAGATTTAAACCGCTATCCAGATCCACAACCACAACTGGTTATTGATCGCTACGCGGCGTATGCAGAGCTTGAAAGCGAAAACGTGCTAATGACCCGTGGTGCCGACGAAGGCATAGAGCTTTTAGTGCGAACATACTGCGAAAGCGCAAAAGACAGCATTGCGCTATTTTTGCCAACTTACGGCATGTATAAAGTCACTGCCGATACACACAATGTCGCCATTAACGCACTAACACAAGCGCTATTATTAAATGGCAGTGTTGATGAAATAGTAGATGCGGTTGGCAGCTCAAAATTGGTATTTATTTGTAACCCAAATAACCCCACAGGCAGCTTAACCCCACTTGATAAAGTGACCGCAATTGCAACAGCACTTGCAGATAAAGCATTGGTTATTGTTGATGAAGCCTATATAGAATTTTGCCCAGAGCAAAGCGCTACAAAATTAATAAACCAATTTAGTAATGTAGTGGTGCTACGTACCCTTTCAAAAGCATTTGCACTGGCAGGCCTTAGAACCGGTTTTACGCTTGCACAAGCAGCAACTCTTGCGCCAATTCGTAAAGTAATAGCGCCGTATCCGGTATCTGGCGTAGTAGCAAGTATTGCAGCGCAAGCAATTGCTCCCGATGCAATTACCTCAATGCGCCGCCAAGTGATTATTTTAAACGCTTTAAAAGCTAAACTTGTACAGTGGCTAAGTGAATCGCCTGCTGTATTAAAAATTCTCACTGGTGAAGGTAACTTTGTTACTTTAAAGTTAGCCGATAAAAACTATTTTAAAATCGCACTTGAGCAAGGTTTGGTTATGCGCGCTTTTACCTTATATGGTGAAAGCGACTGGCTACGCATTTCAATTGGTAGCGAACAAGAACTTAAACAAGTAAAAATTTGGCTTGATGGCCTAGCATTGCCAACAGCCTCAGCAATTTCAGCACAACAGGAAGTATCATGAGTAACCCCTATTTATTTATTGACCGCGACGGCACCATAATTGAAGAGCCAATTACCGATAAACAGGTAGACAGCCTTGAAAAGCTGGCGTTTTTACCCGGTGTAATGCCCGCATTATTACAATTACAAGCAGCAGGCTATCGCTTAGTAATGGTATCTAACCAAGATGGTTTAGGCACCGACAGCTTTCCTACACAGGATTTTGATCTAGCCCAAAACAAAATGATGGACATACTACAAAGCCAAGGCATTAACTTTGACGAGGTATTAATTTGCCCACACTTTGACGAGCAAAACTGCGATTGCCGTAAACCTAAAACAGGTTTACTTACCGAGCTAATGCGCTCAGGCAAAGTAGATTTAGCGCGCTCTTTTGTAATTGGCGACCGTGAAACTGATATAGGCCTGGCACAAAATTTATGTTGCGAAGGTATTTTGTACGATGGCGATTGGAGTGCAATAGTTACTAAACTAACCACCGCAAACCGCGAGGGCCGCGTTACACGTAATACCAAAGAAACTCAAATAGATGTAGCAATAAACTTAGATCAAACTAAAAACGGCAGTATAGATACCGGCCTTGGCTTTTTTGATCATATGCTTGATCAAATTCGCACCCACGCCAACATTGGTTTAAACATTAAAGCCAAAGGCGATTTGCACATAGACGAGCACCACCTTGTTGAAGACATAGGTATTGCTCTAGGTGTTGCACTTAAACAAGCCTTAGGCACTAAATCGCAAATTGCTCGATATGGTTTTGCCCTGCCAATGGATGAATGTAAAGCCGAAGCACAAATTGATTTATCGGGGCGTGCTTCGTTTGTACTTAACGCTAATTTTAGCCGCGAAAAAGCAGGCGATTTAGATGTACAAATGGTTGAGCATTTTTTCAAAAGCTTAAGCGATAACGCCGCAATTAGCCTAATTTTATCGGTAAGCGACGGTAACTGCCATCATCAAGTAGAGGGGTTATTTAAAGCATTTTCTCGCGCACTGCGCATGGCAATAGCGCAAGATATTAGCCAGCAAACTGCTAGCTCTAAAGGGTGTTTATGATTGCGATAATAAATACCGGGTGCGCTAATATAAACTCAGTCCGTTTTGCCTTTGAACGTTTAGGACAAACGCCAACTGTAATTACCTCTCCAGAGCAGTTAGCGGGTTTTGAGCGCGCTATATTACCCGGTGTTGGCCATGCTTCGGTTGCCATGAAACGCTTAGTAGATAACGGTTGGCAACACGCTATAAACGAATACCAGCGCCCGCTAATGGGTATTTGCTTAGGTATGCAGTTACTGTGCGAAAGCACCGAAGAAGGTAACGTGCAGTGCTTAGGTAAAATACCTGGCCATGTAACAGCGCTTGATGTAGGCCAACTTACATCACCGCATATGGGCTGGAACAATTTAACCATTAATAAAGAGCATGCCTTAACGAAAGGACTAAAACCCGACGAGCAAGTGTACTTTGTACACAGCTTTGCGCACACGGTAAACAACGCCACATTAGTAAGTGGCGAGTACGGACAACGTTTTTCGGCCATAGTAGCTAAAGATAACTATGCCGGCATGCAGTTTCACCCAGAGCGCAGCGCTAAAATAGGCGCACGTTTATTACAAAATTTTGTTGATTGGCAGCTATAGGCTGCCACTCATCTATTAATAAAGAGACACACTGTGATTATTCCAGCATTAGACGTATTACAAAATCAAATTGTGCGCTTATATCAAGGCAAATACGAGACTGTACAGTTTTACCCATTCGAGTTAGGCGCGCGTTTAAAAGAATACGCCGACAGCGGCGCAGGTAAACTTCACTTAGTTGATTTAGAAGGTGCCCGCGATCCAAGTAAAAAACAGTGGCAACACATTCAAGCGGCTACAAAAGCACTTAATGTGCCGTATCAAGTTGGCGGTGGCATTCGCTGTGAGCAAGATGTAAGTGATTGGCTAAAAGCCGGCGCAAGCCAAGTGGTTATTGGCTCAATGGCGGTTGAAAAACGCGAACAAGTTAAAGCCTGGATCGAGCAATTTGGCGCTGAGCACTTTGTTATTGCCCTTGATGTAAATAAAACAGCCACTGGCTGGGCACCGGCAACCCATGGTTGGCTAACTGAATCTGAGTTTGGTTTACTTGAGCTAGTAGATTTTTATGCTAACTTAGGTGTTATTGACTTTTTATGTACGGACATCAGTAAGGATGGCACCATGACCGGCCCATCGTTCGCGCTGTACGAGGATTTAATTAAGCATAACCCAACTATTAAAGTACAAGCATCTGGTGGCGTAAGTTCTCTTGATGACATTAAAAAGCTCAAAGAGCTGGGGATTGGCGGTATTATTTTAGGTAAATCACTGCTCGATGGCGCATTTAGTGTCGAGCAAGCACTAGCAGTAACACGCTAAGGCACTTTACTAATATATATACAAGCACAGTGCCTATACTGTGCTTTTATTCATTAACTTAATTCTTAATAGCAACACCTCAGGTAAAGCCCTTAACCTAGCCTCATACAGTACTTAAAGTAGCCCTAGTAATATATTAAGCTCTTTCAAGCTCGCAATTTTGCAACATAATATACTTACCTGTATCACTGAGTTACACAATCGCACAAACAAAAACATTAACGCACAGATATATTAACGTATTGAATTTACAATGTTATTCTTAAAATATGCGCTAAAGTATACTCTTTGTATAACAAATATTAAATTAACATTATAATAACAATTATAATTGCAGTATTTGGCTTTATAGCGTTTACTTCTAATAACAGCATAACAATACAGAATTACACTCAATCGATTTGGTATAATTATTCATAAGTCGTTGGGAAAGTTAATAAAAGCAATGGTGATACTCCTTATAAGTAATAAGGTTATCAAGCTTATTAATAGTTACACAGTTTGTTGTAGGTTTACCGGTTTATATAGTTTAAGCGTACCTGATTTTTATAAAAGGCATAAAATATGAATATAAAACACGTAGTAAAAAATCGATATACGCTAAGCATTGCATTAGCAGTACTACTGTCGGGCTGCTCTGAGCCTGAGGTAGATACAAAAATTGAAAAGGCCCCAAAGCCTGTTAAATTAATTACCATTAAAGATACTGCGCAATCAAACATTCTTACTTATCCTGCTACTGTCGATGCGATAAAAAGCGCAAAGTTGGCATTTCAAGTTGGCGGCAAAATAGACAAACTCAATGTTATTGCAGCGCAATCCGTATTAAAAGGTGACGAACTGGCATCGTTAGAAAAGCGTAACTTTATTAACGAAGTAAACTCTACAAAAATACAGTATGAAACAGCTAATAATGACTTTAATCGCGGAATTAAGCTCTCTAAAGATGGCGTAATTTCGGCTAGAGATATAGAGCAGCTAAAATCGAAAAAAGAAGTTGCTCAATCTCGCTATGACTCAGCAAAAAAAGCACTGACAGACAGTACTTTAGTTGCCCCTTATGATGCAATTGTAGCCGCTGTACCAGTAGAGGCGCTTGAGAATGTAAATGCAGGCCAGCATATAGTTACTTTATTTGGTAAAGGCGAAATGGAAGTGGTTGTTAATATTCCATCTTCTATTGTTGCCACCGTTGACTCGCGTACAGACAGCCGTGCCTTTGTACTTTTAGAATCAGCTGCTAATACTCCTATTCCTGCTACATTTCGTCGCGCTAATTTAGAAGCTGATACGTCTAGCCAAACTTATGAAGTTAGGTTTTCATTTGCTGTACCGCAAAAGCTAAATATTTTACCCGGCATGAATGCCAGTTTACGTATCGAATTTGATAATAAGTCGACTACAAATGAAATTACTCTGCCTACATTTGCTATTTTTGAAGAAAATGGCCAGCACTATGTATGGACAGTAAGTGAATCTATGATCGTGAGTAAAACGGTTGTCACCTTAGTAAACGGTATTGGTGAAGAACTAGTTGTTACCAGTGGTATAAAAGCCGGCGATGTAATTGTTGGTGCCGGTGCAAATTATGTAACCGATGGTATGAAAGTACGCGCTTGGACTAAGTCATAGGAGCTTGAGTAATGGATTTAGCAAAGTGGACTATTAATAACAAACTCATTAGTACCATAATTATTATACTGACGTTAGGCTTTGGCTTCTCTTCATATAAAAACATGGCACGATTTGAAGACCCTGAGTTTATAATTCGTACCGCACAAGTGTTTGTTCCTTACTCTGGTGCGAGCCCTTTAGAGGTAGCCCGAGAAGTAACTGAGCCTTTAGAGCGTGCTATTCAAGAATTGCAGGAAATTGATACCATATCGTCTACCTCTTCATCGGGTATGTCTGAGATAAAAGTTGAGATTAAATCGGAGTTTTCGCCGACAAAGTCTGAGCTACAGATTATATGGACCAAACTAAGAAATAAAATTAATGATGCTCGCCCTTCCCTTCCACCAGGTACAGGTACGCCACAAATATTTGACGATTTTGGTGATGTATATGGTTTAAGCTATTTAATTACAGCCGAGGGTTACTCTCCTGATGAGCTGCATGCCTACGCTAAAAACCTACAAAGTGATATTTTACAGGTTAAAGGCGTTGCTAAAGTAGCTATGACCGGTGTTCAGCAAGAAGGTATTTTTGTTGAAATAGCCCGTGAAGATTTGGCCACTTTAGGTAGCTCAATCAGTAATATTTATTCAATTTTAGATAAGCAAAATACAGTAATAAGTGCCGGTAATACGCAAATTGGTGATCAACGTATTTTTATAGATCCCACCGGCTCTATTAATTCTATTGAAACAATACAAAACCTATTAGTCAGCGCCACCAATGACGGTAAAGCTATATATTTAAAAGATATTGCTAATGTATATCGTGGTTTTCAAAGCCCAGCAACTAAACTTGTACGTTACAACGGGCAACCGGCAATTTCTTTAGGGGTTGCCAGTGTGCTTGGTACTAACGTTGTTAAAGTGTTTGAGCGCGTAGATGAGCGCGTTAAACAAGCTGAAAACGTGAGACCCATTGGTATAACAGTGCATGAATATTATCATCAAGGTAAGGTTGTTCAGGCATCGGTAGATAACTTTGTAGTAAATGTAATTGTGGCATTAATTATTGTTGTTGTTACTTTACTTGTGTTTATGGGGCTGCGCTCTGGACTTGTTATTGGCGCAGTATTACTACTGACTATTTTTGCCACACTAGCAACCATGGATTTTAGCGGCATACCCATGCACCGAATTTCACTTGGGGCATTAATTATTGCTTTAGGGATGATGGTTGATAATGCCATTGTTGTCACCGAGGGAATACTGGTTGGTACTAAACAAGGGCGCAAAAAGCTAGAAATAGCATCTGAAGTTGTAAAGCAAACAAGGTGGCCCTTATTAGGCGGCACTTTGGTAGGTATTGTGGCCTTTGCACCTATAGGTTTAGCACCGGGTGATACTGCCGAATTTACTGGGCATTTATTTTGGGTTATTTTAATTTCTTTACTTTACAGTTGGTTATTTGCAATTACCCTAACGCCACTATTTTGTTTTTGCTTGTTTAAAGAACAAGATAAAGACACCTCTACAACAGCTAAGCCTAATATGATTATGGCGGCTTATCAATCCATTGTTGTTAGCTCGCTTAATCATCGCTGGTTAACAGTTGCTGTAGTGATATTTACTTTTAGTGCATCAATGTGGGGATTTCAGTTTGTAAAATCTGGGTTTTTCCCAGCCTCTACAACACCACAAATGGTAGTAGATTTTTGGTTACCGCAAGGAACTGATATCGAAAAAACCAAAAAAGATATGATCAAGCTTGAATCCTTTATTCAACAACAAGAGAGTATTGAGGGCGTACAAACCTTAATTGGTGGTGGCGGTTTACGATTTATGCTTATTTATGGAGCAGAATCACCAAACAGTTCTTACGGCCAAATATTAGCTAAAGTAGATGACTATAAAGTGCTTGATACTATGATCCCTAAAGTACAAGCGTATATAGATGACACCTTCCCAGAAGCGCAAGGCAAAGTATGGCGCTTTGTAATGGGACCCGGAGGTGGTTCTAAAATTGAGGCAACATTTAAAGGACCAGAACCCGCTGTAATTCGTGAATTAGCCGATAAAGCGAAAGCAATCATGATTGATGACGGCGGTGCACTCTCAATTAAAGATACTTGGCGCCAGCAAGTTAGGGTTATTGAACCGCAATACTCGCCAATTAATGCCCAGCGTGCAGGTGTAACACGCAAAGCAATTGCTGAAGCGTTACAACAAAACTTTTCTGGTAAAACGGTTGGCCAATATAGAGAAGGTGAAGAGTTAATTCCTATTATTGTTAGAGCTCCCCTAAAAGAGCGCTCGAATGTTAATGATATAGGCAACATTCAAATTCCTAGCCAAATCACAGGTAAAACAATCCCATTAGAGCAAGTTACTAATGGATTTAAAACCGTATGGCGTGATGGTATTTTAAAGCGCGAAGATAGAATGTGGACAATTAAGGCTCAAGCCGATCCACTTCCTGGGCAGCTTGCATCTGAATTATTTAATCGAGTAAGGCCACAAATAGAAGCGATTGACTTACCTGCCGGTTACACATTGGAATGGGATGGTGAGTATGGGCAATCAAAAGAGTCAAATGAAATGCTTGCATCAACACTACCACTTGGCCTTTTAGCTATGGTGCTAATTGTAGTGGTGTTATTCAATGCTTTAAAACAACCTATTATTATTTGGCTTGTGGTACCGCTGGCTCTTATAGGCGTGGTATTTGGCTTAGTAACAACACAAACTCCACTTGAGTTTATGGGGATATTAGGATTGCTCTCTTTATCTGGTCTACTCATTAAAAATGCCATTGTATTGGTTGATCAAATGGATATGGAAATTAAGCAAGGTAAACCACGTTATGATGCCATTGTCGATTCGGCTAATAGCCGAGTAAGACCAGTAATGATGGGAACACTAACAACAGTACTTGGGGTAATACCGCTTTATTTTGATGCATTTTTCCAATCAATGGCGGTTGTATTAGTATTTGGCCTACTCTTTGCTACATTACTAACCTTAATTGTTATACCTGTGCTTTACGCTATTTTTATGGGCGTTAAAAAAGATGAACGCACACCAGTTAATGCCTAAGGTAATAAACTAAATATTGCAAAGTAAATAAAATATACGGCCAGCTAATGTAAAATATTATCTGGCCGCATGCTTTTTTATACCCAACCCACAACATAAAATATCGCTCTATGCTGTTGATAAATAACTAGCTTCATAACTTTAATAAAGTGCCCATCGGCGTACTTGTTAACACTGTTGGCGGCGATGGTACAGGTAAATAAAACCCTTGCGACATTAAAGTAGCCAATTTAAACGCGTATTTGATATGAATGTGTTTACCATGTGCCGACTTTGTCAATTAGTGGCTCCCCACGTGAAAAATAGCGATTATGGCAGCATAATTAATATCTCTTCTATGGCGAGCGTTAACAACAGCCCCGCTATTAGCGCCATGGCCCACGCGCTGTAAGTACTGATGCACTTAAAAAGTGCTTACCTCTGAAGTATTAAAATAATGTTACTTCATACTTTTATTATCAATACGTTAAAGCTAACACCATAGTTAATCCAACAAACTCATTTTATATCGCAACTTACTTAACATAACCAACTTGCTTAACCCTATTTCCCCGTTAAAAACCCTCATACTAACGGTACTAAAATAACCCAAAGTAATATTTTTCAGTTAAGCATTTAATGGTCAACACTATATTTGTATACTATACTTAAGTTATTCATAAATAGGCCCTTAGAGCTTATAATTAAGGTGAGGGACCGCATTGACTAATCATTTAACGCTACATTTTGTAACGCCAGAAATGCTCAAAGCAGCGGTGATCACAGCCAAATATGACCCCATACTTGTTTTAGCATCTGTATTTACAGCGGTATTTGCATCTTATATTTCATTTTTACTTTCTGCTCGTATTAAAGGCGCGCAACTTAAAAACGAAAAGCTTTTTTGGACCCTACTGTCATCATGCTTTTTAGGCGCAGGTATTTGGGCAATGCATTTTGTTGGCATGTTAGCCTACCAACTCCCTATTCCTGTAAGATACAATATACCTATAACACTAGTTTCAATTTTACCCAGTATATTTGCTAGTTGTTTTGTTATATCCCCTAATTTAGAGCGTTTTAAACACTTATGGTTTAGAAGTATACTTATGGGCTTAGGTATTTGCAGTATGCATTACGTAGGTATGATAGCCATGATAATGCCAGCGCATATGGCTTATGAGCCCATTCTGTTTACGTTCTCTGTATTTGTTGCCGTAGCACTTTCGGGTTTAGCTTTAAAAATAAATGAATTACGCCAAACAACGCAAAATAAACAAAAGCGGGTTAACTTCTTAGCAGCGCTGGTAATGGGCAGTGCTATTTCGGGTATGCATTATATTGGTATGCTCTCTATGTATGTATTTGAATCTAGCCATACAACCTACCTTGCAAATGACAACAGCGCACAACTTGCCCAAGTGATTATATTTGTAGTGCTAGTATTGAGCTTATTTTTAGTAGGCAGTATGGAATTACGCGCCAGAAGCTTGTTATCGGCAAAATTAAAAGCAGTACTAAATACAGTACAAGACGTAGTGATATGTTTTGATCGCCAAGGCATTATCGAATTTGCTAACCCTCCAACCGCTAAAGTATTTGGTTTTGATCAACAAGCGTTAATTGGCAAAAACATTGCTATATTGCTGCCAAAAAAGCATGCAAAGCTTTATCATTCATTTAATGAAGATCAATCCAACTTTGGCAAAAGTCAATTATTACAGGGGTGCAAAAATTGTGGGCAAGAGTTTCCTATAACAATCGCAATCAACCCTATAAGTGAGCTAACTAACGCCCCTTTAGTCGCTACTATTAAAGATTTAACCGATATTCAAAACCAAGAAGCCTTTACACAAACTATATTTGATGCCCTACCTAACGTTTTATTTATTAAAGAAACTAAGAGCCTAAATTATAGTCATGTAAATAAAGCCGCTGAAAAATTACTTGGTAAATCACAAGAACAGCTTATTGGACTAAATGACTTTGATATATTCCCAGCAGAGCAAGCAAAGTTTTTTGTAAAAGCTGATCGCAAAGTATTGAACTCCAACAATTCGCTAACAATTAACGAAGAACCCGTAACCATAAATGGAACAACTCGTTATTTACGTACTCACAAGGTGATTATAAAAGATAGTATAGGTAAGGCTAAGTTTTTACTTGGTATTGCTGAAGATATTACTGAGCTCAGAGAAGCTAGAATTGAGCTAGATAATTTGCATCATCGAATGGCATTAGCCGCAGATGCGGCTAATATTGGCATATGGGAATGGAACTTTAAAACCGATGTGCTTATTTGGGATGACTGGATGCACACACTTTATGGCATTAAAAAGAGTACTTTTTCTAGTAACTATGCTCAGTGGTCACAAACAATTCATCCTGATGATTATGATAGTGTTACAAATAGCCTGACCAAGGCAATAGCAAACAATGAAAAGTTTCATGCTGAATTTAAAATTATACTGCCCTGTGGAACAATACGTTATATAAACGCCGATGGCCGAGTATATGGTGATAGCATAGTCGGTATTAATTCTGATATTTCAAAGCGTATTATCGCTGAAAACGAAGTACTCAAACTAGCTCAAACCGATTATTTAACCGGGCTTGCAAACCGCAACACCCTAACAAAGTTTGCTGAATGTGAGTTTAGAAAAGCTAAACAAGAGAACAGTAAAGTAGCTTGTTTATATTTTGACTTAGATAAACTTAAGCCAATAAACGATACTCACGGCCATATAGTTGGCGATTTTGTATTAACCGTAATAGCCGATCGTTTAAAGGATATTACCCGTAAAACAGACTGTATCGCGCGTATTGGCGGGGATGAGTTCGTTGTTATAAGCACCGATATTGAAAACGTCAACCAAATAGAAAAACAAATAACCAGATACTTAAACGCTATTGAGTTACCTATTGTGTTGCAAGATAACGAACTCTTAATTACAGTGAGCATTGGCTATGCGTTATATCCCGACGAAGCAGCAAACTTAGATGAGTTGCTTAACAAAGCGGATAAAAGAATGTATGAACATAAAAGTAAAAAGCATGACCATGCTAATAACAGCCAACCACAAGTCAATTTAAGTTGAGCATTTAATTTTAACAATACATAACTTAAATGAACTGAACTGAAAAACTCAAATATTCCTACAGCTTCACTATGTATATCCTAAAAAGCGCTAAGTTAGCGGCTGCTTAGAGCCGTTCATTATAGGTTAACGCATTAATACAGCACGTAATTAGCATCCGTAAACACGCACTTTTTGTTATTTATACAATCCTCTGAATAGCTTTAAAAGTAATTAACTATAAGATATTTCGCCTATAAATAACGCTTAGATATATATATACTGTAGGTAATTATTAAGATCACTTTTGCCGACAATAATGTTTTTAGTGTTGTTATTAATGCAAAATATTAACGAAAAGAATAGTAGCTATGATTTTTAAAAATAAACACACTACCTGCGAGACTTTCCCATGTTATCAAAACGTATAATTCCATGTCTCGACGTTAAAGACGGCCAAGTAGTCAAAGGCGTAAAGTTTAAAGGCCATGAAGTAGTTGGTGATATTTTAACTATGGCAAAAGCTTACAGCGAAGCCGGTGCAGACGAACTGGTTTTTTACGAAATTAGTGCCAGTGTTGAAAAACGCTTACTCGATGTAAATTGGGTAGAGAGTATTGCCCGCCATATTGATATTCCTTTTTGCGTGGCAGGTGGTATTAAGTCGGTTGCCGATGCAGCTCGCGTACTTGAACGCGGCGCAGACAAAATCAGCATTAACAGCCCTGCTATTGCCCGCCCTGAGCTAATAAAAGAGCTGCACGATGAATTTGGTAAGCAATGCGTAGTGGTCGGTATAGATAGCTTTTACGATGAAGTGACCGGTGAATACTTAGTGTACCAACTTACTGGCGATCCTAATGCGTCAAGCCGTACCCGCTATAAAACGCAAGAATGGGTTAAACGTGTACAAGATCTTGGTGCTGGCGAAATAGTATTAAACTGTATGAACCAAGACGGCGTACGTAACGGTTATGATATTGAGCAATTAAGTAAAATACGCGAACTGTGTAATATTCCTCTTATCGCCTCAGGCGGTGCTGGATCTATGCAAGATTTTGTAGATGTGTTTAAACAAAGTGAAGTTGATGGCGCACTTGCAGCCAGTGTTTTTCATAAAAATGTGATTAACATTGGTGAACTAAAACAATTTTTAACTAATAACCAAGTGGCCGCAAGATTATGATATTAACACTCGACAACCAAACTCAAGTTGATTTCACTAAAAGTGAAATGATCCCTGCTATTATTCAAGATGCACGCTCTGGTATTATTTTAATGCAAGGCTTCATGAACAGCGAAGCACTTAACGTGACATTAAAAACTGAAAAAGTAACCTTTTACTCGCGCTCAAAAGAGCGTTTATGGACCAAAGGCGAGTCATCTCAAAACTATTTAAATGTTGTGTCAGTGCATACCGATTGTGATAACGATTCTATTTTAGTACTTGCCAACCCAGAAGGCCCAACGTGCCACTTAGGCACACAAAGCTGTTTTGGCGATGATGCAAAACCAAGCCTAAGCTTTTTAGCGCAACTTGAAGATGTTATTGTAGCGCGTAAAAACGACGACCCAGCTAAAAGTTATACAGCGTCTTTGTTCGCAGAAGATTTAAGCCGTAGTTGTCAAAAAGTAGGCGAGGAAGGCGTAGAAGTTGCCCTTGCAGCAATGAAACACGATAACGATGAGCTAACAAACGAGTCGGCTGATTTAATTTATCACCTTACAGTGTTATTACAACGCCAAGGCTTAGCCCTTGAAGACGTAGTAAAATGCTTAATAGGTCGCCATAAGTAAGTTGTAGCTTTAATACCAACAACTTCCTATAAAAAGCACACTTAAATTATTTAGTGTGCTTTAGCACATAGCGCACTAAATTCATTAATTAAAAGGATATATTGAATGAAGAAGTTAGCCTCTGTCGTATTTACTGGCTTGGTAATTTCAGGTTGTTCTAGCGTTGTTACTGAGCAAACAGCCGCCATAGATCAACTTACACCATGTAATAAAATTCAAACCTTACTAGGTGCATACGATACCCGTTTTGAATCGCTAAAAACAACCAAAGTAACCACAAAATTTATGGATAGCTGGAGCACTAACTATCACTTAGTGGGTCAACAGTGCCAAATTACTGCGTTTGATCATGACAATGTTATTTACCGCTGTCAAAATAGTTACAAAGAGCAAATGGCTGCTGTAACAGATCATCAAAAAGCTGTCGCTTTTACTCGCCAATGCTTGCTTGAAAGTAATTGGCATGAAAGCCAAAAAGAGTCAAAAAACTCGATTCGTACTACTTTCGTACTTGATGAAAACACCCCTGTTATTTCAATCTACACAGGTAAAACGTTATCTAGTTTAAAATCGTGGTCTACCTCATTAGAAATTGGCAAATCAGTGGCTACTAAACAATAATTTTTTTATAGGGTTTTATGGGTTTTCAAACAAAAACTAGCAAGTCTAAATTTAAAACCGATTGTATTGGAGTTTGCCAACGACGCAGTGGGCTATGTACCGGCTGCGGTCGTACCAATGATGAAATTTTTGAGTGGATTATTTTATCTGAAGATGAAAAAAAGGTGATTTTAGCAACCCCACGAGCCGATTAAGCAATGAATAGCTGGGGTTTTAATAGGTAAGCTAAACATCTGGGTTATAAAACTTTAACTTCAATAATAGACTAAAACTAACTGTTGTTAAATTTAGCCTGTTATTGAACGTTTGAAATAAATGGTATCTACTTTATTACTCATTATTTTTGTATTTATACCTTATAGGTTACCCGCTAGCTAAATTTATATCGGTTTGCGTAGCTTGAAAACAAGCGCTTACAACCTGCTTAAATGATTTATTAATGTCGATACTAATTACATTTAACTCATCTGCTTGGGGGATTTCCAATGTCTCGAATTGACTTTTTAATAGCTCAGTAGGCATAAAGTGCCCTCTTCTATCTTGCATTCGCTGCTTAACTAATTCAAAATTTCCCTGTAAATGTAAAAAAGTAATATTCACATTTCCTTCGCATATTTGCTCTCGGTATTTTTTCTTTAAGGCTGAACAAACAATAACGGCCACTTCATTTTTCTGCTCAATACTAAACGCAGCGTCACGAATTCTTTCTAACCACGGCACCCTATCATCATCATTAAGCGGTTGTCCTGATGACATTTTTAAAATATTTGCTTTGGGATGTAAATCATCGCCATCAATAAATTTAGCGTCCATTTTTTTCGCAAGCGCATAACCAATACTCGACTTTCCGGTGCTTGATACACCCATAATAATAAATATTCGACCCATATTTATGTGGCTCATTTAGCTAATCTCACTCTACTTTTTTAAAAATTCATTAGCTTTGAATGAATTTTTATATTAAGTTACTGGCAACATGTTACGCGTAACTTAATATAATATGAAATTAAACACAAGTTAACCGTCATAATTTGAGTTGGATTTAAGTAGGGAACATATGTCAGATTTATCTTTAATACTAACCGCGGTAGGCTCTATTCTACTGTTACTTTTTTTAGTCATGAAAGTAAGGCTACACGCGGTTGTCGCTTTAATTTTAGTTTCGATGATAGCCGGGCTATTCTCTGGAATGAGCCCACAAATGATCGCTGGAACTATCCAAAAAGGAATGGGCGGCACTTTAGGCTTTGTTGCTGTAGTGGTTGCATTAGGTGCTATGTTTGGCAAAGTAATGGAAGAGACTGGAGCGCTTGACCGTATTGCTCATACCTTATTACATCGTTTTGGCGAGAAAAACGCTAACTGGGCGCTCACCTTTACTGGTTTTATATGTGCTTTACCACTATTTTTTGATGTTGCTGTGGTACTTTTAATTGGTATTGCATTTGCTGTGGTACGTAAAAGCGGTGGTAGTGTTATTAAAATAGGTATCGCATTGCTTGCTGGTATTGCTGCTTGTCAGGCATTTCTTATCCCTGCGCCAGGCCCTATTTTAGTGGCATCTCAACTTGGTGCCGATTACGGTTATATGATTTTATTTGGTTTGCTTGCTGCTATTCCAGCTATGATCATTGGCGGCCCTCTTTGGGGATCGCTAATTGCTAAGTCAATTCATGTTGAACTACCTGAACACGCCCAAAATAATGATAATACTAGAGACGGTGAGGGCGAGCCTAGTTTTGGCTTAGCTCTAGGTTTAATTGCACTGCCATTATTAATGATTGCTTTAAATACGATTGGCTCTCGTTTTGTTGAACAACAATCTAACTTACATCATTGGCTGGAGTTTATCGGTCACCCATTTACTGCAATTCTTGCAGCTTGCTTAATGGCATTTTATTTACTGGGTGTAAAACGTGGTGTGCCTCAAGATCGTATAATGGAAATTTGCAGTAGTGCCTTACAACCTGCTGGCGTTATCATTTTGGTAACAGGCGCTGGGGGAGTATTTAAACAAGTATTGGTTGATTCGGGTGTAGGGGAAGCGCTTGGTAATATGCTTGCGGGATCTGGCTTACCGATTGTTATGTTAGCTTTTATACTAGCAGCCGCTGTACGCGTAATTCAAGGCTCTGCAACTGTTGCTATGCTTACAGCATGCGGTTTAATTATACCTATGTTAGAGCCGCTTGGACTAGATGGCGCTCAACTTGCATCGGTTACTATCGCCATTGGTGGAGGCTCAATCGTTTTATCGCATGTAAATGACTCTGGCTTTTGGTTAGCTAATCGCTACCTTGGCCTAACTGAAATGCAAACGCTGAAAACATGGACGGTGATGGAGACCATTATTGGTACAACGGGTGCTATTGTAGCTATGATTATTTCCCTCTTTTTATAAATTATTTTTATTCAAAACCCTGAATATGTCCGATGCTGTGCTTAAATAGCAGCATCGGTGTTTACTTCGAGTGTTATAGCTTTTACTGTTTGATGGAGGCAAGCACCATATTTCACTTACAACTCAATATTCTAGGTTTAATATTTGGTTGCTTTATGAGTGACATAGTTAATCAAACACTTTCACCTAAATGAATCACATAACCGGTATCACATATTTGCTCATCGGGTATTTCAATATCTGCTGTTGAACTAATACGACTGAGTAATTTAGCCCCCGCAAGGTTACCAATTCGATAACGCGGCGTGATCACACTGGCTAGCTGAGGCACCATAGATTGACCAATATCATGGCCATGAAAGCCTGCAACCCCCATGTGTTGAGGAACAGAAATATTATTTCTTTGACACTCAAAAATAGCACCAATAGCCAAATCATCATTAGTACAAAATATACAGTCAGTATCTGGGTGTTCAGTACGTGTTTTTTGCAATAATTTAGCGCCCAAACTAAACGACGAAGCTTCATTTGTCATCACACTTTTAGGAGTAAGCCCCCTTAGTAACATTGCGTCGCTATAGCCTTGAAACTTCAATTGTGTGCGCATATCTAACCTTGCACCAAGGTAAACAATATTCCGGTAGCCTTTATCTAAAAGCGCATTGGTCATCTCAAAAGCAGCTTTAGCGTTATCAAAACCAACCGCTTGTTGTATTGGAGTGTGATGAATATCCATTATTTCAACCACAGGAATATCCGCCATAGCAATCATTTTTCGGGTTCTGTCGGTATGCGTTGTTTCCGATAATATTAACCCATCAACATGATATGATAATAAATATTCAACTCTCTTTTCTTCAATGTCGGGGCTATAGCCATAATGCGCGAGCATTGTTTGATACCCAGCAGGCTCAGTAATATCTTCAATTCCGCGAATAACTTGCGAAAACACTTGATTAGTTAACGATGGGACAAGCACACCTATAGAGTAGCTTTTGGCATTGGATAATAAATCAGGGGCTTTATTAGCAATATAACCAAGTGAATCTATGGCTGCTTTAATTTTGATTTGAGTTGTTGCTGATACTTTCTCTGGGTTACGTAAATAACGACTTACCGTCATTTTAGTTACCCCTACTGCATCCGCTATATTTTGAAGTGAAGAGCGTTTATTTTTTTTCATCACAGGTAATTAATTTATTATGTTACAAGTAACATAACAATTATAATCGCGGTTAGCCACTTTTAAGCTATTTTTCTAGGTAAATTTAACCTTATTGATAATATCTATACTGCCTAGGCTTACTTAAATCAACTGATTATCAAATTAGATACTTAATTATATGCTTTTCAATGAAAAAAATACAAATGCCTCAGTGTATAGAGGCATTTTAAACGATGTTATTACTTATAAATAGCTTACGCTTTATCGAGCGCTTGACTTACATCTGCAATAATATCGTCGATATTTTCAATACCAATCGATAAACGCACTAAATCACGGCTCACACCCGCATTAGCGAGTTCTTCATCATTAAGCTGACGATGCGTGGTTGATGCAGGATGACACGCTAGCGACTTAGCATCACCGATGTTTACCAAACGCAGTATCATATTGAGTGCGTCGATAAAACGAGTGCCTGCTTCCAAGCCACCTACAATACCAAAACTTAATATACCCGATGCTTTACCATTAGTTGTTTTTTTACACATTGCGTTGTATGGACTTGACGCTAAGCCTGCATAGTTAACCCATGAAACTTTAGGGTGCTTTTGTAAATACTCAGCCACCTTTTGTGCATTTTCGCAGTGACGTTCCATTCGCAAACCTAAGGTTTCAAGGCCAATTAGAATGTCTGATGCATTTTTTGGTGCAAGTGCCGCACCGGTATTTCTAAGCGGAACCACTCTACAGCGACCAATAAACGCGGCTTCTGCAAAGGCTTCGGTATAAACAACATTATGATAAGACGGATCGGGCTCGTTCATCATGGCAAAACGCGTAGCATTTGCTTTCCAATCAAATTTACCTGAGTCAACAATCATGCCGCCAATGGCAGTGCCGTGCCCGTTTATGTATTTAGTTAATGAATGCACCACTATATCGGCACCCAGCTCGAATGGGCGGCATAAGTACGGCGTTGCTACTGTGTTATCAACAATAAGGGGCACACCTTTACTGTGTGCTATTTTGGCTAATCGGGCAATATCAACAATATTACCTGCAGGGTTGCCAATTGATTCACAAAATACTGCTCGAGTATTATCATCTATTGCGTTTTCAAAGGCCTCAAAGTCATCTGCTTTGATCATCCGTGCTTCAATACCTTGGCGTGGTAATGAATGTGCAAATAAGTTGTAAGTGCCGCCATATACTTGGCTAGTACTAACAATGTTGGTGCCAACTTCACATAAACATTGAATTGCGTAAGTAATTGCTGCCATGCCAGAGGCTACAGCCAGTGCGCCTACGCCCCCTTCCATAGCCGCGATACGCTGCTCTAATACTGCGTTAGTTGGGTTCATAATACGGGTGTAAATATTACCAGGTACTTTTAAATCAAATAAATCAGCACCATGCTGGGTGTTATCAAACGTATAAGATGACGTATTATAAATTGGCACTGCTGCAGACTTTGTGGTTGATTCTGATTCGTAGCCATGATGCAGCGCTAAAGATTCTAGTTTCATTAGTATATTCCCTGTTATTAATTCACTTAGCGTTAAATTAGCACTTATATGCTACTAAGTGCACTTGAAATATACTAATGACAATTGAAATTTTTAACCTTTAAAAACAACCACTGTTAACTTTTAAAGCTATAACTAGTTTAGCTGTAAACTAAAACCAATAATAAAGAGTATTACGCCTAAATAAATAATACATGCAGATTCATATTTTTTGATGTCTCACCTGCAATCAGGTCGCACGTGCCTGTATATATCCCTTTGCACACAAATAATACTCCCACTGTTAGTCTATAGTTATTTAAATTTATCAACTTTTGCCGTAAAACACCGTTCCTTTAGGTCGGTGATATAAGGCAATAGTCGCGAAGCGACTAAGTGGGTTGTTCCTTTTTGATTAACTGTATATAATAACAGTATGGTTATTCGCAAAGCTTATAAATTTCGTTTAAAAACAACACCCGATATTAACGCTAAAATGGCGCAATATGCGGGAAATTGTCGATTCTTGTGGAATAAAGCCTTAGCGATTAACTTATTTAAGTTACAGAATAAACAAAAAATTTGCTACTACCAAGAGTTGGATTTCTTTTCCAAACTTTGGAAAAAAAGCGAGGAGTATGGCTTTTTAACACTATCGCCCGCACAAACTATCCAACAAACTGGTTAAGTCTACACCGCAAGTATTCGATAAAGTCCCTGAGCGTAACTCTCCTTGTTTATGCGGTAGTGGTAAAAAGTATAAAAAGTGTTGTGCTTAAATTATAGCTCACAATTTAACCTCCTTTCTCATTCTTTAATATAAAAATGCCACCTGTTAATAACAAGTGGCATTTTATTATTTGCTATAAAGTTCAGCTAAAATAAAGATTCGGCTTTATTTTTACGCTTAACTTATTTTACTATTTTCATTTCATCTAATAAATTTTGGGCATTATCTACCTTGTCCATTACCCATAGCATGTAACGAGAATCTACGTGAATTGAGCGGTTTAGTTCTGGGTTATAATCCCAATCGCCAATGATGCTTTCATATACGCCATCAAACAATAAACCCACCAGCTCGGCTTTACCATTGAGTGTTGGCGAGCCTGAGTTACCGCCGGTTGTATCTACGTTTGATAAAAAGTTAACAGGTACTGTGTTCATGCCGCCGGTGTAATCACCATAAAGCTTGGCTTTAATTTGCTCTTGTAACTTTTTAGGTGCATTAAATGGGTCAACATCGGTGTTTTTAGCTAGTAACCCTTCAAGCGATGTAAAGGGTGTTGCTACCAAGCCATCTTGAGGTGAGTAGCCACCTACCGTGCCGTAAGTTACTCGTAATGTGCTGTTTGCATCTGCATATACGGCCTTATTTTGTGCTTTATTAAAGGCAATAATAGCGCTCATTAACTGCGGGCGAGCAGCTTGTAACTTGCCTGCAAGTGCTTTTGATTTATCTTCCTCAGCTTTCATTACTTTAAATATTGCTTTAGCATATTGCACAAATGGGTCTTGGCTTTGGTTTAGCTGGCTAAACGATTGCTCAAACAATGAATTGCGTACAACTTCGTTATCAAGTGTTGATTTAGTATACATTTGCTCAAGCAATGCACTTTGTTTCGCTTTATCAAAACCATTCTGTAGTTTAAATGCCTTATCAACCTCGCTAAAGCGCTCTTCTTTCGGAAGTGCAGCATAAAGCTCTAAAAAGTGCAGTAAAATAGCTTTATCTACATTGGCATCAAAGCGACGCGTCATACGCTCAAGCCCAGCTTTAATGCGCGGTAAGTCACGCTCTTGGTATCCAGACTCTCGCTCTGCATTTGGCTTTTGTTGCTCATACGCTAAACGGTATAAGCTGCGAGCGGTACTGATCATTTGTGATCTGTGTACATAACCTAACATACGATCGCGCTCGCTATGCAGTTGCGATTGCGCTACTAATGCCGATAGCTCATTTAAAACATCGCCATATTGCTGCTTGCGTGTTTTATCACTATTAATCCATTGAGTTAGTTCTTGCTCAAACTGTTTTTTGCGCTCAAACATGGTGCCTTTTTTAAAGCTTTCTATCATTGAGCCATAGTTTTTAATGTAATTATTGTAACCTGCAATAGTGCTTTCGTAAGCTATACGCGCTTTACTGCCGTCCTCTGCGTTTTCTTCAATAAGTGCTACGTATTTTGAATTATGTTCACGCGCTTTAGGATAGCTGTCGTTAAATACGTTATCTACTTCTGCAGCAATACGGTAACGGTTAGTGCGCCCCGGATAGCCTGTTACCATAACAAAGTCGCCCTCTTGCACACCTTTAGCACTTACACTTAAGTAAGAATCGGGTTCATAAGGTACGTTATCTTCGCTGTACTGTGCTGGTTTACCATCTTTTCCTACATACGCACGGTAAAAACCAAAGTCGCCGGTATGGCGCGGCCACATCCAGTTGTCTATATCACCGCCATATTTACCTACGCCCATAGCGGGAGCGTATGCTAAGCGTACATCTTTTATTTCTAGCGACTTAATGAGGTAATACTCTAAGCCACCATGAAACGAATACACATTACAACGATAGCTCTCATCGGCTTCACACTGAGCCACCAGTGCTTTTTCATTTTTTTCAAGGGCATCGTAGCGTGCTTTAGCACTTAACTGTTGAGTGTCTTTAATTACTTTGTCGGTAACGTTAGTTACGGTTTTAGTAACATAAACACGAGAGCCAGGAGCTGCGGGTAAATCTTGCGCTGGAGTTTTAGCTAAAAAGCCATTTTCTAAAATATTATTATCGGTTGTTGAGTTGTATTGAATAGAGCCATAAGCACAGTGATGGTTTGTTACCACCAAACCTTTTGGCGATACAAATGATGCCGTACAACCACCTAAGCTAATTACCGCATTCATCGGGAATTCGGTTAATTTTGAAATAGATTTAGCATCTATTTCAAGCCCTTTGGCTTTTAATATTGATTCTAATTCTGGAAGCTGATGTGGTTGCCACATGCCTTCATCTGCAATTGCAGTGCTTGAAAGTGTAATTGCTAAAGTTGATGCTATTGTAGCGACAAGAGGTGTTAAACGCATTATAGAGTCCTTTTTATTGTTTCTATAACAGGTTACTCGTGAAGTATTATGCAGGTCAATACCGTGGTAATAAATTGTTACAATGTGGCCTATAAACCTTCATATATAGCGTTAATAGCAAACTGAGGCAGCTATATTTTGTATTTACTTATAACTACTTTATATAATATGTGATTATTTGTGAACTACCCATCGACGCCACTCCGTGTCGATCAATGGGCTTCTACAGCCTTGACTTAGAGACTAGGCTGCTTCTTTTTTCTCAGTTCCAACAGCAAACTTCGATAGCTCGAAGACTTTCGTTTTAATGGCTGATTTCTGCTGAGATGTGGGGGTAACCCTTGCGACGATCCCAGCCGCAATCAAATCTAATTCACCTGTTTTTGCTATGCTTTTAGCCGCTGACAAGTCTCGGCTTTGGTTAGTTTCACAAGCCGTACATGTGAAATTTCTGTCGTTCAATGTTAAAACATGATGTTGGCCGCATTCAGAACAAACCCCAGTGGATTTTTCAAACCTGCCAATCTCGTGATAGAGTTTACCTTCAAGCTCAGTTTTGTATTTTGAAAGCTGAGTAATTAAGCCCATCACATTGTCGGCAACCATGCTGCCATTGAACTTTTGCATCCCTTTTACGTTTAAATCTTCGAACACTAAAATGTCATTTTCATTGGTTATCTGGCGTGAAATTTTGTGTGCAAAGTCGAGCCTTTGCCGTGAGATTTTGCCGTGTAATTTGTTGATGCGTTGTTTGGTTTTTTGCCAGCGATTTGAACCTTTAGTTCGGCGTGCAAGCTGGCGTTGCAATTGATTTAACTTTGTTTTTGACTGCTTTAAAAACTTGGGGTTATCGACCACAAAACCATCTGAGCCAACAACAGTTTGCTTTGAGTTAATGTCAAAACCTGTGATTGTTTTTAAAACTTGTTTAGCTGTTTTGCACTCAACTTCCTGAGTGATGCTGCATCCCCATTTTCCGTGGTGATACTGGATAGTTACAGTCTTGATTTTACTTGCTAGTTTGCGATGCAAGATAATGGGTATCTTGCCTACCTTTGGGATACTGATAGCGCCATTTTCAATGCGGATACAGTGCGAGTTATTGACCGCTCGAAAACTATCGTTGTGACGTTTTTTCTTTTTATATGAGATCTTGTGCTTTGGAAAGCGTTGCAAGCGACCTTTAGTAAAAACATTCTTGAGCGCTAATTCCAGGTCGCGGGCAACTTGTTGAGCTGCCGCAGAATCGAATGCTTTGATCCAGTTAAACTCTTCGAACGTCTTGATATCTTTAAGTAGTGAGGCCATGTCTTTGTAAAACAAAAACGTTTTATCGTGCTCGTATCGACGCATGTTCTCAGACAACAATAAGTTCCAAATGCCACGCGCTGTCGCGCCAAACTCAACGAGTTTAGCTTCTTGCTCTGGCGTAGGATTTAGCCTGTAGTTGTATCTAAGCGTCTTTTTCATATACTGTATAGACTACTGTATGGAAATGAGTTGTCAAGATGGAATATGACACTAAATCTCAATGTAAATATTTAATAGCGCTACATTTAATACTTGTGGTTAAATATAGAAAACAATTGTTAAAAGGTGATGTAGGTGATTTTGTAAAACAAAAAATCACTGAAATTGCAGAGCGCTCAGAATTTAATATCGAAGAGATCGAGGTGGACAAAGATCATATACACATATTGCTAACGATCTCTCCCAATATCAGCGTTGCGAGTTACGTTAGGAAAATTAAACAATCTACAACGCAAAGTCTATGGTCGAGATTTAAATGGTTTAAAAAGCAATTCTGGGTTAAAAAACATTTTGGTCTGACGGATATTTTGTTTGCTCTGTTGGGAATGCGGCTGCTGATACAATTCAAAAATACATTCAAGAGCAGGGCTAACTATTCCGATTCATCCCATCGAAACCGCTTCGCGTCGATCAATGGGTTTTCTCGGAAAATTTCGATAAAACTAAGTAGCGCTGTGTCTCTAAATTGACTTGGGGATAAATTAACAGCCATAGTATATTTATGGTGTTGCCCTTTATTAAGGCACTGATTTTGCCATTTTTTTAAAAGCTGTAAGGCTTGCTTAATAACAAACTTCCCAATGGGGATAATCAACCCATTATGCTCGGCTATTGGAATAAATTCATCGGGCGGTATATTCCCCAGCACTGGGTTATACCAACGTAGCAAAGCTTCCGCGCCGGTAACATGTTTATTTTTAACATCTAACTGCGGTTGGTAATATAGTTCAAATTCATTACGCTGTAACGCACCTTGCATCTGCTCCTCTATCGCAAGGCGACGCTGAATTACTACGTTCATTTGTGGAGTAAAAAACGAGTAACTGTTACGTCCCAAGGCTTTTGCTTGATACATTGCCGTATCTGCATTGCGTAAAAGATCAGACGCTGTATCGCCATTTTCGGGGTACATAGCAACCCCAATACTCATAGTGAGTACAAGTTCTCTCCCTTCAATTTTAAATGGCGAGGTAAAACTTTTCAGTAGCTTTTCTGCAATACATATTGCGTTATAATGACTATTAATACCCCGCAATAGTACAATAAATTCATCTCCTCCTAAACGCCCTATGGTGTCTTCTTTGCGAATGACTTGCTGTAATCTTGCAGCTGATTTAACCAGTAGCTTATCGCCTAGTTCATGGCCAAACGAGTCATTTACTTTTTTAAAGTTATCTAAATCAATAAAAAGTACAGCCACATGCCCCTTGTTTCTTTGTGCTTCAAAAAGCATATGCGATAGTCGGTCAAGTGCTAAAAAGCGGTTAGGTAATGAGGTTAAATTATCATAATAAGCTTGTTTACGGATCAGCTCTTCTGCCTTGTGCTGCTCGGTAATATCTCGAATAATAACCATAACTTGCTGATATTGAGAAACATGGTTAATTCTTGCCTCAAAGTACACAACTCCCAATGGCATGGTTAATTCATATTGAAAGCTCACCATCTGTTTTTGGCTTAAGGCTTGGGAAATATTCTTTCTAAACTTACTGCTAACATCGTCTGGTAATAAATCAAACATACTGCTACCAATAAATTGCTGAGGTAAAGCATAAAGATTACTGCTACTACTGCTACTGGCTTGATAATCAAGGATTTTGCCATCTTCTTGCATTACAAAAAATAGATCAGGAATAGCCTCAAATATTGTTTCCAACATTTTCTCTCTGAACATAGCCTGTTCTTGCGCCTGTTTAACATCGGTTAAGTCAATATCAATACATTTGTTTAATGCCATATTGATTTATAAACATTACATGGCTTGAAAACACCGAAACATCATTATTATTTTTATCACGAAGAGTTAGCTCTGCTGCAGGAATTTCTATGCCATTATTAATCCAATTTCCGTGGCCAGCAACCACGGCCTCTCGTAAATCACTTGGTATAATTAAATCTTCAAGCTTTTTACCTGTTGCTTCAACATTCGTATAACCATAAAGCACTTCGCTGCCTTTATTCCAATAAATAACACGGCGTTGTTCATCATACCCCTGTACAGAAATAGCATTCACAGCATCAAATAATTGATGTAATGGGTCATTAACAACATATTGGTGAGCTAAAGTATGTATATTATTTTTAGATTTCATTCTGATCAATTAATAAATAATACTTAATATTTATAATAGAACGAAATAATTAAATTAACACTTAAAGGAGCGAATAAATGCTTTTAGGTAATGCGGCAATATAAGAGTGTAAAAATAAAAAGGAGCCGTTGCTCCTTTTAGTTATTAGTTTTTAACTCATTAATGTTAATCTTTTTTAGCGTTATTAGGATGCTCAACACCTATCCATGCTTTAAACAACGCCTTTTGTTCACTCGATGCTTGCTTATTAGCAATCACCTTTTTAGGTTTATCAAAATCTTCTGATAAAACTAAACTGGTGCTAGCAAGTGCATCGCGGCGAATATAATCAATTGTAATTTTATCCCCTACTTTATACATTTCTAGGCTGCTGGTTAAATCCTTACCAACGTGATGCTTATTAATAGCAACAATTTTATCATCTGTTGTTAAGCCTGCCTGCCATGCACTGCCACCGCGTTTAACATGCGAAAGCGTAAGGAGTTGGCCGGTATTTTTTGCCACAGCATCTATACTAGCTAAGGCTTTCGCTTTTTCTGGACGCTCAAATGTTAAACCTACTTTATTGAGTAACTCGTCAAAATTTAGTGAAACTGGCGAGTCGACATTAGTTTGCCACCAAGTGTTGTAATCACGCCCGGTTAGGTCTTTTAAAATATTGAGTACATCTAAAGAAGTAAAACCTGCAGGTAATTTATGTTGCTTATAAAGTGCCTTGTGTACATCGCGATAACTTATTTTACCTTGGCTTTTTTCTAGTAAATCAATATCTAAAGCAAGTGATAACAATGAGCCTTCTGAATAAATGTTAGTAGAGTAATTACGCGCGTGGTCCCCGCCTTGGTTTATCCACTTATCAAAGCTGGTTTCGCTGGCGCTTTGTACTTCGCGACCAGGTGTTTGTAAATGACGATTAATTGTTTTACTCAGTAGGTTAAAAAACTCATCAGTGCTTTGAATGCCTGAACGCACTAATAAATGATCTTCGAAATAGCTGGTTGAGCCCTCTGCTATCCAAAGTAATTTAGAGTAATTCATATTGGTGTAATCGTAAGGTGTAAGGCCCGCTGGGCGGTATGCTTTAACGTTCCAAGTATGAATAAATTCATGCGCCGCAGTGCTTATAAAGGCTAAGTAATCTTCGCGTTTAGCAAATCGGTCTCGCGGACGCTGAATAATAGTCGAATTTAAATGCTCAGTAGCACCACCCGCTCCCGATGTTGCATGCACCATAAATACATAACGTTCATACGGGTAGCCATCCCAAATAACATTGCCAGTAGCCACTAACTTTTTTAGATCCGTTAGCATGAGCTCTACATCATAATTACCATCGCCCCATATAACTAAATCGTATTCACGGCCATCAACTTTAAAGGTGTGTAATTGGTTAATACCTGTCTCGATTGGTGAATCTACAAGTACGTCATAATCTGCCGCCTTAAATGTATTTTTACCTTTGTTATTTTTCATTCCAGAAACAGATCGCCACTGTTTAGGCATCTCTAAATTAACCGTAACGGGCTCTTGTCGAAATGAGTCACTAAACATAAAAAAGCCTGATGCATCAATAAATGCATGGCTGTCATCAATATGACGCGCACGTTTGCCAAGCTCATTTGCGTATACTTGATATTCTAAGTTCACTTTAGTTGGCTTATTTAAGTGTACACGCCAAGTGCTGTGATCAATTTTTTCCCACTTTAGGGTGTTACCCGCACTGTCTTTTGCATCAAAGTAACGCACCCCATTGGCTAAATTTAATATTTCGTAACGCCCAGTGCGCCATGCAGGTAATTTAATGTCTAAATGCGCTTGTGCCGTTTTAGGAAACTCTACCGTAACATTACCTAAGTGATGCTGTGGCTGAGAAATGTTTAATGAATAATTTACATCAGCAAACGTAGGGGCAGAACATGCGGCTAAAATAGACAGCGCTAATAGCTTTTTCATAATGGCTCATAAAGATAACTTAGTGTGTAAAGAAGACTAACAAGGCGCTATTTAAAAGTGAATTAAAAGCGATAAATAGACTTTTAGATACGTTTATTGACAATATCTTATTAAAATGCAAAGTTTTTAATGAGATAACTACACTTAATATAAATTTGTTGTAAACTTAACTGATACTAATTAACACAATGGCGGTATGTTTAGGTGCCTGATAAATCTAATTCTATGGACAAAAAACTCAAACAAGCTATTGAGCAACGAATAGTAATTGAGAGCGCAAGGAAAACTCAAGTAGACACTCTGTCAAATTTTGCAGCTAAATTGTCTTTAAGCTGTAAGGGTCTTGATATTGAATTAGATAATCGTCTAGCTAAATTTAGAAGCGCGCTTAATAAAGGGGTTAGCTTTGAGCACTTATCGCCGTTAATTAATGATATTTTAGTACTTTTAAAAAGCCAAGAAGCCACCCAACTCGCCCATCAGCGAGATTTACGCACAAGTGTAAAAAATGCTGGCAAGCAATTACAAAAAACCAATGGCTTACCTGACGACACACGCAGAGCGCTGCGTAACTTGTTAGATAATGAGCTTAATAACGTTCAGTCAACCCATGGTTTTATACCGCTATTAAATCAATTAATTACTATTTATAACCAAGCGTTACAGACTAAATTTAATGCAATACCCGCAGAGCAACATACCGACACTCCAGTAATTGCTAAAAAGTTATTAGAACTTGCCCACCAGCTGGTACTTGAAGATGAAGCTGCAGAGCAAATTCAATCAATAATAACTGCCATTTTACAAAGTAATACAGTAGATGACTTACTCGCTGCCGCAATTGAAATTATTAGTATTATTGTAAAAAATATTAATAACGAGCGCCAATCTGCGCAAAGTTTTTTAGTGTCTTTAAATAAAACCTTAGAAGAGTTACACCATTCGATTTTTTCGACTAGTAAACATTCCGAATCTATGGGGATTGAGTTTGACGCATTAAATAAACGTATTAAAACTAAAATTAATAATCTTAATGAGCAAACCAAGAGTACCACCTCAATTTCATCGTTAAGAAAATTAGTTGATCATGAATTAAAGTCCCTCGGTGAAGATTTTATTGCCAAAGAAGAACTTGAACGCAAAGATCGAAAAATACTTATAACCAGCTTTGATGAAATAAATAATCGTATTGGCAGCTTAGAAAATAAACTCACTAAATATAAAAAGCGCCTTAACGATCAACGTTTTAAAAGCCTGCTCGATAGCCTAACTAAACTGCCAAATAGAGCCGCCTTCGATGAGCGCTATAATCACGAAATGCACTTATTTAATGTGCAAGCATCCGATGTTACTCTAGCGGTAATAGACGTAGATTATTTTAAGTCAATAAACGACAGGTTTGGTCATACGGCTGGAGATATTACGCTACAAGTTATTGCTAAAGCCTTGCAAAAATCGATAGAAAAAACAGACTTTATAGCGCGTTATGGCGGCGAAGAATTTGTACTCTTAATGCCAGGCACCTCTTTAGAGCATGCCATTCCACAACTCGAAAAACTTAAAAAGAATATAAAAAAGATCCCGTTTAAGTTTAAAGATAAGCAAATAGAAATTACAGTGTCACTTGGTGCAACTCAGTTTAAACAAGGTGACACATTATTAAAGGCATTTGATAGAGCAGACGATGCTTTATATGAAGCCAAAAACGCAGGTCGGGATCGTCTGTGTATACGTAAATAATGTTATTTAGCTCAATTTTTTTGAGTTTTATAACTAGCTAGTTTTTTACATTTTATGCCAATTGTATTAAATGAGTCGTTAATTATAGCAACCGCTCTAAAAAAGTACGGCGCCTTATATATTACTTATATAAGTTCAAGTGCCCTTAATGAGCTTAACCTGCTAGAACAATCAACACTTGCACCCAATTGGTATTAAACAGCAAGGAGAATGCCGATGTTAATACAGTTAAACCCAACTGGGGTTTTAGATTTACTGTCGCAATTAGAAGTTGATTTATTAGAGCAATCTTCTGCTAGTGAACGCTATCGATTATTTAGAAACTGCGCGCTTGCCGTCCTCAACGTAGGCAGCCATACAGATGAAAGTAGCGACATCTACGATAAATACCAAGACTTTGATATTCGTTTAGTTAGCCGTGAGCGCGGCATAAAAATAGAACTAATTAACGCACCTGATACCGCATTTGTTGATGGTGAAATTATTACCGGTATTCACGAACATATATTTTCTGTGATCCGCGATATTTTATTTATATGTCAAAAATACGAAAAAGATCTTAAAGAACAAAAAGCCATTACCCACATGGTTTTTGATATGCTCAGAAATGCCGATGCACTAAAAGTAAACAGCGAACCAAGCATGATTGTATGTTGGGGTGGGCATTCGATTAGTGAAGTTGAGTATAAATATACCAAACAAGTAGGCTATGAGCTGGGCCTGCGCGGCTTAAACATTTGTACCGGCTGTGGCCCTGGCGCTATGAAAGGCCCAATGAAAGGCGCTACTATTGGCCACGCTAAGCAGCGCATTAAAAACAATCGTTATTTAGGATTAACCGAGCCCAGCATTATTGCAGCAGAGCCGCCTAACCCAATTGTAAATGAATTAGTCATTTTACCCGACATAGAAAAACGTTTAGAAGCCTTTATACGCACAGCTCACGCTATTATTATTTTTCCTGGTGGCGCTGGTACTGCTGAAGAGTTTCTTTATTTATTAGGGATATTATTACACCCAGAAAATGACAAGCAGTGCCTACCGGTTATTTTAACAGGACCCAAACAAAGTGAAGCCTACTTTAAAGAGCTGTGCCACTTTATTGAAATGACACTGGGTGTAGAAGCACTCAGCAAATTTGAAGTTATTATAGATAACCCACAATTAGTGGCGCAAAAATTAAAGTCGACCATGGCTAATGTTCGCGACTATCGTAAAAGCCAAGGCGATGCATACTATTTTAACTGGACATTAAAAATAGAAAATGAATTTCAACAGCCGTTTATACCATCACATGAACAAATGGCGAACCTAGACTTGCACCTAGAACAACCAAAACAGTTATTAGCTGCAAATTTACGCCGCGCATTTTCGGGCATTGTTGCCGGTAATGTTAAAGAAGAAGGCGTAAAAGCAATTAAACAACATGGGCCTTATATTCTAAGTGGCGAGCCTAGTTTAATGAAAGCAATGGATAAGTTATTACAAGCTTATGTTGACGAGGGAAGAATGAAACTGCCCGGCAGTAAATATGTCCCCTGCTACACAATCAAGGCGTGAGTTCTGTATTGAAACCCCATTTATTACTTATTGATGCGCTTAATTTAATTAGGCGCATTTACGCGGTAGACGCGAATCAAAAACATCACAGTGATGAGCAAATGCTTAAAGCAAGCTGCTCACGTGTAGCGCATGCCTGCTCAAAACTTTTAAGCAGCACTAAAGCAACCCATGCCATTGCCGTATTTGATGGCGATAAAAGTTGGCGCTATCATTTTTATAAAGATTACAAACACTCCCGTGCTCCTATGCCACAAATACTTAAAGATGCATTAGTGCAATTTAAAGCCGCCATTGAAGAAACCGGTATTGTAGTGTTTGAACCAATAAACGATGAAGCTGATGATATTATTGCAACCCTTGCAAATAAGGCATCACATAACAACATCAGCAGTGTGATTGTCTCAACTGATAAAGGCTTTTTACCTTTTTTAAATGAGCATATAGCTGTGTATGATTATTTTAAAAAACATTATTTAGATCAAGATAGTATTAAGCAACGCTTTGGCGTTGAGCAAAAAAAACTAGTAGAGTTTTGGGCATTTGCTGGCGATAAAACCAATGATATTCCGGGCGTAAAAGGCATAGGCACTAAATCGGCGCAGCTACTAGTTAATAACTATAGCTCTGTCGAGGATGCACTCAATGACGATGCTCTTAATGCCAGCTTACGTAAAAAGCTAACTGAAAATATGGATATGTATGTTATTTCAAAGCAACTGGTTAGTTTACGCACCGATATAAACTTAGGCTTTAGTTTAAAGCAGTTAAGGCTTAATTAGTCGCAAGTTAATAGCACTGCCGTACGACAATACGTATACTATTAGTAGTGATGGTTAGTAGAGTAAGTAATGTTCAAAAAGTTTTTTAGATATTTAATTTTAGGTTTAGGGCTGTATGCGCTAATAGCCACGTTAGTGATCGTTTTTTATAAAGATGATCCACAAGCTATGATTTGGCAAGACAGAGAAGCCTATAATAAACGCTATATCGAAAAGCTAAAAATAGAAGACACTGCAACCCTCAATAGTGTACTCGAATATTTAGGTAGCCCAGATCTTACCTTTGCTAAGCGTGATGAGGAGCAAGTATGGCAAATTGTTTTTTATCGTACCCAGCATAAAACATCTGACGGCATTACTACTATAGATGAATGTACCGGCTTATTATTTAAAAACGGGCAGCTCATTTTATGGGGTCCCAGTGCTTACGATCAATATCTAAAACCAGGTTAGGGAAACGGCATAATGGATGAGCCTGTATCAATAAAGCTAAAAAGGTTGCTTGAGCATACGCAGCTATTTTTAGCTTCATACAATAATAAAAAACAATGGCCTACCTTTTATCCGCTAGTGTGCAAACTTGCAGAGCAATACCGAACCCTTTATAAGCAAAATCCGAGTGCTCTACAAGCGCAACTTATGCTTTATAAAACTCAGTACGACTTTGCTACCAACCTTGTAATTAACCAATGTATTTTAACAACCGCACTGTGCGTAAGCCAAAATTACGATGACGAACTAAGTGAGCTGTATATTAGTGCGTCATTAATTGAGCACTTGTGCGTAGGCGCTCAACTTAATAAACTGTCCAAACAAATAGCGTTTACCAGTACCGAAAGCCAAATATGGCAATTACGCCACAAACTTGCAGCGCGCGTATTACTAACCGCAAAGCAACCTGCCCATAGTATTACTCAAGTATTAGCTAAACTGAGTAAATATAAACACGCTTTAGTAAGCACCCCTAAAATAATGTTATACGATGGCGGCACAATAATTGTGGCGTTAGCTAATATTTTGGCAGTTAACCTCACGTGTAATGCAGCAAATCAGCAAATAAATTTTTATAAAGCGATAGGCGACTTATATTTGCGAACCCCAAATTTATTTGCTCAGCGGCTCTTAAAATCATTAATTGCGCATATTGGTCCTTTGCTCCCCGGGAGCCGAGTTTTATATGCCGAACAAGCAATGATTTATTTAGCAACCGACGCCGAGCAGCGCCACATACTTATTAAAAGCTTAAAGAACAAAATAGTTTGGTACAGGGTAAAAGCAACGCTTAACGATAACGCAGTACAATGGCTATGCGCTGATAAACGTATACTTTATAAAGTGTGGGATACTGAATATGTAAATATAAAAGCCGCAACTCCCAGTACCCAAAGCACATTATATGATCTAATTGGGCTTATTAAACTGCAACAAGAGTATAGCTTTAACAATATAAATACTTTATTAGCCCCACACCCTAATGTTATTAAAAGCTTATGCCAAGCAGTTAAACCATATAACAAAGAGCATCAAGCCGCTAAAAATTTAACGCATAGTTTGTCTATGGTTGGCTACAATAATGCCCCTGCTATTATACAGCGCGTGGTGTTTGAGCAACTAGTTTTTGCTATTCCGCATCCTTTACATGCTTTTTTAGTTAATCGACTCAAATGTATGGTCGATATAATGAGGCTATTGGTCTATAACAATAAGCAATATCAGTTTGAGCATATTTGTTTACCTTTATATGCTTACGCGCATTACTTATTAATACATTGTAGTACGCAACTTTCAAGAAAGACGCCTATAGCGCACGCCCCCAATAAATCATCCGATACACCTATGTGCGCATTTTTTGGCATAGAAAACATGGATAGTAAGCATTTAAATCAGCAGTTATCAGCGCTTTTAAGTGATAACCCATGGACCTTTGCATTATTAGATGCCGAACAAGTAGCTAAAAACGAACTCACTGAGCAAAGTAAGTTATGGGTAGCATTTAAAGTCGTGGCGCAAAGCGTGTTTAAGCCAAAAACAGCATTAACACCTTGGCAACAGCAAACACTTAAGCAGCAATTAATAGCCCAGGGCTGGGACAATCAAGCCGATTTTTATGACAAACTTCAAACATTAGCTTTGTTTGATAGTATTTAAGCTACTTATTTTAACTATAAACAGCGGTTATACCCAGTATTAATAGTATAAACTGGCAAAATGACTTAATAATTGGTATAAATGCGCCCTTGAACTCTCAAGCTCGTTCACATAAATTTTCTAACAAGCAGTTGCTCCCTCGGAGCCACAATTTATGTGCAAATCAAACTCTTTAAAGGATAAGTTAATGGCCAAACAAACCATAACAGTGATCAAAGGCGACGGCATCGGCCCTAGCATTATCGACTCAGCACTTGAAATACTAAAAGCCGCAGGATGCGATTTTGATTATGAATTTGTTGATGCTGGCCTAGCTGCACTTGAAAAAACAGGTGAGTTACTTCCGCAAGACACAATCGATACTATCGCTAAAAACAAAATCACCTTAAAAGGTCCTTTAACAACGCCAGTTGGTGAAGGCTTTACTTCTATAAACGTAACACTACGTAAGCAATTTGGTTTGTACGCAAACGTACGTCCTGTTAAATCGTTTGTAGGCACAAAAGCACGTTATGATGATATTGATATCATCACTATTCGTGAAAACACCCAAGGTATGTACTCTGGCGCTGGTCAAATTGTAAGTGAAGATGGTAACGAAGCAGAAGCAAAATCTGTTATTACTCGCGAAGGCGCAGAAAAAATCGTAACGTTTGCTTACGAGCTAGCAGTACGTGAAGGCCGTAAAAAAGTAACAGCGGTACATAAAGCAAATATTTTAAAATCTACTTCAGGCCTGTTTTTAAAAGTAGCGCGTGAAGTTGCAGAACGTTTCCCAGAAATTGAATCAACCGAAATGATTGTTGATGCAACCTGTATGAAACTAGTAATGACGCCAGAAGAGTTTGACGTAATAGTAACCACAAACTTATTTGGTGATATTTTATCAGACCTATGTGCTGGTTTAGTTGGCGGCTTAGGCATGGCACCAGGTGCTAACATTGGCGAAGATACTGCAATTTTTGAAGCAGTACACGGCAGTGCGCCTGATATTGCAGGTAAAAACCTAGCTAACCCTACTTCTGTAATTTTAGCGTCTATTCAAATGCTTGAGCATTTAAATATGGGCGACACCGCAGAGCGCATTAGAAGTGCAGTTGCTGATGTGATTAAGTCAGGCGATCGTACTACTCGCGATTTAGGCGGCAGCCACGGTACAACAGACTTTACTCAAGCTGTTATCGACCGTTTGTAATATAAAGTATAAAGTACATACATAAGTACTTGTAAGCGTACTGATATAAAAAGCCAGCAATTGCTGGCTTTTTAATATTCAAAATTGCAAACCTGCATAAAACCTCCCCCCACTTACTTTAAAACCTCAAAAAACAACTAACTCCAGCACAAAAATAGCATGATGAGAAAAAATAATGCAGAAAAGCCATTTCACAGTTGACATACTCCCTCAAAACCCTTAAAAATAACCACATACACAATTTTAGTTTAAAGCAGTATTAACGCTTTGTAATAGAGTAATTAATTATGAATACTACAATTCGCCTATTAGTCGTGCTCGTACTGGTCTTAGTTATAAGCCCAGCGGGGATGTATTGAAAGGTGATACTGCTTTTTAAAAACCCCCGCCCCATGCGGGGGTTTTTTTATGCATAAAAATAACGGCAGAGGAATGAGGATGAGCAAACAACAATATAATGGTTCTGAACTAGTTGTTCAGGCATTAAAAGAATTAAAGGTTAAATACATATTTGGCTACCCCGGGGGGTCAGTATTAGATTTATACGATGCGCTTTTCCAGCAAGACGACATTGAACATATTTTAGTTCGTCATGAGCAAGCCGCCACACATATGGCCGATGGTTATGCGCGTGCTACTGGCGATGTAGGCGTAGTATTGGCAACATCAGGCCCTGGTGCTACAAACTGTATTACCGGCATTGCTACAGCCTATATGGACTCCATTCCAATGGTCGTGCTATCAGGGCAAGTACCTACCAACTTGATTGGTGATGATGCTTTTCAAGAAACCGATATCGTTGGTTGCTCGCGCCCTATAGTAAAGCACAGTTTTAACTGCAGAAGCGCAAAAGATATCCCAACTATTTTAGCTAAAGCTTTTTATATTGCCAGCACAGGCCGCCCAGGCCCAGTGGTAGTAGAGCTGCCAAAAGACATGCTAAACCCTGAGATAAAGTTTGATTATGAATTTCCTAAATCTACCGATTTAAGAACTTACAACCCAAACACTAAAGGCCACTCAAAACAAATACGAAAAGCCGTTACCGCCATACTAGAAGCAAAAAAACTGGTAGTGTACTCTGGCGGCGGAATTGTAATTTCAAACACTTCTGAGCAATTAACTCACTTGGTAGAGTCACTAAATGCGCCAATTACCAATACCCTTATGGGGCTAGGTGGCATTTCAGGTGTGCATCCAAACTTTGTAGGCATGCTAGGTATGCATGGCACCCTTGAAGCCAATAAAGCCATGGCTAATGCCGATGTAATATTAGCATTAGGGGCGCGTTTTGATGATCGGGTCACCAATAATGTGCAAAAATTTTGTCCCAACGCCACTATAGTGCATGTAGATGTTGATCCAACGTCTATTTCTAAAACAATTAAAGCTCACATTCCGGTAGTTGGCTGTCTTGCAACCGTACTAGAGCAGCTACAAGCTGGTATTGATAAGAGCCCTATTCAAATTGATCGCAGCGCCCAAGAAGATTGGTGGCGTCAAATTATCAGTTGGCGCGAACAAAAGTGCTTAAGCTATAACACCGATGGCGATGCAATTAAACCGCAAGCCGTAATTGAAGCGGTTTATAAAGCCACCAATGGCGACGCTTATGTAAGCTCTGATGTTGGCCAACATCAAATGTTTGCAGCCCAGTATTACCCGTTTAAACATCCGCGTCAGTGGATCAACTCAGGCGGCCTTGGCACTATGGGCTTTGGCTTACCTGCAGCCATGGGTGTAAAACTTGCTTTTCCGGATAAAGAATCGGTATGTATTACTGGCGACGGCTCTATTCAAATGAATATTCAAGAGCTAGCTACGTGTTTACAATATAACTTAGCGGTAAAAGTCGTGTCATTAAATAACCGCTCTTTAGGCATGGTACGCCAATGGCAAGATATGGTGTATGGCGGGCGTCATTCATCATCTTACATGGAATCTTTGCCTGATTTTGTTAAATTAGTAGAAAGCTACGGCCATGTAGGTATTAAAGTAAACACCCTAGATGAGTTACAACCGGCTATCGACAAAGCCATGTCGATTAACGATCGTTTAGTATTTTTAGACATTCTTGTAGACGAAAAAGAACATGTATACCCAATGCAAATTAAGTTTGGTGGCATTGATGAGATGTGGCTACGTAAAGGAGTAAAAGCATAATGCGTCGTATTTTATCTATATTATTAGAAAACGAACCAGGAGCACTGTCGCGTATTGTAGGATTATTTTCGCAGCGTGCTTATAACATCGACAGCCTAACAGTTGGCACAACGGATGATCAGTCTTTATCGCGCATTACTATTACCACTATGGGTGATGACCGTGTAGTAGAGCAAATTACCAAACAGGTAAACAAGCTTGTTGATGTACTAAAAATTATTGATTTAACCGAAATGAGTCATATTGAGCGTGAACTATTATTGGTTAAAGTATTTGCCCAAGACGAAACAACACGCGCAGCGGTTACCCGCGTAGCAGATGTATTCCAAGGGACTATTTTAGATATGGGCCGGCTAAGTTATAGCCTACAGTTAGTGAGTAGCACAGATAAAATTGAATCATTTTTAGATACGCTACGCCACGAAACCGACATTATTGAGGTAGTGCGCTCTGGTGCAGTTGGCATTGGCCGTGGCGATAAAGCCCTAAAAGCCAAATAAATAACTAAAAAGTTAATCCACCTTAATAAAGGTGGATTAACTTTATTACAATTATTAAATGTAATTATAATGTTATCAAGGTTGGCAAATATTTTAGGCATAAAAAAAAGGGCTAAAAGGCCCTCTTTTCATTTAATTAGATAAACCTACAATTAAAGGTTTACTTGATCTTTAAGACCTTTACCTGCTTTAAAGCTTGGGATAGTTGCCGCTGCGATTTGGATCTCAGCACCCGTTTGTGGGTTACGGCCAGTACGTGCTGCACGTTCTTTAACTGAAAAAGTACCAAAACCAACTAACGCTACTGAATCACCTTCTTTTAAAGAAGAAGTTACAGCGCCAGTAAACGCGTCAAGAGCGCGTGTAGCAGCGGCTTTAGAGATTTCTGCATCAGTAGCAATTTTTTCAACTAATTGAGCTTTATTCATTATTTGATTCCTATTCGTTATTATTTTGCCTTCGCAAAACCTATCTTTATGCATTTTTGAAGAGTTAGCAACAGCAAATTGCATTTTTTGCTTAAAATCTTATAAAATGCGTAAAATTAAAATAATTATCGGTAAAATACAGCGTGTTGAGTTAACAAAGACTTAATTTAAGTGCAATTTTAACGCAAGTTAAGCCACAAAGTCATAAGCTATATTTTTTCGATAACCAAGGTAACTTCCCCAACTTCGATACCAAACTTAACAATAGACGTACGGTTTATCAAGCGAGTTTGTGTTACCAAGTACATCCAATCATCAAAGTTTACCGTTAAAGTGCTGCCATCGTAAGGCAGTTCAACATCGTAATTCCAATGAAATACACTGCCATCACTTTTCCCTTTAGCTGTGCCTAAAACATCATCTGCAGTGCCGGTTAAACTCTTGTCATCATTGAGTGTTACTTTCCAAATACGTTTTTGAGTTTCACCATCATCATAAATAAAATCTTCTTCTATAACGCCTTGGTTGCCCTCCCAGCTTGCATGCATGTCAACCACGAGCTTGCGGGTTAATTCACCTTTATAGTCTTGTACAACGCCATAGGCTTTTAAATTTCCGCTAAAAAACGTTTTAAAGTCAAATTCTGGAGAGGTGTTATTGTAATGTTCGACATTGGGGGCAGAGCAACTTACCAATAACAGCGCACATATAGCGGCAAAGGTTACTTTTGCATAATTTAAAATTGTCATATTAATTTCCTAATAATTGCTTTCGAAGTGCGGGCTCAGAGGTATTTTCGCTCAGCCAAATCGCCAAAAAGTCAGCGGCAAAGCCAGGCTCATTAATTTCACCAATGTGTTTATCATTATGATAAAAAACACTAAGCCCTTGCTTGTCTGTTACGAGCGTTAACGACTCGCCTTTTTTTATATTTGGCCACATCGCTAATAATTTATCGCTATATTGCGTTGTTAGCTGTTTTTTACCTAAATGTTGCCACTGCTCGTTGGTCGCTTTTACTATGTCTTTAGCAGCAAAGTCACGCAAATAAGTCAGCTTAAATTTAATCGGATTATCGCCTAACTTATACTCTCCCGTTGTAGTAAATAACGTAGCGTCGTATACATCCCAAAATAAATACTCCATCCGCGCATCCCCTACCTTCGTTAAGCTAATTTGTGCCGCAGCAACACAACTCGTTGTGAGTAAACAAATACACAGTACTTTAAATATAGCGTTCATGGTAAATCCCTTCAGGTAAGTGAATAATCATACGGGAGCGGCAAGGGCGAGGATCAGCGAGTAATAAGTAATTTAAGTTTTAAATTAGCTAAAATAATTAAAGTAAATACAGCAGCCCAAAGAGCACCGTATACCAGCCAAAACTCCAATAGTGGCAGGCCTAAATTTAGCACTTCAAAGCGCGCGCCGGCCCAGTAACTTGCAGGGGAAAACACAAGGCAAATAATAAATACTTGCCAAAGTTTTAGTGAGATTAAAAAGCGCATTGAGGTGTTTATGCTAAGCAGTAATGCAAACCACAATAAGGCAAGCCAAACAGGAAATGGGGATACTTTAAACTCTAATAAGCCACTTTTAACGGCAATAAACTCGCTCAATAAAGCCAAGGGCAAAGCCACTAAAACCAGTAATGCGTCGTGCTTCTTTTGTTTTGATAAATAAAACATCAACGCAATAATAGCGCTACTAAACACAACAGAGCTTGATTCAAGCAGTAAGGATAAAAACCACACTGCTTGAAATAACACAAAATTAATAACCGAGTGCAATTTCATCATCAGTACTGATAAAACGTGGTTTACGCGCCATTAAATGCACGGTACTAGTTGCACGTGCTCTAAATGCACCTTCGCAGTAAGCAAAGTAAAATAACCACAAACGATAAAAGCGCTCATCAAATTTAGAGCTGTCTAAGTCTGGCCAGCTTTGTATAAAGCGCGTACGCCAATCGGCAAGTGTACGTGCATAATGGGCACCAATATCGTTTACGGTATGAATAACCATATCGGTATTATTTTTAATTTGTTCACTCATTTCATTTAACGATGGCAAACAACCACCAGGAAAAATATATTGCTGAATAAAATCTGAGTTTTTTAAATAATGTTTATAACGCTGATCGCCAATAGTAATCGCCTGAATAAGCATAGCGCCATCATCTTTTAATAACGCACTACATTGAGTAAAAAAGCTTGGTAGGTAATCGTGCCCTACCGCTTCAATCATCTCAATTGAAACCAGTTTATCGTATTGCCCTTTAAGTGAACGGTAGTCTAATTTAAGCAAAGTTATTTTATGTTCAAGCCCAAGTTGCTTCACTTTTTGTTCAACATAGTCGTGCTGCTCATCAGATATAGTCGTGGTAGTAACATAGCAGTCGTAATGAGTAGCTGCATAAATTGCGAATGCCCCCCATCCGGTGCCTATCTCTATTACCGAGTCGCCTTTTTGTAGTTCAACTTGTTCACAAATTCGTTGTAACTTATACTGTTGAGCTTGCTCTAAGGTTGCTTCTTTTTCGGGATAGACTGCACACGAATAGAGCATTTCTTTGCTTAAAAACGATTCGTATAAATCATTCCCTAAATCATAATGAGCAATAATATTTTTTTTCGAACCCGATTCTGAGTTTTTGTTTTTTAAGTGATTTAAGCGATTGACAATATTACTGAAAAAAGAAAACTTTTTTTCAAAAGCATCTAATTGATTTTGATTAATTGCAAATATTTCGATCAGCTGAGTTAAGTTATCGCAAGACCATTGTCCTAAAATATAAGACTCGCCTGCGCCCACACTACCCGACAAACAAAATGCTTTGTACATTGCTTTATTATTAACAGTAATCGTTACTTTTGCAGCTGACGATAAATCGCCAAAAGTAATGCGTTCGTTATTATCAACTAACGTTATTTGCCCTGTTTGAATCGATGAAAAGGCTTTAAATACTATTTTTTTATATAAATTAGTAAGCCAGCTTCGATTATTTTGACAACGTAAATGCGTCGCTTTTTCCATAAAATCACCTATATTATTACTCTTAAACAACATAACAACTTGCTTTATGGCTTACCTGAGTGGCCTAAAAAAGGCACTCTTTTAATAAACAACTTTAATGCTTGATAATAAATACCCTTAAAAATTGACCAAGTCATCGCCGGAAAACGTTTAAGCAACCTACTTACTTGTTGCTCAGTTAATTCGTGGCGTTTTAACCTTAGTGTAGCGTCGAATAATACCTGCTCGTCGCGTATATTTTTAATCTGTATTAATGCTTTATCCTGCGTTTGTCGAATATGCCAGTGGTAGTTCATGTCCAAGTCCATAAAAGGTGATACGGAAAAGGTTTTCTTAAAGTTCACTTTTTTTTCTAACGGAACTAAATAATAGTGGCGTTCATTCCAAGGTGTGTTGCTAACCTCTGCGATCATGTAACTAAATTTTGTATCGTTATGGCCAAAAAAATAAAAATTTACTGGGCTAAAGTAAATACCTAAACAGCGTAATTGCCCCAGCATATAAACATGGCTAAAGGTTTGTTTAACACCTAGCTTTGCAAGGTGTTTGCGCGCGCGCGCTACTAACGAAAAGGTATTTAATTGCGGGTCTTTATTTAGATAGTCTGCTTGGTTAAATTTAAGAGCTTTAAAACCTGAACTGCCCAATTGGCTATGCACACCGTTTAATTGCTGTGGGTTATTTAAATCAACCCACATCATGTACAAAGGGTAACTAAAGCTATGGCTTTTAACCGCAAAACGGCGATGTTTTACATCGCCTAAATATACAGCGCTAGTCAAATTCAACCCCAAGCTGTTTGGCAACGTCTACGCCACTATGCACCCCATCTTCGTGAAAACCGTTATACCAATACGCACCACAAAAATAGCTATTATTTTTCCCGTCAATGCTGTGCTTTTGTTGCTGCGCGGCTATCGATTCTTGGTTAAATACTGGGTGATGGTAAGTAAATTCACGTAATATTTTACTCTTTTCTATTCCTTGTAGATGGTTCAATGTTACACAAAACTGCGTATCTGACTGTAACCCTTGAAGTATATTCATTTGATACGTAACAACAGCCGCTTTATCGGTATTATTATTGAGTAAATAATTCCAACTAGCCCAGGCTGCTTTTCTGTCGGGTAATAAATTAGTATCGGTATGTAGTACCACTGAATTTTCGGTATAAGGAATAGCGCCCAACACTGACTTTTCTTGCTCGCTGGCATCATCCAATAACGCTAACGCCTGATTTGAATGACAAGCAAATATCACTTTATCAAACTCGCTTTGCTCACCATTAGCAAACACTATGGTTACTTTATCGGCAGCTCTAGTTACTGATTTAATATCTGTATTGAGTTTAATTTTGTCGGCAAAGCCTCTAATTAGCGGGTTAATATATTGACGAGAACCACCGGGTATTACATACCATTGCGGCCTGTTTACTACATCTAATAAGCCATGATTAAAAAAGAATTTAACAAAAAATTCAACGCCTACATTTTGCATTTCTTTAATGCTGGTAGACCAAATAGCAGCGCCCATAGGTAAAATATAATGATATTTAAAAAAGTCGTTAAAATTATGCTCACTTAGTAGCTCACCTAATGAGTGATCGGCTTTATAGCTGCCTTGCTCGTGTATTGTTTTACATAATTTATTAAACCTAACTATGTCGTACAGTAAACGCCAAAATTTTGGTCTAAAAATATTACGACGCTGTGCAAATAAACTCGTAAAGGTATGGCCGTTGTATTCAAAACCTGTGGCATCGTTATGTACACTAAAACTCATTTCTGTTTCTTGCTTATCAACGCCAATACGCGCTAATAGCTTTTCAAAATAAGGGTAGGTTCTGTTATTAAATACAATAAAACCAGTATCAATAGCGTGTTCAATACCATCAACTTGCACATCAACCGTAGCCGTGTGGCCACCAATGTAATTGTTTTTTTCAAATAGCGTTACATCATAGTGCTTATGCAATAAATGCCCACAGGTTAAACCTGAAACGCCAGTGCCAATTATAGCTATTTTTTTCAACGCGCTAGTCCTTTTGCAATTTTGAGCCACAGCGGCAATGGTAATATGCGCAGTGCTTTTAATAGTAGTGTAAAACGATACGGAAAATGCACTTCTTTACGACGCTTGTGTATGCCTTTTATCATGTAGTCTGCCGCTTTTTGCGCTGTAACGGCCATAGGCATAGGAAAGTCATTTTTATTAGTTAGAGGGGTTTTAACAAAACCAGGATGCACTAAGGTTACATCAACGTCATTTAAATCAATTGCTAAGCTTTTAGCCAAGTAGCTTACACCCGCTTTAGAAGCGCCATACGCCTCTGAGCGCGGTAGTGCTAAATAGGTTACACTTGAGCTGACTAACACCAGCTGGCCACCACTATTTATTTTAGGTAATAAAGCTTCTAAGCAATACCCCATAGCCAGTAAATTAACGCTAATGACTCGCTCAAATAAGGCGCTGTCAAAATTTCGTGCATCGTCAACGTATTCGCAGTTACCAGCATTGAGTATGACCCGATCAAAATGAGCAAAGCCAATGGTAGCAGATTTTATTTGTTGTAAATTTGTGGCATCAAATTGGCAGGTTTGAATGTTGTTATGCTTAGCAAGCTCAGCTAACTTTTCGCTGTTACGACCGCAAGCAATAACAGTATCGCCTTGCTCGGCATATTTTATTGCTAATTGTTCGCCAATACCTGAGGTAGCACCGGTAATAAGTGTGATCATAATTAGCCCGCCCTTTTATCTATAAGCTTAATAATACGGCCTAATAAAGGAATATGCTTATACAGTAGCTCGCCTACGTTAAAATAGTCGCGGTGCTCAATTATTTTGTCACCGTTAAATGTAAGCTTACTGTGCCCCTGCACAGTAATGGTGTTTCCTGAGGCTAATTTAGGATGCACATAATGCATACTCCAATACACAAAGGCATTATTGGCAACACTGAAGGAATCAGTTATATCAAACTGGCAATGCGTAACATTGCTATACAAATTAGCAAAGTATTTGCGCAGCTCAACAATGCCATTAATGTTGTGCATTGGGTCGGTAAATTGTATATCGTCGCAGTAAATTTCACTTAATAAATCGAGGTTACTATTATTAAGTTTTTGATATATATCTACAAACTTATCTACTGGTAACTGGTTATCCATATCATACCTTAAATGCTGCTAGGGCACGCTCTCGCGCCGCTTTATGATCAACAATTGCTGGCCAATAACACGAATCACTTTGCCCCAATGAAGCTAAATAACTATGTGGAAAGTGAATGTGTTTATCTGGCACGTTTTCAAGCTCTGGTATGTATTTACGAATAAATTCGCCGTTTGGATCAAAGCGTTCACTTTGTCTTATAGGATTAAAAACTCTAAAGTAAGGCTGTGCATCACACCCGGTACTGGCCGCCCACTGCCAACCACCATTATTAGAGGCCAAATCGCCATCTATAAGATGTTGCATAAAAAAACGCTCGCCTTTGCGCCAATCTATAAGTAGGTGTTTAGTTAAAAAGCTAGCAACCACCATGCGTAAACGGTTATGCATCCACCCGGTTTGCAAGAGTTGCCTCATCGCAGCGTCAACAAGCGGGTAACCTGTGCGGCCTTCGCACCATGCTTTAAATTCGTCATCGCTGCTACGCCAAACTACCGCGTTATACTTTTCGTTAAAATTATCGCCACGCGAAAGCTTTGGAAATTGCGCAATTAAATGCCGATAAAATTCACGCCAAATAAGCTCATTAACCCAAGTAAAGGTTTTGCTTTTTGAAGTGCTTAAAATATCCGGGTAGCGCTGCTGTATATTTATTAATAATTGCTTAGTACTAATAATACCTAGCGCTAAATAAGGGCTAAGGCCTGAGGTGCCTTTAATACTGGGAATATCACGGTGATCGTCGTAACTTGTTAGTTTATCGCAAATAAAGTTATCGACCACAGTGGCCAATGTTTTATCATCAACGGGCCATTTTTCAGAGCTGCTATCGCCTTTGAGTAAATTTGTTTCGTTTTTGCTTAACTGCGCACCGCCGCTAACGTGCTCTACAGGCCACTGCGGCAAAGAAAAATGCACCTCAATGTACTGTTTTAACCAAGCGCGCTTAAATGGCGTAAATACTTTGTACATTTCGTTGCTTTGGTTTTTAACGCTGCCTACCGGGGCAATTAAATCGCCTTCGTACAAGGTAAACGTAATAGAAAGCTCATCGCACTTTGCTAAAATGGCTTTATCGCGGTTTACTTCGTTTAGTTCATACTCGGTATTGGCAATTACATGCTTAACATTATTAGCCTTACAAAAATCAATGAGTTGAGTTTCGCAATCAGCAAAGTCTGGCGCATCAATAATGTGTAAGGTAATGCCGTGATCAGCAAGTTGCTGGTGCAGGTAAGTAATGCGACGTTTAAGTAAGTCAATTTGTATTGGCGCTGCTTGATGCTGCTGCCATTGTTTTTCGCAGATAAAAAAAATAGCGTGGTTAGCGCCATTATTAAGCGCTTGAATTAGCGCCTCATTAGAAAAAAGGCGCAAATCGCGCCTAAACCAAAATAATGTGTTCATTAAATACCGTAGCGTAGTTTTAATTCATTAGGATAAGGATTAAAAAATACTTGTTTTTCAAGATACTCGTTTGGGTGCACTTTTAAATGATGCTTTAGCAAAGTAAGTGGCACGTAAAGAGGCACTAAACCATCGCTGTATTCATCAATTGCTTCTCGCATTTCTTGTTTTTCGACTGACGATAAATCTTTTTTAAAGTAGCCCTGTAAGTGCATTAAGGTATTACAATTATTTTTGCGTGAGGCTGGCTTTTTAAGTCCATTCATCAAACCTAAAATGTACTTATCAGCAAGCTCGGTTACGTCATCACCTAAAAACGTACCTAACAGATGACCTAGATCGCGGTAAGCTTGGTAATTATGCGCCATTAACAAGTATTTATATTGCGCATGAAACTGGGTTAAGCGATGAACGTTCAATGGCTGTTGTATTAATTTTTGCCAATTTTTAAACGTATACACTCGCATTACAAAGTTTTCACGCAAGTGCATGTCGTTTAAACGGCCATTTTCTTCGCACGGTAATAATGGATTGTGCTTCATTATTTGCTCTGCAAAAAAACCAACACCTTCTGATGTGTTACCAGTGCCCGCTTCGTTGTATATTTTAATGCGCTCCATGCCACAGCTTGGGCTTTTAGCACAAAACACAAAGCCGCTTAACTCTTTCGCTTGTTCGGTAGCTACTTTAATACCGTAAGCAGTAAGTTGTGGTCCAACGTCGCCAGAACCATCAGGGCGACACACTTTTATTGTATCGCCTACTCGTACTTGGCGAATAGTTGGCCTTGGAATAGGTAAACCCACCGCCACCTCTGGGCAAAAGCGCGTATATTCAACATGCTTTGCAAACTCATCCATACAAAAGTTTGAGCGTTTATGGCCTGTGTCAAAACGCACTTTTTCGCCTGCTAGGCATGCACTAATGCCTATTTTAATTGTATCAGCTTGCATAATATCCCTAATAAACTGTTTATATTAGTAAATTAAATTACCAATTGGGTTAAGTAACTTACTCAGCCCTTTATTAAAATGTAGCGCACTACTGACTACTGTAAAGCATAAACAGCCTTCTTTTGTTACCGGTGTGTGCAGATGGCTGCCATCTTGCCAAATAAAATCACCCGGTACGTAGCTACCCTCTTCGTCGCTAAACTCGCCGTTTAGTAACAAAGTAATCTCAAATCCGGTATGAGTATGCTCTGGTATTTCTCCACCCGCAGCAATGTGCAATAAGCTGGTACGTAATGGGCCATCATCTAGGGCAACGCGCGAGCGGGCTAGTTTGCCAACTTGAGTAAATTTGCTGTGCGAAATACGTGTTAAAGCACGCGGCAGTTGATAGTTTTGCTGGTTTATTTCAACAGCAATTGGTTCAACTTCGTATACTTCATCAATACTGGTATCGCTGGTTATTAAATCAAATAAGCTTGAGCTTTCTTGCTCAAAATAACCACTAGTATCATCCTTAGCCTCTGAAGGTAATGCATCGTTAAACACTTCAGCTGCATTATCAGCTTCAAGCTTTGTTACTTTTTCTTGGCATACTGGGCACATATCTACGTGTATAGACACAGCTAAACTTAACGATGCGCTAAGTGATGCACTGCAATATTGTGTCAGTAAAGTATCACTCGGGTGATGTTTAATCATGCTGATCTCCCATTTCATTACGTAATTTTTGCAAGGCTAAACGTAACCGTGATTTTACCGTGCCTACTGGAATATTAAGTTGTTGTGCAAGTTGTTCTTGCGACATATCTTGAAAATAAACACCTCTTACTACTTCCCGCTGAGCTACTGGTAGCTTTTCAAGGTAGCGTTTAATTTGTTTATCTTCTAAATGATCTGTGTATTCGTGATGCGTATTTTGCGATTCGTTCAATAACGGCCAAATATCTTCGCTGATGTTTTCTTCTTTATTGCTTTTCATTTTGCGCAGCATATCAAACGAAGCATTTCGCATTACCGTGTAAACCCAAGTAGTCGCAGCCCCTTTGTCACTATTGTACAAATGTGCTTTACGCCAAACCGATGTTAGTGTTTCTTGCACTAACTCCATTGCTTGAGCTTCAATACCAAATTGCTTGATACCAAAACGTTTAATTTTTGGCGAAAAATATTCAAATAAATAAGCAAATGCTTTTTTATCGCGGCTTTGTGCAACATCAATTAATGCTTGCATCAATTCCTTACTTGGCGTTTCTGGCATGGCAGTGTACTTACCTGTATTAGGTTCACAACGTAATGATTGTTGTTGACTTACCATAGTAATTTATCCCGTTATTGCTTTAGTACATGTAAATACGGGCAATAATTAAATAAGGATCAAATTAAATTAGGCAAATTCGTTATTAATCACAGTATGGAGGAAACTTAGTAAGTTATCAAAGTTAGTTTCAAACGCAAGTTGCTGTTTTTTCTCAATAGATATAGGTAACAGCTCAAGCCATCGAGCAGCAACCCAAGTAAGCTTGTCAAAATAGGTTTGTTTATATAACGAACTAAGCTCTGGGTTATTAGTGAACACTTCACGCAGCGTATCTTGTAGGCGTTTATGCTCGCCAATATTATTGTTTGCCTCTGTGTACCAATAAGGCGTATTACAGTTCGACATTAAACCGTAGCGCAGTTCTTGCTCGTCTTGAAACACATCGTTTATTTGCACACTTTGAGTAGCACATACATCTATAAGTAGCATGCCATTATCATCTTGATCAAAGTCAATAATGTTCATTAGGCAACCTTGGGCGCTGATATTAAATGGCGTGTCGTGCTCAAAACTACAAAGCACAAATCCAATGTTTTCTTTTAATGCGCTTTTAACCATATTTAAATAGCGAGGTTCAAATATGCGTAAACGCGTATAACCGTCAGGGAGGATAAATAAGGGTAATGGAAAAATCGCACGTTTCATAAAGTCTACTTGTTTAAAACATTCTGCCTTCATTTACGTGCGCTTTAACTAAGTCGATCAGCTTTTATTAAACCAATGTTAAATATTAAACCACGCTCCCATACTTTTAAGTAATTGCACCGAATAATAAGCGCTGATCATACTTACAACCGGCGCCAGCATTAAAGCAAATAATCCAAATTCACTGCTCATAGGGTTATTCCTTATAATTGACGTATATTATTGCACTGGTTTAACGGTATTTTCGGTTTTAATTTCAGCTTGAATATCGGTAATTAATGGCTCACTTAACCAGCTATTAAGCATAGTTTCGGTATTAAAAGTAAGCGTGTCTTTTATTGAGTTTTCAAGCTCTATGGTGGTTTGCGATATATAGCTGGTAATTGTTTGTGTGAGCATATCAGTTACATCAAGGTCAACTTCGGTTGCGTTTGCTTGCAACGAACCTAATACTAATAAACTTGCCATAGCGATTTTAATTGAATGTTTCATAATGGATTTCCTTGTTTGTGTATTGTTTCGACTCAATTACATATTCAAGGGATGTGCCACACTAAATTAAAAATATAACCCATTGTTTATAAAATATATTTAAATAGTAGTAGCCGAAAATGAAATTCAGCGTTGGTTAATATAACTAATTAATTTAACTTTTCAGCTAAATTTTAGTTAATATAACACGCTTTATTTATGCGCCAATACCGCTGTTTATTTAACCGCCTTTCTACCTAACCTGTAAGCATCTACTATGCTCAAAAACCAAATAACCAACATTAAGTAAATATACTGGTATTGCCCTAATGCTGCACAGTGCGCTGATGGGTGCTTTACTGCAGCCAAAATATCATCAAAGCTAGCACCGCCCCTTGTGTTTACTATGTCATTAGCTATGCATTGCGCCATTGCATACACCTCTTGTAAAGTTAACAGTAGTAAAACCGAAAATACTCCCGCAAAAATAGCGCCTATTAAATGCTTTTTTAACGCAAAGTGCCCAGCACCTGGGTAAATTAAAGCGCTAAGTAATGCTGCTTTAAAGCTTTTTTGCATAATTTTCCTTTAAGTAACAGTTGAGTGTTCAGCCTATTTTGTAGTAAAACATATTGAATTAATGAGCCTTTAAAGCAAGCGAAAGTTTGCCCTTATGTTTGCTTATAATAATTGAAAGATTCAGCGTACACACGTACACTGAAAACAATTAAAAGTGGTAGGATCAGTTATGTCATTGAATGCGCCCTATTCGCGTAAAGAAGAACAGCTCAATGTAATTAGCCATGCAATAGGTGTGTTATTTGCTTTCTGGGTAATGTGGGATCTGTTTAATCAATCAAGTAGCACTAAAGCCTATATAAGTGCAACGATTTATAGCGCCAGCATCTTTATTTTGTTTTTATCATCTACTTTATATCACGCCAGTGTACAACCTAGGCTCAGAGCATTTTATAAAAAGTGCGACCACTGCGCTATTTATATTCTTATTGCCGGTACTTACACTCCCTTTTTACACCTGTCGTTAACAGGTATTTGGTCTTGGGCAACCCTCACCTTTATTTGGTCAGTGGCACTTGCTGGCGTAGCGTATAAAGTTTTAGTTCACAATGGTAATAAAAAAGTCTCCCTTGCCACCTACTTACTTATGGGATGGTTTGCACTCGCCATTATTTATCCGCTTTACTTAGTTATTAATGTAAACGCATTATATTGGTTACTTGCCGGCGGCATTTTTTACAGCCTAGGCACAGTATTTTACAGCGCCAAAAACACCCAATTTAGCCACGCCATTTGGCACTTATTTGTTATTGCCGGCTGCGTTTGTCACTATGTAGGTATTAGTCGTTATGTGTATTGAAAGGAAAGCGTCCTCTGATAAAGCCGATAAAATCGTGAATAAGGTTTATTTTATTTATTAAATTGATGCTTAGTTTAGCCAATTATTTAAGCCAATCTATAATGCAAAACGCCTAGATTAATTGATGCTGCCTTTTTTCGTTGGGTTCACTGCGCCTAAACCAACCTACGTAATTTCATATTAAAGCTATTGTTGTGGGGGGAGTGTTCAGCAAAAATAAATTTTAAATACGCTACACTGTTTATTAATTCTACCTCTCCTAATTATGGTAAGGAAACCACACCATGGCGTTTGAATACTTTCATTTTATGAGTTTAATTGGGGTGGCCTTTTTTGCTATATCGGGCACTTTATTAGGCCACGAAAAAAACATTGGGGGTTTTGGTGTTGTAGTTGTAGGCTCAGTTACTGCGCTTGGCGGCGGTACACTGCGTGATATATTATTAAATCAGCCAGTGTTTTGGATTGCAGAGCCCGATTATTTATACGCCACCTATGGCGCAATATTTATTGCGGTGGTGTTTATTCGCCATTTACCGCACGTATCTAATTATTACATGCTGCTAGTTGATGTATTAGGCATGGCTATATTTAACATTGTCGGCATTGAAAAGTCGTTAATTGAAGGCACTACCATGATAGTTGCCATTACCATGGGTATGACTACCGGTATATTTGGCGGGCTAATGCGCGATGTAATTTGCAGAGAAATTCCGCTAGTAATGCGCGAAGAGCTGTATTCTACTGCGTGTCTGTCGGGCGGTTTAACTTATGCAGCGTTGTTTTTACTCGGAGTGTCTTATATATGGTGTATTTTAGGCTCCTTGTTTATTACCGTATTTTTACGTTTGGGCGCGCTGCATTGGGGTTGGCAGCCAAACATATTTAGAAAAAGAACAGTTAAAAATAAATAACGCTAAAAATTAACCGCTTTGTGTTTCGCTTTAGCGGCAGCTTATGCTCTACCTGCCGCTAAAATAAAATCAACGTGAAATATATAACATGAACTCTGATTAAGAGATTTTCAGTGAAAACAAGGCGAATTAACGCGCCAATAGCTAGCCTATTGCAAGTAATTTTAACGTAGTTAGCGCCGAAAATAGCTGCTTGAAATAGATTTGTTATCCATAGTTCAAGTTATGCTGGGTATTTTAATTGTACTGCCCACTTTAACGGGCTTGGGTAGTTGGCAAAATTGCTGCTCTATTACCTTTAAACGCTCTAGCACCTCACTTGGAAATGGAGATACTCGCCTGGTTGCTAAATCAATATGCAAATCTAAGTGCTCGCCCGCAGCGGCGCGATACCCTTTATTGGTGCAATATATTTCATGAAATGTATGAATACGTTTTTCATCAACGTACAACAGCCAAGACACAACCTCAATTTCATCGCCTTCGCACAACTCCCTTTCAAAAATACAATGGCTTTCGACTAATGCTTTGCTGCAGTTATTTGCATAACGGTATCGCTCACCTAAATCCAGATGTTCGGTAAAATCTATATGCGCATCGTAAATAACTAAACCATAATATTTTGTATTCATATGGCCGTTAAAATCAACTCACTGGGTGGGCACTGTGGCTGAATATTTTTTAAATGGGTAGAGCGACATTTTACTTCCTTTTAGGGTAACGATAAGGCTTAAGCTGCTATTGCTGTATTAACCAAACACTGAAAACTGGCTGTGTAATTACATTAAATAGCTGTCCTGTTGGTTGTTATTCGTTAGCGGAAAATTGATTTATATTAAATATTGAGCAGCACCAATTTCAGCATTTAATACTGTAAACCAAGCTAAATCACATAACATCCTCCATTTGTGTTAACATTAATTTCTTATGTGGGCGTTTTTGCTTACATTATTCTTTACTGATGATCGTATCAGCTATTTTTTGCTACTAGTTTTATTAAGCTATTTTATAAAGTTTTTAGTAGCCCTCTAATTATTTACGTGCGTTTTTAACTGCGTAAAATAAATAATAACCGTCACCTTATTACCTCTATTGTAATGACGAGTGACGCGGCGAAGGAGTCAAAATGTTTCAGTTTAGTACCAGCACTATACTGCTGGTTTTATTTGCTTTTTATGGTTTAACCTTTTTATTCACGCTAAGTATTGGCAAAAAACAAGAAAATGCCGATGGCTATATGGTTTCCAACGGATCCGTTGGATTTAGCATGTCTGCAGCGAGTATGACAGCCACATGGATATGGGCAGCATCGTTTTATGCTGCTGCAAGCTCAGGGTACAAATATGGTTTATCGGGGGCAATCCATTACGGTTTTTGGGGCGCACTGATGATTTTATTTATTTACCCCTTTGGTAAGCGCTTTAGAGAGCTTACGCCAAATGCGCGTACCTTAGCCGAAATTATGCATGCGCGGCATGGCAGTGCTAGCCAAATGATTTTAGCCTCCTCAAACATAGTCGGCAGTATAATTAGTTTAATGGTTAACTTTACTGCAGCCGGTGCGCTGGTAGATATTTTATCACCACTGAACTTTACCGAAGGGGTATTAATTGCAGGCTCTGGCGTGCTTATATACACTTTTTGGTCGGGGTTTCGCTCCTCGGTTTTTACCGATTTTGGCCAGTTAATGGCTATGATGCTCGCCGCTGTGGTTATTATTCCTATGCTATTTTTTGAGCTCGATGGCCCCGACTTATTTACTCAAGGCATGAGTAATTTAACAATAGAACAAGCTGACTTTTTCTCTACTACTGCCATTTTAGAGCAAGGCGCGCCTTTTTTTGTTGCAGTTCTTGCATACGCTATTGGTAATCAAACTATTGCCCAACGCTTATTTGCTGTACGCGAAGACTTAATAAAACCGAGCTTTATTACAGCAACCATAGGTTATGGCTCTATTGTTATAGGCTTAGGTATGCTGGGTTTACTGGCGTTACTAGCCGGCGTGCAACCTATAGACGGTGATTTAAATAACCTCATTCCACAGATGGCCGCCACCTACCTGTCACCTGTAATGGTATTAGTATTATTTGTGATGATTATTGGCTCGCTTTCATCCACCGCCGATTCTGACTTGTCAGCCTTATCGGCAATTATAATGACCGACGTATACGGTAAACATTTAAGTAAAAACAACCCTAATCCTAAAAAAATGCTTTGGGTTGGCCGCTTTACCATGGTTGTTGCCACCATGTTAGGCGTTATATTTGCAAGCCTTAAACTCGATATTCTCTCAATGCTAATTTTTGTTGGCGCACTGTGGGGCGCAATTGTGTTTCCGGTTATTTCTAGCTTATATTGGAATAAGGTGACAAATCTGGCGTTTACTGCCGCGGTAACCGGCGCGTTTTTACTCTTTATTATCGCACGCTTTGAGTGGCTGGAATTAACTGGCGCTGTCGCGTTGTTTTTTGAGGTAATAGCAAGCGTAGGCGGCGGTGTTGTTATTGGCTTAATGTGTTTTGGTTTTTTTGGCCGCACTGCGGGGTTAATTTTGGGCGCAATAACAGCCGTAATACTACTGTTTTTTACTTTAGGTTTTTTACGCGACTATATTGTATTGCTAAGCTCACTGACCGCTTACGGTGCCAGCGCTATTATTTGTGTAGTGCTTACCTTAACCAGCAACAAAAGCGCGTTTGATTTTGCTTTAATTAAGCAACGTGTTGTTGAATTTAGTGACAATAAATAAGGAAAAATTATGTCTACAACATTACTTACTATTTATGTATTAATTTGGCCTGTGATTGCCTTTGGTGTATTTGTTATTTTACTTTGCTCACTTATAAAAGATCTTAAAAATGCGAAACAAAAAGGCAAAAACTTAGTGTAAAGCATGCACTTTACACGCAAACTAGGGCAAGCATTTAACTTGCCCTTTTTATTGCGTTAAGCACTTAGTTATAAACACTTTAACGCTAGCACTATTTTAACAGCGCACTCATTAAGCAAGTGGCTAAGTAAACAGCAGGCAGATTAAACTTGTTATATTACTGCCATTGGTACACACGCATATTCACTCGCTCATTTTTAAATGCAATGCCTTCTAATAACAGCTTTTGTCGCTGCTCTTGGTATTTATTACTGCCTATAGGAAACGATATTTTACCTTGGCTGTTTACTACTCTATGCCAAGGAATTGTTGAGTCGTTGGGCATTAGCTTTAATAACCGCCCCACTAAACGCGCATTTTGCGGATACCCCGCAATAGCGGCTACTTGCCCATAACTTGCAACTTGCCCTTTAGGAATACTACCAATAACGGTATAAATAAGCGTTTCTTTATCAATTTCCATGTTTTTTCAAATACGCCTGGCTAAGTTGAGTAAACTGCTGCCAAATAGTACGTGCTACTGGCCCATGATGGCTAGAGTGCTGCCTAAAAACGCGAATTTGCGTGCTAAATTCATGCTCGCGATCAGTTATGCTGACTTTTTGTAATAACCCCGATTTAATTTCTTCAGCGCAATGCTCTAAGCTGATCATAGCCCAACCAGCGCCCGATAATAAAAACGATTTTAAGCTCGATATATCGTCAATTTTCATCATTGCTGGGCCTTTAGAATAAGACAGCCTATCACTGTCTATACTCAGGCCGCTTTCAAACATGGCTAAACACGGGTACGACTGTAATTCACTGTAGCTAAGTGTGTTGGGTATAATATTTTTTGCGCTAACAATACCAATGTCGAGCTTGCCTATGGGCAAGCTTTCTAAATCGCCGGTAGCATGAAACAAGTCAAACCAAGGGCCTATGCCAAGCTCTGCTTGGCCATTATTAACTTGCTCCAACGAAATAAAACGTTTACCACTGGTTAAACTAAACTCAGTGCTATTAAATACTCTAAAAGTATTACTTATGATCTCATTGTAGCTTTGCACATGGCATATTTGTTCATAACAAATTCTAAATTGCGCTTCATTGCCCAGTGCTAGCTCTTTTGCAAGTTGTGCAAGCTCTTCGTTGTTATTGAGTAGTTGCTTAGCTTGGCGATGAAAAATCCGCCCTTTTTCGGTTAATTGTAAACGGTATTGCGAACGGTCGAGTAGCGCAAAGCCTATTTTTGTCTCTAAACTTTTAATTGCTAACGTAAGCGCTGGCTGCGTTTTGTGTAGCTTAAGTGCCGCTGCACTTAAGCTTGCGCTTTGTACAATGGCGTCTAATATTTGTAGCTGGTTGAGTTTCATAGCACTGCCAATAACAACATAAGTAAAACTTATTGAGTTTTTAAAATTTAATGAATTTTATTTTATATGTTTGCGGAGTATGCTGCACTGACTTTATTTAGCTTTTAATTTTCATGGAGAAAATATGCACCTCTTACGTCTATGTGTAGTAACGACGACTTTACTTGGTTTAATAGCCTGCTCTGAGCCTGAGCCGCAAGTAAAAGAAGAGCCAATACGCCCGGTAAAGTTATTTAATATTGGTCACGATTCGCAAGTTAACATTCGCAGTTTTCCTGGTGAAGTAGTTGCAAATCAAGGCTCTTACCTTGCATTTAGAGTAAGTGGTGAGCTGGTTGAGTTTCCGGTATTAGCGGGTCAGCATGTAAAAAAAGGACAACTATTAGCTAAGTTAGACCCTGAAGATTTTCAGCTGCAATATAATGAGCGTAAAGCCCGCTACGAGCTGGCTAAATCACAATTAGGGCGCATTGAACAACTATTCGAAAAACGCATTACCAGCCAATCAGAGCTTGATCAGGCTATTGCTAACAAGCAAGTTGCCGAATCGGCCTTTAAAATTGCACAAACGAATGTGGAATATAGCCAACTTAGAGCGCCATTTGCGGGTACTGTTGCAAAAGTGTTTGTAAAAAACTTTGAAAGTGTACAAGCAAAGCAAAATATACTGCGTTTAGAAACCCGCGATTTAATGGATGTTGAAATTCAAGTACCTGAAAGAATTGTGGCGCGCTTTATTAAAGGAACTCAATACCAACCAACGGTTATTTTTGACGGCTATCACGATAAAAAATACACACTCACACTTAAGGAGTGGGACACTCAAGCAGATCCCGCCACATTAACGTATAAAGTTGTGTTCTCGCTGCCAGTGCCAGAAGATTTTAACTTACTTGCCGGTATGACTGGCCGCGTACTTATCGATTTAAGTAAAGTAACGCAATCACAAACCGCTTACACTATTTTGCCCAACGAGGCAGTGTTTTCTGATCCGCAGCAATCTATTAGTAACAACGCTTATGTATGGTTATATAACGAGCAAACCGGCCAAATACATAAACAAGCAGTAAAAGTGGGCCAATTACACCGCGATGGCATTGAAGTACTCAGTGGGATTACAGAAGGACAGCAAATTGTTTCTGCCGGTGTACATTCATTAAAAGAAGGCATGCAGGTACGCCCATGGAATAAAGAGCGAGGCCTATAATTATGAGCTTTGCACAACTATCTATAGAGAAAAAAGTTATTAGTTGGATGTTTACCCTACTGCTACTTATTGGCGGTGGTGTTTCTTATTTTGACTTAGGGCAATTAGAAGACCCTGAATTTACGTTAAAAAAAGCCATGGTTATCACCATGTATCCCGGCGCGTCGCCACAGCAAGTAGAGGAAGAAGTTACCTTTCCTATCGAAAATGCGATTCAGCAATTACCTTACGTTGATTACGTTACCTCTATTTCGTCAAATGGTAAGTCGCAAATTACCGTAGAAATGAAAAGTAACTACCGAAAACAAGAGTTAAGACAAATTTGGGATGAAATGCGGCGTAAAATTAACGACCTCAACCCATCTTTGCCCAGTGGTGTATACGCTAGTAAAATTATTGATGACTTTGCTGATGTTTACGGCGTAATGTATTCAGTAACCGGCGACGGCTATTCGTATGACGAGCTTAAAGACTACGTAGACTACCTTAAACGCGAACTAGTACTGGTTAAAGGCGTAAGTAAAGTAACTATTGCAGGAGAGCAACAAGCGCAAGTAATGGTTGAAATTTCTACGCAAAAACTTGCTCAATTAGGCATAGCGCCTAGTCATATTTTTCAATTATTACAATCGCAAAATACGGTTTCTAACGCAGGTAAAATTAGGGTCGGCAGTGAGTCTATTCGTTTACATCCTACTGGCGAGTTTAAAGATGTAAAAGAGTTAGAAACCCTGCTTATTTCTAAATCGGGTGCCAGCGAGCTAATTTATTTAGGTGATGTAGCTAAGGTATATCGCGAGTACGCCGAAGTGCCCAACAATATTATTCGTTACAACCAACAACAAGCATTGTTAATTGGCGTGTCGTTTATGTCGGGCGTTAATGTGGTTGATATAGGTAACGACATTGACGCGCACCTTGCGTCGCTTGAGTACCAGCGGCCACATGGGATTAAAATTAATGCTGTTTATAACCAACCAAACGAAGTAGAAAAATCGGTAAACGGTTTTATTGTTAGCTTAGTTGAAGCGATTGCTATTGTAATTATAGTGTTACTGCTGTTTATGGGGGTTAAAAGCGGGCTATTAATTGGCGGTATTTTACTGCTTACCGTTTTAGGTACTTTTATTTTTATGAAGTTATTTGCTATAGATTTGCAAAGAATTTCGTTAGGTGCGCTAATAATCGCACTTGGTATGCTTGTTGATAATGCCATTGTTGTTACCGAAGGTATTTTAATTAACCTCAAACGTGGGCAAACTAAGCTAAGAGCCTCTATTAATATTGTTGAACAAACTAAGTGGCCATTACTTGGGGCAACTGTGATTGCGATTACTGCATTTGCGCCGATTGGTTTAAGCTCCGACGCCAGCGGTGAGTTTGCCGGTAGTTTATTTTGGGTATTACTTATTTCGCTTTTATTAAGCTGGATCACTGCCATTACCCTCACACCATTTTTTGCCAACCTAATGTTTAAAGAAACGCAATTAAACGCTGATGGCGAGCAACAGTATGACGACCCATATCAAGGTTTTATATTCACCAGTTACAAAGCCAGCTTAAACCTTGCTATGCGCTTTAGAAAAAGCACTTTAGTTTTAATGTTAGTACTGTTATGTAGTGCTGTTGTTGGTTTTGGCGCTGTAAAGCAATCATTTTTTCCGGCATCTAATACGCCAATGTTTTATGTCGATTATTGGCAAGAACAAGGCGCTGATATTCGCTCAACGCTTGAGGGGATTAAAAAGTTAGAAGCATTTTTACAGCAAAACCCGCTCGTTACTGAAATAACCAGTACTGTAGGCCAAGGTGCTCCGCGCTTTATGCTTACCTATGCTCCTGAAAAATCATACCCCGCGTACGGGCAATTAATTATTCGTGTAACTGACCGTGAAGCAGTTGCCACTGTTATGCAAAAAGTACGAGATTTCGCACAGAACAATCCGGTTGCCGCACAGCTTAAAGTTAAACCTATGGAAATAGGCCCTTCAACTGATGCAAAAATAGAAGCGCGTTTTTCAGGCCCAGATCCAGTTGTACTTAGAAAACTATCTGCTCAAGCCAAACATATCATAGCGCAAGATACAGGTTCGCATAATATTCGTGATGATTGGCGGGCACGTACCAAAATGATCCGCCCACAGTTTAACGAACAAAAAGCGCGTCGTTTAGGTATTAGTAAATCAGACCTTGATCAAGTATTGCTTACTAACTTGTCGGGTAAGCAAGTAGGTGTATATCGTGATGGCACCCAATTACTGCCTATTATTGCGCGCTCTCCTGCTAACGAGCGCTTAAACGTAGAAAGTGTACACGACCTACAAATTTTCAGCCCAGTATTGGGGGTGTTTATACCGGTTACTCAAGTTGTTGATGAGTTTGTAGTTGAATGGGAAGACAGCTTGATTATGCGCCGCGATCGTAAGCGCACTATTACCGTTATGGCTGACCATGATGTACTAAGTGACGAAACGCCGGCTAAACTATTTGCACGCATTCGCACCGATATCGAAAACATTGAGCTGCCACGCGGTTACGAAATGCAATGGGGTGGCGAATACGAGTCATCGAGTAAAGCTAAAAAAGCTATCTTTGGCTCATTGCCGATTGGTTACTTAGCTATGTTTGCAATTACAGTATTGCTGTTTAATTCTGTTAAGCAGCCTTTAGTTATTTGGGCTACTGTACCACTGGCAATTATTGGGGTAAGCGCTGGGCTATTGGTCATGAATGCGCCGTTTAGCTTTATGGCATTATTAGGATTACTAAGCTTAAGCGGTATGTTAATAAAAAATGGCATAGTATTAGTGGATCAAATAAATCTTGAGTTATCTGAAGGTAAAGCGCCATACCAGGCGGTATTTGATTCAGGAGTAAGCCGTGTACGCCCTGTTGCTATGGCAGCAATAACCACTATATTGGGGATGATCCCACTATTATTTGATGTGTTTTTTCAATCAATGGCGGTTACCATTATGTTTGGCTTAGGTTTTGCTACCATATTAACTTTAATTGTAGTGCCTGTGCTTTATACCATTATATATAAAATTGAATATCAGCCACTTAAAACTCGAATTAAATAAAGCAAATAAGCTTTTAGTATATTAATAAACGCAGCTAAAGCTGCGTTTATTTTATATACCACTTTATACCTGCCTTATAACTGCCTACTCTTAGTAATAAAGTACCATTGTGATTATGCCGCTCAAAAACATCGTTTTTCTTATATTTTATATACATACAAACATTTTAAATATCTGGTATTTTGTTTTAATAATGCTAATGTAACTTTAAGGTTAATCATTTTAAGGACATGAGAAAATAATGAGACTATCCCTAACTCAATCAGCAGCAAGTATATTGTATTTAGGTTTTATCCAATTTTTTCTTGTTGTTGCATTTTTGGGGGCTTTAGAAAGTGTTGTTGTTACGCAAAGCTTAATGCCGGTTATTTCTCTGCAACTTTCTTTGACTGCGTTAGGCTTAGCTATTTTATTGGCTTTTTTACCTAAGGTTTTACCTACAAAAAAAATTAAATATCTCATACCTATATTACTCATTACCGGCGCTATATTGTTTATTAACTTTGAGCTAAGTTTGTGGCGACACGATAGCAGTAGCTGGTTTTGGGACAGCCATAACCCTTTTATCTCATCTTTTAGTGCTGTAATGGTATTTGTGTTTTTTTTAGCTTTAATTATAAAAATTAAAAACCCAATTACTACCGTTAAAGGTTCTATAACCGCTAAAGTAATTACGTTTTTTGCTATTTTTATTGGCATAACACTTTGGCAAGTTACCGCGGTTAAAACGGTAACTAATGTAGCTGTAGATGCACAAAATAAAATTAAGTTTGTTGAAACTATACTCAATAAAAACCTCGAAAGTCATATCACATCACTTACTCGCATAAAAACACGTTTAGAAGCAGTGAATGCCGACGACTTTATAAAAATGGCTAATATAGACTTAAAAATTTATACCCAAGACTTTGAAATTATTAGCAGTATGCTTCTTCTCGATGAAGATTTGAATTACATAAGCGGCACAACGTATTCTAAGCAATTTACTAATGACGGATTAATTTCAACCACTCCTATTACTAACTGGTTAAAAGCCGCTAAAAATGAAGTTAGATTTGCGGCTAACTCAGCAACATTAGACACAGACACGCCCATAATTATGTTCTCAATTCCAATAACGGCAAGCAATGGTAAAAAATACCAAGTGCTGGCACTGTTAAATTTAAACTTGTTAATTGAAAACAGATACATAGATTATCTCAGCTCGTTTGATACTTTTATTGAGTTAACACCTAAAATTTATTTCGCAATCGACAAAAACCAAAAAAATGTTCAAGACTTAAATAGCTTATTAAGCCGTTATAGTAAGCACTATATAGTTAACGAAATTGTTGTAAGAGGATTAATTAAGCACAACGTTTATAGCTTTATTAAAGACTATTCAAAGCTTAAAGAAGCGGCACAAATTGAGCAAATGATCATATGGCTTACTTTTGCGTTTATTTATATTTTGATATTAGCCACTGACTCTACTTTTTTGCTCAGACAACAGTCTATTGTGTTACATAAAATGGCTAAATACGACGAGTTAACCGGCCTGCTGCGCCGTGATGCATTAAATGCAGAAATAGAGGCTAAGCAAGTTAACTGTGTCGATGTAAATTGTGCGATGGTGTTTTTTAATTTAGATGGCTTTAGCGCAGTAAACAATAGTTTAGGCCATAAATTAGGTGACATGGTTTTGCAATTAGTCGCTAAAAGGCTTAAGAAAAATGCTGTTGGGGCAGGCGCCATATCGCGTTTTGGCAATGATGAGTTTGTATTGCATTACTGTAATATATCTAAGCAGCAGCTATCGGATGAAATTACACTCGTAATAAAATCGCTAGCCGATATATATAACTTAGGTGAGGTTGATATCCACCTTACTGTGAGTGTTGGCATAGCTATGTCTGATGGAGAGGTCATTAGCCCTGCATTACTACTACAACAAGCTGATATAGCAATGGATAACGCTAAAGCTTTAGGCGGCAATCAATTTTGCTTTTACCATAAGCTTATGGATGAGAGCCATAATTTTATGGTTACAATTAGAAGTGAGCTACAAAAAGCGATTAAAAATGAGGCATTAGAGGTTTATTATCAACCCATTTATAACTTAACTACTCAGTGTATTGTTGCTGTAGAAGCTCTAGTTCGCTGGAAAAATAATGGCAGTTACATTTCTCCTGCTGTTTTTATTCCTATTGCAGAACAAACAGGGCAAATACTACAAGTGGGCGAACAAGTCCTTACTCAAGTACTAAACGATATAAGTACCATAGCTGAATTACAAAATATTTGTGTTGCGGTTAATTTTTCACCGCAACAAATACAACAGCGAAACTTTACCGAAAAGCTTTATAAGTTAACTTCTGAAAAAAATATACTGCCTAAGTTGCTCACCATCGAAGTGACCGAAATGATTATGTCGGAAAAAGGCGCTATTGAAGAAGTGCTTAAAGCGCTAATGAATAAAGGTTTTAATGTAGCAATTGATGACTTTGGGACGGGTTACTCAAGCTTGTCTTATTTATCGCGTCAGCCGGCAAATATAATAAAAATAGATCGTGAATTTACCATTGGCGCCGAATTAGCTGGGCAAAAAAGAGCATTGCTAGAAGGCATTATTAATATTTGCACGCAGTTAAATAAAACAGTGGTAGTAGAGGGTGTAGAAAGTCCTGAGCTGATCGGTTATTTATCTAAGTTTAACAACATTAGAATACAAGGCTTTTATTACTGTAAACCTATGCCTCTGGATAAACTTATAGAATATATACATAGCAACAAATAGCGATTTTGATAATAAATTATTAAAATCGCTGGTTAATTAAGTTGTTGTACTGTACCTAATATTATATCGCTTTATTTTTTAAGGCTCAATATTCCTTTTGAGTCGGATGATTTATTTGCTTTTATACTTTTAGGTTTACCAACATAAGTGGTTGAGCGCTTTTGATAAGGCGTTTTACTACGCTCTTTTTTACGTTCTTCAGTGCGCTCACCTTGATTAAAACGTTTAGGGTTTTCGCCCTGAAAATCACGTTTTTTATCACTTGTTTTTTGCGGCTTAGCTACAGCTTGCAGGCTTTGTTGCTGTAAAGCGTTTGCTTCATCGTATACTGAATGCTCTTGGGTTTTTCCTGAGTCAGAGATAGAGTTGTTTATAATCGCCATTTCTTGTTCAGTTAAGTGACGCCATTGCCCTACTTTTAAACCTTTAAGCGTCACATTCATAATACGTACGCGTTTGAGTGTGACCACTTCGTAACCTAAATATTCACACATTCTACGTATTTGACGATTTAACCCTTGGGTTAAAATAATAGTAAACTGCTGCGCACCGGTTTGGGTTACTTTACATTTTTTAGTGATGGTATCGAGTATGGGCACACCATTACCCATTTTAGCTACAAACTGACGATTTAATGGTTTATCTACAGTAACTACATATTCTTTTTCGTGATTATTGCCAGCGCGCAAAATTTTATTAACAATGTCGCCTTCGTTAGTTAAAAATATTAGCCCTTCAGATGGGCGATCTAAGCGCCCTATTGGAAAGATTCTATCGGGGTAATTAACTGCTTTAACAATATTACTTTGAATTTTTCGCTCTGTAGTACAGGTAATACCAACGGGTTTGTTATAGGCAATATAAACGCGTTTAGGGATTGCTTTAAGTGTTTTGCCATCTACCAATACAACATCAGTAGATGAAACTTTTACGCCCATTTCCGGGCGAATACCATTAACAGTAACACGACCGTCTTCAATATATTTATCAGCCTCGCGTCGCGAACAAAAGCCAGTATCGCTAATAAATTTATTTAATCGTTTTAAGTCTGTCATGGAAGCAATTCACCTTAATTTTAAAGGCTGCTAGTTTAAACCACCCACAATAATTTTTCGCCCTTAATTTAACCTTTGTAGCCGTTTAAGCAGTGATTTTTGCGTAGGTTAATTTTCGCCATATGTATTCTAAAGGGCCTTGTTGAAAATAACGGCTATAAATGGCGGTAATAATAAGCTGAATAACGATTAGTAAGGTAGCAACTAAACAATAATCAATACGATTAAAACTGAGCGCCCACTGCTTAAAAAACACTTTAAACAACACAAGTTGCATTAACGTTTGGCTTATATATAAACTAAATGCTAAACGCCCTACTTGTTGAATTAATTTTCCTATGTTGGCATTGTTACTACACAACTTAACTGCAATGTGAATATAAATAACCGCCATACATAATGCTGCCACACTGTTAATTAATTCTTGCAGCGCATAAAATACACCACTGCTATATTGCTCTGTAGTTAGCCGTAAACTGGTAAATAGTAGCGCACTACTAATTACTAAAATGAGTTGCTTTGCCGATAAGCCGCTAGCAAACACCTGTTGCTTATACAGATATATACCTAATAACATTAGCGCTGTCGTTACCCACATGGTAAGTATAGGCACCATAAACACCATTAAGGCGTTCATAGTTATGTTAGATAACAAGTGATCGCCATATGATTGAAAGTATTGGCTATACAAAGCATTAAACTCTGGCGAGTCACGGTATATTAATGTCTCTGGTACGCTATACATAACTAAAGCGGTAGCCAAACCCGAGAGTAAAATAAACCCATAAGCGTGCTTTAAAAGTTGCTCATTGGTACTGCTTAAGTACCTTATAGCAAGCAACCCCGACACCCCATACAAAAACAGAATATCACCGGCCCAAAGTAAAAAACCATGCAATAAACCAAAAACTAGTAACCAATATAGGCGGCTTTTAAGTGGTAAAACCAAGTTGTAGCGTTGCCATTGTATGTACAACCCAGCCCCAAACAGTATGCTAAATATGCTCCTAAAACGCCCTTCAACAAATATTAGGTTTAATGTTTGAATCAGGCTATCGCTGCTTGGTGGGGTTGTTAGTGGCGTATAACCGAGCTCAAATACTCCAAAGGTGTATATATTCATAAACACCAAGCCAAGTACGGCAATACCACGAATGAAGTCTAAATTATAATTACGCATTACCTATTCGATTACGTGGTGTTTTTATAGCTATCAGCCCAGTTTACAGCTTGTTTATAAATATTTGGTAGTAATGTGCTATCTATATTTATTAATAAAACTGCCTGCTCTAATGCCCACCAGCTTCCTGATTCGTATGCTTTTACGGTTTCAAGAATATAATGTAAGGTATTTTTTTCGCCTTGTAACGCTGCTTTAATGTCATCTGGAAATGGAAGTTTATTAACTAATAAACTCATAGGTTGATCTAATATGGCATCGAGTAACGAAAACAGCCCGGTTAAAAAAGCTTCACCTTTTTGCTGTTTACTTATTTGCGCGGCAATTAGTTCACAAAAGCGAGCACGAACTACGCATATTTGCATTAATTCGGCAGGCTTAGACTTAGCGGTATGAGCGGTCACAATCAGACTTACAAACTTTTTTAACCGCTCCTGACCTAAGTATACTAATGCTTGTTTAAGGGATGATATTTGGCTTTGAATTGGAAACACACCACTATTAATTAAACGTAATAGTTTATATGCCAGCGCAGCATCAAGCTCAAATAACCCAGAAATTACAGTTATATCTGGATTAGGTTTCATAACTTCTGCATAAATTGCAATTACCAGCGCGTAATTATAGTCTATGTCGTTTTGTTTAAGCATGGTTGGCTTTGCAAAAAAATAACCTTGAAAGTAATCGAAGCCCATTTTAAAGGCAAGCTCAAACTCCTCGGGCGTTTCTATTTTTTCAGCAAGTATTTTTATTCTTTTATGTTTTTTTAGTCTTTTAACAATCTGGGCAATTTCCGGTAATGGGGTTTGGCGTATATCAAACTTAATCAAATTTACCAGCTTTAAAAAGCGCTCCCACTGTGGGGTGTACACAAAGTCATCTAACGCTAATTTATAATTGCTATGAAATAAATCACGGCATAGCTCATAGTTATCGTCTGTGGGTTCTATGGTTTCGAGTAACTCAATTACCACATCTTTACAGGGCAAAAATGCACATAAATCGAGTTTTAACGACTCTGGGCCTATATTAATCAGCGCTTTTTTACCTGATGTAATATGGCGGGTTCCTAAATTAAGCTGATTTTCCATGATCAACCTTGCGGTTGCTTGACCATCAGATATTCCCGGGAAATAGTTTTTATCACTATCACGAAATAATAGCTCATAAGCAACCACATTCTGGCGACGATTTAGTATTGCTTGCCTTGCAACAAATACAGACACATTACCTACTTCTTAGTTTTTATACAGTACTTAGCTATTAATAGCGTAATCAGCAATAATTGTCACTTTTCTTCGACAAAATCATGTTAATTAACCTATTTGGTTTAAAATATATGCAATTTTAAGCAACTGTTAATAAACGCTACGAGATAAGTCTTTAGTTCTCTTCTACCATCAGCGATAATAACGATATATTAATTAACATTCTGAAATATATTAATTTGATGTTGAAAAAAAGTATTCTACTTTCTATTGCTGCTCTGTTTATTTTTAGTGCCACATATATAGGCTCTGCTATTTATACCTTGTATAGCAAAAAAATGATTTCTGTTGACCCTAGGCTCAAAGAAGTATCTGGTATTGAGTATGATAAGCATAAACGCTTATGGGCTATTAACGATAGCGGCGACGAGCCTAAACTTTACCGACTCAATGATGATGGCTCAATTGCTAAAGAAATATTAGTGACGAACGCTAAAAATATAGATTGGGAAGATATGACCCAAAATAAATTTGGTCACTTTTTTTTAGGTGATTTTGGTAATAACACCAATGAGCGCCGCTGGCTTACTATTTATAAAATAGAAAACCCCATTGATATTAAAACCGATACCACCGAAGCTGAAATAATTAAGTTTACCTACCCCGAGTTAGACGGTACACCGGTTGCTCCAGATAACCGCAATTATGACTTAGAGGCGTTTGTAGCATTAGGTAGGCACTTATATTTATTTACCAAAAATCGTACTGAACCCTTTGATGGCATTACAAATGTATATAAAGTGGGTGATCATGCGGCTAATTTTAACGCAGAACTAATCGACTCATTTAAAACCTGCACCACCATGGAAAAGCTCTGCTGGATAACCTCTGCTGCACTGAGCCCTGATCGGAAAAAACTAGTGCTATTAGACTCAACTAGCCTTTGGTTATTTGAGAATTTTAAAAGGGATAAGTTTTTCTCGGGTGACGTGTCGCGAATAGACCTAGGCATTGTTACCCAAAAAGAAGCGGTTACTTTTTACGACGACAACACCATAGTATTTACCGATGAAGAGTTTAAAGGTATTGGCGGTAATGCTTACGTTATAAAACTCGACGAAGCCAAAAAGCAAATCATTAGAAAAGCACCTTTAAAACCATAATAGTTAATGGTGCTTAATGTATTACTTTAAAGTGCTGAGCTTAGGTAGCTCAGCAAAATAAATATCAATAAAAAAGGCTCTAGCCTTCTTCTTCAACCAGCGACTCTAGAAGGTCAAGTATTTCTGCTTTAAGCTCTTTATCCGAAATTTTATTAGCGCTGATTTTAGCATCTTGAAGGTTTTTAATGGCAGCCTCTTTTTGGCCTAATTCTAACTGCAAAGTTGCCATAGAAAATGCAACCGACGACATATGATCTTTAGAGTTAATGGCTATCGATTTTTTTAATGCTTTTTCGTAGCCTTCAATTGCTTCCTCTAATTCTTCGGTAAAATCAGCCAGCGTTTCCCATTGTACAGGGTGATCTTTGCTGGTATTTTCGTTTTCAATACAAATTGCTTTAAGCTGCGCGTAAAGTGACTCGAACTTTTTTGTATCGTTTTTATTTGCAGCCGCCATTAGCTCTTCAGCTAAGTCGTGTACTGCTTTGTATACTTTGGTGTTCATCATTTCTAATTACCTTTTGCGGCCACTAAATAGTGGGTAAATTAATCATTCTCTCTTTAATAAACTTATTTTAGCAAATTAATAAATATAAGCTGCAATGAAGTGCACTTTATCAAGATTAATACCAATACCATTGATTAAGAGAGCTATTTAAATGACGATAAAGTCACTAAATTATTAGCGACAAGTTTAACGCATTTACCCGAGCAAAAGATAAGTAATTAAAATATTACAAGCTTACACAGTCAATAAACTTTTCTGCGACTAAGCTAACCGGTGTTTTTTTATCGTAAAATGCTGCGTTATGCGCCGTTAAAAAACTGTGCGCATTTTGCTTTTGATTGATGAAACTTAAGTTTACAAGAGTCAACCGTTTTCCCTAAAACCTGCTGATAAACTGCATCATCGCACATTGAAAGTGCAAATTGTGAAGCTCCAGCAATAATTTCATCTATGCTCACTGAGTCTGGGGTCGAATCTGAGCCTAGTTTATAAAATAAATCGCTATACTCTTTAACTTCAATAGTTTTGTTCGCATTAAAAATGGCGGCATGAACACTAAGGTAATAGCCACTCGTTATTATTAATAAAACAATGATGGTTATAATAACTTTCACAATTGTCCTTATCATGTCAGCAGATTGCTGATTCCTTGGCAGTGCGGCTAATGAAATAAACTACCCAATGTACTGTAAATTGATTGCTATTAATTGAATTAAAAAGGGAGAGTAATATTCAACTTTCCTAAGTTTATTTAAACAGTCCTTGTTTACAAAGTACAAGCTAATAGTATGCACTTTCATGACATTAGAGCTTGTACTCTATGCAATAACTTTATTATAAATTGCTTGCTATATCAATGCGTAATCGCTACCTGTTTACATTTTTATACAACAAACCTAGCGTTTAAATTTGGTTTCTAAAATAACAGATGAAGTAGTGCGTTCTACACCATCTAAGTTGCCAATATCATCGAGTAAGTGGCTAAGTTGTTCTAAGTTTTGTGCTTGCACAACTGCAATTAAGTCAAACTCGCCACTAATAGCATAAAGCTGCGATATAGCATTAATTTGCTTTAGCTCTAAATTGGTTTTTGTCGTCAGTTTTTGCCTTACTTTAATAGACACATGAGCGGCTACCATACTATTTAAAAAGTCATCGCCGTAATCAACGCTGTAACCTTTAATTACGCCACTTTCCTCTAGCTTTAACATGCGGCTTTGTACAGTTGAGCGTGATAAATTAAGGTGCCTAGCTAAATCTGAAATACTCGCTCTGGCATTAGTTTTTAAAATAGATAATAGCTTTTCGTCTTGTGTAGTTATCATAATGCACAAACCCTTCGTTAATTTGACTTTTATTCTAATCATTTTTCACAAAATAGCACTGCAAATTTCATTCGCAACCTTCGATAATGACACTTATAACAAAAAACACAGTGTTTACTGAAGAATACAGGCTAAGTTCTTCTTTGTTTTAGCAACACTTTTTTAAGTAGCCACATAATTTAGGTGTGAAAATGCAAGTAACTAGAGACTTATTTAACGATGTAATGGTGCCAAACTACAATCCTTCAGCAGTTATTCCGGTGCGCGGCGTAGGTTCTCGTGTATGGGATCAAGATAATAACGAGTTTATTGATTTTGCCGGCGGGATCGCGGTTAACTGTTTAGGCCATTGTCATCCGGCTTTAGTTAGTGCACTAAAAGAGCAAGGTGAAAAAATTTGGCACTTATCAAACGTAATGACCAACGAGCCTGCTTTGCGTTTAGCTAAAAAAATGGTTGATGCTACATTTGCTGAGAAAGTGTACTTTGCCAACTCAGGTGCCGAAGCTAATGAAGCAGCGCTAAAATTAGCGCGTCGTTTTGCTCTTGACGTACACGGCGCTGAAAAAACGCAAATTATTGCTTTTAATAAAGGTTTCCACGGTCGTACCTTTTTTACCGTAACGGTTGGTGGTCAAGCAGCTTATTCAGATGGTTTTGGCCCTAAGCCTGCCGATATTGTGCATTGCGATTTTAACGACATTAGCGCGTTTGAAGCGCTTATTAGCGATAAAACCTGTGCGGTAATGATGGAGCCACTACAAGGTGAAGGCGGTATTATTTCACCTACTGACGATTTTGCACATAAAGTACGCGAGCTATGTACTAAGCACAACGCGCTACTTATTTTTGATGAAGTGCAAACGGGTGTAGGCCGTACTGGCGATTTATACGCGTATCAGGGCTTAAACGTAGTACCTGATATTTTAACTACAGCAAAAGCGTTAGGTGGCGGTTTTCCTATTGGTGCCATGATCACCACTACGGCAATCGCAGCGCATTTAAAAGTAGGCACACATGGCTCTACATACGGTGGAAATCCATTAGCCTGCGCCGTAGCCGAAGCAGCTTTTGATACAGTAAATACCCCTGAAGTACTTAGCGGCGTAAAAGAGCGCGAACAGCTGTTTCGTGATGGCTTAAATGCAATTAACGAAAAATATAATGTATTTAGTAAAATTCGCGGTAAAGGTTTATTAATTGGTGCAGCACTAAACGACAAGTTTGCTGGGCGTGCGCGCGACTTTTTAATAGCCAGTGCTAACAATGGTTTAATGAACTTAGTAGCCGGTGCGGATGTTATTCGTTTTACTCCGTCTTTAGTAATTCCGCTAGAAGATATTAAAGAAGGCCTAGAGCGCTTTGATAAAGCCGTAAGCGATGTAGTTAACGGTTAATAATAGTAAACCAGCACGCCTTTGGGCGTGCTATTGGAGCAAGTAATTAATGCAAGTATTACGTCCTATTACAGCCAACGACTTTGATGCGCTTAAGCAAATAGCAATAGAGTCTGGGCATGGGTTTACCTCTTTGCCCGTGGATGACACCCAGCTAAAAGAAAAAATTGACCGCGCTGAAAAAAGCTTTGCTAAAAACATTAATAAACCATTGGACGAGAGCTATTTATTTGTTTTAGAAGACAGTGAAACAGGTAAAGTGATTGGCACAACCGCAATAGAAGCCGCTGTAGGCTTAACTGTGCCGCTATATCATTATCATTTAGGTAAAACAGTGCATCACTCGCCTACACTAAATGTATATAATACAGTTGATATTTTGAGCATGTGTAACGACTACACGGGTTGCTCTGAAATATGCACTTTATTTTTACGTGAAGACAGCCGTACAGGCTTAACTGGACGCTTTTTATCGCGCTCGCGCTTTTTGTTTATGGCGCAGCACAGCGAACGCTTTGCCGATACCGTCATTGCCGAGATGCGCGGTGTAAGCGACGAGCATGGCCACTCACCATTTTGGCAATGGCTACAAGAGCACTTTTTTAGTATTGAGTTTCCACAAGCTGATCATTTAGTCGGTTTAGGCGACAAGGTGTTTATTAGCGAGCTCATGCCTAAGTACCCTATTTACGTAAATTTACTGAGTAAAAAAGCCCAAGCTGTGATCGGTCATGTTCATGAAAAAACCAAACCCGCGCTTAAACTCCTCGAAAAAGAAGGTTTTGAGCATCGCGGCTATGTTGACTTATTTGATGCCGGCCCCACTGTAGAAGCTAAGCTAGGTAATATTCGCAGTATTCGCGAGTCTCAAGTGTGCCCTATTACCATAGGTGAACTTGAGCACATAACACAAAACAGTTCCGACACGCTCGCTATTTGTAATCATGGTGTGAGTGACTTTAGAGCTACATTTACTAAACACGCGCATTATAATCATGCAAAGCATACGTTAATCATTAGCCAAGCAGTGGCTGATGCACTTAAGTTAAGCCAAGGAGATGCAGCACGATTCTTTCGTCTGTAAATATATATGAATACACAACTTATAAATAACCAATGGCAAGCAGGCCAAGGCCCCGCGTTTGCCTCAATTAATCCAAGCAATGGCGAAACAATTTGGCAAGGTAATGGCGCCAGTACTGAGCAAGTAAATAGCGCAATAAAAGCAGCAAGAGCAGCGCAGTTACAATGGGCCGATACCCCGCTTGAGCAGCGCATTACTATACTAGAAAACTTTGCTGCACAACTAAAAGAACACAGCGAAGAGTTTGCCGTTATTATTGCCCAAGAAACCGGGAAACCTTTATGGGAAACCCGTACTGAAGTAGGTGCGATGACAGGTAAAGTCGCTATTTCGGTAAAAGCATATAATGAGCGCACCGGCACCACAGAAAACCCAATGCCTGGTGCTAAAGCATTTATTAGGCATAAACCGCACGGTGTAGTGGCTATTTTTGGCCCTTATAACTTCCCGGGGCACTTGCCTAACGGGCATATTGTGCCAGCTATTTTAGCGGGTAACACTGTGGTATTTAAACCCTCTGAGCTTACTCCTCATGTAGCACAATTTACTTTATCGCTGTGGTTAAAAGCAGGTTTACCTGCTGGTGTAATTAACCTAGTACAAGGCGAAATTGAAACAGGTAAGGCATTGGCCGCTCACCAAGACATAGATGGCTTATTTTTTACCGGTAGTTCTAATACGGGTCATTTATTACATAAACAGTTTGCTGGCCATCCGGGTAAAATTTTAGCGCTTGAAATGGGCGGCAATAACCCGCTTATAATTAAAGACGTAAACGATATTAGCGCCGCAGTACACGACATTATTCAATCAGGCTTTATTACCTCAGGCCAACGCTGTACGTGTGCACGCCGTGTATTTATTGAAAAGTCGAGTAATGGCGATGCCATTTTAGCTAAGCTTATTAGCGCCACTAACAATATTGTAGTTGATGACAGCTTTGCAACAGAACAGCCATTTATGGGTGCTATGATCAGCGAAAAAGCAGCATTAGGTATGGTGGCTGCGCAAAATGAACTTGTCGCAAAAGGCGCTGAGGTTTTAGTTGAACTTAAGCAATTAAAACCAGGCACTGGTTTTGTCAGTCCAGGTATTATTGATGTAACTAATGTTAGCGATATGCCAGATGAAGAGCATTTTGGGCCATTAATAAAAGTATACCGTTACAGCGATTTTGACAGCGCCATTAATGAGGCAAATAACACCAGCTTTGGTTTATCTGCCGGCTTACTAGCCGATAGCGAACACGATTATAGCCATTTTTTAAAGCGTATTCGTGCTGGCATTGTTAACTGGAATCGCCCCATTACCGGTGCGTCTAGCGCTGCACCATTTGGTGGCATTGGCGCAAGTGGTAATCACAGAGCAAGCGCCTATTACGCTGCCGATTATTGCGCCTACCCGGTAGCTTCTGTTGAATCAGACAAAGTAACCTTACCGCAAACCCTCGCGCCGGGCTTAATAATTGAATAAATACAACTTAACTAACGTTAGGTATATAACAAAATTTAAGGATTTAAAATGCATACTGATGTAAATACATTATTTGATAACCTATGGCAAAACTACTTAAACGTAACGCCATCGGCAGACAAAATTCATGATCTATTAGGTTCAACGCAAAAAGATGACATTATTAACGATCATATTGCTCTGCGTACCTTTAACATTGAAAAAGTGGGCTTAGAAAAGCTGGCAGCACACTTTTTAGCTTTAGGTTATAAAGAATGCGGTGAGTATCACTTTGAAGCTAAAAAACTATACGCAAAGCACTACGAGCATAGCGATTTAACACAGCCAAAAGTATTTATTTCTGAGTTGTTGGTCGATAAATGCTCTCCTGAGTTACAAGCAATTGTAAATGATATGGTAAGCCAAATTGACGAAAGCGCAGTGACTGCCGATAACTTTTTATACTCAGGCACGCACTGGCAAGTAAGCACAGACACTTATAAACAACTTCTTGCCGAGAGCGAATATGCAGCGTGGATGTCGGCATGGGGTTATCGAGCTAATCACTTTACGGTAAATATTAATACCCTTGATAAGTTTGATAATATTGAAGATGTTAACCAAGCACTAAAAGATGCAGGCTTTACACTTAACAGCTCAGGCGGCGAAGTAAAAGGCTCGCCAGAGGTATTACTTGAGCAATCGTCAACCCTTGCTGATGAGTACTCAGTGAGCTTTAGCGATGGTGAAATGAGCATTCCTAGCTGTTTTTATGAGTTTGCTATTCGCTATCCTAAAGCCGATGGCGAGCTTTACACCGGGTTTGTAGCAGCCTCTGCCGATAAAATTTTTGAAAGTACCAATGCGCGCTAACTAGCCTGTATTTAGTTACTTTTAAAAAGCCCGTAAAGGGCTTTTTTTATGCCTATTTAACATCAACTCTGGTGAAGAGATTTACTAACGTAATGGCGCTTCGATTAATTTCACTTATCGATAAGATGATTTAAATTAACAACCCAAACTACTGTTTTATATTAACTTAAATTAATTCCACGTTATTTAAAATTAACTATTGCACCAATTAAAAACACGTTTTATTATTTCGCCGTTTCTTGATTATAATCAATCCGAGTAGATTACAGACCTAGTTTGTAGCAAGGCAAATCAGCAACTATACAGCCAAGTTTTACCTGGCTAATTACTAGCAAACTTTCCTCAACTATAGTTACGTTGGCTTGTAACTATATACTTAAACGCAGTTGCTCATTCCAACTGCGTTTTTTTGCTTTAAGGGAGACAAGCTCTCTGTGGTTATTATAAAAACAGCGGCTTATAATCGTTTTCTAATTGTTCAAACGACAAGTCACCAATAAAGCGCCCAAAACTGAGCCAAGTTGCTAAACCGCGTAAGTCTTTAAAGTGTGGCGGTACAAACTTAGGCGATTCGATTACTCCTAAACTATGCAGTTGCGTAATCAGCCTAAAGTCATCAATCGATATTTTTCCCACCAATAATAAAGGCAGTTGATCAATTCGGCCCAGTTGTATGGCAACCCGAATCAAGTTGTACACCAAAACAAAGCCTTTAATGTAGGCAATGTCTTTAGTAAACGGCAAACCTGTGGGTGTACTGCCCCTAAATACACGCTGAGCTAAAGTATAGCTTTCATCTTGCGATAATCCTTGCGCTACATAATCGCGGTAAATGTCAACAAATTCAGCACCATCAATTACCTTGGTTACCGCTTGAATACGGTTAACTAATTTAGATAAGCGCCGTGGTGTTGATTTTAAGGTAATAATTTCGGTTAATACCGCAAGGCCCTCTTGGGTCACTGTTGAGCTTGGCGTGCCTTTACTTAAACAGGTTAAGTAAGGTTGCGCTAGGCCATTTTGCGTCGTGCCTACATGTATCCAGCCTTCGTGCACTTCTAGAATATCGAGTTCACGCTGCGAAAACTTCACATCTTTATTTAGCTTAACATTATTAGCCCCAGCTGCTGCATCGCTCACTATGCCATCGCTTAGCATTACCTCTACGTTGATCCCTACCATACTGGCATTAACTTGCTCAGATAAAATACGCACAGCATCGCTTGCTGCTATATTTTTAGGATCGTCTGGCAGTATATCGGCAATTAATAAGTTTTTAAGCGGCCGCTCTAACATGTTTGCCAGCTCAGTAAGTGAAGGCTCACCAGCATGAAACAAATCTTTAGGGTGCCCAAATAGCTCTACTGATAGGTCATGAAATTCAGGCGTTCCTCGATATTCCAGCATGCTTAATACGGTTTTATACTCGCTGCACATTTTTCCCATATATTGAGCTATTGGGTTTAGCTGTCCTAACTGGTTAATAATGTTACGCTGCAAAGTAGAAAACGCTTGGCGTAGTTCGCTGGGCACAAATCCTAAATCGCGCTGCTGATAATATGCACGATCGATAACTGGATTTTTTTGACATTTTTGTCTAAAAAATTCTTCTTTAATTTGTTTATCCCAATTAATCGCATCCAGTATTCTTATAGGTGTTTGCAGGGCAACTAATTGATCTGATAATTCACGAGTTTTAAGTAGTAACGCCTTGTCTATCATGGTGTAAGCTCAACAAATAATGAATTGTGAGCATAATTTAAAATAACCAAATTACAAAGTAATATCATCATTTTTTAACCATTGTTTTTAAGATGATCGGGCCACATATCTAATACGTATACACTTGCAAAGTTAAGGATTAATTAATGAAAAATGAAATCGACAACAAGCAAATTTTAGCTGTGTATGAACGCATAATACAACGCGGCGAAATGCAGGATGATGCTAAGCATTATCAAGGCGTTACCGCGTATTCAGACGCAGACGGTTATACCATTTATTTACAAGGCAGCGGGGTAGAACTGCGCTTTGGTTTTCATAATACGTATCATCTTGATTACGAACATGAAAAACAAAAAGATGACTTTTTAAAAAAATTACACAATATTGCCAATGAAACCTAATGCTGCCACCCAGGCTTAAAAAACGCGCCACTAGCAAGCTCAATACTTCCTTTATTACGCAAGTAATTATTGAGCTTGAAGCTAATCCGCACAAGCTCGAAATTATTCGCCACAACCTAGCTTACTACCGCACCCAAACTCATTTAAAAAAAGGCTTTCTTCTCGCTATTGAGCGATTTGACTGGGTGTTTGCAGCATGTAATAACGTGGATGAAATTTGCGCACAAATTATGGCCGATGACTACATTGGAAATCGTCTTAGGCGTTATCCTCTTTTGTTCAAAGGTATATTAACGCCTTAAATAAAGCTGTAACAATACCTCTGCTTTGTATATATATTAACCCTTCTTGCTTTGCTATATTTACATTAACTTTATAAAACCAGCCTGTTGTTATAATTATATCCATTGCAATTTTGGCTATATAAACAGCAACACATACCGTTAGTGCTCTAATGATTACCGTACTAAGCATATTATTTGAAATTATTTACATTTTATTTCTTAGTAAAAATAACCCTCACTTACCTCACTATAAAACAACGCGTAAACTATTGTTTTTAAATAATATAAATTAAATTAATTGTTTGTTATTTACGTATGCTAGATTACCTTTTTTGTTAATATTTCATCTACATTTAGGCATCCGATCATTTACCTGCGCCTTGAATTGTTAGAGCTATTACCTTAAGCTTATGTTTATTGAACGGTCAATTAATAATAAATATGCCTAAAGTTGGAATGGAACCTATAAGACGTCAGCAGCTAATTGACGCAACAATTGAGTCGGTTGCACAGCGCGGTTTACAAGCAACCACTATTAACAGTATTAGTAAAAATGCGGGATTATCCTCTGGCATTATTAGTCATTACTTTGGTGGTAAGCAGGGATTAATTGAAGCAACGGTCAGGTATTTACTTACGAGTTTAAAACAGGAGCTTGTTTGCAAGCTTGAAGCAAATACCAACGCGACGCAGCGCTTAATGTTTATTATTGAAGCTAACTTTGCACTTGTGCAACAGCGCTCAGACACTACACGAACTTGGTTGAGCTTTTGGGCACAATCAATGCACGATGCCGAATTACACCGGCTACAAAATGTAAACAGCAAACGCTTGCAAAGTAATTTAGCATTTTCATTTAAGCAATTAATGCCCACTGAGCAAGCAAAACAAGCTGCCGAACTTAGCGCCGCCATGATCGACGGCCTATGGTTACGCGCAGTACTTAGTAAATCAAACGAACATCAGTTTAATCACAGTGAAAAGCTAGCAAAAAGTTATGTGCATTCACTCATCAAGCAATATGGAGCCTAGCGTGACAACACCTGTCTATCAAAATTTTATTAACGGCCACTTCCTTGCAAATAAAAGCGGCAAAACATTTGATGTAACTAACCCTGCTACGGGTGAAGTTATTTATGCAGTAGAAATTGCTGACGAGTTTATTCAAAACGCTGCCATTGCAAGTGCAAAGCAAGGTTTTGCGCAGTGGTCGGCCATGTCGCCTATTGAGCGCAGTCGCATTTTACTCAAGGCCGTAGCAATTTTACGCGAGCGCAATGATGAGCTAGCGCTGGTAGAGGTACTTGATACCGGCAAACCAATGCAAGAAGCAAACTGTGTAGATATTGAAACAGGCGCTGATGTTATTGAATTCTTTGCTGGTTTAGCACCGGCACAAGTTGGCCAACAACAAATGGTTGGCAGCGACTTTTACTATACCCGTAAAGAGCCTTTAGGTATTTGCGCTGGTATTGGTGCGTGGAACTACCCGCTACAAATTGCCTGTTGGAAATCGGGCCCTGCTCTTGCCGCTGGTAATGCGTTTATTTTTAAACCATCGGAAGAAACACCACTTGGCGCAATTAAGCTAGCTGAAATTTTTGTAGAAGCTGGCGTACCCGCAGGTGTATTTAATGTAGTACAAGGCGCAGGCGATGTAGGCCAATGGCTAACACAGCATACTAATATAGATAAAGTGTCGTTTACTGGCGAAGTGGGTACAGGTAAAAAGGTAGTTGCGAGCGCTGCGGGATCTTTAAAAGATGTCACCATGGAGCTTGGTGGTAAGTCGCCATTAATTGTATTTGATGATGCCAATATTGAACAAGCAGTAAGTGCTGCAATGTTAGGCAACTTTTATACTCAAGGCGAAGTGTGTACTAATTGTACCCGTATTTATGTTCATAAAAATGTATATCAACAATTTATTGATGAGCTTAAAACCCGTACTGAACAAAATATTATTGCCGGCGATCCTCAAGATTTAAATACTAACTTTGGCGCGCTAATTTCTAAAAAGCATCAAGACTTAGTAATGAGCTACGTTAATAAAGGTATTGCAGAGGGCGCAACGCTACTAACAGGTGGTACAACACTTTCACCTGCATCTGCACCTAACGGCTATTTTGTTGCCCCTACTGTGTTTATTGATTGCAACGATGACATGACCATAGTCAAAGAAGAAATATTTGGCCCAGTAATGAGCGTGCTGGTATTTGATGACGAAGACGATGTGATTAAACGTGCAAACGGCACTCACCTTGGTCTAGCTGCAGGTGTATTTACTAGCGACATTAAGCGTGCACACCGTGTTATTCATCAACTACAAGCGGGTATTTGTTGGATTAACGCGTATGGTAACTCGCCTGCAGAAATGCCAGTGGGTGGTTACAAGCAATCGGGCATTGGCCGCGAAAACGGCATAGAAACCCTCGATACTTATACCCAAACTAAATCTGTTTATGTTGGTATGGCCGACATAGAAAGCCCATTTTAAAGGATACTGATTATGAGTAATTCGTATGACTATATTATTGTGGGCGCAGGCTCTGCAGGTTGCGTGTTAGCAAATCGCTTATCGGCCGATAAAAACACCCGTGTATTACTACTAGAAACGGGTGGCAGTGATAAAAGCATTTTTATAAAAATGCCTACCGCGCTTTCTATTCCAATGAATAGCGATAAGTACGCGTGGCAGTTTCATACCCAACCTGAGCCGCATTTAGACAACCGAGAAATGCATTGTCCGCGCGGTAAAGTACTCGGTGGTTCGTCATCTATTAATGGCATGGTGTATGTACGCGGCCATGCAAAAGACTTTGACGAATGGCAACACAATGGCGCAAACGGCTGGGATTATCAGTCTTGTTTACCGTATTTTCAAAAAGCAGAAAGCTTTTACTTAGGTGAAAATAAGTACCGTGGCGGTAAAGGCCCGCTGGGCGTTAATAACGGTAACGAAATGAAAAACCCTTTGTACAGCACCTTTATTAAAGCGGGCATTGAAGCGGGTTACGCACACACTTACGACTACAATGCCTCGCAGCAAGAAGGCTTTGGGCCAATGCACATGACGGTAAAAGACGGTGTACGTAGCTCAGCCGCGCGTGAATATTTAGACCCTGTTAAATCGCGTAGTAATTTAACTATTGTTACCGATGCACTTGCCCAGCGCGTTGTTTTAGAGGGCAAAAAAGCCACTGGTATTGAATACAAAGTAAATGGCGAAGTTAAAACCGCTGTTGCTGCAAAAGAAGTGATATTAAGCGCCGGCTCTATTGGCTCGCCACATATTTTACAGCTATCGGGTATTGGCGATAGCGAGGTGCTTAAAAAAGCAGGCATTGAGGTAAAACACCATTTACCCGGTGTAGGGCAAAACTTACAAGATCATCTTGAGTTTTACTTTCAATATAAGTGCAAACAACCTATTACCTTAAACGGTAAATTAGGGTTAATTTCAAAAGGTTTAATTGGTGCACGTTGGTTATTAACCCGCAAGGGACTGGGCGCTACAAATCACTTTGAATCATGTGCTTTTATTCGCTCTAAGCCTGGAGTTGAATGGCCGGATTTGCAATACCATTTTTTACCTGCCGCAATGCGCTACGACGGACGCAGTGCCTTTGACGGCCATGGCTTTCAAGTACATGTAGGTCATAACAAGCCAAAAAGCCGCGGCAGCGTTACTATTGCATCGGCTGATCCTGAGCAACCACCTAAAATTGTGTTTAATTACCTACAACATCAAGATGACATTGAAGGCTTTAGAGCCTGTGTACGCCTAACTCGTGAAATTATTGAGCAAAGTGCCTTTGATGATTATCGCGATGAAGAAATTCAGCCAGGTAAGCATATTCAAACCGATGCAGAAATAGATGCCTTTGTACGTCAAACGGTTGAAAGCGCTTATCACCCTTCTTGCTCTTGCAAAATGGGTGAAGATGAACTGGCAGTCGTTAATTCAAACACTCAAGTACATGGGATTGCAGGTTTACGTGTAGTTGACTCATCTATATTTCCAACCATACCAAACGGTAACTTAAACGGCCCTACCATTATGGTGGCCGAAAAAGCCGCTGATATTATTTTAGGTAATAAGCCACTAGCAAAACTCAATGCATCTGTAGCAATGAGCGCTAACTGGCAAACAACACAACGTAATAGCAAGATATAAATTAAGCCACTGGCAAAGGTTTAGCTACTTAGGTAGTTAACCCTTTGTGAGGCTCGCCGTGGCTCACGATATAAATTGGTTATGTTGTGTTAACGCGAGAAAAAACAATAAACGGAGTATTTATGAATTACTTTTATTTATTTTGGGAGGGCGATAATGACTATTTGGCTTAGTGCTGGGATTATTTTCACCTTATTAGCTGTAATCGCTATTTTATTTAAATGGGGCAATGTACGTGTTGTTGGCGTAACGCCTGTTAGAACATTTACCTTTATAGCCATATTATTTACCTCAGGCCTAGATGTTGGCCTTATTATGTTTCCGTTAACCGAATTTGCCGGTTATGCAGACATAAAAGCAAGCCCAGAGTACGCATTTGCCAATCCGCTAGCTATTGAGTTTGGCTATTGGGGGTTTTTAATCTGGGGATTTTACTTTCTTACGTGCTTTTATTTCTGTGTAATAGAACCTAAAGTTAAATTTTTCGACATTCCTTGGGTTAAGTTTATTAATAACGTTGTCATCATTGGCACCTGTGCATTTACTGCTTACTTACTACTGACTAATTTACCTTGGTACTTACCCGATTTAGGCGATGGCTCAAGTGTTATTCCGGTGTTTTATTTAATTGTGTTGGCTGCAATATCGTTTGCTGCCTACTCGAGTACCGACATTAAGTATGTACGTATTTTAAGTATTTCTACTACTTGGATGTTTTTAGCGCTCATTGCCTTTATGTGGGCGGGTGCATTTGTATTTGGTGACAGTGAATTGTCTGCCTTTTCGAATAACTTAGGCGCTATTGGTACTTATTTTGCCAATATTAATGAATTTGTTTTACCGCTAAATGACTACCATGAGTTTTATTTATTTTGGTGGTTTGCATGGAGCATTATGATAGGTCAATTTACTGCACGTTTTGTCGGTGGATTAAGAACTTACCAGGTATTGGCTGCAATGTTGATTTTCCCATCAATTCCAATTGCTATCTGGTTTAGTGTGCTTTATCACTACCACGAAGCTGGTATTCCTACCGAAGGTATTAAAAACTTTGCCATGGTATTTGTTGGTATTATTTTTGTAATTAACTCTCTTGATTCGCTTATCCGGTTATACACAGATAACTTAAACTTGACGGTTAAACGCTTAGGTAAATTTAAATACTTAACCATGAATATTGTTGCTTTGTCGTTGTTAACATTACTATTTAAGTTAGAGTTTTTGCAAATTCAATGGGTTGGCGCATTAGTTATTGCCTTGTTCTTTATTTGTATTGCTTATATTGGCTACAACAAATTAAAAACGGTGAACGACATTATAGGCTCACCAAAAGCAAACAAAATTGATTACACCAAAATTGAAAATATGAGCTAGGAACAACATTATGAATAATAAACTAAAACAACTTTTTATCGCTTTACCTTTTACACTTTTATCTACAACTGCAGCGGCTAATTGGTCAACAACTATTACTGCAGCTTCTGACTATACTTTTAATGGTGTATCCCAAACCGACAGTGACCCAGCAATTCAAGCAAGCCTTGATTATGCATTTGATAACGGTGTGTATGCGGGTATTTGGGCCTCTAACGTAGATATTATTGGTCTCGACGATATAGACTTTGAGCTTGACGCTTACGTTGGGCGTTTTATGCAACTTAACGAACAGGTTAGTCTAGATTACGGTATTGCTTATTATACGTATCAAGGTGACAGCAGTGATTTTAATTATGGCGAAGCCTATACAAAATTTGGCTATGCGAGTGATTATGGCCAAACAGAGCTTAACTTTTGGTACAGCTGGGACTACTTTGGCAGCGGCGCAGGGCATGTTATATCACAAATAGCGCATACATATGAGTTAGCACCTAACCATGCGTTACGTGCAAGTTTTGATATTTCAAACTCATTAGACGGTAAAAAATACGCGTGGGATAGCAATGAAAAAAAATCTTACAACCATTACCGCTTAGCATACAAAACTAGCTATGAAGGCTTTAATATTGAAGTTGCCGCCGAGAACACCAGCTTAGATTACGACTACACAGATGAGCGCCTGGTGTTGGCCGTATCACGTACGTTTAATTTATAAACTTAATTAATTAAATGAATGCTATTACTTAGCAAAAAAATGCCACTTAAGTTAAGTGGCATTTTTACTTTTATTTGCTTGAGTAATAAAAGATCGAGCAATTTTAATCACATGTATAGGTAAATCAGCCAAAGTACTTACAAAGCTAAAACCAGTGCAAAATCATCAATGGCAATCGTAATACCCTTTTTACATAGTTTTCAAGCTATTAAATTATTAAAGCATCTACTTTTATAAGCGTTGATAAACTTATCCAAACCATCATCCTTGCTAGCCCTACTCGAGTTGTTTTTTACCTTACTTAAAGCTGCCATGCGTAACTGACTTTAGTAAAAAAGGTGCGCTGGTCGCGCTCTAAGCTTTTAAGTGAATCATCTTGGTAACCTTTATCTGAATACCCTAAGTAAAATAATGTTTGCGCATTAATTTTGTACGAATAAACGAGTTGGCTGCCGTAATCTTTATTAGTTTGGTTCACTTGATAAAAATAAGCATTTTCGTTGCGATCAATATCTTCAAATTGCCAAATAAGCTTTAGCATTGAGCGCATATTAAATTTATAGTAAAGCCTAAAATCAATTAGGTTAGCTGTAAAAACACGCTCCCCTTGTGGGTTGTCTAATTGGCTGTAGCTATGCTTTTGTCAACTTGCCAATGATTGTTTATATCCCACACCGCTTGAGTTTGGGTATCAAAGGCGTCACCTAGTTGCTCATTACTGTAGTCAATGCGACTCCCATATTCAACATACAAAGACAGCCTAAGATCTTTTGTTGGTTTAAATCCGCTGTAAATATAACCAATGTTTTGATTATAAAAATTAGTGTTATAATTTTCATACCTATGTATCAGCCCTATTTCGAAAATAGACTGTTTTTGGCCTTTAAAGCTTAAATAACCTTCGTACTCTTGCTCAAGTAAATCGCCATTTTTCGCCCAAGTTTTATCCCAATCAGCTACATATGACCAAGAGGTAACTAAATCATTTTCATCTCGATACCAGGTTTGCCCGCCTCCTAAAATAACTTTTTCGTAATCGACCTTAGCTTGATAGCCTAAATCGGCACGATAATCTGCGCCAATATTTTCGTACTCTGCGAATAATTTATAATCGCGTTTATCGCGGGTGAGCTTAATTGCATACGCTTGATCGGATTGTGTTTGTGACAGGTTATAATTTTCAACTAAAAATGCTGAGTTGCGGGTATCACTGCTCGCAACTTGATAACTTAAGGTGTCTGATTGATTAAACCAGTAACTACCGTCAACTGATAAAACCGTATTGCGATAGTCATCACCTTCACGATGCGTACTTGAAATCCCTACAGTGCCTTGCTGGCCAATATCGTACTGGTAACGCGCCACTGCCACTTTGGTATTTTCGTTTAAGCTTGCAAATCCTGAGCCCTGATTAGTTGGCAGTAAAATATTGCTATTGTCGTCATCGGCAAACATCACCGCATAACTGTGATTAGCTGTTTTGCCGGTTAATTTAGCGCCTAGATTAGGCTCTGCAATGGTGCGAGTATATAAAAGCTCAAATAAACTACTTTTAAAATATGACGCACCGTCTAAAAAAAACGGCCGTTTTTCTTCATAGTATATAGAGTAAGTGGTATTAATATCCAGCGCCAGAGAGTCGGTTTCCACTTGCGAGAAGTCTGGATTTATAGTGGCGTTTATAACGGCGTCTTGGCTTAAGCCCCAGCGTAAATCTATACCCACTTCGGCGTTTACATCGCCATTTTCCCAATCACCCGGTAACTGTGATTTGGTATCGTTACGCAGCGCAGTTAAAGTAGGCGTTAATTGCAGGTTTTTGCTGGCCGTTATTTTTTCAAAGCCGGTAAGTTTATCAAACTGGCAAAGGCTGCACTTAATATCGCGATCAAACCCAATGTTTGATAACTGATAAAGCACATCTCGTTGATAATTGCGCATTAGGGCAAAACCCCAGGTTAATTGCTCTTTATTTTGTGCAAAACGCAGCGCTTTAAAAGGAATACGCATTTCTACCACATAACCTTGCTCAGTAACCTTGCCTGCGCTATCCCAAATGGCATTCCAAGAAAGGTCTTGTTGCCAGCCATCGGTGTCGGTCATGCGAATATCGCCCTGAGCCCCTAGCGGGTTCACATAAAATTCACAACCAGAGCGCTCATCATTAAAGGTATCAATTACTAGTGCCACGGTGTCATCTTGCCACAGAGTATCGCGATCTCGCAGTGCAGCGCGAATGTGCGTTGGGTCAGGATCGTGTGCAACAAACGCTACATATAAGTTACTGCCGTCTTCGTATATATAAGCATCGGTTTTTACCGGTGGCGTACCTTTTTCATTTGGTTCATCTTGAAACTGCAATGCAATGCGCGTGGCATCTTGCCAATGTGCCTCATTCATTACCCCATCTACTGTTATATTTTTATTAATACGCGTGAGTGAATAGTGTTGTTTATTGGCAAGCGCGCTTGGAGTGGTGAGTAAAAGAAAGAAAAAGCTTAAAATAAAGAACACTGATTGTTTTTTTATTATTATTAAGTACTGCATAAACATCCATTTAGACTTAAATTACTCAATAAGAGTAATTTCTGGCGTGGATTGTAGTTTATACCAATGGATTTGTTAATACCTTGCAAATAGTTTTTTGCATAACATTAACTAATTAATAATAAAGAAGTATTTAAGCGCAGCGATTAGGTTTCAATAAGCTTGAGTTTATCAGCAATACCATTCCACTCATCAGCATCGGCTGGGGCTGGTTTTGCCTGCGTAATGCGTGGCCATATAAGTGCAAGCTCGGCATTTAGTTCGGTAAACTCTTGTTGTGACTCTGGTAATTCATCTTCTTGATAAATAGCATCAGCTGAACATTCAGGTACGCATAAACCACAGTCAATGCAATCAATTGGGCTTATAGCTAAAAAGTTAGGGCCTTCAAAAAATGCATCTGCTGGGCACACTGATACGCAATCTGTGTACTTACATTTAATACAGTTTTCGGTGACTACAAATGCCATAATGGTTCAATGCCTAAGGTTTTATAACGACAACGGCGGATCATACCCAACCAAGGCTAAAATACAATATATAAGTGCCATAATAGCGTAATTTAACGTAAAATAAGCGCCTAATGTTTTGTGGTGCTATTTGCGCTACTCCCCTTATTGTGAGCGGTAATTAAAAGCCCGCTAAGACACCTAAAAGAGACAAAATGATACGTTTAACCGAGATAAAACTACCGCTAGATCATGACGAAAATGCAATTAAAGATGCCATTGTCAGTAAGCTAAAAATAACGCCAGAACAGTTACATAGTTTTAATGTGTTTAAACGTGGTTACGATGCCCGTAAAAAAACAGCTATTTTACTTATTTATACCTTAGATATAAGCGTTGATAACGAAGAGCAGTTACTCACAACTTTTGCCAAAGATCAGCATGTAAAAGTAGCACCCGACACCGCTTATAAGTTTGTTGCCCAGGCAAATAACGATTTAAAAGAGCGCCCTGTCGTAATTGGCTTTGGCCCTTGTGGTTTATTTGCAGGTTTAGTGTTGGCACAAATGGGCTTTAAGCCAATTATATTAGAGCGTGGTAAAGAAGTACGCGAGCGCACTAAAGATACCTTTGGTTTTTGGCGTAAGCGCGCACTAAATACCGAGTCAAATGTACAATTTGGTGAAGGCGGCGCAGGTACATTCTCCGACGGAAAATTATACAGCCAAGTAAAAGATCCAAAACATTATGGCCGTAAAGTTATTACCGAGTTTGTTGCCGCTGGCGCGCCAGAAGAAATTTTATACGTAAGTAAGCCACACATAGGAACCTTTAAACTGGTAACTATGATTGAAAAAATGCGCGCGCATATTGTAGAACTTGGCGGCGAAATTCGCTTTAGCACTCGCGTAGACGACATTCATTTAGAAGACGGCCAAGTAACGGGCTTAACCTTGTCAAATGGCGAGCAGCTAAATACCCGCCATGTAGTGCTTGCTGTGGGTCACAGTGCCCGTGATACCTTTGATATGCTATATAAAAAAGGTATTTACATGGAAGCTAAACCATTTTCGGTGGGCTTTAGGATCGAGCATAAGCAATCTATGATCGATGAGTGCCGCTTTGGTGACAATGCAGGTAACCCCATTTTGGGCTCTGCTGATTACAAACTAGTTCACCACTGTGATAATGGCCGTACCGTATATAGTTTTTGTATGTGCCCAGGGGGGACTGTGGTTGCAGCCACCTCTGAAGAAGGCCTAGTTGTTACCAATGGTATGAGCCAATATTCTCGTAGTGAGCGCAATGCAAACAGCGCTATTGTTGTAGGTATTTCGCCAGAGCAAGACTTCCCGGGTCACCCATTAGCGGGTATTGAGTTACAACGTAAACTTGAAAAAAAAGCATACGAACTTGGCGGCAGTAATTACGATGCGCCAGCACAACTTATTGGCGACTTTTTAAAGGGTAAATCGTCATCAGCTTTAGGCGATGTGCAATCATCTTATACGCCGGGTATTAAATTAACCGATTTAGCCGATGTATTACCTAAATATGCAATTGATGCTCTGCGTGAAGCAATTCCGGCATTTAATAAGCAAATTCGTGGTTTTTCAACTAATGATGGCTTACTAACAGGTGTAGAAACACGTACCTCTTCGCCGGTAAGTATTAAGCGCGATAAAACACTTCAAAGTATTAATACTAAAGGGCTTTACCCTTCTGGCGAAGGCGCAGGCTATGCCGGTGGTATTTTATCGGCAGGTATTGATGGTATTAAAGCCGCTGAAGCGGTGGCGCTTTCAATGCTAGAAAACGCAAAATAAGCGTTTTATTAAATTAAGCCATAAAAAAACCTGAGCAAGCTCAGGTTTTTTTGTAACTGCAAATAACCATATTAGGTTAGCGCATTATTAATTACTTTTTAAGCGACAGTTTTTCGCCTTTTAAGCTTTTACGTATTTTAGAAATACGTGAGCGATTTACTGCTCTTGCTTCGCCAGTTGCTTGACCAGATGGCTTATTAGCACGAGTACGACGTAAGTGTGCAGGCTTTTTGCCAATTTTATCAATTAATACTTCACGGTTACTTACTGCATAGCCTTCTAAGTAAACACGTTTAATTTTTTGACCAATTAAGGTTTCAATTTCAAACAACATGTTTTCTTCTTCACGGCTTACAAACGAAATTGCTTGGCCTTCTTTACCTGCGCGGCCAGTACGACCAATACGATGTACGTAGTCCTCTGCAAGCCAAGGTAAGTCAATATTAATTACACGCGGTAAACCATCAATATCAATACCACGCGCCGCAACTTCTGTTGCCACTAATACACGTACTTTACCTTCTTTAAATTCACGCAGCGCACGACGACGATTACCTTGTGACTTATCGCCATGACAAACCGCAGCCGGAATACCATCAAGGTTAAGCTCTGTTACTAGCTCATCGGCTGTTTCTTTCATGTTTACAAATACTAACACTTGCTGCCAGTTTTTCTTACCAATTAGCTCAGAAAGCAGCTCTTGCTTACGGCGCTCTTCAACTGGGTAAACCACATGCGCTACAGTGCTAGCAGTACTGTTTGTTTGATCAACACGTACTATTTCTGGCTGTTTTAATACTTTAGATGCAAACTGTTTAATTGCTGCTGGGAAAGTGGCTGAAAACAACAAGATTTGACGATCGTCAGCGCAGCTTTTTATAACGCCTTGCATCTCTTCAATAAAGCCCATATCGAGCATACGGTCGGCTTCATCAAGTACTAAGTGCTTTACGCTGGCAAGGCTTAAGTTACCTAAGCGAATATGATCAAGTAAACGCCCTGGCGTTGCTACTACAATATCAACACCTTCTTTAAGTGCATTAGCTTGGCCTGCGGTGTTAACACCGCCAAATAAGCTGACTACTTTTAACGAAGTGTGTTTTGCGAAGTCTTTAAAGTTATTTGCTATTTGCTCTGCAAGTTCGCGCGTAGGCGCTAAAACTAAAGCATGCGGGGCATTAGTAGTGCTTACTTCAGACTCAAATAATTTTTGAATAATTGGTAGCGCAAACGCGGCGGTTTTACCCGTCCCCGTTTGTGCACTTGCTAAAACGTCTTTACCTTTACGAACAGCAGGAATTGCTGCGCGCTGAATGGGCGTAAGGGTGTGATAGTTAAGTTCGTCTAACGCCTGAACAAGTTCAGGAGCAAAACTAAAAGATTTAAAATTCATGGTATATAACCTGCGGCCACATTATCAAGGGTCGCAAATTATACAGTAAAAAAGTGCTAACAGTTAGTCATTACTTTACTTTTGCATGGTTTAATCTGTTTTATAGCGTTTAAATATTAAAGAGGTATTAATACCGCCAAAAGCAAAGTTATTACTCATTACATAATCGGTGTTAATTTCTCGCCCTTGCTCTGTTATGTAGTCAAGTTGAGCGCAGTCGTTATCTACCTCGGTGAGGTTTATTGTGGGGGCAAACCAGTTATCATTCATCATATTAATCGTCGCCCACGCTTCAATAGCACCGCATGCGCCCAAAGTGTGGCCTAAATAACTTTTTAAAGAGCTAATGGGTTTTGCCCCTAAAGCGTTAAAAGTGGCATGCGACTCTGCTATATCGCCTCGATCGGTTGAAGTGCCGTGCGCACTTACATAACCAATTTGCTGGGCAGTTAAATTAGCATCTTGTAGGGCCTGTTCAATCGCTATTTGCATTGTTTTAGAGGTAGGCTGAGTAACATGCTCACCATCACTATTACAACCAAAACCCACCACTTCTGCCAGTATAGTGGCACCACGGGCCTTTGCGTGTTCGTACTCTTCTAAAATCAGTGTGCCAGCACCTTCGCCAATCACTAATCCATCACGGTCTTTATCAAATGGCCTAGGGGTTAATGTGGGTGTGTCGTTTTTTGTGCTGGTAGCATATAAGGTATCAAATACTGCGGCTTCGGTAATGCATAACTCCTCTGCACCACCAGCAACCATCACCTTTTGACGACCAAATTTTATTGCTTCATAGGCATAACCAATACCTTGTGAGCCCGAGGTACAGGCTGAGCTTGTGGTGATCACTCGCCCTTTTAAGCCAAAAAACACTCCAACATTAACTGGAGCAGTATGCGCCATCATTTGAATATAACTAGTGGCTGTTACCCCAGACATAGAGCCCGACTCCATCATATTAGCAAACGCGAGTAACGGCGGGGTTGAGCCTATAGATGAGCCATAAGAAATCCCCGTAGAACCATCGGTTAAGCTACTATGATTAAGCAATTGGGCTTGCTCTAACGCGCACTCTGTAGCGCGTGTTGACATAAGCGCCACTCGCCCCATTGAGCGTATTTGTTTACGCTTATAATGGCTCGGTCGCTCAAAATGAGTAACCGGCGCCGCTAAACGCGTATTAAGCTCTGGTGCTTTGTCCCACTGTGCCATAGTGGTCACTGCATTTTCGCCTCTGATCAGTGCTTGTTTAAATACCGACCATTCATCGCCAAGTGCGGTGATCACCGACATACCTGTCACTACAACACGCTTCATTACACCATACCGCCGTTAACTGAAATGACTTGGCGGGTAATGTAGGCCGCATCATCTGAGATTAAAAATGCCACAGTACCCGCAACTTCCTCTACTGTGCCCATACGCTTAAGCGGGATCATTTTTAGCATTTCGTCTACCGGTAACTCGTCAGTCATTGCGGTTTCTATTAACCCAGGTGCAACGCAGTTTACGGTTATTTTTCGCTTAGCCAGCTCTAACGACAACGCTTTAGTAGCGCCAATAATACCGGCTTTTGCCGCACTGTAATTTACTTGCCCACGGTTACCGGCAATACCCGATACAGAAGCCATAGTTACAATACGCCCGCCTTTACGGTTTTGCACCATAGGCATTACCGTGGGGTGCACTACATTATAAAAGCCATCAAGTCCGGTACGAATAACGCAATCCCAGTCCTCGCCTTGCATTGCCGGAAACGCCATATCATTGGTTATACCCGCGTTACATACCACGGCGTAATAAGCGCCATGCTGGGCTATGTCTTGCTCTATTTGTGTTTTGGCGGCGGCTCTGTCGCATACATCAAATTGTAATAAGCTAGTAGCTTGGCCTAATGCCTGTATTGCTGCGCAAGTTGCTTGTGCATCTGCCACACCACTTTTACAATGCACTGTAATGTCGTACCCTTGCGATGCTAATTTAAGCGCAATAGCCCTGCCTATGCCACGGCTTGAACCTGTAACTAAAACTCGTTTTGTCATTGATTTTCTCTTATAAATTCCAGCGGATTTTCGGGCTGAAAAACATTAATTTTTGCTTCGCATACTAATGTATCGCCGTGGTTTATTTGGCATTCAAACACACTCAACCCAGACTCTTCTTGATACAGTTTATGCACTTTAATGGTTAAGTTACTATTAACTTTAAAACACGCTTGATGGGTTTGATATTTACGCGTACCAATTAAAAAACCTATTTTAGGTGACTCATTTGCATCGTTTGCTAATGCGCCTGCGTAAGCAGCTATTGACTGCGCCATGTACTCAACCCCAATGTAACTGGGTACACCGGCAATATCGGCGTTATAAAATGCACTTTGTGGTGTAATCGTTACCTGGCAACGCGCACTCTCGGCACTATAATGCGTTAAAGTGTCAATTAAAATCATTGGTGCGTCGTGGGCAAGCAACTGCTCAATTGCGTAATGATTGCGGCTCAGCTCATTCATTAGCAATACCTAAAACTAAACTAGCGTTATTGCCACCAAAGGCAAATGAGTTTGACAAGCAGTAACGCAATTTGGGCTTAAATGCTTGTTTTATTACTTTTACATCGGCCAAGTTACCGCCTGTTGATAATACGTTATAGGGCAATGCATACTGGCCTTGCCCTTTTAGAAGTAGCCAGCATAGCGCGGCTTCAATTGCGCCTGCAGCTCCTAAGGTATGCCCGGTTAAGTGCTTGCTTGAGCTCAGTGGCGTATTGTTGCCAAACACACGATTAATTGCAAGTGCCTCCATTTCATCATTTTTGAGCGTTGCGGTACCGTGTGCATTGATGTAGTCAATTTCATGGGCAGCTAATTGCGCTTGTTTTAGTGCTTTTTGCATTGCAGATTGCGCGCCCATACCATTGGGATCGGGTGCTGAAATATGATGTGCATCAGAGCTTTCGCCGCCACCGTACAGCGCAATTGCCGTATCTGTAATTGCGCTTACGCCTTTACTCATTACAAATAATGCTGCGCCTTCACCAATATTAATACCATCTCGGTTACTTGAAAACGGCTGGCAAACTCCGGTACTTAACGACGCTAACGAATCAAAACCATTGAGAGTAAGTTGGCATAGGGTGTCAACGCCACCGCATATAACAACATCGGCCATATCAGCTTTTAGCAGTGCGCGGGCGCTTAGTAATGCTTTTGCGCTTGAGGTACAGGCCGTAGAAATACTATAACAAGGTCCCTGCGCATCAAGTTTTTGCGCAATATAGTGTGCTGGGGTAGCAAGTTCTTGTTCATAATAATGAAAGTCATTGGGCCATTGCGCTGTGTGTTCAAAATGAGCACGAGCCCGTTCACCATCTGCAATACCCGAAGTACTCGTGCCTAACACCACCGCAATACGCGATTTATCGATATGCGAAAACTGCTCAATAGTAGTTTGTAGTTGCGCTAAGCACATATCAATAAAGGTATTTATACGTTTTTTTTGCGCCAACGCAACCGAGGTTACTTGGCCAACATATAACGGCTGTTGTTGCGCGCTAAGTGTAGAATTTAGAGTTAATATAGGCGTTGCAGAGTTATAACTGTTTAAGCTATCGAGCGTTGCCTGCTGGCTTACTCCCATCGCACTAACAATACCTAAGTTATTTAGCCAATATGTCACTGAGTTACCTTTTTAAATATTATTTTATAATCACGAACAATATTATGCAGCGTAATTGCATCGTCGTTATAGTCAATGGTGATCAGGGTTTTATGATTTTGCAGCACCTGCCTGTGTGTGCCTACTTGTTCCACCAATGCGCCGCTCAGCTGCTCATTTATAAACGCGACAGGCCAATGGACTAAGGCAATATCAGCCAGTACATAAGCGGGATTTATATCGACGCCGACAAGCATTTTTTTAGCTTTAATTGGCTCTTTGGGTAGCTTTTCAAGCTCTACAATCGGAAAGCCTTGGCTGGTCATCATCAGCAGCTTAACCCCACCCGCCTCATTAACCGCCAATTGCGATAACAAGGTATGCTGCTCTTGCCCAGTGGTAATAAATAACACTTGCTGCCAAGAGCGGCCAAACATTGATGGCGCCATACTATTTAAATTTAAGCTAGCCGCAGGCGCTATGCTAATAGCTGCACTGGAGCTAAACTGACTTGCACAGGCTGACAGCATTATGCAGGTTAGCAATATCAGCGCACGCTGGAGTATTAGTTTAAGCATATTAGTTTCAACATATTAATTTCGACATATTAGGTTCGGCACAGCTGAGCTAGCACATTTAAGCGGCGCTCACTTTGTGCAACAAATGGGTTACTCGTGTCCCATGCGTATCCGGCTAAAATTGCACTGATCATCTCTCGCACTTGCTTGTTTTGCTCTGTATGAAATATGACGTCTTGAAAGCGCGTATCGTACCAGCCTGTAACAAAAGTTCTGAAACAGTTAACTCCCGCTTGTAGCGGTTTTGCATAATGTTGCTCAAAGTCAATCGTCTCTCCTTTTAAATACTGATCGACCAAAGGGGCAATTAAACTTGCTGACTTAAGCGCAATGGTTACTCCTGATGAAAACACCGGATCTAAAAACTCTCCCGCATTGCCTAATAACGCAAAATGCTGCCCATACAACTTACTCACATTAGAGGAGTAGCCTGTTATGCTGCGAGCTGGCCCAATTAATTCGCGTTTAGCTAGCAGTGCTTTTAAATGTGGATCTTGCTCTAAAAAGCGATTTAATATTACCTCTGCTTCATCGTCATTAAAACGCTCAGACTCTGCTACAACACCAATACTTGCGGTGCCATCACTAAAGGGAATTAGCCAATACCATATATCTCGATGCTCTGGGTGTACGGTAATGAGTATTTTATTACGATCAAAATTTTCATCGCTAATATTATCTACAAAGTGGCTAAAGTAAGCACTGCGTACCGGAAAGTTAGAGGGTAGCTCTAAGTTTAGTAGTTTAGGTAATACTCGGCCAAAGCCACTGGCATCTAACACAAAGCGTGCTTGAACTTGGTAAGGCTGCTGCTGCGCGTCGTGTACTAATAAGGTTGCACCACCATTTTTATCGGTATTGTTTTTATCGGAACTGTTTTCAAAAACATCAGTAACCTTGTAGTCTTTAACACTGTGCTGATAACGAATAACAGCCCCTTGCAGCTGTGCATTATCGGCTAGTAATTTATCAAACAGCCCTCTTTTCACTTGATAAGTAGTACCTGGCCCTGGTGATGATTTTTCGGTAAAATTAATCGCGGTATTTTCACCCGATCGATGAAACGCAGCGCCGTTTTTAAACTGAAACCCCAAACTAGCAGCGTGTTCATGCAATGGAGCGACTAAATTAGCGTCGGCCAAATACTCCATACATTGCGGTAACAAGCTCTCACCTATAGTAAAGCGCGGAAAAATCTGTTGCTCAAGTACTAATACTCGCCAGCCTTTTTGCACTAAAAGGCTACTTGCAAGTGCGCCAGAGGGGCCCGCACCAATTACAACAACATCAAACTGCTCAGGGTTATTCACTTTATCCTTCCTTTTGCGAGGGTAATACACTCAGCGGCGATAAAATATATACCGCTAAAATCCCTACCATTACGGTAAGTCCAAAACTAAAAATAGCAGGGGTGCTTGAGGCACTTAACATACCAAACACCCACATAGAAGACGCTGCAGATAAACTAATTGCCAATATATTTTTTGGCTGTAACTTATTTATTTGATAAAAAACAAGGTAGTCAATAGCTAAGGCTACCACTAGCAACGCGCCCAACATATTAAATAACGACAGGCTGCCTTGAATTGCATTACACACCCACAGCATGCTAACAACCACTAATAACAAGCTTAACAGTTGTAAAGTGGCAATTTTTACGCCAAAACGCCAACTAAAAAGTAACCAACTAATGGCCCCTGCAAGCACTAAACTTAACAATAAGTATGCTCGGTAATCGCTTAATAACGCACTAATTTGCTGCGGTTTATTATATAGCAATAAGCCATCATCTTTTAAAAGCGCGGCGCTTAAGCTCTGTGTATTAATATTGCTAATTGTCATCCAGGTTATGGCTTGCTGCGGCTCAACATGCATTTGCGCTAACAATAAGGGTTTAAATTCGCTATTTAATAATGCGTTATAGGTAATAAATTGCGCGGGCCCGCTACTTAATTGCCGCCCAGTTAATTGCTCGGTGAGTGCAAATACACCACTTTTTTTAGCTTGATTAAACACCGCTAAATTATTTTTTTGCTGCTCAATACTAGGCAGCCATCGGTTAATGGCATTGTGTTTAATATGCGGGTTACTCGCGGTTAAATCGCTAACTAACCGCTGTTGTTTTTGTAACACGTGTTGTGCATTGTCGCCAATAATAAATACTATATGGCTGCGCCATTGATCTAGTAAAGTTAAGTGTTTTTTTTCACTTGCCATTAGCTGCTCAGAGCTGGCATTAAGCAATCTAATATCATCATTAAACTCAATCGGTTTTAATACCAATAAGCTTGCAAGCACTATACTTAGCGCAATAAACAGTGGTTTTTTTATTTTATTACAGTACAAAAACACCCGCGTTATTTTTTTACTGAGTAATAAACTTGATGTCGATACACGCAGTGTTTGCTGCCAAAATGGTAAAATTAACACAGTAAACAGCCATGCACTAAATAAGCCCGCTATAACAAACACTGCCACTTGCGCTAATAAAGTTAACGGCGCACCTAATAAGCAGCTGTAGCCTAATGCGGTCGTAATAAAAGAGAGTAATAACGCTGATTTCACCCCTTTGCTATAGCCGTTAGAAGAGGCTTGCTGTGCAGTTTCATTTGCTGCTTTGGCTAAATCGGTCATGCCATGAAAGGCGTAATCAATAGCAATACCTATTAAGGTTACGGCAAATACCAAGGTTAATAAATGAATGCTGTTAAACACCAATAACATAGCAATAGCGCCGCCCATTAATGCGCTAAGCACTGTAAAGCTCGCTAATAAAATACTGCTAATCGCTCTAAATACCCAAAACACCATAACCATTAGTGCCATTAGGCTAATACCACCAAACAAACTCATTTCGTATTTTGCTTGTTGGGCATTTTCAGCCGTATGAAACAGCACCCCTGAATAGGAAATAGTGGTATTTGGGTACGCTTTACTTAGGGTGTTTATTTGCGTTTTAATTTTAGCAGCTAAGCTAATTGCATTATTAATGCTCAAGTTTGGCTCTGGCAGTGTGGCAAAAAGCATTGCATATTCAACTCCCTCATACTGGCGAGTGAGGCGGTTTTGTTTAATAGTAAAAACTTGGCTTTGGCTTAAGTTTTCGCTAATAAAGCCAGCTAAACTTAAACTAATATCAGTACTTAATGTAGCACTAACAAATGGCGATCCTAACTGATTTAATTGCTGCAGGTAAAACTGCTCAAAGCTGGCTTTGTCTGCTATTTTTTGCTTATAGGGCTTACTTAATAGTGCATATTTATAAGGCGCAAATGTGGTTGTTAAAGCGTTTATAGAGGGAAAATTAAATGTGCTTGTTATATCTTGCTGCTCAAGCCAATTGTTAAATTCATCGTGGGCGTTATTTTTTTGTTCACCAGCAAATGAAAACACCACACGGTGGGCATTTTTTTCAAAAAACAGCTGTTCGCCATAAGCTAATTGAGAATGCGATTTTGGCAGCAAACTAAACATATCAGCACTAAATGTAGGTTTAGTCAGCCAAAATATACTGGTTAAAAGCAAAATTAAACCACTAAACCAAATAAAAACAATGCCAATTCGTTTCTTCAATCCACTATTCCATTAATTAACTATTTAAACGATTGAGCCGTTAAGGCTGCTCAGGGTAACTAAACTCAATAGTTGTTTTACTACCTGAATGCTCATAAAGGATGATGCTGTGTACCGTTTTATCACTTTCACACAAAGTAAAGTGGCTAAATAATTGCTGTAACAACGCTTCTTTTGGGGTTAGTTGCAGGCAATTGTTTTGCGCTTTTATACTAAAGCGTGTTGCAAGGGCGCTCATATCTACACTGAGTAAGTCAGTTAAAAGCCCTACAAACTGCTCACTGCCTGGCTGTGGTACAAACTCCCCTTTAGCATTTTCAACCAATACCTGGCCATTTTCTACAATCAATGCGCTTCTTACCGGTTGTTCTACTTGCCATACTAGCTTTTTGGCATTTAGAGAAAACACTCCAGAGGAGACGAACGGCGATGCAAAACCAGCAAGTTGTTTATATTGTTTAAACTCACCCGTTACTATATCAGCCTTTAATGTGGTATTTACCTGCGATACAGTGTTTGCTTGCAATGCACTACAAAATAGCAGCAATACGCTGGTTATAAATAATTTAAACATTGTCATTCCTTCTCCTTTAATTGCCAGCTACTTTAAAAAAGGGGCTAGTTTTTCATAAAGTATTGGGGGTGAAACAAATTGCATTTCTTTGGAGCTAATTTCTACCGCCACTTGTGTAGTGGACGCCTTGGTAATGCGCTTATTACTGATTGCATCGGTAATAACATAATCAATACGTAAGCGGTTTTCATACTCTTTTAAATACGCTGCCACTTTAATTTTTTGTGTAAATACAGCTGATGCTACGTATTTAATTTGCATATCAACAATGGGCCACGCAAATCCAGAGTCTTTCATTTGCAGGTAGTCGTAGTCAAATATTCTGAGTAACTCACAACGAGCAATTTCTAAATAGCGTGGGTAATTACCATGCCACACTACATTCATTGGATCGCAATCATGAAAAGGGATTTCTATTTCTACGCTGTGCGAAAATAATGCGCCTTTATTATTCATAAAGCGCCCAGCGTTTGCTTTGAATATAGCTAATAGTTTGTCTTAGCACCGCTTCCATTGGTCTGTCTTCGGTCAGGTTTTCAAAGTAACCTGTTATATCGCTATACATATGCTGCATATCGTCAGTTAAACTCGTAAATTCTAATTCGCCTTGTTTAATTCGCAGCCTTAACCCTTGAATAGCGGCTAATAAGGTACTGGCCATCACTTGCTCGGTAAGCTGTAAAATACGTAAACAATCGCGCGAGGCTATGGTACCCATACTTACTTTGTCTTGATTGTGACACTCGGTAGAGCGCGAAAATACACTGGCAGGCATAGTTAATTTTAATGCCTCAGCAGTATAAGCACTGGCACCAATTTGTACCGCTTTAAAACCATGATTTATATAACGACGCTCAGGGGCACTGTCGGATAAATTAGACGCCAAACCATTGTTATATTTAGTATCAACCAATGAGGCTATTTGTCGATCGGCTAAATCAGCTAAGTTAGCTACTGCGGTTTTCATGCTGTCCATTGCCATGGCAATGTGGCCGCCATAAAAATGCCCGCCGTGCAGTACATGCTCCCCTTCGCCATCAATAATTGGGTTGTCGTTGGCTGAGTTTAATTCGTTTTCGATCATTTGCCTAAAAAACGGCAAGCTGTCTTGCAGCACACCAATAACATGCGGTGCACAGCGAATTGAGTAGCGATCTTGCAGGCGGTCGGCATTACGTGGATGGTCGTGATGATTTAAATCATCTCTGATCCAACGTGCTATTTGCTGCTGCCCTGGGTGAGGTTTTACCGAAAATAAAATTTCATCAAAATGATGGCTATTTCCTTTGAGCGCTAAGCTAGCAATGGCGGTAATACGACTGGCTAATTTGGCTAAATAATTGGCTCTGTCGAAGGCTAAGCAGGCTAATGCAGTCATTACCGCGGTGCCATTCATTATTGCAAGGCCTTCTTTTGGGCGCAGCACGAGCGGCGTTAAACCCACTTCTTGCATTACCGCTAAGCTATTACGTACGGTGTCTTTATAATATACGTCGCGCTCGCCTATCATAGCACCAGCAACATAAGATAATGGCGTTAAGTCGCCACTGGCACCTACCGATCCCTCTTGAGGAATAACCGGTACAATATCGTGATTTAAGTAGTCGCGCAGTAAATTCAGCATTTCCCAGCTAATACCCGAGTAGCCTTGCGATAAAGACGTAAGCCGCGTGGCTAAAATTGCTCGTCCTTGTACTTTATTAAATACGTCGCCTAGTCCACATCCATGAAATCGCGTTAAATGTAGGGGTAGTTCATCTACTAAACTTAATGGTACTGCTACGGTTACTGAGTCACCATAACCGGTAGTTACACCGTAAATAACGCCGTCTTCTTTTAATAATGTATCTAAAAAACTCAGCGCACTATTAATTTTGCTACTAAATTCGCTGCAACCACTAATTTGCACTTGGGTGTGGTTATGTGCAATATCAACAATGTTTTCGATTGATAATCGCTGCTGACCAAAAAGCTGTGTGTTTTGAACTGGCACTTCTATTTCTCCTTTGCTTGATCGCGGGCGACTTGCTGATCATTTTGCCAAAAATCGTAAAAATTAAACCATTGATAAGGATATTGCGCCGCATAGTGACCTAAACGCTGCGCATAGTCTGTAATAACTTGGTTTAAAATTGCGTGTCGTTGGGTGCGTGGCATTTTTAAGCTATTGCTGTATTGCTCAAATATTACGTGGTACTTACTGCTTTGTTGATCTTTTAAACAAAACAAAAAATAAACTGGGCAATCAAGTAATGCCGCTAAAATAAAAGGTCCTTGAGAAAACGGGGCTGGCTTGTCTAAAAAAGGCACTTGTACAGAGCGCGCGGCAGTGGTGGTACTGGTGCGATCGCCAACAATAACAATAATTTCGCCTTGCTCAATTTTTTCTTTCAATAAAATAGCTAAACCTGGGCCTAAGTCAGTTACTTGAATTAAGTTAACCGCTACGTTGGGGTTAATTTTCTTCAGCATTTTATTAAATTCAACTGCATGGTGAGTAAACACCAGCACGTTAATAACTTTGCCACTGCGATGTTGGCTAAGCGCTCGACACACTTCTAAATTACCCAAATGCGAGCCAATAAAAATAGCTCCTTGGCGTTGCTCATTTAACTGGCTAAATAAATGCTCGTTAGTATATTCAATATCACTTAAGCTAATACGCCCAAGCCAACCATCTATTTTATCAAAGGCGCTGTCGGCAAAACTACAAAAGTGTTTTAGTTGCTGCCTAAGTGTCACGCTTTGCCCAGTGCCGGTGTACAAATTAACTTGCTGTAAAAACTGTTTTGAAGCAGCACGGGCAATCCTACCGGTAATAAAGAGATACACCACCACAGGAAACAAAATTAGCCACAGCCCTTTGCGACCCAGTATTTTATGTGTAAATAGCAGAGTTTGAATGCCTAAATAATTACCGCGTTCTTGCATTTTAGACCAATGTTTAACGGCCATAACGTCTCTTTAATTTGTGTGCTATAAGCCAAGGCGAGCGCACTAACATACCAAAAAATAATCGCGTATGTAGCCAAGATATACGCACGTTGTCGTGCAATGGCTGAAAGTGAGAAAGCCCATTTTCTGGATAGATCACTTGGCTAGGTAAAAATATAAACGGCACATTACGCCAATATAAACGCACTAATATTTCAGGATCAAAGTCCATCCGCTTGCCCAGCTTAACTTCTTTTAACAGTTTTTCGCAGGCTCCCAGCGGATACACTCTAAAGCCACACATAGAGTCAACAATTTCAAAACTAAGGGTTTCAATCCATACCCACACATGGGTTAAGTATCGAGCTAAATAGCGATGCTTAGGCACTGAAGCGTCGTATATTGGGCAACAGCTTACTAATGCCTGTGGATTTGCGTTTGACAGGCGCAAAAGCTGCACTAAATCGGCCAAATTATGCTGGCCGTCGGCATCAACTTGAATAGCATGGGAATACCCTTGCTGATACGCATAATGCAAACCGCTTTGTACCGCCCCACCTTTACCTTGGTTGTGCTCATGGGTAACAATGGTAAGTAACGGATGCTGCTGTGCAAGTGCAGAAAACACTGCTTTAGCTGCATCATTGCTTGCATCATCAACCATAATAATTGGTAAGTTATATTCAGCAAGGCTGGTTAATACCTCCGCTATCACTGAGGTATGATTGTAGTTTGGAATCACAATACAAAACTTATTCATTTAAACAACACTTTCAAAAACAATCCTCCCAGATGCATGTTGCCCCTTAGCCGAGCGATAAGAAAACACATACTTATTAAGCGCTTTTTGCTCTATGGCTAATACCATAGTAAGGCCCGGCGTAATCACCACCTGAAACTTTAGCACTTCGACATTCTTTACCGCTAATTGAATATTATACTGCTTACAAATTGCAGCAACCGCCCAATCTAGCTGCACTACGCCTGCTAAAATAGGGCCGTCTTTAAAATGGCCATTAAAGTAATCTAAATCCTTGGGCACAAATAAACTTAATTGATAACCTTGCTCGGTTTGCTCACATTTAAGTAGTTGCGGCTGCGTTTTAATCAACTTTGTCAAAAAGGTGCTCCAATGCTTTTAAGTTTAATTTTGCTTGGCTGTTATAAGGTAACTGCTCTATAAAACGCCACTTTTTAGGCGTACAAATGCGCTCAAAACGCGTTAGTGCATGCTCTTTTAAAAGCTTATTAGTGGCTAATTTACTTTCACTTTGTAAATATTTTACCCCTTGCTGGCTAAGCACAACTACCGCACCTATTACTTGCCTTGCCCCAGGTAATACAATTACTTTAACGTCGTTTACCCACTCACTGCTTGCTAGGTGGTATTCTAGTTCATCCAAACTGAGGCGTTTTTCTTCTAATTTTATAATTCGGTCTAATCGACCAAGTAGTTTAAATTGACCACTTTTAAGCACCAAACCTCTATCGTCAAGCGGGTAATCTTTGTGGTTCACTAACGGTGAATTTAAAAGGAGTCTATCGTCTGTGCCAACACTCATTTTTATACCTGAAAACGGCTGCCATGAGCTCACGTTTTCAAGCGAGGTAACTTGTCGATACGCTATACCACCGGTTTCGGTACTGCCAAACACTTGTGTTATTGGTTTATTTAACTGACTGAATAGCGATACTGCATCTTCGTTTGCCAGCGGCCCACCAGATGAAAATATCCATTGTAAGTGAGATTTTTGTTCAATTAATACGTTGTCTGCGCGTAATCGTTTTAGCTGTGCGGGGCTAGAAATTAACACTACTTGTTTAGCGTCCTTGAGCTTGGCGGCTATATGCTCTGGGTAGTGTAGTAAATCGGTATCAACGACATGTCCGGTACTAAGTGGCCATAACAACCTAAATAGCAGCCCGTAAATATGCTGATGCGATACGCTAGCAATAAACATTGGCATACATTTTAACGCATAACTGCTTGATAAAATGCTCAGCTCTTTGTTAATTGTTTGCCACGACTTTACAATTGGCTTAGCTTTACCTGTTGATCCCGAGGTGTAAAACACCAAGTTCCCTTCTTTGGGCCAAACAAGTTGCGCTAAAGGAAAAAAGCCAGGCTGTTCAGGCAAGTTTTCTATATTGATAAAGTCAATACCCAGTGGTTCAACAAGCTCTGAGTCACCTAAAAAACAAGGCGTTTGCTGTAGTAAGGCTTTGAGTGTTTCGGGTTGACCATTAGGTGGCAGTATAACCGTGCAACCGCGCAAGGTGAGTGCCATTAAACTCACCGCAAACTTATAAGTGTTAGTGCTATATAACACCACAGATGTGGGCGCTGTGCCCGGTGAATACTTAGCTAATAGCCGATTAACATCGCTAACAAACTGGCGTTGTGTCACTGCCTTATTTTCATGATTAAAGCACACACTAACATTATTACTTTGAAATACTTTACTTTGAAAGGTACTAAACACGCGCTTTCCTTTTTACTTTTAGCCTGACTAGCCACTCTAAGGCAAACAACACGCCCATAGCTACATAAGCAATCACACCATTATAAAAAGCCCACACTGCCAAACTAGCAAACAGGCTGGTATATAAGGCAATACCACCATTAACTATAAAAAAAACGCACCACAACTGAGTTACTTTTTTAGTGTATTGCACACCTTGCTCATCGAGCTCAGGCTCAGTGATGCGGGCAAAGGTTTCTATTATTGATGGCCCTTTATAAAGTGAGTAGCTAAACACGAGCAACATCACAGTGTTAATAATCACCGGGTATAAACGTAAACCCACATCACTGTCGAACACTTTTGACAATACGATTGCTATCACAGCTAAAAATGTCGCTGGCTTTAACCACGGCATTTTGTCAAATAATGCTTTGCTTAACCACAAGCGTAGTGCAAGCAAAAATAATAATACGATCGATAGCAGTTGGCTATTAAACTGCGTCAGGCCCACATACACAATAACTGGGTAGCAGGCCAAACAAAGCATAATAAGGGTGGTTAACAAGGCTTTAAGCATTTATTTAGTTAACGAGCTTTTCTATTTCGCTAACTACATTTTGCACAGTACGTACTTGCTTAAATGCATCAGGATCAATTTTTTTACCGGTGATTTCTCTTAGTTTTACTACCAAGTCAACAGCGTCAATGCTGTCTAAATCAAGGTCTTGATATAAGTTGGCGTCTAGGTTTATGTCGGCTGGGTCTATCTCAAAATCGTTTTCTAAAATGCCGTGTAATACATCATAAATTTCAGCAGCGGTTTTCATTGTTATTCCTATATATTTTTATAATTTAAGAACGTGCTTGTTCTATAAAGTGTGCTAAAGAATTCACCGAGGCAAAGTGCGCTTTTGTTTGCTCTGAATTGGCATCTATTTTCACATCAAATTGTTTTTTTATTGCCAAACCAAGTTCTAGTGCATCTATGCTATCGAGCCCTAAACCATCAACAAATAATGCTTCATCATCAGCAATGTCTGCAGTTGTCATATCTTCTAGATCAAGGCTGGATATAATTAATTGTTTAATTTGTACTTTTAATTCAGTCATAAATTGCTCAGTTCTTCTGTAAAATAATGTTGTAAGCTGTTAGTTAAATGCCGAGATTGTATAGCGGGTGTGTCACTAACATAAGGCAGGTTACTGTTAAACTGCTTGCTGGCCAGCTGCAAGCTAAAGTGCGCTTGATAAGGCGCTACTTTATACCAAGGAGTACCCTTGGTTAAGGTATTAGGCTGCATTTTTATTAATACTGTAGCGATTGGCACATTACATCTAAGTGCTATATTGGCCGCTCCTCGTTTAAACTTAAGTGCAGTATGGGGCTGTGAACGTGTGCCTTCAGGAAAAACTATTAAGTTATTTCCTTTGCTTATACTGCGCTCACATTCACGTAATAAACCTTCTGGATCTTCGTTACTTATATAACCAGTACTTTTAATTACACCGCGCATAAAGGGGTTTTTAAATAAATGGGCTTTTACTACGCAATCTGCATTTTTAATCACAGATATAAGCACAACCACATCAATTAAAGAGGGGTGATTGGCAAGTACTAATTTTCCGTTTAAATTAGCAAGCTGGGTTTTGTCTTTAATATTAAAACGAATAACGCCTGTGTAATGCATTAATCCAACAAAAAATTTAAAACAGTAATGTACTGTCGCTCTTGCTCTGTTTTTACGGGTGTTTACATCTGCTTCTAATACGTTTTGCAGCGGAAAAACCACTAATGTCAGTACTAAACCACCTATGCCAAACACGCTAAAACAAACACCGGTTGCAAGCACACGCCAACAAAGCCCTGTTATTTTTATAATGTGTTTAATCATGGTAGGTAAGTTGCCAATGATGAGCCAATGTAGTGTGGGTTAATATCGCACTTTTTTTATCGTGTAGGGCTTTAGCACCTTGCAGGCTCATTGGTAAGTTACTATTTTTTGCAGCAGGGTTAAGTACTTTATTTAAACTAAAGCACGGCTCATTTGCTTGAGCAAGGCGCACTATCATAGCAATGGAATGAGTAATTTGTAGCTCGTCAGCAAATTGGTTATATATATCGGGGAGGATTTCATCGCTATGGACTACTAACATGTACGGCTCATTGCTATCAACAAGGCGAATGTAGGCCTCTACAATTGCACACATAAAACTCTCAGCCCCTGCTGCAATAGCATTCATTGCACAGGTATTACTTTTTATAATACTAAAAAGTCCGGCTGCGGCATTATGCACACTCAGGCCAAAACCTGTGGGCGATAATGGTTGCTGATTAACTATATCAACTAATAAATTGGCTGTTTTATGAAAGTCCCCGTGGCGCGATGAGAACACCGCCGATAAATTAGTATACTGATCAGCGCTACTTACTTGCTGAGCACTGTGTAATACCATTTTGCTAAAACGAGTCATACGCCGGCGTTGCATAGGTGCAACCCAATCAAGCGTTATAGGCGAGTTATCATACCAATGATCGCTTTCTATTTGTCGCTGTTCTGGCTGGATCCATGTATCGAGTTGTTCAACAACAAATTTCACAAATATACATATTTAGTTAATGATAGGACGCAGGATCTTACATTTTTTAACAAAAAAAGTAAAATAAACAATAAAAAAAGCCAGCGCTGAATTTTCATTCAGCGCTGGCTAATAATTCTATGATATTAAAAAGAATTCTTGTTCATTTATGCAGCGAGCATGGCCACCAACAACATCACTTGCGCTTAGCTGATTAATCAACTTTTCACCTTGCTGTTGCTGCGCGTCGTTAAGGGGTAAATATGGTAATCTAAATACCGGTTTAACTGCCTCAGTCATCATAAGTGCAGTATTAATCGCAATTGGGTTTGGCTCGCAAAACAACCAATTTATTAATGGTTGTAATGACGTATTTAGCGCAGCATTTGGCGCGTCCATTAACTGGCGAAACAATTCTGGCATAAGATTAGAGCTGACCGAAATAACCCCATGTGCGCCATGAATATGACGAGCATCGTGGCTTTCATCATCATTACCCGACCAACACGCTATGCCTTGCTTCTCATAATGAGCTATACGTTCGTTACCACCACACTCTTTAACACCAATAAAATGCTCGTGCTTTGCTAGTGGTTCAATAATATCAGGCGTTAAATCTTGCCCTGTACGCCCCGCTACGTTGTAAATAAATGCAGGGCCAATATCAAGAACACGCTTTAAATGCTCTTTTACACCTGCAATAGAGGTGCGCCCATAATAAGGGTTAATTTGCAAAGCAGCATCCATACCACTGGCAAAACCATATTTAGTGGCTTTAATCGCTTCTCGGGTATTATTACTGCCCGTGTTGCCTACAATTACTAGCTTACTGCTAAACTTATTTACGCTATGGGCTATGAGCATTAAGTGCTCTTCCCAGTTCATTAACTGGCCTTCGCCGGTAGTGCCGCCCACAACGATACCATCAACCCCAGCTGCTATTTGTAACTCGACAAGGCGATCGTATGTTGCAAGGTCAATTTCGCCACTCGATAAATAAGGTGTTTTAATTGCTGTAATAAGACTTGCTTGTTTAATTTGTTCTAGGCTGCGCATAAAAAATCATTCTTTATAAAACTTGCGCTATTTGTACCATATTTATGTGTGCTTTTGCAGCTGTAAACGCATATTTTGTAATAAAATGGCTTGTAATATTAAGTTTGATAATACAAAATGAACAGCTGTATATATAAACAGTGTTTGTATTTTTAATATTAGGCGAGCTTTTATGCGTTTATCTCAGTACTTAACAACCCATTTTTATCATACCGACGAGCTATGCCAGGCACTCAATATTGATGCAGATAAGCTTGAGCATTGGCAACAGCAAAGTGTATTTCCTAAGCCTAGTTATTGTATTAAAAACCAACTAAGTTGTAGCTCATATTCGGGTTTATACGAATGCGAAGAGTACGACGATTATTACCCGCGAGGTTGTGTAAACTGGGGGCAAGGGCTAATAAAACAAAAAATTGATTCATCCAGCCAGGCATTTAATTACTTTGCCCGGCAATATACCGCCAGCTTAACTAAACTTGCTCAGCAAGGGTTTGAATTTAACGAAGAACTATTTGGTTGCGAAATAGAAGAGCATGTACAACAAGTATGGCAGCAATTTTTATGCAGCAAATATGGCGTGCTTACTCAAAATGGCTTAATAGACGAAATAGTGGCTGTTGATATAGGCCGCCTGGTGGTTGATGACATAACCGAATTACGCAGTAAAGCGGGGTTAGATCAAGATGAGCGGGCAAAATTGCACCCCGCTATAAAATTACTAAACCGAGCTTTGAGCCATGGTGCCGATCACGAAAAGCAACACACACTTAGAACCCGCTATATAGATACCCTTATTTTAAAATACGATTTGTCGATAAAGTAATAATACAAACTAGATAAACTAAAATGCAGGTTTGAAGTATAAATGCAGGTACGTTAAGGTAAACAAGCTAGACTAACAACGCCAAACTAAAGCAAAAATTGAAAAGCACGATATAATCCGGAGCAGCAATTTTATGAGCAGTACCAGCAAAAACGCAACACAGTCTGTCAACCACACGCCTCAACAGCAAACACACAGCATTTCCAATGCACTTGAGCACTGTATTCAGGTCCGAGGCGCGCGGGTTCACAATTTAAAAAATGTTGATGTAGACTTACCCCGCAATGCACTCATCGTTTTTACTGGTATATCGGGTTCTGGAAAATCATCTCTTGCTTTTGGCACCTTGTTTGCCGAGTCACAACGCCGCTATCTCGATTCAGTATCGCCTTACGCGCGAAGATTAATTGACCAAGTAGATGAGCCCGATGTAGATGACATAAACGGCCTACCTCCTGCAGTAGCACTGCAACAACAACGAGGCACCCCATCGGTTCGCTCATCTGTGGGAAGTGTAACTACTATTTCTAATACCCTGCGAATGCTCTACTCTCGTGCAGGCGACTACCCTAGCGGTCAAAATATACTCTACGCCGACGCCTTTTCACCTAACACCCCACAAGGTGCCTGCACCTTGTGTCATGGTATTGGCCGAGTGTTTGCAGTAACTGAAAAGTTACTTGTACCTGATGATACAAAAACAATTCGCGAGCGCGCCATAGCTGCATGGCCACCTGCGTGGCAAGGACAAAACCTCAGCCGTATACTTGTATCTCTTGGTTATGACATTGATACACCATGGAAATTACTCCCTAAAAAAACCCGCGATTGGATTCTATTTACCGACGAAACTCCCGTTGTACCTGTTTATCCGCAATATAGCAAAGAGCAAACTCGCAACGCCATTGAAAAAAATGAGAAGCCGAGTTACATGGGTACATACTCAAGTGCTAAACGTTTTATTTTGCACTCTTTTGCTACCACGCAAAGCCCGCGAACTAAAAAACGCGTATCACAGTTTATGCAAATTTCGGAATGCCCTGATTGCAAAGGTAAAAAATTAAAACAGCAATCCTTGTCGGTCAAGTTTACAGGCCTTGATATTGGTGAGTTATCACAATTAACACTAACAGAGCTAGCACTGCGATTACGTGATATTGCTAACATAAAGCCAACCCAAAATGCGCCCAATAGAGAAAAAGCAATTGTAGCTCAGCGAATTGCCAGCGACATTTTGGCCCGAGTAGAGGCACTCACAACGCTTGGCTTAGGGTATCTGTCGTTGCAACGTACCACACCTACTTTATCTGCAGGCGAACTGCAACGTTTACGACTAGCAACCCAAATTCGTTCACAACTGTTTGGTGTGGTTTATGTTTTAGATGAACCCTCGGCAGGACTACATCCAGCAGATACCCAAGCATTGCTTGGGGCGCTTGATCAACTCATTGCAGCTGGTAACTCTGTATTTGTTGTAGAACACGATATTAACGTGATTAAACATGCCGATTGGATTGTTGATGTTGGTCCAGATGCTGGTACGCATGGCGGTGAAGTGATTTACAGCGGCCCTATTAGTGGTTTACAAGGCGTTGCTAAATCTCATACCGCTCGATTTTTATTTACTGCAGACGCGATAACCAAACACACTTGCAGACAACCTCAAGCCTGGCTAAAGCTCGCAGCAATTGAGCGTAATAACTTACAAAAATTAGATGTTGAATTTCCATTGGGCGTAATGACAACCGTTACCGGCGTTTCTGGTTCGGGTAAATCAAGCCTCATTAGTCAAGCTTTAGTAGATCTGGTCTATGATGCGTTAGGACAAAAAGCTACTTTAGAGAGCCCAACTGACGAAGCCGAGTTATTAGAGCAAGAACTAGAAATTCCCACTGGCGGGCAAATTACAGATGGCATGCAGCACGTAAAACGTCTAGTAAATGTAGACCAAAAGGCAATCGGGCGTACACCCAGATCAAACCTCGCCACCTATACTGGCTTATTTGATCACGTCCGCAAATTATTTGCATCCACTAACAAGTCTAAAGCTCGACGCTACGATATGGGCCGCTTTTCGTTCAACGTTAAAAAAGGCCGCTGTGCTAATTGTGAGGGTGTGGGGTTTGTTAGTGTTGAGCTGTTATTTTTGCCAAGTGTTTATTCACAGTGCCAAGTATGCCAAGGCCAGCGTTATAACGAGCAAACACTTGAAGTGTATTATCGCGATAAAAACATTGCTCAAGTACTCGATTTAACGGTTGAATCTGCACATCAATTTTTTATAGATGAACCACAAATATCGCGAGCTTTGGACACTTTGTTACAAGTAGGCCTAGGATATTTACGCCTCGGCCAGCCAGCAACCGAGTTATCTGGCGGCGAAGCCCAGCGTATTAAACTTGCAACCGAATTACAGCGCATACAACGCGGTGATACTCTTTATGTACTTGATGAGCCTACTACCGGCCTGCATCCAGCTGATATAGCAATGCTGATGGTGCAATTAAATAAGCTTGTAGATGCAGGTAATACCGTTATTATGGTCGAACATGATATGCAGGTTGCCAGTAATAGCGATTGGGTTATCGACATGGGCCCCAGTGCGGGTGATCATGGCGGACAAATTGTTGCTCAAGGCTCCCCTGCACAGGTCGCAAAGTCAAAAGCCAGCCAAACAGCTCCCTTTTTATTAGCCTAAAATACAGCTATAACAATACTGTTAAACACTCGACATAAGTAAATAACTTAGTGGGCCAGCAGTATAAAGTCAAAATTCGTTTTGCCAATTTATACGTTTTATATTTAAAAAGTGCATGTAACCCGAATCAAACACAAAACAACATAAGCTTTTGTTAATTAATGATTTTATTGATTATTACTCTAGGGTCTGTTGACCTTTACGGATTGAAATTTGTTCAAACTAGGGGCGATTTAATCACGGCGTGAGGTTTGTAACCTAGTGGGCTAAGTAAAAACCGAGCAACAAAGAGTTAATCGCCCCTAGGCAGAACCCTTCGGGCAGCGCATATTTGGCATTGATGCTACGTTATCGCCTATTTATGGGGAATAACCACACCACATAGGCTCAGCCTTGCCTAAATACCAAACACACTGCTGCAAATTTAACCTTGAAAGATCAACAGATGTATGGACTCCCACTTCCATCAGAAGTAACGTAATAAGTGTTCAAACTTTTACTAAGGAGCCCATACATGTTGAATTGTAATGTGATAGCGATTGATTTAGCAAAAAATTTATTTCAAGTTTGCAAAACGCAAAGCAATGGCAAAGTTATTTATAACAAAACAATAAGCAGAGCCAAGCTTAAAGAGTTATTAATTAAAGAACAGCAATCTTTAGTTGCTATGGAATCATGTGGTGGTACGCATTATTGGGCGCAATTTGCTAAACAGGCAGGGCACCAGATCAAAGCGATCAACGCGCGACAGGTAAAAGCGTTTCGTCAAGGGCAGAAAACCGATGCAAATGATGCGCTGGCTATTTCAGTTGCAGCGAGACAGCCTCATATAAAAGGAAGTCGTTTACTTTCAGTGCAAGAGCAATGCTTACAAGGCATTGAATGTATGCGTGATTTATTAGTCAAACAAAAAGTCAGCTTAGGTAATCAACTAAGAGCTTTATTGTTAGAGTTTGGTTACCCAATTGCTCAAGGGGATACGAAGTTGACCCAAGCGATACCTGAGATATTAGAAGATGCTGAAAACAGCCTAACAGGCGCTTTTCGCTTCACAATTAACCGAGTTTATCAGCGTTTTACTGAGGCGGTCGAAGAGGTGAAGCTGATTGAAAAGCAATTGCATGAAGTAATTAAAGAAGATCAAACCTGTATACGCTTGCAAGCATTAGAAGGCGTGGGACCGGTCTGTGCAATACTGATTAAAATAGCACTAGGTAATACAACCCATTTTAAAAATGGTCGAGAAGCTGCGTAGTGCTTTGTATAAAGGCGCATTAGCTGTTGTTTCACAACTAGAAAAAAGAGAAGTTCGTAGCCAAAAAGATATATGGTTAAAAGAATTAAGTGTACGTCGAGGCAAAAAAGTAGCCGCAATAGCGTTAGCAAATAAAACAATCAGAACGGCTTTTGCAATGCAAAAGCATAACAAAGATTATCAGCCACAATTACTTGTGGCTTAAAAACTTGTCAGAAAGATCGATTGAAATAGGTAAGACCGACCTTCAATAGACTGTTAGGGTCTGAAGTTTGAAAAACTGCTCAACAGAAAAGTCATGAAGGTGCGAATACATTTGAGGCCAGGGGTAGCTCCTCAATTTGAGCCCGTATATAAGCTAGCATCTAATTTATTTCAATTTTATTTTTGACATTAATAGGGAGTCCATATAAGACCCTAGTGTTAGTAATTTAACTTCGTACAGCTCATTATCTTGCTGTATATAATAAAAACTGTAATTAACAAGTAATTCATCTTTTAAGTTACTGCTTAATATAACGTTCTTTACCTGAAATAATTTAACAAATTATAATCCGTAAAAGCCAGTACGTTTTGCTAGTGGTAAAAATAAATCTAAATAAAACTTGATGTCCGGCTGAGGTTACTGTTAAAGTACTTCGCATCGGGTTGATAGAAAGCCCTGTTTATTTGTAAGTACCACGTTGTTATTAGTAATAATCCTTCGCGCTATCCTCAGTTAAATATATGTTTTCTTACTCTTTACATTGCCTTATATAGGGCGCACTTTAATTTTTTAGGATACTACTATGTCTACAACAACTGGTTCAGTTAAATGGTTTAATGAAGCAAAAGGTTTTGGTTTTATTGAACAAGAGTCTGGCCCTGATGTTTTTGCTCATTTTAGCGCAATTACTAGCGATGGCTTCAAAACTTTAGCTGAAGGCCAACGTGTACAATTTACTGTTACACAAGGTCAAAAAGGCCCGCAAGCTGAAAATATTGTTTGCATCTAAATTGTTTAATTTAATGGGTTAGTAATAACCCGTTAATGAATATTAGTTTGAAAGAAGTTCTGTTTATTTGTACGTACCACGTTGATATTAGTAATAATCCTTTGTGTTATCCTCAAGTTAAATATTTATTTTTTCCAGCTTAATCGCCTACTTTCAGGCACATTTTTTATTAATTTCTTAGGATACAATTATGTCTAATACAACTACTGGTACAGTAAAGTTTTTTAACGAAGCTAAAGGTTTTGGTTTTATCGAGCAAGAATCTGGCGCAGACGTTTTCGCACATTTCAGTGCAATCTCTGGCGACGGTTTCAAAACTCTAGCTGAAGGCCAACGTGTACAGTTTACTGTTACACAAGGTCAAAAAGGTCCACAAGCTGAAAACATCGTTTGTATCTAAGATGTTTAAGTTGATGGGTTATTTATAACCCATCTATTTATATAAGTTTGAAAGAAATACTGTTTATTTGTAAGTACCACGTTGATATTAGTAATAATCCTTCGCGTTATCCTCAAGTTAAATATAGGTTTTTTCCGGCTCAATCGCCTATTTTCAGGCACACTTTTATTAATTTTTAAGGATATTATTATGTCTAATACAACTACTGGTTCAGTAAAATGGTTTAACGAAGCAAAAGGTTTTGGTTTTATCGAGCAAGAATCTGGCGCAGACGTTTTTGCACATTTTAGCGCAATTTCTGGCGACGGTTTTAAAACTCTAGCTGAAGGCCAACGCGTACAGTTTACTGTTACACAAGGTCAAAAAGGCCCACAAGCTGAAAACATCGTAGCTATCTAAGCTGTTTTAGCTGATGCGTTTTTAAAGCGCACTAAAAACCCACTCATAGCTTGGCTATAAGTGGGTTTTTTGTTTTTCTATACTTATATAGCATTGTTATTTAGCTTTCATAGCAATAAATAAGATTATTATTAGGCTAGTTTTGATGTTCGTATTGCCCACGATACACTTCAAATACTTTTAGTACTGTATGCTGCTCTTTAGTTAGATTATCAAACCAGTGATCAAATAGATCATCGTTATCCTGTTCACTTAATGCCATATATTGGGCAAGTAACTCAATAATATCATTATGGGTGCAAGTTAAGGGGTTTACTTGTTGTGCTAAAACACTATGGTCGCGCTCTTTTAGAGTATCCATTACTCCTTGATCTATTTGTTGTTGTTTTTGTATTGCGTCGCTCATATGTTACCTCTGAGATCTACTGTTTATGCTATTTTTAACGAATGTAATTATAGTTATAACAGGCTAAACGCCAATAGCCAGCACTTTTGGTTTAACTGCTCATTTTTTGATTTGTTTGCATAAATAGCCAGCAATTATGGTTTTTAAATGCTTATTAAATAATTTTTTGAGTGGCTATAGATCCTGATGAATAAAATGATATAATATCACATAACGTAATGCTGTTATGAGAATTTCCCTATTTTATTTATTAATGAGGTATAAAATGAAAGTATTAAGCTCACTTAAAAGTGCTAAGCAGCGTGCAGGGTGTCAAGTTGTAAAACGTAAAGGACGCGTGTTTGTGATTTGTAAGGAGAACCCGCGCTTTAAAGCTGTTCAGGGTATGAAAAAGAAATAGCATTTAACCACTATCACTTTATAAAGCAGTCACTCAGTGTTGTGTGCAACACAGAGTGACTTTATTTAACTAGTTATTTAACTACCACTGAAAATTCAGGTACTGCCTGAATTACTTTTTTCACGGTACATGTATTTACCGCGGCAACCAGTGCTTTTTTATACTTATCAGGGAATCCATCTGGGAGTGTTATCTCAATAGAAAATAACTTTTTACCATCTTCATCCACATTTTCGTTATTTTGCTTAAGTGACATCCCTTGTGTCGAAATATCGCGTTGTTGGCAAAACTTTCTTGCATAAAAACCTGCACATAACACCATACTCACTAAAAAGTAATCAAACGGTTCTGGGTGCTCTGCGTTGCCACCTGCAGCCAAACTCTGATCGCTTATCACTTCATGATCGCCAAATTTAGCACTGAGCTTTTGGCCATCTAACATTGCAACTGAAATTTCCATCGAGGGTCCCTTATTTTCCAAATAGTAATTCAAAAAAGCCTGGAGGCTCATGTAACTCATGGTACTTTTTACGTAAATTATCTATGTTTTTTAGTGGCTGTTTAGCCGCACTCAAACCTTGTAGGTTAGCAGCTTGTTTTGCAAGCTCAGCCTGAGCAATGACTTTATCAAGCCCTTGTAATGATTGCTCTGGTTCTTTATAAAACTTAGCTGTTTTACTTATTTCCACTAACGAGATGAATTCATTAATCGCAAGGTTAAACTCGTCAATATTAGTCGCTTGCACTGCTTGTTTATATGCAAGCCCCGTGTTTTTCATATTAATTTCAAGGTCAACTGGCGCGCTGGCAATTGAGACTGATGACGTGAGTAAAATAAAAACAAAATAAAAGTACTTCATGATAAACCTTTCAATTAAAAACTCCGTCGATTATACCAATAATACGCTAGTAAGTAACCGCAAATGAAAGTGTGTAATGTTTAGCCTTGTTCGCTGTGTAAAGCCCCTTTACACTTTAGATGCAAACTTAAAGAGTAAAGAGCGACTTTTTTGAGGAGCTTAGTAAACTCAACCTTGTTATAGCAAGCCACAGTTGCTGCTGACATAACATTTTAATTAATCAGCTTAAACTCCAAGCAACTAATTTCCCGTTGCTCGTTAAGTGTTACAAGGGCGTTTGCTGTTGATGCTAGTGTGTTTAAATTTTCTCGAGTGACACGCTCAAAATGAGCAATAAAGTATCTAAGTTGGGCGTCATTCATAGTGCCTGCACCTTGCCCTTTTAAGGCTATAAGCTTTTGCTCTTGCTCTTTTCGCCATGCAAATACGGCAGCAAAACTAGGGGCTTTAAGCATCACTAAATAATCAACTTTAGCAAAAATGTTTAAATATTCTGTTTTTAAACAATTGTTCACATAGTTACGCCAAACACCTTGGCTATCTGCATTTTGCTCTAACTCATTTAATGGCGCAGTTAATGCTGATGCCGATTGTGCCTTACTACCTACGCACCACCCTTCTAAAATAATAATATCGACAGCGGTATTATTACGCGGCCACTCGTTATGTGGTGCACTGTCATCTAAATGCTTATTAAAATGAGGTAGAGGCACACCACTGTGCCCTGCTAGTAACTGCTCAAGTGTGCTTTTCATTAAAGCTACATCGTGCGTGCCGGGTACGCCGCGAGTGGCAAGTAGCGGGTGTACATTTTTTGCAAGCTGCAGTCGGCGCTGCTTAGTAAGGTAAAAGTCATCAATAGAAAGCGCTATGCTATTAAACGAACTATTTTTTGCCAACCAAGTTACTAAAAAATCAGCCAAGGTGGTTTTACCCGAGCCTTGGCTGCCATTAATAGCAACAAATAACGGAGTATTGGTTTTTTTAGCGTGCAATATATTTTTTGCTACCGGAATAAAAAACTGTTCACACTGCTGTTGATAGCTTATTGGTAGTTGATGTTTTGCTAAAAAATCACTGATATCCATATTTCTATTGCGCCTTTATTTTAGATAAAAAAATAGCGCATATATATGCGCTATTAGGTTAGTTTAACTTATCTATAAATTTAAGCTGCGGTTTTCTTCTCGGCTTTTGGTAACACTAAGTTTAGCACTATGCCTAAAATAGCGCAGAGGCTTACGCCTTCTAGGCTAAACTGACTACTGCCAATATGCATTCCACCAATACCACAAATCAAAATAAGCGCTACTATGCTTAAATTACGCGGTTCGCTTAAATCATCCCCAGATTTAACTAAAGTGTTTAATCCAATCACTGCAATTGAGCCAAACAATAAAATCATAATGCCGCCCATAACCGGCACTGGAATTGTTTGTAAACTTGCGCCCATTTTAGCTATAAAGGCTAAAGTAATGGCAATAATTGCAGTCCATATCATCACTTTTGGGTTAAAGTTTTTAGTCAGCATTACCGCACCGGTTACTTCTGAGTAAGTTGTGTTTGGCGGCCCACCAAACAATGATGCTGCTGAGGTAGCTAATCCGTCGCCAAATAGAGTGCGATGTAGCCCTGGTTTTTTCAAAAAATCTTTATTGGTAACTTGGCTAATCGCCATCATGTCGCCAATATGCTCAACAGCGGGAGCAATCGCCACCGGCACCATAAACAAAATGGCTTGCCATTTAAACTCAGGTAAAACAAAGTTAGGCACAGCTAACCACTGTGCATTGGTTACGGCGTCAAATTGTACTACGCCCATAGCAAGCGATAAACTATAACCAGCTATCACCCCTGCTAATATTGGAATAAGTTTAAATACACCCTTACCCCATACCGCTAATATAAGCGTAACCACTAAAGAAAATAATGAGATGTAAATAGCACTATCATAAGCAATAATTTGCGTGCTGCCGTCACCACTTTTGCCCATGGCCATGTTTACCGCAACCGGTGCTAAAGCTAGGCCAATAACCATAATAACTGGCCCGACTACTATTGGTGGTAATATTTTATGTAGCGTTTCAGTGCCTTTAAATTTAACTAAAAAGCTCAATAGCATATAAGCAAAACCAGCCGCCATTAAACCACCCATAGTGGCAGGTATGCCCCACATTTGTATTGAGGCAATAATCGGTGCAATAAAAGCAAACGATGACGCTAAAAATATGGGTACTTGGCCTTTAGTAACAAACTGAAATAATAGCGTACCTAAGCCCGCAGTAAAAAGAGCAACACTTGGATCAAGCCCTGTTAACAGCGGTACTAATACTAATGAACCAAATGCTACAAACAACATTTGCGCACCAGTAAGTATCGTTTTTATTGAGAACATGGCATTGTTTTTCATCGTATCGTTTTGCACTGTTTTCACTTAAACCGTACCGAAAATTTTATCACCTGCATCACCTAAACCAGGCACAATATAGCCTTTATCGTTTAAGTGGCTGTCTACCGATGCGGTATATATTTCTACATCTGGATGGGCAGCTAATGTTTTTTCAACCCCTTCAGGAGCAGCAACTAATACAATCACCTTGATTTCTTTACAGCCTGCTTTTTTAAGCATATCAATAGTGGCAATCATAGTGCCGCCTGTTGCAAGCATAGGATCTATCACTAAGCTTAAACGCTCATTAATATTACTTACTAGCTTTTCAAAGTATGGAATTGGCTCTAATGTTTCTTCGTTTCGCTCAAGGCCTACAACACTTACTTTGGCAGCCGGCAATAACTGCATCACACCGTCCATCATGCCTAAGCCCGCACGTAAAATAGGCACTACAGTAATTTTTTTACCTTTAATATGCTGCACATTTAACTTTGTGCCATCCCAGCTGGTAATTTCGTTATCTTCTAACGGTAGGTTTTGAGTTGCTTCGTAGGTTAATAATGTACCTACTTCTGAGCACAATTCACGAAAGCTTTTAGTGCTAATTCCATGGGAGCGCATTAAGCCTAATTTATGTTGAACAAGGGGATGAGTTATAACGTGAATAGCCATATTAAAAAAACCTAGTAATAAAATTTGCGGTATTTTATAGTAAAAAAGTGCATTTGGCCTGCAGTTTTCGTTAAGTTTTCACAATTGCTGCCAAATAACATTATTTTGCCTGATATTAAGGCAATATACCTAATTCAAGCGTTAATTAAATGTGTTTTTTTAACTCACTATTTACGTGAAGCAACATGTAACTGTTTATTTTTTTATGCTCTGGACTCCACCCTGCTAAAAAACGATAAAAATCGGCCCATGCAACACTCCATAAATTGCGCCAATCGTTAATCACTTTACTTGCCTCTACCTTAGGATGATAAACGCCTAATGCTAACTTCAATTCGCTAAAATACCACTCTAAACAACTATCAGCATGCTGATGCAATTGTGTTTCGTTAAAGCAGCTTGTCATAAAATACATCACGTCTATAACCCCAACACCAGCACCTACATATTGAAAGTCGTACCCTAGCACGTGCTGCTGTTTGTTTATGGCAAAATTTGCCAGCTTGGCATCACCATGAATTACTGTTTTATATGCACTATTGCATAATGTCGTATTTAGCTTAGCTGCAACCTGCTTAATAGCTGATTGCTGGAGCTTTGTAAGCTCATCGGGACGCGTACTTAAATGCCAATAATTGCCCTGTGACCATAGCTTTTCAGCCGCGTGAGTAACAGCTTCAATTGTTAAATTAAACGCATGAAAATGCGCTAACCATTTAATAACCTCGCGATAGTCTTGAGGCAAAGCTTGTACATAGCCCTGCTGGGTAAAATCGTTAAACGCCAGCACATATTGCTGATCATTTTGGATTGCGGCTAAACAGCCAATAGCAGCAGCGTTATTAGGTAACTGCTGGCTGCAATCATTATAAAAGTAGTATTCAACATTATAAGATTTACGCTTACGATTAACAGCAAACGCCGTTTGTTTAATCTTTGGGTGATTTATAACCTCAGGAATATTCACCGCCTTTATAACACACGCCTGTCCGTCAAGCTCACAAGCCACTATGCTGCCACAACCACTCCACAAAGAAGTCAGCGTAGCCCCCACTTTTATCTGTTTAAACTGTTGCTGTAATAAAGAAAGGTAAAAAGCCATAGCCGCACTTAATATTAATAAATTTTAGTTAGTTTAACGCAAAGCGTTGTTATTATAAAAAGTGTTATTTAATAGTAAAAACTACTTAAGTGACAAAGAACAATTTTATTTATAAATTTATTTTCATTAACGTTAGCTATTACCTCTATTCATCTTTAAATCAAAAAACAGAAAACAATTAGCAGCATTGCTCAATACACGCTCACATACCGCTCACATACCGCTCACAATTAGTATGATAAGTATCCCAACCACACCACCATTGCAAATAACTCAATAAATACAATAACCTAACATTAGACACTTGCTTTTGTATGCGCTATTCTCTCGCCGATTTCATCTCTATAACATCATACATGCTGCTTACTTGGTGTAACGGGCTAAATTTTTTAGTCGTTAAAACCTGAATATGCTTTATGAGAATTATCTTTAAATCGTACTTTTAAAATATCAAAATAGGAAAAATAATGAAAAAAACATTCCAGGGAACTTTGCTGCTATCTTCTTTATTACTAGGCTCTTTTGTACAAGCGAATGAGCTAGAACCAGTACCTCAAAAACATTGGAGTATTGGGGCGGGTGCTTACGCGTTCACATTAGCCAATGACAATAGCTCAAGCGAAGATTTGGATTTTAGTGGTTTTAATATAGCTGCTGGTTATGCTGTTAATAATCACTTTCAAATTAGAGCTACCTACTTCTCATTAGAAAACGACGATTTTTCAGCGATAGAAAGTGATGGATTCGACCTAATGGCTTACGGGGGTGTGGGTTTGTCTAAAAAAGGCTTTAGGGGCTATGGCGGTGCTGGTTTCTTTTCAGATAAGTGGAGTGCATTGGGTGAAAATGAGACTATGTCAGGCTTTCAACTTGGTGGCGGCTTAGGCTACAACTGGGGCCCTGCGGCTTTAGATTTTGTTTTAACTCTACGCCAAGCTGATGAATATGAAGATTTTATGTACCGCACAGGCACCTACGTTGCTGTATCGGGTAACTTAACTATTTCTTATTTATTTTAAATAGCTCCTCATTAAGTTACAAAAAGCCCCTCAATTAACTTTTGGGGGCTTTCTTTAAAAACGTAAAAAGCGCCCAAACTACAGGCGCTTACATTGTTGAATTTATTTACACCGGGTGATTACTGGTTTACAACACTTTTAAGTGGGTTAACCGGTTGTGCGTTGTCGTCAAGTAAGTTCATATCAAAATCGAACTCATCTACACGAATCGCTTTTTCGCGCTTAGTGTTGTAATCAATAAGCTGAGTATGTTCAGCCGCTGTAATTACATTAGCCGCAAGTGCGTTATCAAGTGTGATTGAAAAACGAATACCCGCTTTAATTGTTTTAGCACGCAGTGCTTTTTTAACTTTAGCCAACTCACCAAGCGATGCCATTTTAGCTTTGTACGCTTGCTCGTTAATGTAATGTCCATCACCTTTAACTGGCTTAACTAAATGCGTAATTTGCGCTTTAAAGGCCGTATCTAGCTGAGCTTGCTTAGCTAGTTCACGAATTAAGTCGTCGCTAATTTTTGGCATTTTAGTTGAGTAATTCATGGTAATAAAACGCATGAACTTACGCGTGCCACTTGCAGGGAAGTTATCTAAAAACTTGTGCAGCGCTTCTTCAGCACTTTGTAGTGCAAAGCGAGTTGCATAATGAAAATACGGTGCTGCTTGCTCACGTTCACTACTTGATACTTTTTGCTCGTAGTATTTAATTGACGCCATTGCCGCGTATAAAAAGCTCATTACATCACCTAAACGTGCCGACAACATTTCTGCTTGCTTAAGCTTACCGCCAAGTACAAGTAGCGAGAAATCTGCATATACAGCTAATTTAGCTGACAGTTTATGTGCTGCTTTTTCGTATTCACGTACTTCTGGTAACGTTGAGCTTGCACCTGCTGTAAATGGTAATACACCCAAGCGGAACGCACGTAAGCTGTTTGCTACGCTGTAACTTACTGTTTTACGTAAAATACGGTTAAATTCTTTATCTGCATTTTTATCTTCGCTATGAATTGATTCAACCATAGATTGTAAGTATGGATGACAACGCATTACACCTTGACCAAAGATCATCAGGTTACGAGTAAGAATATTCGCGCCCTCTACCGTAATGGCAATTGGCTGTGCTACATAACCGCTTGCTAGCGTGTTTTGTGGACCATTTTGAATTGCTTTACCCGCTTGAATATCCATTGCAGAGTCGAGTACATCACGGCCCAACTCAGTCATGTGGTATTTAGCAATTGCAGTTACTACCGATGGTTTTAAGCCCATGCCTAAGCCTTCAGTTGTAAGCACTCGCATTGCTTCTTGTAGGTATGTTTTACCTGCTATATCGGCAAGCTTTTCTTGAATACCTTCAAACTGGCCTATTGCTAAACCAAATTGCTCGCGCACAGCAGCGTACTCAGACGCTGATTTAAATGCAACTTGCGCCGTACTTACACCCAGTGCTGGTAATGAAATACCACGCCCTGCGCCTAAACAACTAACTAGCATTTGCCAACCGCGACCAATGTTTTTCTGGCCACCAATGATAAAGTCCATAGGTACAAATACTTTGTTACCACGCGTAGTACCGTTATAAAAACGAATATTCATAGGATCATGGCGATTACCTAACTCTACACCCGGGTGCTCTTTAGGAATAAGCGCACAGGTAATACCTAGGTTTTCTTTGCCGCCAAGCAAACCATCAGGGTCAACAACTTTAAATGCTAAGCCTAATACAGTCGCAATAGGCGCCAGTGTAATGTAACGCTTGTCCCACGTAATTTCTAAACCTAGTACTTCTTCGCCGTTGTACATGCCTTTAGTAACTGTACCTAAATCTGGAATGCCACCTGCGTCAGAACCCGCTTCTGGGCTAGTTAATGCAAAACATGGAATGTCTGTACCATTTGCTAAACGTGGTAGGTAGTGTGCTTGTTGCTCTTGCGTACCAAAATGCAGTAATAGCTCACCTGGGCCTAACGAGTTAGGTACCATTACTGTTACCGCTACTGCAGAGCTTTTAGTGGCAATAGTGGCTACAATTGTTGAGTTAGCGTATGGGCTGAACTCTAAACCGCCAAACGATTTAGGAATGATCAGCGAGAAGAAACGCTCTTTCTTTAAAAAGTCTAAAATGTAATCCGGTAAATGAATGCCATTTTGAATTTCGGTGTCATCAATCATACCCAACAAGTCTTGCAGTGGGCCATCAATAAAGGCTTTTTCGTCTGCGCTTAATACTGCAGCTGGCACGGCGCGTAGTGCACTAAAGTCAGGTTTACCTTGATAGATAGACCCTTCTAACCATACATCGCCGGCGTCTAGCGCTTCTTGTTCAGTAATTGAAATACTTGGTAATACTTTTTTTAATTTTGTACGTAAACTCATGATTGAACTCATCCGACCAGATAATAATAACTACATTACGTCATAAAAATTCGATTAGATCAATTACTCTATGCAAATAATTAACAGTTTTTTCAATTTATTTTCTTTACGTGAACGTAAACTGTTTAAACACAAGGGCTTACGGCTATGCGCTGAAAAACATTATTTTTCTTCATTTGGCTAATTAAACAACAAAACTTAGCTAAATCACGCCTTAAAGATAAAGCGACTTTAACGGGCATAAAAAAACGCAGCATAATTATATGCTGCGTTAATTAGTATCCGCTCAATTATAAAATTAACTAAGTGCTTATTTTAACCACTTGTTTGCCGGTAAAACCGCCGTCTAATTGTTTATGTAGTGCTGCTGATACTGCTTGTGCGTTAAAGTCGACAGCTGTAATTTCGGGTGTTTTAATGTCACCACTCAAAGCACCTTCTATTAATAAGTTACCCATAAAACTTAAACGTTGCTGGGCACATAAACTATTTGCCAACCAAGCACCTCCTAAGGATACAACACCAATATTGGGTGCTCGACGATACATTAGCTCTTGTTCAAAATGTGGTAATGGGTTTAAACAAGCAATGCGCCCACAAAAACGCATTAGTTCTATATTGCGTATTGTAGAGGCGCCACCAACGGTGTCTATTACCGCATCAAAGCCTTGTGGGCCAAGCTCTCGGCGAATTTTTTCGCATAAGTCTTTATCCTGGTAAGCAAATACCACATCAGCGCCTAATTGTTTTACCAATTTATGATTACGCTTAGCTGCTGTGGTAAATACGTCGGCACCGCGCTGCTTTGCAAACTGAATGGCAAACTGCCCTACAGCCCCTGCGCCACCGTCAATTAATACGGTATCGCCCTCGGTAATATTAATTTTATCTAGGCTTATGAGTGCAGCCATACCGGCACAAGGTAAAGTAGCCGCCATATCGCCTGCAAGCTCAGCAGGAACAACCGATACAGCATAGTTAGCTACTTTGGTATATTCACTCAACGCCCCTTGATCGCCAATACTGGCATGCCACATTACACGCGTGCCAACGCCCGGGAAAACACCTTTACCAGCCTTTACCACTACGCCAACGGCATCAAGCCCTAAAATATGTGGATATTGCCACTTACAAAAACCCGATTTAGCAAACAAGCCATCAACTGGGTTTAAGCCAACATATTCAACTTTAATAAGCAGCTCGTTGTCTGCACACTCAGGAACAGCGTACTCAACATCGGCTAAACAAATTTTTTCATTAGGCTCAGGCAATACAATTGCTCGCATAGTCTGCGGTAGCGTGTATTGCGGTGAAATATCAGTATCAGACATCAAAAAACTCTACTGGTTAGTATTATTTAACGCATAACTCCATCGCCCGTTAAATGATTGGTAAGCATTTACTTTAGCGAGCAGTGATGAAATCGTTGAATCAACAGCATTTTCTTGAGCTATTAGAACATCCCGACGCGCATCTAACAACTCTAAGTAAGGAATTTGCCCTTCTTCGTACATTGCTTGCGCTTGTAAAAATGCATTATTCGCAAACTGATAACGCTGCTCAGCAAAGCTCTTTTGCTGAGCTTGGTTGACCAACAATTGCAAAGAAAGTTCACTTTCGCTCAGCGCTTGGAGTATCACTTGTTGATAATCGCTATAAGCCGCTTGAGTTAAAAATTGCTGTGCATCGCGCTGCGCTAAGAGTGCCGGGTAGCTCAGTATTGACCACTGAATTTGCGGAGCCACCTGCCATTGCTGCTGTGTATCACTAAAGCTATTACTACCAATACTAAGCACGCCTGCAAAACCACTTAAGCTTATATCTGGTAATAACGCTTTACTTGCAGCAACACTTAAACTATTTGCTTGGCTAAATGCATAAAGTGCTTGGCTAATATCGGGCCTAAGTGCGATAGATTCATTAGCATCATTTAACGATACGGTAAATTTATGCTCTAAAATGGCTTGCTCATTAGTGAGTTTAACATTTTGTGCTAGTCGTCCGCTAAGCACAGCCAGTGTAGATAAATCGCGATATTTAGCGTATTCAATTGCCGGCATTAGTGCTTGTTGTTGCTTAAGTTGTGCCATAGTACGATTTAAATCAAGCTCGTTTGCTACGCCTTCATCAACCTGGGCTTGAAGTACCGCAATACTTTGCTCTAGTGCGTCTATTTGCAACGTAACAATGTGCTGCTTTTGTACATTACCTTGATAGCTCACAAAGCCTTTAACAACCGACGAAACCACTTCAATTTGCAATAAACGTACTTGCTCGGCTTGGCTCATGGCCGATGCATTCGCTGCATCAACCAATGCCGTAATACGACCAAATAAATCGAGCTGCCAATTAAGTGCTAAATTAGCACTCGATTGACGACTGTTAGTATCGCCTAAACCACTGCGCTGCGCGCCAATTTCTACCCCGCCTTGCGGTAAATACTGCGCTTGTTGCTCACCTAAGCGCGCCAAGGCGCTTTTAAGTACTAACTGACTGGTTTGTAAGTTGTGGTTATTGGCTAATGCGTCTGTAACCAACTGATTTAACTGAGCTGATTCTAGCTTTTGCCACCAGTTTGTCTCATCAATATTATTAAGCTCGCTGGCTATATTGGCACTAGCTATAAACTCACTAACCACGTTTTGCTCGCTGGCAGCGTCAATTTTAGCGGCGCAACCCGATAACATAGCAGCAATTAATATAGCGCTTGTGGTAAGCGACGTTTTAAGGTTTTTTTGCACTAATTTAATCATGTGATACCTGCTGTGCTTTTTGCTTTTTATTGGCTACTAACATATAAAATACCGGGGTAAATAATAAGCCGAATACGGTTACTCCTATCATGCCTGCAAATACAGCATTACCCATAGCGTGGCGCATCTCGGCTCCCGCACCCGTTGCTAATACTAATGGTACAACGCCCGCGGTAAAGGCTATTGAGGTCATTAATATGGGACGTAAGCGCATTCGACATGCCGCTAACATGGCATCTAAATGTGATAAACCGGTTTCGTGTTGATCTTTGGCAAACTCCACCATAAGTATCGCGTTTTTAGAGGCCAAAGCCACCAGCACAATTAATGCAATTTGCGTAAATATGTTGTTGTCTGAGCCCACAAACCACACCCCAATTAGCGCTGAAAATATGGTCATAGGTACAATCATTATAATTGCCAATGGTAAACGTAGGCTTTCGTATTGTGCAGCCAGCACCATAAATACCAGTAGTACCACTAACGGAAATACATACACCATAGTATTACCCGCAAGTACTTGCTGATAGGTTACTTCGGTCCACTCGTATTCAATACCTGAAGGTAGCGTATCGGCAAGTACTTTTTCAATCGCAACTTGCGCTTGGTCTGAGCTATAACCTGGCGCTGGGCTGCCATTAAGTTCTGCACTTGGGTAGCCGTTGTAATGCATTACTCTGTCTGGGCCTATGGTAGGAGTTACCGTTAACACTGATCCTAATGGCACCATATTACCCGCACGATTTCGTACTTTTAAATGCAATATTTGTTCTGGATCAACGCGATAATCGGCGTCAGCTTGTGCATTTACTTGGTAAGTACGGCCAAATAAGTTGAAGTCGTTTACATACACTGAGCCTAAATATATCTGTAACGCATTAAACACTTCATCCAGTGGTATGCCTTGAATAAGCGCTTGTTCACGGTCAATATCTATATCCATTTGTGGTACTTGAATACGAAAACTTGAGTACAGGCCAACTAATGCTGGGTCTTGTTGCGCTTTGGCTATTACCGCTTGTAGGCTATTAAATAATGCTTCAAAGCCTTTGTTTGCTCTATCTTCAATTTGTAATTTAAAGCCACCTGTGGTGCCTAAACCTTGAATAGGCGGCGGCGGAAATACCGCTACAAATGCTTCGTCAATTGCTGCAAAGCGCTGATTAAGTTGCGCTGCAATTGCCATGGCAGATAGGCTAGGATCAGTCCGCTCACTAAAAGGAGCTAAGGGCGTAAATACAATACCGCTGTTAGGGCTGTTGGTAAAACCGTTAACCGATAACCCCGGAAAGGCAACCGTATGGGCAACGCCGGGCACTTCTAGCGCTATTTGTTGCATTTGTTTAATAACCGCTTCGGTACGATCTAGGCTCGCAGCATCAGGGAGCTGTGCAATCGCCACTAAATACTGTTTATCTTGCTGAGGAATAAAGCCACCGGGTACAGAGTCAAATAACTTAATAGTACCGCCCACTAAAGCAACGTAAGCAACCATGACCACCACGCTCATGCGGATCAGCTTTTGTACCAGTTTTTCGTAGCCTTTAGCGCCACGATTAAACACGCGATTAAAGGGTGCAAATAACCAACGGCCAAATAGTTTATTTAACAACCGCGTAAAAGCGTCTGGCTTTGCGTCATGGGGTTTTAATAATAATGCAGCGAGTGCTGGGGATAAAGTCAGCGAGTTAAAAGCTGAAATAATAGTAGAAATAGTAATGGTTAAGGCAAATTGCTTATAAAACTGCCCAGACAACCCGGTAATAAACGCTGTAGGAATAAATACCGCACTAAGTACCAAGGCAATTGCAATAATAGGGCCGGTTACTTCACTCATGGCAACGCGGGTTGCTTCAAGTGGCGACAGACCTTTTTCAATATTACGCTCAACGTTTTCTACCACTACTATGGCATCATCTACCACAATACCTATGGCCAATACTAAACCAAACAGCGACAAGGTATTAATAGACACTCCCAGCAACTGCATCACTGCAAAAGTACCAATGAGTGAAACAGGCACCGCAATCAATGGAATTATAGATGCACGCCATGTTTGTAAAAATACAATCACCACAATAACAACCAATGCGATTGCTTCTAGCAAGGTAGTAATTACCGCATCGATAGAGCCGCGTACAAATACTGTAGGGTCGTACACTATGTCGTATTCAACACCGGTAGGAAAGTCTTTCGCTAAACGCGCCATGGTTTCGCGTACTTGATCAGAGAGCTCAATTGCATTAGAACCCGGGCGTTGGAATATTGGCATAGCCAGTGCTGGTTGATTATCAAGCTCAGCGCGCAGTGCATAAGTGTCTTGCCCTAAATCTACACGAGCTATATCAGATAAACGGGTTAACTGCCCTTGCTCACCTACTTTAATAATAACTTGTTCAAATTCTTCAATACTGTTTAAACGACCTTTAACATTTAACAATATTTGAAACTGGCTGTCGTTCGAAATTGGCTGAGCGCCTAAGCTACCCGCAGCAACCTGCTGGTTTTGTGAGCGCAGTGCACTTACTACATCCGATGCGGTTAACTCGCGCGATGCTAAAGCATCGGGATTAAGCCACACACGCATAGAATATTTACCGCCACCAAACAGGCGAATATCACCTACGCCCGATAAGCGTGCAATTTCATCTTTAATATTTAAATCGGCATAATTTGATAAATACGCCGTATCGTGGGTGTTTTCAGGAGAATATAAATGCACCACCATGGTTAAGTCGGGCGATGACTTTTCGGCTACTACGCCTAAGCGCTGTACTTCTTGTGGTAAACGCGGCAATGCGCTATTTACTCGGTTTTGTACTTGTACTTGTGCTCGGTCTAAATCGGTGCCAAGCGCAAACGTCACCGTTAAGGTCATACGACCATCACTAGTGGCTTGTGAAAACATATACAACATGTTTTCGGTGCCATTAATTTCTTGCTCTAATGGCGTTGCTACCGTTTGTGCAATAACGGTTGGGTTTGCCCCCGGGTAACTGGCTGTTACCACTACGGTAGGTGGAACAACTTCTGGGTATTCACTTACTGGCAGTTGAAATAATGAAATTCCCCCTGCTATTAAAATGATTAACGACAACATCGCCGCAAATATTGGGCGCTGGATAAAAAAGTGCGAAAACTTCATCAATAAACCTTATTGTTTAGCGACTAACTGGTTGTTGCTATTACCTAAAGTAAATGCAATTCCACTGGTATCAATAGTGACGGTATTAGGAGAAATTGGCATACCAGGTCCGACGCGAGCGGGGCCATTTACAGCAATCACATCACCCTCTGTAAGGCCTGCAGTAATCGCGCGTAATGAGCCATAACGCTCTCCAACGGTTACTAATTTATATTGCAGAACATTGTTTTCGCCGACCGTAAGTACAAAGCGATTTTTTAAATCTGTACCTATTGCTCTATCTGGCACTATCACTGTTTCAGTAATTGCATTAGCGGCTAACTTAATACGCGCAAACGAACCTGCACGTAACTGCCCGCTATTATCTGCAAACACTGCTCGCACGCGTAAAGTACCCGTAGCGGCGTTAATTTGGTTGTCAATAAAGTTGATGTAACCTGAATAAGCAAAATCATCTTGACCTACCTTTTGCATTACCACAGGTTGGCGGCTTGCTGCACTAACATCATTAAACGATGAATTCCAAGTGCGCTCGTCTATATCAAAATAAGCGTACATTTTTTCATTTGAAACAATCGACGTTAATACGCTTTGCCCCGCTAAAATATTATTACCTTTAGTAATATTAGCGCGCGAAATAATGCCATCTATAGGCGATACAACTGAGGTAAATTCTAAATCAAGCTGCGCCGATGTTAACTGTGCTTGTAGCGCCGCTAGTTGCGCTTCGCGTTGGCGCAGTGTTGAAGTACGTGCTTGTGCTTGCTCAGTTGAAATAGCTTTACGCTGCGTTAAGCGTACCGCACGGGTTGCTTCACTGATTGCTTGTTCAAGCGCTGCTTTTGCACTGTTAACTTGCGCCTCAAGGCTGGCAACCTTGGCTGTAAATGAACGGTTATCTAATTGAAATAACACGTCGCCCTTATTTACCAAGTCGCCTTCGTTAAACTCGATGCTGTCGATAACACCCGATACTCGTGGCATTAAAGCAACTTCTTGAGGCGATTCTAAGCGAGTTGTGTAGGTGTGCCAGCTTTGTACCGGTTTAACAATAACCTTGGCAACATCTATTGGCTGATGTTGCGCTGTTGGAGCCGACTGAGCCGTGCTTTCATCGGCACAACTTGTAAGTGTTAAGGATGCTGTAGCCAGTGCTACAGCAATTAAATGTTTGTTCATTACGACGCTCCTTTATAATTAGCGTTGCATGGTACGGAACAATCGTGCTGACAAAAATAATAGATTTCTAAATTCATTAATGCCAAAATGGCATCAATAAACTATTTTAGGTAATGTTATGGATACAACTAGTCGACTTTTAATGTTACTTGAAGTGGTTGAACAAGGCTCTTTTGCCAAAGCAGCTGAAATACGTAATATTGACCGCTCCGTTATATCAAAACAAATTAGCCGCTTAGAAGATGAGCTTGGCGTGAGGTTGTTAAACAGAACAACACGTTCTTTTTCGCTTACTGCAGCGGGCGCCGAAATGATAAAAAAAGCAGCCGACCTTAGAGAGCTGCTAGGTGAAACCCTGCGCATGGCCGAAAACTATCACCAAGAGCCGCGTGGATTATTAAAAATAACAGCGTCAACCATTATTGGTCGCCGTTATTTACAACCTGTTATTAATGATTTTCAAAAACGCTTTCCACAAGTAGAAGTAGAATTACGTTTAGATGACCGCTTGGTCGATATAGTATCTGAAGGGTTTGATTTAGCATTTAGAATTGGCGAGCCAAAAGATTCATCGCTCATTGCGCGTAAAATTGCCCGTAATCGTTTATTAATATTAGCAACACCTGAATTTGTAAAAACCTATGGCATGCCTAAAACTATGAGCGATCTGGCTCAATTACCGGCGGCAAGCTATAAAAGCAATGCATTTAGAGTGGATGCAATAAATTACTATAACGATAAAGGTGAGGCTTGCGAGCAAAAAATAAGGAGTGTGTTTCGGGCTAACGACGCTGAAGTATTGCTAATGAAAACACTCTCTGGCACCAGTTACTTTTTGGCGCCTGCATTTTTACTCGATAACGAAGTTATTGATGGCGAGTTAGTGCCATTACTTACCAATATAAAAATAATGGACCACAGTGCTATGTATGCGCTATATCCGCACCGCGACTTACCGGTCAGAACGCGACTATTTTTTGATGCTGTGCGCGAGTATTTAGGCAAAGATAAACCGATTTGGGAAAACAGTATCCCAAATTTTGATCACATGTATTAATCGTTATATAAGCGCTGTTTTGTCACTTTTAACCGCTGGATAATAAACGCTATTGCGCCCTAAATCTTTGGCTTTATAAAGCTGTTTATCGGCTGCTTTAAGCAATTCATTGAGTGATTGTTGGGGTTTATAACGTGCAACGCCAATACTTGCTGTTAGGTTTATTTTATAGTTATCAACGTTTATGTATTTATTTTCCAGTGCTGCTCTTACTTTTTCGGCAACAGCAAGCGCTGCATGCTCACTATTAAACGAGCTTATAAGTGCAAACTCCTCGCCCCCGATCCTAAAAACATAACCTTTAGCAAAAGTGACCTTTAATAGCGTGGCTACTTCTATCAGTACTTTATCGCCCACATCGTGGCCGTATTTATCATTTATTTGCTTAAAAAAATCTAAATCAACTAAAAATAAGTAAAGCTGGGTACGCTCATGTAACTCAACCGAAAAATAATGATTCATTGCCAAACGATTACCCGATCCGGTCAGAGGGTCAAGCATGGCAAGGTTTTTAAGTCTTTTTGAAAACTGTGCGCGGTTGCTTTCAAATGTATGTGAAATAGCCCAAATAACAATATAAGCAAATAATATATTTAAATATAAATTCAGAGAAGTAAAAGGAGCTAACGAGGATTTATTCATTAATACAATACTTTGTAAGCTAAGCAAAACCATAGAAAAAATAAATCCATAGTTTTTTCCTAGCAATAAATAATACATAGTAGGCAGCACCAACGCCCAAACAAACACCGCATTATTAAGCGTGGCCATATAAGCCCCAAAAACCACAATAAAAGAAATAAAGGCACACATAACAACAGACTGCCAAACTTGCACCGGGTGTTTACCCAAACGAAAATAAATGCAAAAACAATACAGCGCAAAAACAGCTTCAAAATAACCAAGCACACTTAAATTATTCACAGCAAGATTAAAACCTGAAAATACCAACGCCAAGCAACCAAAGCATAAGCTGACCCATTTGAGAACATTTTTCCTTAAAAACTCTGTACTATTAAGTGCTGCTATATCCATTTATGAAACTTGATAAAAAATAAAAAATTAGTTTAGCGTGAAACATAAATATAACAAAATAGTTTACCTACAATAGCAGCCCTGCTGGTAAATAATTATATAAAAATTCGTTACTGTACTGCGCAAAAAACCTAATCAGCAATAAGATCATCCACAGTCTCTATCAACTCAGCAAAGTGCTTATTTACGTGGCGGCGTTGTTTATCCGATAAAGTACTATTTAAACTAACAAGTAAATTTACATGAGCCATTAAATTAGCTTGGTTTTTGGCCGCTAATTCTTCACTAATAAAATATTCACGCTCGGTAATTATAATGCCCATTTGCTGATCAAACTGCTCAACATTACGTAATTCATAATTAAAAGCGTGTTGCAGTGCGTTTAACCTATTTTGCTTATAGCGCTGCCAAAGCACAAAGGTATTAATATGCTGCTCGTTAGCCAATGTTATAAGCTGGGTTTGCTGCTTAGTTAATTTCCCTAACCAATCTTTATAATAATTAAGCTGCTCTTTTAGGCGCTCCTCGCTTAGTTGTTGCGCCGTTTGCTCTTGATACTGTTTTAACTCGTCAGCTAAGTTAGCTTGTATGTTAGTTACAAGCTCTTGTTGTTGCTTAGTACTAAGTGTTTTAGCCAATTCGATTAAAGGCGCTTTAACCTGTATTAATAAATTGCTCCAATGCAATTTAGCTACAGTAACCTGCTGTGTTAAATCGCTGATATTAAACTCACTATTAAATGTTTTTTGTAACTTGATAAGATCTTGCTTGTACTTAGGCAGCTCTACCTGACGATGCCAATTACGGGTTTGTTTAATTATAATTTTAAGTTGTTTTGCTTGGCTACTGTTTAGGTCTATGTAGTCATCTACCCAAAATGATGATAGCCAAGGTAAATTGTTATAAGCAAAAGAAGTAGAGCAGCTAGCTAAAAGTACAAAGCTGACGGCTATCATTAAATGTATTATTTTTTTTGTATTTATTTTAATTAACATAACTCTCCTGCGCACACACAAAGTTGATAATAGTTTTTATTTGCATTTGACTTTAATTTAAATCTAACTGATAATCACTCGCATAAGTTAAATGTGCCGACCTCAGTGCCCAAGGATGAACTTTCAGCACGGATGCTGTTATTTTTATAAGCCCGTAATACTTATGTTGCTCGGGTTGTAATAAACAAAGCTTAGCCTACATCTTCATTTTTCATATTAGTGACGGTTGATATGACCCAAAAGCCCGAAAGGGCTTTTTTACTGCTTTAAATTTTTTGTAATATCTGTATCTTACACTGCTAAAACAACTCTGCTCGGCTTTAGGCTATAATAAGCGTACTTTGCATTTGCTAATGCGGTGCTTAATACTAAGGCCAGCGTAAAACATAACAAGCAATAAACTTTGCACTTAATCTTTAAACGTTGCATTACCTCATTTAGCACAAAAATTTTAAATAGAATAATGTTTAAATAATACACATTGCAACTATCACTTATTGGAGACATTCTTATGTCACAGTTTAATTTAAAAACCTTACTCCTAGCTGGCATTTTACTTAGCAGCCCTTTCGCTCATGCCGGGTTGGAGGAAGGGATCAAAGCCGCTAATGAAGGCGAGTTTGCACAAGCACTAAAAGAGTTTAATTACCTAGCAGATAAAGGCTTTGCCCCTGGTATTTATGAGCTGGGTAAATTATATGAAGGTGGTTATGGTGTAACGCGTGACTACCGTAAAGCTGCTCAACTTTACCAACAAGGGGTAGCAAAAAACCACCCTGATTCTATGTTTGCTCTCGCTGTTTTATACGATGAAGGCAACGGGGTAAAACTCGACAAACAAATGGCAATAAAGTTATTTGAACAAGCGGCAAACAAAAACCTACCCGCTGCACAATTTAACCTAGGCGTTATGTATGCCAATGGTGATGGCGTAAGCGTAGATTATGAACTTGCTAAAACGTGGTATGAAAAAGCTGCAGCCAATAATTATACTTTGGCGCAATTTAATTTAGCTTTAATGTACTTTGAAGGCTTAGGCATGCCTAAGAATTTAGAAAAGTCATATATTTGGAACACCATTGCCGAGTATAACGGCAATATGCAAGCAAGCCATAGTCGCAAGCTCGACGAGCAAAAAATGCTGCCTAAAGAAGTTGAAGAAGCAAAAGAAAAAGCCGACGCTATTTATGCCAGAATTTTAGCCGGCACTTACGCTGGTGAAGGGCGGTTGTTTTAATAAACTGCTTTAAACGCTGTTTTAATTAATTGCTCTAAAACAGCGTTTAAATAACAAGGCTAAGCTCGCTAATACTAACTAATGCAGTAAGATGAGTTTAGCCTTTTTGTTATATTCACTACTTTTTAATATAAAGCCACTTTAATAACTTAATTAGTACTTTGCTTTGTTTAAGTAGCATGCCGATACGTGGATTGAATGATCCAGAAACCAGCGTGTTTTTAGCATGGCTAAAGGTTAAAAACCCTTCATTAGCATGATAATGCCCCATTCCAGAATGCCCCACTCCACCAAACGGCGCATCATCGGCAGTTACTTGCACTAAGGTGTCGTTAACCGCAACAGTACCACTTAGTGTTTGCTTTATAATATATTCTTGAATTTGTTTATTTTGCCCTAAAATATACAAGGCTAATGGGTGATGATGCTGCTTTATATAACTTATTGCGTGCTCTAAGTTGGTGTAACTCATTACAGGTAATATTGGGCCAAATAGCTCATCTTTCATTAATTGCATTTCATCGGTTACTTGGGTGACAATATTTAGCCCCATTCGATGTTTATCTGGGTCTTGCTGGTTATCTTCAAGAGGTTTAATTATGGTTGCGCCTAGCTGCTGTGCTTGTTCTAAATAGCCAGATAAGCGTGCATAGTGAGCATCGCTTACAATAGAGGTTAAATTTTTACCTTCTACCCCTTGTTTGTAGTGTTTCTTATATAATTCACACAAGTGTTGCACCAACTGATGCTCAAGCTCTTTGGGTACAAATACATAATCGGGGGCAACACAAATTTGCCCAGCATTGGCCATTTTACCAAAGAGTATTGCTTGCGCCGCTTTTTTAATATCTGCTTTTTCAGTAATAATAACAGGCGATTTACCGCCAAGCTCTAAGGTAACTGGCGTTAAATTAGCACTTGCAGCGCCCATTACTAACTTACCTACCGCAATTGAGCCTGTAAAAAACAGGTGTGCAAATGGCAGCGATGAAAACTCACTAGCAACGTCACTCCCCCCTTGTATTATTTTACAATGCTGCTCTAGTTCACCACTAAATAGCTTTTCAAGCACTTGATTGGTGTGGGGGGTAAACTCACTGAGCTTCAACATTGTACGATTACCCGCTGCCAATGCGGTAATAACAGGCACAATGGCAAGCTGTATTGGGTAATTCCAAGGCGCTATAATGCCAACCACGCCTTTAGGCTGGTATGTTACGCTCACCTTTGAAGGCCACAAGCTTAAACCTACTGATCGCTTGCTTGGTTTAGACCACTTTGGTAGTTTTTTTATGGTGTGCGCTAAGGCTTGCATGGTGGGTAATATATCGCCTAGCAAGGTGTCAAATGCGGTGCGATAACCAAAGTCTTTTGATACTGCGTCTATCAGCTCTTGCTCAAACTCTACAACACGACTGCGCAATTGCTTTAACACTGTGATGCGTTTATTAATCGACAAGTAAGGAGTTTTTATAAAGTACTGTTGTAACTCATCAAATTGTGCAGTTAACGAAGGTGTTTGCGGTGCGTCGATAGTCAAAATAGATTACTCAAATTTTAAAGTTATTTGAGACTATAACCTTGTTCTGTAATACGAGCAATAAAGAGTAATTTTGCATAGTATTGAACTATATACAAAACTACTCTGGTTTTGGTTGGAACTAAGTGGTAACTATTGCAGCTATTGGCTGTTGTTTAGCAGCCAATAGCTGCGCAATTTAAAAGCCAAATACTTGCGCTGCAATTGTCATTGTTACTAGAGTAATTAAAACAATTGCCACAATATTAAGCACAAAGCCTGCACGTATCATGTCGCGCATTTGTATTTGCCCTGAGCCAAACACAATTGCATTTGGTGGGGTGGCTACTGGCATCATAAATGCACAACTACAGGCAATCGCCGCCGGAATAACCCACACAAGTGGTGAGCCTGCAATCGATTCTGCAACGGGGCCCAGTAGGGGTAAAAAACCAGCCGCGGTGGCGGTGTTACTGGTGATTTCGGTTAAAAATGTAATTAATGCAACGACCACTAAAATACTCATAACGAGAGGAATAGCACTCGCGCCTTGAATCATTTGTGCAATATATTGCGCCAAGCCCGATGACTTTATTTGCGAGGCAAGTGTTAAGCCACCACCAAACAATAATAATACGCCCCATGGCACTCTAGCAGCGCTTTCCCAATCTAAAATACGCTCGTTAGTGCCTTTATTTGCAGGCAATACAAATAATAATAACGCCGCTGCAATCGCAATAGTGGTGTCTGAAATACTCAAACCACTAAACTCGCCTAGCAAAGGTCTAAATATCCAACACGCACCAGCAAGCACAAATACAAATAACACGCCTTTTTCGGCGCGTTGCATTTCACCAAGTGCTTTTAATTGTTCAGTAAATACAGCTTTGGTGTCTATTTTTTGATTATTTTTAATACCTGCGTCTACTTTATAAGCAAACTTTGTAAGCCAAATCCAACTAATAAACAGCATACTTACCGCCAGTGGCACACCGACTAGCATCCACTGTGCAAAGCCAATTTCTATTTGGTAGCTATCGGACAAGTAAGCTGCCATTAAAGCATTAGGCGGAGTACCGATTAATGTTGCAATACCACCAATACTGGCACCATAAGCAATAGAAAGTAGTAAAGCTTTTCCAAATCCTTCATTGCTAGGATCTGACTGCTTTACTAAATGTGTAATAGACAAAGCTATTGGTAGCATCATCACTGCAGTGGCTGTATTTGACATCCACATAGATAAAAAAGCCGTAACCAGCATCATAGCTAATATTTGTAAGCTAGGCTTAGTGCCTGCATACAACATGGTGCTCAGTGCTATGCGTTTATGTAACCCCCAGCGCTCCATTGCGATAGAAATTAAAAACCCACCTAAAAATAAAAATATTAATGGATGAGCATAAGGCGCGGCTACACTTTTCATACCTGCTATACCAGCCAGTGGCGATATAACAAGTGGCAATAAAGCAGTCGCCGGAATAGGTACTACTTCGCTTACCCACCACGACGCCATCCAAAATGCTAACCCAGCAGTTTTAAACGCTGCACTGGACATGCCCGTAGGGGGATCGAGTAAACAGGTCAATAGCATTATGCTTGGCCCAAGTAGCAGTAATAACCATTGCTTAAATTGGTTTTTAGGCGCGTTATTTTGCAAAATTTGTTGTGTCATTTATCTAAACCTTAAAATTTGTACCTGAGACCAAGCGCTAAGCTGCTATCGGCGTTTTCTTCTAAGTCTAAGTCTGTATATAAAAGATAAGCCGTGGTTTGTTTATCAAATACATAGTCTAAACCTGTACTCCACTGAGTGGCTTCTGACTCTTGACGCAGTGCTGAGTCATCTTTTGCAAACTGTAATTTAGGAACCCATTTATCTAATGTATAGCTTGCACTTAGTACATAGCCATTGCCTGACTTAGTGCCATCTATTGACTCTGAGTGTTGATACAAAGCACCTAGCTGTAACTGCTCAAACTTATAAACACCTGCAATCCGACTCGCTTTAATATTATTAAGTGAGTCAATATGGCTTAAAGAAATATAATATGGCGTATTGTTTAAATTACGATCACCGTAAATAAGTGTAGCGGCAAAACCCGCTTGGTTATCTTTATTATCGTCTTTGGGGGCATAAGTAAATGAAAACTGAGCATTATGCCAATAGTTTGAAGTGTAAGTTATGGTATCACCAAGGCGGTCTTGCCCAGCAATAACTTGTGCTATATCGGCTTGTGTTTCGTTAAAATTATCCAGCTTACCTTCTGAGTATTTAAAGCGGGTATCGTTTCTACCGACAACTATTTCACCAAACGCACCTTTTAAACCTAAATAGGTATTACGCGCTGCAAACGGCTCGTTAGTATCGTCATGTTCAAAGCCCTTTACTTGTACTTCGTATTTAAATACTGCGCTAACGTACTCGTTAAGTGTGTGTTGTCCTTTGATCCCTATGCGTGAAAATGGCGCGTCTATTTGTGTGCCTTCATCGGCGTAGCGCATAACGCCTGTATCGGTTTTAGCTATTTGTACTTCTGCTTTACCATACACAGAATATTCAGCAGCTAATACCATATTAGGTAAGGCAGTTATGCTACACAATAAAGTAAGCGCAGAGCGTTTAACGTGTGTGTTGTTTATCATCATGTGTCCTAAAAATTAGAATCTACTTATTGTTGTACACCCATTAAGCAAAATGATGGCCAACTACTAAATAAACATAAATTTCAGCAAGTTAAATGATTAACACTGTTTTTAAAGCAAAAAAGTGTGCGGATATCCGCACGCTTTTATTTAAAAACATCACCTTTATCGCACACTACTACATGCCCTAATCAGTAAACATATCCCGATTTAGACCATATTTACTCATTTTGTCGTACAAGGTTTTACGCGCAATTTGCAGCGTGCCCATGGTGTTTTTTATACTGCCATGGTTACGCTCTAACGCTTCTTCTATTAAAGATTGCTCATAATAACTGACCTTTTCGGCCAAACTTAAATCTTGTGATAACACTTGTTGATCAGCTGAATCACTTTGCGCAAATGCTAATTCAGGCCCTAACAATACTGCTCGTTCTGCTTGGTTTCTTAGTTCACGCACGTTACCTGGCCAGTCATAGGCTAATAAACGTTGTTCTAACTCTACATTTAATGCCCCAAGTGGTTTATAAAACCGCGTTGCCGCAATTGAGCTAAAATGCTTAAATAATAAAGGAATATCAGCTTTTCGATCGCGCAGCGCTGGAATGCTTACTTTGACCAAACTAAGGCGATAATATAAATCGGCTCTAAACCCACCTTCATTCACCAATGCCAGCAAATCAACTTTAGTAGCAGCAACAATGCGAATATCTAAGTTAACGGTATGATTAGCGCCAACCGGCGTTACCTTTCGCTCCTCTAGTACACGCAGTAACTTTACTTGTAACGACAACGGGGTGCTTTCTATTTCATCTAAAAAAACAGTGCCACCTTGGGCAAATTCAAATTTACCCTTTCTATTTTTTGTGGCCCCAGTGTATGCACCGCTTACAGCACCAAACAGTTCACTTTCTATGAGCTGCTCTGGCACAGCACCACAGTTAATCGCTACAAATTGACAGCTTGAACGGTTACTGTGGTCGTGTAAGTAACGTGCAACCAGCTCTTTGCCAGTCCCGGTTTCACCTTCAATTAATATATCTGCAGGAGTATCTATCACGGTATTAAGCAGCTTCATCATGTGCTGCATTTTAGGCGTATCACCTAAAATACGCACACCCGGCGCTGAGGTTTTTTCTACCGCGCGTTTAAGAGCGCGGTTTTCCATTACCAGGCTGCGTTTATCGCACGCTCTGGCAATACAATCTATTAAATGCTCGTTAAGGGGTTTTTCAAATAAATCATAAGCGCCTAACTGCATCGCTTTTACCGCCACCGACACATCGGCATACCCAGTTAAAAATATAACCGGTAACTCACTATCAAACGCTTTTATTTGCTCAAGTAACGTAAGCCCGTCCATTGCTGGCATATTAATGTCGCTAAGGACCACGCCGCTATAGCCTCGGCTTAAGCGACTAAGCGCCGTTGCCCCATCACTAAAACATTGAACTTGGTAGCCTTCCAAAGTGAGTAATTGATTTAACGAATCGCGGATCATCGCCTCATCATCAATAACCATTACCTGCTTACAAAGCAGTGGCTCAATCATGTTGTGACTCCGCAGTACTCCAAAGACAAATAATAAACTGCGCCCCCCCTTCTGGGCGATTATGCGCACTTAAACGACCATCAAACGAGTCGATGATTTGCTTAGATATTGATAAACCAAGGCCTAAACCGGTACTCGACTTGGTACTATAAAATGGTTCAAAAATAGAGCCTAAAGTATGGTGTTCTATGCCAGATCCTGTATCTAATATCGATAGTTTTACGCGTCCATCAAAGCATTCAACTTCAAAACTTAATTGCCGCGTTGCGCAGTTACTCATTGCCTGCGATGCATTAGTAATAACGTTAACTAATACTTGTTCAAACTTAAGCGAGTCGACCAAAACGGTAATATTTTGCTCAAACTGCGGAGGAATAACACTAATATCATCTTGTTTTAGTTGTGAATGGGTGATCATTAAAGCGTTATTTAATAATGCCGACAAAGGGTGCGGTCTCAGTTGCATTTTTGAAGGTTTACTAAAGTGTTTTAATTGCGCAACAATTTTATGCACCCGCTCTACTAAGCCCTCAATAATGACTAAGTTTTCGTTTAATGCTGTTAACTTACCTTTATTGAGCAATATCTTTGCACTGGCTAAATAAGCATTCATGGCACACAAAGGCTGGTTAATTTCGTGGTTTATGCCAGCGCTTAATTGCCCTATGGTGGCAAGTTTTGCAGACTGCACTAGAGCGGTTTGAGCTTTTTCAAGTGCTTGGGTACGCTCAATCACTTTTTGCTCTAAACTGTGCCTAGAATAAAGTAGTTTTTTATAACCGGCAAAGCGTGCAAGTAAACTATAAACAATAAAAATAAACACACAATAAAAAATCATCAACCATAATAACCGAGGTAACTGCATGGCCGCTATGTTAGAAACATCTACTAATACGCTCATTTGAGCATTAAAATGTTTTAATGGCTTAGAGGCCACTACATATAAACGCTTAGCAATTTTAAATTGTGTAATATCTTGGCTATTAAATTGTTGTAAAGGAATAAGACCAGGCTGGTAATCTAAATAAGCACGACGTTGATTTATTTCCCGCCTGGCTGCAATATCCAGCTCTTGAAAACTGTTTAAACGCCAATTAGGCTCATCCGACATAGCGATAACATTATCTGCTAATTGTAAATAAAAATGACTACCTGCTGCCGTATTAAGCAGCGATCTGTCGTCTTCAAACTTAGCAACATTTACTTTTAGCGCCACAACCCCAATTGCTTTACCTTCATGATAAATAGCCTGCGAAAAATATAATCCACGCTCTTTTGAACGCTGACCAAGCGCAAAATAAGCTACCTTTTCACCCGCAAATGCTTGTTTAAAATACGGTCGAAATGAAAAGTTACTCCCTAAAAATGTATAATCGGCCTGCCAATTGCTACTCGCAACGACCTCGCCCTGAGTATTAAGTATATAAATATCAGATGCGCCACTGGCTTTTTGTATATCCGCTAAGTAGTTGTTAATAGCGCTATAATGCTCTTCTTCATTATTAGTAAAGCGAATGAGTAAGTTGTTATTGGTGAGTAATTGCGGGATCGCAGCAAATCGAGCAAGCTCATTATCAATGTAGTTATTTAATTGGCTTACTTGTTGGTCGGCTTGTTTTTTTGCTTGCTCTAAGTCATGTATTCGACCAAACCAAAAAGTGACTGTTAACAACAAGAGTAGCAATAAAAATGCGAAAATAATTTTTTTAGGAATGAAGAACATAAACGCCTATAAAACGGGTAATGTTAGCTATTAATAATGGGGTATAGTTTATCTGCATAATGCAAAGAGAGATATAAACTTTTTGTTAACAATTGTATTAAAAACATAAAAACCGTGAAATAAGGCAATTTCACGGTATAAAAGTATAATTAAGCTTTGCCTAGCTTTGGTTTATTTTTAACATATTTATATAAACCAATTAAAGAGGCTGCAATCCAAAATATTTCAATTACAAAACTGGCTAAATTAAAGTTATAACAAAGACTAATAAGCAGCAATATAGCGCCGGTTAAGTTCATCATGTTATAAAGCAAACTCGCTGGTGATACTTTATTTAGTTGTAACAAAAAAAATGAACCCACTACTAAAGCAGTACCCGTCATACCTACAATATCAAATAAAAGTGCAATCACACGTCTATCCTTTTCCATTTTAAAAACCCAATTGACTGGCCCGATCCGTGGGGAGGGTATTTTTCAATCATTGAAACAGCAAAACCGGTTAAGTTTATCAATGTAGCAAATTCAATCAAGGGCTTATGTCCGCCCTAATCGGAATATTGAAATAAACAGATTGTAGTGGTACAGTGATTTTGGCCACCCATTAAGAAAGAAGTGTTATGCTAATAAGCATACAAATTTGGGTGAAAAAATGACGAAATTAAAACGTGCAACATATTCTGCGGCAATCAAATTAGAAACAGCTCAGCTTGTAGTTGACCAAGGCTATACACAAGAAGAAGCAGCCAAAGCTATGGGGGTTGGTAAATCAACCGTAAGTAACTGGGTTACTCAATTAAAACAAGAACGTAATGGTCAGTCACCAGCTGCTTCACCAATGACGCCCGAACAAATTGAAATCCGTGAACTTAAAAAGCAAATACAAAGCATTGAATTAGAAAAGGATATATTAAAAAAGGCTACCGCTCTCTTGATGTCCGACTCCCTGAACAATTCTCGTTAATCGAGAAGTTAAATCAACGAGAGCGTTATCCAATTAGTCTGCTGTGTAGCGTATTCAATGTGCATCGTAGCAGCTATAGATATTGGGCTATACGGGATACAACGCCAACACCTGAGCAAGTAAGGTTAGAAGCTGAAGTTAAAGCAATACATACGATGAGCGGTGGTTCAGCAGGGGCGCGAACAATAGCAGCAATAGCAACAAATAACGATTTTGAATTAAGCCGTTATCGTGCCGCTAAGCTGATGGTTAAACTAAAACTAGAGAGCTGCCAAGTACCACAACATCAATATAAACGTGGTGGTAATGAGCATTTTGAAATCCCAAATTTGCTAGATAGGCAGTTTGATGTTGTTGAACCGAATACTGTGTGGTGCGGTGATGTGACGTATATTTGGACAGGTAATCGCTGGGCTTATTTAGCAGTCGTTATTGATTTATTTGCGCGCAAAGTCGTTGGCTGGGCAATGTCGTTGTCGCCAGATACTAACTTAACGCTAAAAGCGCTTGAGTTGGCTTATGAAAGCAGAGGCAGGCCAAGTGGATTGATGTTTCACTCAGACCAAGGTAGCCATTATACGAGTTTGAAGTACCGCCAACGTTTGTGGCGCTATAAAATTACACAAAGCATGAGTCGACGCGGAAATTGTTGGGATAATGCGCCAATGGAGCGGTTTTTTAGAAGCTTTAAAACGGAATGGATGCCAAAGGTTGGATATGAAAACTTTAAAGAAGCTAAATATAGTGTAAGTGATTATATCAACGGATATTATAACAACGTTAGGCCGCATCATTATAATGCTGGTTTAGCGCCAAATGAGTCTGAGATCAGATACAAAGATTCTAAAACTGTGGCCAAATTTTATTGACCACTACAGATGCCTTATTTAAAAGTAACTTTTCCACCAATCATTTTATATGCAGCTGTGCCTTTAATAATTGCAGGCCGCGCAAATGGGCGTTCGCATTTTGGGCAAATACAAGGCTGCTTAGTATAGTCTTGGCTAATGCGCTCAATAAAACATTTAACTAACGCACCTTTTCCCCCTTTACGATACTTAAATAGAGGTGCCCTGCAGCTTGAGCAAAATATATCGACCGTTTTGGTTGGCCCTTTTTTATTTGGCTTTGCCATTTGTCCTCCATTTTTGCAGTAATTTAATTAACTAAGTGTTATAAAATCAATGCTGATTAAAATTCCCCCAACACTGCTGCTGTTAATTTGGCTAACTCATGGGGGTTAATTGCAATGTCTAAGCCTCGTTTACCTGCACTTACATAAATACATGCAAATTGTGCAGCACTGCTGTGCAAAAAAGTGGCAAGACATTTTTTTTGTCCCAGTGGGCTCACGCCTCCTAATACATAACCTGTGCTTGCTTGCACTTTTTTTGCCGCAGCCATAGCTACCTTTTTAGCGCCACACAATGAGGCAAGCAGCTTTAAGTTAACTTGCTGAGAAACAGGTGTAATGGCGACTATGAGCTGTCCATCTTGGTTTTCCAGCACTATGGTTTTAAAAACCTGATCCCTATTAAGGTTTAGCTTTTGGGCTGCTTCAAGGCCAAAGTTAGTGGTGTTTGGATCGTGCTCATAGCTTAATAATTCAAAACCAATTTTTTGTTTTTTCAGTAACTCTATTGCTGGTGTCATATGTTGCTACGCTATTATTTTAAGCAAAAAAAACGACGTTCTAAAGAGCGCCGTTTAATATTATAAAACACATTAATTATTTAGTTAAATCATCAAAAAACTTTTTAACACCGTCAAAAAAGCCTTGCTCTTTAGGACGGTTTTTTGAGCTATCTTTGCCCATGCTTTCTTCTAATTCTTCTAATAATTCACGCTGACGTTCGTTCAGGTTTATTGGTGTTTCAATAACCACTTTACAAATTAAGTCGCCAATTGCACCACTGCGAACAGATTTAACGCCTTTGCCACGCATACGGAACATTTTGCCCGTTTGTGTTTCAGAAGGAATTTTAAGCTTAGCGCGACCATCAAGTGTTGGCACTTCAATTTCGCCACCAAGACCCGCTGTAGTGAAGCTAATAGGAACTTCACAATGTAAGTTATTTGCGTCACGTACAAAAATACGGTGTTCACGAACAGATACTTGCACGTACAAGTCGCCAGAAGGCGCACCATGCATTCCCGCTTCGCCTTCACCCGTTAAGCGAATACGATCGCCGGTATCTACACCCGCAGGAATTTTAACCGATAAGGTTTTCGTTTTTTCTACGCGGCCTTGTCCATGACAGCTGTCACAAGGGTTAGATATAATCTGACCTTGCCCCTGACACGTAGGACACGTTTGCTGAACAGCAAAAAAGCCTTGGCGCATTTGTACTTGCCCAGCACCATGACACGTAGTACATGTTTTAGGCTTGGATCCGGCTTTTGCACCGCTGCCATCACATGGATCACAACCTACCCAAGTTGGTATTTTAATTTCGACTTCTTTACCACGAACCGCTTCTTCTAAGCTTAAGTCCATGTTGTAACGCAAATCAGATCCACGTTGCTGACGAGATTGACGTCGGCCACCGCCGCCACCAAAAATATCGCCAAAAACATCACCAAAAACATCGCCAAAGTCGCCATGACCGCCGCCAAAACCACCATGACCACCACCGCCGCCACCTTGCTCAAAAGCTGCATGGCCGTATTGGTCGTAAGTTTGACGTTTTTGCGCGTCAGTTAATATCTCGTAAGCTTCTTTTACTTCTTTAAACTTTGTTTCAAGCTCTTTGTCGCCTGAAGTACGATCTGGATGATATTTCATCGCTAAGCGTTTATACGCTTTTTTAATGTCTCGCTCACTCGCATCTTTGCTTACGCCGAGGACTTCGTAATAATCGCGTTTTGACATATCTACCACACTACTCTTTTCTATTTGCAGCTAGGCTGCTTGATAAACCGATAAATCGTATCGATTTACCACCTAATTCTCATGCAAAAGGCGCGTCAAGCTATTGCCTGCGCGCCTCAATCGTTCATTCTAACTTAAACACTTAACTAAGTTACAGTGCTTTGTGTTAGCTAGAAGCGTAAGCAACAATTACTTGTCGTCTTTAACTTCTTCAAACTCTGCATCAACTACGTCGTCATCTTGCTTAGCAGATTGTTGTTGCTCGCCTGCGTCAGCTGAACCTTGTTGAGCTTTAGCTTGTGCAATTTCCATAAGCTTTTGAGACTTTTCAGCAAGCGCTTGAGTTTTAGCTTCAATTTCGTCTTTCTTGTCACTCTTAATAGCAGTTTCAAGGTCAACTACAGCCGCTTCAATCGCTTCTTTGTCTTCACTTGGAAGTGCATCGCCAGCTTCTTCAATTTGCTTGCGTGTACCGTGAACCATTGCATCTGCTTGGTTACGAGTCGCTACTAGCTCTTCGAATTTTTTGTCATCTTCAGCATGCGCTTCAGCATCACGAATCATTTGTTCAACTTCTTCATCACTTAAGCCTGAAGATGCTTGAATCGTAATTTTTTGCTCTTTACCTGTATCTTTATCTTTAGCAGATACATGTAAGATACCATCGGCATCCACATCGAATGTTACTTCGATTTGTGGTGTACCACGTTGTGCTGGACGAATACCTTCTAGGTTAAATTGACCTAGAGATTTGTTGTCGCTTGAACGCTTACGCTCACCTTGCAGTACATGAATTGTTACTGCAGACTGATTATCTTCAGCTGTTGAGAAAGTTTGCGATTTCTTAGTAGGAATCGTGGTGTTCTTCTCAATCAGTGCTGTCATTACCGAGCCCATTGTCTCAATACCTAGAGATAATGGAGAAACGTCTAGTAATAGTACGTCTTTAACGTCACCAGCTAGTACACCACCTTGAATTGCCGCGCCTACTGCAACAGCTTCATCAGGGTTAACATCTTTACGTGGCTCTTTACCAAAGAACTCAGCAACTGTTTTTTGTACTAAAGGCATACGTGTTTGGCCACCAACAAGAATAATGTCGTTGATGTCGCTTACTGATAAATCAGCATCAGCAAGTGCACGTTTTAATGGTTCAATTGACTTAGTTACTAAGTCTTCAACAAGTGACTCAAGCTTAGCACGTGTTAGTTTCACGTTCATGTGCTTAGGACCTGTTGCATCTGCAGTTACATACGGAAGGTTTACTTCTGTAGATTGTGCAGAAGATAGTTCAATCTTCGCTTTTTCAGCAGCTTCTTTAACACGTTGCATTGCAAGTGGGTCAGTTTTTAAGTCTAGACCTTGGTCTTTCTTAAATTCAGCTACTAGGTAGTTGATTACGCGGTTATCGAAATCTTCACCACCTAAGTGCGTGTCACCATTTGTAGCAAGTACTTCAAACGTGTGCTCGCCTTCAACTTCATCAATTTCAATAATTGATAAATCGAAAGTACCGCCACCTAAGTCGTATACTGCAACAATGTTTTCACCACGGTTTTTGTCCATGCCGTAAGCAAGTGCTGCAGCAGTTGGCTCGTTGATGATACGTTTAACTTCAAGGCCAGCAATACGACCCGCATCTTTTGTAGCTTGACGCTGTGAATCGTTAAAGTATGCCGGTACTGTGATAACCGCTTCAGTTACTGCTTCACCTAAGAAGTCTTCAGCCGTTTTCTTCATTTTTTTCAGGATTTCAGCAGAGATTTGTGGTGCAGCGCGTTTTTCGCCGCCCGCTTCAACCCATGCATCACCGTTATCGGCTTTAACAATTTTAAATGGCATGATGCCGATATCGCGTTGTACTTCTTCGTCTTCAAAACGACGACCAATTAAACGCTTAATAGCAAATACTGTGTTTGTTGGGTTAGTAACCGCTTGACGTTTAGCTGGCTGACCAACTAAAGTTTCACCGTCTTGCGTATAAGCAATAACAGACGGGGTTGTGCGATCGCCTTCCGCGTTTTCAATAACACGTGCTTTGCCACCATCAAGTACTGCAACACAAGAGTTTGTAGTACCTAAGTCTATTCCAATAATTCTACTCATGAAATTTCTCCAACTTCAATATTCGTTAATACGTTCGATGACTAGTTAATAGGGATGCTGCAAACTTAATTCAACTGTAAAAATGAAAAAAATATCATTTTTTTTGATTTTTTTACAAAATAAGCTAAATAAAGTGCAATATTTGCTAGCAACGCTGGTTTTTACGCCGTTTGTATTGAACTTTAATTGCTGGTCTGACAAGTTTGGCTGTGTTATATATTTAGTAATTCGTACTTTTAAGGACACGCTAACTAATGAATTTCGATCATTTACTGCAACAAGCCGCTAATATTAATAATCAAGACGACACTAATAATGTGGCAAACACCATGCAGTTTGAAGCTAATTGGTGCCAAGGGCGCACCGCTTTTGGTGGGTTATCTGCAGCACTTTTATATCAAGCAATGAGAGCTCAAGTAAATAGTGAGCGCCGGTTATTATCTTTAAGTACTAACTTTGTTGGCCCGCTGCTTGCCGATACGCCATTTTCTTTATCGGTAGAAATACTGCGTGAAGGCAAAAGTAGTACTCAAGTACTGGCCAAAGCAATTCAAAACGAGCAAGTGTGTGTAATTGTACAAGCCTGCTTTGCTAGTAATCGCAACTCAGCTATTAATGTACCCGTTGCAAAGTCGTTAGGCTTACAAGAAGTTAATGAGCGCCATACATTGCCATTTATACAAGGGCAAATGCCGGAGTTTTTTCAACATGTTGATTTATGCCCACAACAAGGTGCTATGCCTTTTAGCAGTGCAGAAACCTCCCATTTAGGTGGGTGGATGCGCTTTAAAGAAACTCCAGCGGCCATTACTGAAGCACATATTATAGCGCTAACCGATGCATGGCCTCCTACTTTATTACAAATGTTTAAACAACCAGCGCCTGCCAGTAGCATGTCGTGGTATCTAGAGTTTGTGCAAGCGCCTAACTTAACTCCTGGTCAATGGTTGGGCTTTGAAGCAATTACCCATCATGCAAAAGGTGGTTACGGCTTAGAAGACGGCTGTATTTGGTCGCAATCGGGTGAGCTGATTGCCCTTACTCGCCAAACAGTGGCATTATTTGATTGATGTATAAGCAGTGGTATTAGCTATATATAATGTAGCGAGTGCCACTGCAATGCACTCTTAACTAATAATTAATTACGCTCAACAACAGTTATAACATTTGTATTTAGGCGATAATTATAGCAAAATTTAACTCTTTGTTTAATTCTAAGCGAACACTTTGCAAATAGCGTGTCCTTGTTGCGACTATATTATTGAGGTCCCCCAGGTTGAGGCTAAAAATGTCGCAACGTGCCCCCATTGCGGGCATAAGGTTTCTGACTCAGATACAGATCACGACAGCCGAGTTGTAGCGCTGAGCTTTAGTGCCTTGCTAATGCTACTCAGCAGCATGTTTTATCCTTTTATTTCGTTTAGCAGCAGTGGTATTACGCAAACTATAACCTTGCCCGATGCCGCGCGTATTTTATTTAATTACGATAGTAACTTGTTGGGGCTGTTTATTGATTTAAGTATTATAGCCTTGCCTATGAGCTTACTTATTATACTAATACCATTACACTTAGGTGCGCTTAGAGCGCTACCTCAAGGTATTGCTCGACGATTATTAAAATTTACCCTAGCGCTTGAACCTTGGATTATGTCGGAGATTTTTCTCATTGGCGTACTTGTTAGTATGGTTAAAATAATGTCTCTCGCCGATATTAGTTTTGGGGTGAGCTTTTGGGCTTATGTGGGCTTTGTTATTTTATATATTAGTGCGTTAACACATTTAAACCGCCCCCGCTTGTGGGCACAAATTGGCCCAGTAGAAAAACTTGAAAATATAAACCTTACTCATCGCGCCATTGATAACGATATAAAAGCTTGCCATGTGTGCCATCAACTATGCACGCAAAGTGTTTGTAATCGTTGCCATAGTAAAACCTATCTTAGAAACCCCAACAGTGTACAAAAAGCTACGGCTTGGTTAATTACCTCTATTATTTGCTATATTCCAGCCAATGTTTTACCCATTATGTATACCACCAGTTTAGGTGATGAAAGCCCTTCAACCTTAATTGCTGGTGTTATTGCACTGTGGCAAAATGGCTCGTACCCTATTGCTATGATTATATTTATTGCCAGTGTTGTAGTCCCACTTGCAAAGGCTTTAGTATTGAGCTTTTTGTGTTTTATGGTTGCCAAACCCGCAAATGATCACACCATAGGGTATACACGTATTTATCAACTTACTGAATTTATTGGGAAATGGTCTATGATTGATGTGTTTGTTGTGGCCATTTTAGTTGCTTTGGTACAATTGGGTAACTTAATGTCGGTAACGCCCGGCTTAGGCGTTGCCTTTTTTACTGTTATGGTACTATGTCAAATGATGGCAGCTCACGCCTTTGACCCACGTTTGCTATGGGATTCACCTAAAAATAATAACGCAGAGAATAATGCATGACCGAAACCGCTAATATTACACAAAAATCAAAAATTTCTGCAATTTGGATTATTCCCGTTATTGCCCTGTTTGTGGGTGTTTGGATGCTTTATCAATACCAAACTAATTTAGGCCCCACTATTTATATAACCATGCCACAAGCGGAGGGGATAGTTGCGGGAAAAACCGAAATTAAAGTACGCAGTGTTAAAATTGGCCAAATAGATCATGTGCGTTTATCCGACTCGCAAGACAGTGTTATTGCCCGCGCTCAAATAGATAAAAACTACGATAACTTACTCACCGAAGATGCCAAAATTTGGGTGGTAAAACCGCGTATAGATGAAACCGGCATTAGTGGCATGAGTACGCTTTTATCAGGTGTATATTTAGAGTTTTCGCCTGGAGAAAGTAAAAAGAAAAAAGAAAAGTTTGAACTACAAGACGAGCCTGCCTTAATTGGTAAAGATGTTAAAGGCGGACGCTTTAAGTTATTAAGCTACAACGCTGAGGTACTTGAAGTAAGTACCGGTATATTTTTCAAAAACTATAAAATTGGGCAAATAGAAACCGCGACATTTGATTGGAAAAACCAAGCCATGAAGTACGGTATTTTTATTAAAGCACCCTACGAAAACCTGATCACCTTAAATTCTATTTTTTGGGTTAACTCTGGTATAGAAATTGACCTTTCTGCTGATGGCATAAACATTAATACCGGATCGCTTAGTAAACTTTTAAAAGGCGGTATATCGGTGGGCTTACCCGATCAACAAGCACCTGGCGATATTGCCCAAAATGAGCATAGCTTTTCGCTTAGTCAAAGCTATAAAGAAGCACTAGAAGAGCGCTTTTACGACTTTGACTACTATCTTATTGAGTTTGAGCAATCAATTCGCGGCCTGCGCGCTGGCGCTCCGGTTGAATACCGAGGAACTCGAATTGGTACAGTAGTAGAAGCCCCTGCCAATGTGATTATTAACGGCAAACCAGCTCACTTTAAAAACCAAAATACGGCTGTACCTGTGCTTATTAAAATAGAATATGGGCGCCTATACCACGATAACGATTTAGCTAAAGAGTATTGGCAAACGAGTTTAAATGGCTGGGTAAACAATGGTATGCGCGCTTCGCTTAAACCGGGTAATTTACTTACCGGTGCTGTGTATGTCGACTTTGACATTTATACAGATGCGCCTGATGCAAAACTAGAAAAACTGGCTCAATATGATGTTTTTCCAAGTATATCTAGCGGTATTACTGTATTAGCCGATCAGGTTTCTGATGTACTTAATAAGGTAAACGAGCTAAAAATCGAAGATAGCTTAGCACAAATGCAAGCCACTTTTAGCGACTACCAAGGGTTGGCCAACGACATGCGCGATTTGCTAAACCAAAAAGACACACAAAATTTACCGGGTGACTTTAATCAAAATTTCAAAAAAATGACCAAGAGTATGGAACAATTTGAAGTCACTATGCGCCAATTTGATAAAACCATGGCCAGCTATCAAGCAGGTTCGCAGTTTAATAATCAGCTACAGCAAACCTTGCAAGAGTTTAAACGTTTAAGTGAGCAGCTACAGCCGCTAACTAAAGGCCTAAATGAGCAGCCTAATATGTTTATATTTGATAAAGCATTACCCGCAGATCCAATACCAAGGAAGCAATAATGGTTAAATCATCTTTTTTTGTTATTTTACTCGCTTTACTGCTTAGCGGTTGTAGTTCATCAATTCAAACTGCCATCGCGTATTATCAGTTTGAACAACCTATTGTTGCCTCCTCTAGAGATGTAAGTGCAACTGATGCGCAATTAAGAGTACAAACAGTTGTACTGAGGGGCGCCTTAAATAATCGCGGCATTGCTATGAAAATAGATCACAATCAAATTCATGCTGCAAACTATCACTTATGGGGTGAGTCACCTGATTCGATGCTCACCGTAAGTGCACAACAAACACTCTTTAATGCCCTACCTAACTGGATGGTAATAAAAGGTTTACCGGTGATCACCGAGCTAGATCAACAAACTTTTTATGAATTAGAATATGAAATTCATCATTTTAATGGCGACCTTCAAGGCAACGCAGATATATCTGGGCTATGGCGTTTATATTATACCCACCCCGAAACAGGCCGACGCTTATTAAGTTTGCATAATTTTGCTAATGTAACGCAGCTCGACGGTGACGGCTATGATGCGCTGGTAGCAACGCTTGAAAAAACCTGGCAAGAAATCAACCTAGCAGTAGCCAAGCAAATTGAACAAACGCGGTTTAAATAATCATTACTAAAATTATTTAATGATATAAAAATAAAGAAACAACGCTGCGGCTTTCTTTATCTATTATTACTTGCCCTTGTGGCTTAAAGCCAAGCTTAATTAACACATTTTGTGATGCGCTATTATCTATTGAGGTAATGGCGCATAATTTATTAATGCCATATATACTTTTATTTTCAACTAACGCTTTTGCAGCTTCGTAAATATACCCTTGTTTTTCAAACGCTGTTAATAACGCAAACCCTATATCGGGGTGCTGCAACATTGCACGGCTATAAAAACCAACAACCCCCACTAACTGCTGATTTTTTAAAGTGATCACATAAGGGCCAAACCCTTGCGATTGGTGCGCCTCACTAAAAGCTTGCTTAATATAGGTTATAGCATCCTCAAGGGTATAAATTTTTTTATCCCCAATGTATTTTATAAAACTTTTTTGATTTACTAACTTTAATAAATCGCCAGCATCTGCTTCAACAGCATGGCGAATAATTAATCGCTCGGTATTAAATTGCCTTCGCATGTATTGTTATCCTTTTGGTTTGTAGCGCTATAGTCACCTAAATTATAAAAATGAGTCAATTAAAGCATTTATTTGTTGACTGAAGATGTAAAGCAGATTACTTTTGCGCCGATGTTTTTATAGGCATAACAAAAGCGGTTGCACTCCTTCCTTGCACCGTCTGGCGCCAAGCCAACGCATATTACTGCTGATTATTAATTTAAAATAACAGTTCCCTAGTGATATCGCGTGCAAAAGCAGTGACTTGGAAAGTGATAAGACAACTAACTTATCATCTTCTTTGTTTTTGTTAAGCAGTTTAAATTTTTAAATATGCTTTTAATTTTGTGAATACTTAAATGCTTGAACCTTCTGCGTTAAGCTTACTGCCGCCTTTAGTGGTAGTTATTTTGGCTGTAGTACTACGCCGCCCTATTTTATCTTTATTAATTGGTGCCCTTGTTGGGCTCATAATGGCTGATCCCTCGCAGGTATTGGCTAATTTTGCCAGCACCTCACTTAAAGTAATGAGTGACGAAACCATTGGCTGGTTAATATTGGTGTGTGGTGGTTTTGGTGCGTTAATCGCCTTATTAGTCCGTACCGGTGGTGCTTCTGCATTTGGTAAGTTGGCACTTAAATACACTAAGGGCAAACGCTCTTCATTATTTATGACCTTTTGCCTTGGATTAGTTATTTTTATTGATGACTATTTAAATGCGCTTACTGTGGGTGAAACCATGAAACGCATTACCGATAAATTTAAAGTAAGCCGCGAAATGCTAGCCTACGTTGTCGACTCAACTGCGGCACCAATTTGCGTACTTGTGCCCCTATCTACGTGGGCGGTATTTTTTGGTGGTTTACTCGTAGATAACGGTATTGCTGAAGAAGGCAAAGGCATTGCTGTTTACATTCAGGCTATTCCGTATATGTTTTACGCATGGTTTGCGGTACTCGTTGTGCTGTTAGTGGTACTTGGTGTGATCCCTGCTTTTGGCCCAATGAAAAAAGCAGAACAGATGGCACAAATTGAGCAAGCACAAGTCGATCCGGCGCAATACAGTGAAGTACAAACAGCAGACGAGTACGCGGTAAAAGCAGTAGAAGAAAATTTTGAAGATGCTGATCCTAAAGGTAAATTACATAACTTTTTATTGCCTATTATTTTATTAGTCGGCTTTACCGTTTACTTTGAGATAGACGTTTATAAAGGTTTACTGGCCACTATGGCTATAATTTTGCCATTTTATGCGTTACAAAAATTAATGTCGTTTAGTGAAATGATTGAACGTATGCTCGATGGATTTAAAAGCATGATACCGGCTATAGGCACGGTTATAGCCGCGTTTATATTTAAAGATGTGTGCGATTTAATTGGCTTGCCGCAATATGTTATTAATAGTTTAAGCCCATACATGACCGCGGGTTACTTGCCTGCAGTGGTATTTATTGCAATGTCTGTTTTAGCATTTGCAACGGGCTCAAGCTGGGGAATATTTGCTGTGTCTATTCCTATTGTTATGCCGCTGGCAACGGCGGTAGATGCTAATATTCCATTAGTCATTGGCGCGTTATTATCAGCATCATCGTTTGGCAGCCAAGCATGTTTTTATTCAGACTCAACGGTATTAGCAGCCCAAGGCGCTGGCTGTAACTTAATGAGCCACGCTGTTACACAATTGCCTTATACGCTTATTGCTGCAGCACTTGCGGTGATAGGCTTTTTACTAATGGCTTAAGTTTTAGTGATGGCTTAAATTAACTGAAATAAATAAAAACCCCAATGTAGCAATACATTGGGGTTTATTTTTAGCTGTAAAAATAAAGCTTATTTTTGTAGTTTAATACCATTGTAATAGGCATCTAGCGTGGTGATTTTTGTTTGATTTGGTAAATCGGCGAAGTCACTTTCTATAAACTTAGTCCCGCGTAATTGCACATTTAAACGTGCCGCATTAGGGTTAAGCATTGTTTGTTGGTAATAGTCTTTAATATCGCTAAGCGTTACTTTCTCAACTTCATTTATTAGCTGTTGCTTTGAATCAAAATTAAAGTTTTCACGATACCAATCATTTAATAGTGGGCTCATTTCGTCACTTAAGTTTTTAGGTTGCTCTTTAAGCGATACTAACGTGGCATTTTTAAGCTGTGCAAACGTCTCCTCACTCATGTTGTCGAGCTCAACTGCATACTCTTTTTTAAACAGATCAAAACGCGTTTGTATTTCTTTTGGCCCTTTTACTGGTGTTTGAATAAACAAACCAATCGCTGAGTAATCCTCTATGGGGCGAGCTAACGCACCAACGGCATACGCAAGTTGCTCCTCGGTACGCATTTTATCAAATGCAATGGTTCTAAAATGCCCTTGTAGCACGGCAGCTTGTGCTTTTTGTTTGTAACCCGGTGTTGGATGAACTGTCATATCAACCAAAGCTACATCGGCTACATCTATATCTTTTTGTAACACTATGGTTTCACCTGATTGTGGTAACCATGCTTTACTGCGCGCAAACTCAGTGTGTTTATAGTTACTTGGCAAAATAGCACTCAGCTCGGATGCTATTGCTGCTATGTCTTGCTGGTTATAGTTACCATAACTAAATACGCGTAAATCGTTATTAGCAAAGGTGTTTTGTTTTAAAGCATTAAAATCAGCTAAAGTTAAAGTGTTGGCTGTGCTAATTAAAGTATCAGTATCAAAGCTACCGGTACGGCTTAATTTTGTATATTCAGCAAATGCTTGCGCGTAAGGAAATTGTTTTTGCTGGTTAAGTAAATTACGTTTAAAACGATCTACAGCTTGGTTAAATGCTTGCCCACTAATATCACTGTTTAACCCACTTAATGCTTGTTTAAGCAGTACATTTTGCTTATCTGTAAAGCCACTCATAGACAAAACTAAACCATTACTTGGTGCAAGGTTTACGCTCATACCTGCAATAGCAGCCTCAGTGCTTAGTTGGCTTTGCTGTATGTTGTACAGATCGGCCCAAACAGAGTATAAAACCTCCGCTTTTACATCGTTTAGCCCCGGCTGAGTATTTATATAAACTTCAACAAGTCCCTTTGGTTGCTCGGCAAATTTTTGACTTGCCTGACGCCATATTTTCACGCCATTTTTATCATAAGCAAGCTCTGGGGATTTTTGCTGTTTAAATGTTTGGGTTTTAATAGCAAAATTTTCTGGCAGTAAGTTATTTACGCTAGGGAGCGCTAAATTAAACTGGCTTTTTTTGTTCCAGCTTGCAACTTCCTGCTCGCTTATGTCACTAATGCGGTATTTACCGTCGTAAAAGTGTAGCTGTGAGTCGGTTTCTTCTTGCTGCGATACATACCAAATGCGTAAAGTGTCGGCATTTAATTGTTTAAGCACTTTATTTACTGAGTCTGCATCAAACTTAGCGTAATAATAAGGCGCATTAATGGCATGATTTAATGGATAATCTTGCATGCTTTGAGTCAATGTACTTACGTAGTTAAACTCATCGCCTTTTTCTAAAAACTTAAATTGATTATTTAACGAGGTACGAATTTCGTTAAAGTATTTACTATCAACGCCCTCTTTTTTAATCAATTCAATATACTGCATTATAGTCGCCACTATCGTTTCACGATTTTGCATGCCTGTATCTGTAAGCTCTACGTTAACGTTTAACGACCCGTAGTTGCCATAGTGGGTTGGCACTGCCGATGCTGACAATTGCGATACCCACCCCTTATCACGTAATATTTGCGCTGGACTGCCAGGCATTTCATTACTTAATAAGTAGGCCACAAAGCGATTAGGCTTGAGTGCAAATTCGTTATTGTTATTGCTAATGGTAAAATCAAGTTGTAGCTGTTTTACATCTTCATTAGGGGCATAGAACACGCGCTTACCACCGGCATTATCAAAGTTAAGCTTGGCGGTTACTGTTGGTTTTTCGATGTTTTTATTTTTAATATCAGCAAAGTATTTTTGTGCTTTTTGCTCCATTGCCGCAATTGGCAAATTAGAGATAAGCGCTACTTTCATAATATTTGAAGAGTAGTATTTATTATAAAAATCAACTGTTTCTTTGTGTAATGAGCTGCCTTCTTTGTCACCTAAGGTTTCTAGGTTGCCAATTAAAAAACGGTTAGCTGGGTGTTCACCCATCATTTTACGCGCTAGTTTAAACTGCCCAAAAAAGTCCATTTCGCGGCGCATTGACCACTCTGCATTTACTGCATTTTTTTCTTTGTCTGTGTATTCAGGGTATAACTTAGGGGCTTTAAAAAAGTCAGCAAAACGGTCTAACCCTTCATCAAACGCATCGTTGTTAATTTTAAACATATAGTTGGTAATATCGAGCCAAGTATAGGCGTTGTGTGCGCCACCATTTTTGGTCATAAAGTCAGAGTACCCTTTAGTATCTGGGTAGCGCTCTGTGCCTAAAAACAGCATATGCTCTAAATAATGGGCCATGCCTTGTTGGCTCATTGGGTCATGTAATAAACCCACTCCAACACTTAATGCCGCGGCTGATTTTTCAGCACTGGGGTCTGATACTAAAATAACTTCAATGTCGTTAGCTAATTTAAGCGTTTTATATTCGCGATTATCATTAGGGCTTACAACCAGCGAGTCTGATAATAAAACAGTTTGAGGTGCTTGAGATACAGATGATGTATTTGAACAACCGCTTAGTACAGCAAGTGCAATGGCACTAAAGCCAATAATTTTTTTCATTTTATTTCCATTAAAAGTATGTCGCAACTGCGATCTACGCTTATTTAAAAAGCTATTTACAGCCTAAATTAACATTTTAGATTAATGTTTTGCCACAATTTATCCGTTAATTGTGTAACACATTGTGAAAAACACCTGCATACTGCAACTAATTCAAATAATAATAAGGAAAAACCATGGAAAAGTTGATCATTTTAGCTATGTTCGCCCAAGTTTTACTCTCACTCATTGTAATGATTATTATGGGTAAAAGACGTTTTGCCGCAGCTAAAAATAAACACATAAATTTAACCGACTTTGCCACTATGCGTTTAGATAATGCAGGTGACAATGTGCGTGTTGCTGATAGAAACTTTACCAATCAATTTGAAATACCCGTGTTGTTTTATGCTGGGTGCTTACTTGCAATGCAACTCAATAGTGCAAGCATTCTGGTGGCTGTTTTAGCTTGGCTGTTTGTGATTTCGCGTATTTTACATAGCGTTGTTCACTTAGGCAGTAATAAAATAAGAATACGCTTTAATCTATTCTTAATAGGCTGTGGCAGTGTATTTGCGTTATGGCTGGTAATAATTTGGCGGGTATTACTGTTTTAACTCTTACATTAAACAACTAAAAACCCCGCTATTTAACACCCATAGCGGGGTTTCTTTATTTTGAGCATTTGTTATTTAGCGCGTTTTAAACGTGGTAACACTAATAATAAAGCCCCTAGTAACCAAGCCATACTACCGCTTGAATCTTCTTTTTGCGAAGGTGGCACTACTTGGCTAATTAATATGTTTTTAGCCGGCGTAAGGTTCTGCGCTGAATTAGGATCGTCATCTATAACTAATACGCTTTGAATAGTCACTAAATTAGCATTACTAATGGTTACATCACTTTTTAAGCACTGCTCTGTAGTGATACCAACTACCGGTATTTCACCACAATGTACTAAAGCAGCTATTTTATCTAAAGTCGCTTGGCTATCATCCGTAATCTGTCCAAACACAGTAAAACCACTGTTTTGCACATCCAAGTTGGCACTATTATCTTTTAAGTTAAAAAACCACTGGCTAGTTGCACTGTTTGGGTTTCCACCTAGTTTAGCCATGGCAATCGTGCCTTTAACATTAGAGTAAATAGGTTCGTTAATGACTGCTGGCTTGGTTGTAATTCGATCAAAATCATCTGAGTAGGTAAAACCGCCACCTTGGATTATGAAATCTTTGACTGAGCGATGAATCACTGTTTGGTTATACGCTGCATCATCTAAATAACTCATAAAGTTTTCTACAGTTTTTGGTGTTTTTTGATCAAATAAATTAATTTTAATAACACCTTGGCTGGTACTTACTTCTACAATGGTTGCTGAACTGGCAAAGCTTACTGCGCTAAGTAACGAGGCTAATAAAAGCTTTTTCATCGTTTTTCCCTATTATTATTTTATTTAGTGTAAAGTTTAGTGATTCTTAGAGTAATGCGAGTAAGACTAAAAATCGACTGCAAAATAGCCCCTGATACAATTCAAACCAAGTCGGTTACAACTTAATTACATTTCATCACCTTCCTACTGAACTTATCCTTGTAAAAACGCTGTTTAATGAAAATGCACTTATAAATTGTTTTATTTTTGTTATGATTCCTCTGCAAATTCGTAAATGGAGAATTGTAATGTCAGAAAAAAACAACCAAATTTGTGATTTTGGTTTACATAAGGGAGAGCCCTACACACGCTTACCTGCTAGTTTTTTAATCTGGATGGTAGGTATTAATCATCAAAAAGCCAGATATGCCAGCGAAGAGCTAAAACGCAGAGAGTTAGCTGCTACTAAAAAATTAAAGTGTGATTAAAGAATGTAAAAGTGTGTTTTTGTAGCAAACTAGTTAAACTATGCGCCAATAAACGTAAGTGCTTTTAATCAATAGGTGTTTTATGCGCATAATTTTTTTGTTTGTCATTGCTTTTAGTGTACTTGGATGTAGTACTACACTCACTAGCCCCACCCCACAATATTTAACCGTACTGCATACTAACGATAATCATGGTCGCTTTTGGCACAATGAAAAAGGTGAGTATGGCATGGCTGCCCGTAAAACCCTGATTGACTCGCTACGCAATAAAGCAATCGCGCAGGGACATGCAGTACTGCTGCTTTCTGGTGGCGATATAAATACCGGCATTCCAGAGTCAGATTTACAATACGCTGAACCTGACTTTAAAGGCATGTCGTTAATTGGCTATGATGCAATGGCCCTTGGAAATCATGAATTTGATAACCCGATGAGCGTGCTTAAAAAGCAACAGCAATGGGCTAACTTTCCTTTTTTATCGGCAAATATATTTGAAAAATCGACCGGTAAAAATGTATTTGATAGCTATAAAGTATTTAATAAAAATGGGCTGAGTATTGCTGTTATAGGTTTAACCACCACTGATACAGCCAAAATAGGTAATCCCGAATATATTCGCCAATTAGAGTTTAAAGATCCAATCGAAATCACGGCACAATTAGCACAAAAAATTAAAGCACAATATAACCCCGACATTACTATTGCGCTCACTCATATGGGGCATTATGTGGATGCCAGCCACGCAATTAATGCGCCTGGAGATGTAACACTTGCGCGCTCACTGCCAACTAACACCTTAGATATGATCATCGGTGGTCACTCTCAAGAGCCTGTATGTATGGCGGCTAAAAACGTAAATGACGATAACTTTAAACCCGGCCTAGCCTGCACGCCCGATCAACAAAATGGCACTTGGATAATGCAAGCCCACGAATGGGGTAAATATGTTGGTAAAGCCGAATTTAAACTTGAAAATGGCCAGCTAACCCTCTTAAATTATAAACTGCTACCCGTTAATTTATATGTTGATAAACAACACGCGGATGGCACAACTTCTAGTGTATTAGCTAACGAGTACATTACGCCTAATCCACAGTTAAACGCATTTTTAGCCGAGTATCAGGAAAAAGGCGCTAAACAAATTGAAGGTAAAATTGGTTATGTAAATGCCAGACTTGAGGGCGATCGCAATAAAGTACGCTACCAACAAACAAATTTAGCTCGCGTGATTATTCAAGCGCAAATGAACAGTACCGATGCTGACTTTGGCATTATGAGTGGCGGCGGTGTACGCGACAGTATTGCTGCAGGCGAAGTAAGTTATAAAGATATTTTAAAAGCCCAACCGTTTCAAAATCGAGTGGCTTATATCGATATTGCAGGAGAAGATTTATGGCAATATTTAGAAGTTGTAACGCGTTTCCCGCCTGATTCAGGCGCTTACATGCAGTACCACAAATTATCGTTTGAGCATAAAAACAACACCTTAGTAAAGGTATTAATAAATGGGCAAGCATTAGATAAAAGTAAAACTTACCGTATGAGCATTAATAACTTTAACGCCTCAGGTGGTGATGGCTACCCTGCACTAACCACAGCAAAAGGTTTTGTAGTTACTGATGAAACAGACTCTAACGCATTAAAGCGTTTTTTTGCAGAGCACAGCCCGATAGATGCGGCCCAGTTTGCCCCTAAATAATCTATTTTTTGGAGATAGTAGGAACGAGTATATTACTTGCCTACTATTTCTACATCGCCTTTAGCAATATTAACTAACCCGTAACTGTGTAGCCGCGAACGAGAACCCTCTCCAAATGCCTTAGGCGGATAAAAAATTTCTTTTTGTTGCGGGTATTCACTCAACACTTCATCTAACGCCGCGCGTATTTCGCTCAATGTTTTTTCAAGGCTATTATTAAAGTTAGGGCGCTTGCGGATCGTGTGTCCCAGCTCTACTAATCGATAAAAATATTTATTAGCTAATTCAATTAGCTCATCAGGTACATCTTTATTATGGCTGAGCACAACATCGCTATTACTGTTACAAAATTCAATAAGCGCTAAATAAAAGCTAAGTGGTTTATTTGCTAAACATACTTGGTATTGCGGATTAATATTAACTGACACCGTTTTAGTATTTAGATTAATAACTAACACGGGTGATTTACTTTCCTCAACAGGTTCAGGCTGCAGCGTAGCTAACTGCTTACTTTTTAGCTCAATTGTAATAACCGTTTTCAGCCAGTGGCTAACAAAAGCACTTAACATAAAAATAGCGACATAATAATAAATATAACGCCACGGCAATGGCTGTGGTTTTATATCAAAAACTAAAAAAACAGGGCCAATACTGGTCGTTAAACGCGTAAAAAACTGCGCTCCGGTTAATGTGGTTGATAGCTTTTTATCAGCGACAATATTTAACAATAATAAATTAGTGCCGATTAGTTGCGAATTTAACTGCTTTAAATAACTATTTATATTATCTATATCACTGGAGTACTTAAGCAGTTCATTAGATAGCTCGAGTAAAGGTAAATCCAACGCTACCTGTTTTTCTATCGTGGCTATATTAAGCTTTTGCACTTGCTGTTGTTTATAGCTTACAGAGTAATAAAATACGCTACAAAGTAATAAAAAAATGAATAGCGTAATAAATGAAAATAACTGCTTACTCATATTTCATCTCGCTTAAAAGTTACAACGTCATTATCACACTGCCAAAATGACTGCGCACCTTTATAGTAATGAAGAGATTGCTCTTGCGACATGGCTAATAAATGCGCCTGTACCGAGCATAATAGATCGGTATTATTATGTGGCATTTTTAAATACCACCGCGTGCCTGCAATATTATTTTTTAGCGGGGTAATATAGTTTTTTGAAAAGCGTTTTGCATCACTTTCTTGCCAAAACGAAGCTATAATATCTACTTTTCCGTTAGCCAATAAATCACGTAAGGCATCGTGAGAGCTAGCATAAACAATATTTAAGTTTTCGAGGTTAATATCCAACTCTTTAAATATTTGCTTGGGCAATATATGCCCTGAGCGGCTCGTAGGGTAATCTAACAACCCAATGCGCTTACCCAAAAAGTATTCCTTTGCTATTTTAGGTTTTTCTTTAGCCGAAATAAAAAATGCAGTGTAATCAGAAAACCCAACTACAGGTTGGTAGTTATAGGTAGTCTCTGCTTTAAATGCTTCCATAATATTGTTTTTAGTTAAAATGAGATCGGCAATGCCTTTTCCTACAAATTCAAAGCTTTCCGTCGTGTTATAGCGCCAATAACTTACAACCGCCCCGTACTGCTTAGCTACCACATCATCTGTACATAAGCTATGTGCTAATGTACCTGCTATTTTTTTTGATGGTGCAAAAATGATTAACTGGTTTTCATTTTTAATTGCAGATGTTTGGCATTCAATTGATGTTTCTATTAATTTTGCAAAGCGTAACTCACTGCTATCAACACTTAGTTGACCACACACCCACACCAAAACAATTAACAAATATAAAAATACAATTAACAGTATTTTATTGTAAATGACGCATTTAATGTTCAAACAAAACATCCTAATATTATTATTAGCCTATTTGAACAATTTTAATTACTTATTGCAATAAGTAATTTCACCTATTAACTATAAGCACCTGATTTAATTAATTTACCTACAAGTTAATATGAATATTCTTAACGCCTTCCTATCCTCCAAATAAACAAGGACAATTGACCGGATTAGTGATTTTGACCCTATAATAATTTGAAGGAAACCAAATGCGTAACAACTTAATGTCCTCAGTTAAAGCAACGCTGGTCGTCAGCGCTGTACTTGTTTGTACTAATGCTCATGCATGGGGTCAAAATGGACACAGGATCATAGCTAAAATTGCAGAGTCTCATCTTAGTGAGACAACAAAAACAAAACTTTTGCCGTTATTAAATAATGAATCTTTAGCACAAGTTTCTACTTGGCCTGATGAAATGCGCTCTGCTCCTGGTGAGTTTTGGCAAAGAAAATCATCACGCTGGCATTATATTAATACATCTGCAAACAAACCTATTTCACTCAATCATTCTCATACAAAAAACAAAGAATCTGTTACCAACATTCTTGAAGGTATTCATTACTCAATTAAAGTACTTCAAGACGAGCAAAGTTCATTAGATGCTAAGCAGTTTAGCTTACGCTTTTTAGTACACCTGGTAGGCGACAGCCATCAGCCTTTTCATGCTGGGCGTGCAGATGACCGTGGTGGTAACAATATTAAAGTGAAGCACTTTGGTCAAGAAACCAACCTACACAGTTTGTGGGACAGTAAGTTAATTGAAGGCGAAAACCTCTCATATACTGAATTTGCTGACTTTATCAATACTAATAATCAAACTTTAATTAGCGAGTACCTAACCAGTACCCCTACAAGTTGGTTAGTAGAATCAAACAACTTAGCAGAATCAATTTATAATAAAAATGAAACAAATATTAGCTACAGCTACATTTTCGACCATATGACAATAATTAAAACTCGGCTGCAACAAGGCGGAATAAGACTCGCCGGTTTATTAAATAGTTTATTTGATGAATCAGCAACACCGTTAGTCAGTGCACTTAAGATGCAAACTAGCGAAAAAACAACTAACTAAGTAACTTTTAATACGGGAAAACAACATAATGAATAAACTTCGCCTTTCGAAATTAACCGGAGCAATTATTTTAGCTCTTGGTGTTTCTGCAAGTGCTATGGCTGCTGACACGTCATCTGCAATGCGCGGTAAAATCACTACTCCATCTGGTGAAAGTGCTGCAAATGTAAAAATTAAAGTTATTCATGGTCCTACTGGAACTGTAAGTGAACTTACAACCAATTCAAGTGGTACTTTTATAGCTAATGGTTTACGTGTTGGGGGTCCATATACAGTAATAATCGACTCTGATACGTTTAACGACACTACGCTTGAAAACATCTATCTAGAATTAGGTGATACTTATCGCTTAAACTCTCAGCTTAGACCATTAAACATGGAAAAAATTGAAGTTTCTGGCTATAAAATAGTACAACAATCAGGTGGCTCTAGCAGCTCTTTTGGCGAAGATACAATTCAAAACATGCCAAGTTTTAACCGCGATATTAAAGATATTGCTCGCTTAAATCCTCTTGCAAATATTAACGGTAATGGAGAGCTAACCTTTGCTGGTAATAATCCACGTAGTAATAGCTTAACTGTTGATGGTATTGGTCAAAACGACGATTTTGGCTTGAGCTTCGGCGGTTACCCTACTTCGCAACCACCTGTTGCACTTGATGCAATTGAACAAATTTCTGTAGACGTATCTCCTTTTTCAGCAGCTAAAGGTAACTTTGGTGGCGGTACTATAAATGCAGTAACAAAGTCAGGTACTAACGAGTTTAAGTTCTCTGGTTTTTACGAAACATCAACCCCAGATATGGCGGGTGATGTAGACAGTATTTCACAAGTATACGCAAATGGCAGACCAGCTTTAGATGAAGATGGCCACAGAACATTTGTTACTGAACAAGTAAAGCCAATCCAAACAGAAGCGCGTTACGGCTTTAACTTTGGCGGACCAATACTAGAGGATAAGCTTTTTTACTTTGTAAACTACAATGCATGGAAGAGCGAGTTAGATTTAGACTATGGTTTTGAAGGCTCTGGTGCTGCTAATGAATACGATGTAACTAAAGAAAGCTTTGATCAGTTTTTATCTATATTAGATAACGTGTACGGTATGCAAGATTCTCTTGGTGGCGACCCTAAAGACACCAATGAGTCATTATTGGTTAAGTTAAGCTGGAACATCAACGATGACCATCGTTTAGACTTTACATACCAATGGCAAGACGATAAAGACGAGCGTAATTTTGGTACTGGTGGCAGTACCGTTTCACTTGCTTCAAATCGTTACACTTACGCGACTAAATTCAACAACTTTGCTACCAAGCTTTACTCAGATTGGAATGAAGACTTCTCTACTGAAATTGGTATTGCTTATAAAGATGTAACATCTGACAGCATCACTAATTCTAAAATTGGTAGTGTTAAAGTTGAAGAATATTTCCGTGGACCAGCTTATCAGTTTGGTACTGATGAATACCGTCATGCCAATAAAGCAGCGACTGAAAATTTAACACTAACTTTTGATGGCACATACTTATTAGACGAACATCAAATTAAGTTTGGTGCTAAGTATGAATCTTTAAATTTATATAATTTATTTGCAGCCAACTCTTTAGGCTCATGGGAGTTTGATAACTTTGCTGGTTTCGAAAACCGCGAAGTAGGTAATTACAAAGGTAAACATGACTTTACTTACAGTAATGCCTATACCAACAACTCAGCAGATACTGCTTACGATGCAACGCGCAGTCAGTTTGCTCTTTACGTAGAAGATACGTTTTATGCTACTGATGATTTAGAAGTAACTGCAGGTGTACGTTATGAGCGTTTGGCATCTGACGATAAACCAACATTGAATGAAAAGTTTTTAGAAACCTATGGTTTTACTAACCAAGAAAACCTTGATGGTGTAGATATTATTTTACCTCGTGTTGGTTTCAAATATTATGCAACAGAGGCTCTTACTATCAATGGTGGCGTAGGTCGTTTCCAAGGCGGTATTCCTAACGTTTGGTATAACAACTCATTCCAAAAAGACGGTCTTACTTTTGTTGACGCACCACAAAGCGTAATTGATGGTTACTATGCAAATAATAACGTCGATTTCACTCAAGTTCCAGACGAAATAAAAGGTTCATTAGTACAAGGTGCGGGTAGCACTAACTATATTGATCCTAACTTTAAATTACCTTCAAGCATCCGTGCGCAAGTTGGTTTTGATTATGAATTTGACTCAGAATTTTTAGGTAATGGCTTTAAATGGCAAGCAGAAATTGCTTACCATAAAAAAGAAAATGAGGCTGTATGGCATAACACTGCAATCAAGCCTGTTGGAACAACCGCTGATGGCGATCGTATTATTTCTGAAGGTATCTACGAAGGTGACTTAAAAGATAACTTTGATATAGCAATGACCAACTCAGCTGAAGATGGGCGCTCGGTAATCTTCTCTACTGCACTTGCTAAAGAGTGGGATAACGGCCTATATATATCTACCAGTTATGCACATCAAGATATTACAGAAGCTTCAGGTGGTTCATCATCACAAGCACAAAGTAATTATAAACATACAATAACACAAAGCCGTAATGTTGATTTAGCACAGCGTGGTGCTTACGAAGTGGAGCATAGCTTTAAGGTTAATGTGAGCTATAATACTGAGCTTTTTTCTGGCTACCAAACCAAGTTTAATATGTACTTTGAGCGTCGCTCTGGCCGCCCATTTAGCTATACAATGGGTCTTTATGAAATAGATGATTTAGGCGATACACGTGACTTTTATTCAAACTCGGCTTACCTTGCATACATCCCAACGGGTGCTGATGATGCAAATGTAAACTGGGATGAATCTGGTTTGTCGTGGAGCGAACTTGAAACGCTACTTAACCGTGCTGGTATTTCTGAGCGTGGCCAAATTCTAAACCGTAATACAGGAACTCAACCTTGGGTTACTACTATGGATATTAGTGTTAAACAAGAGATCCCAGGTTTTGCTGAAGGCCATAAAGGTGAGGTTTACTTTATGATTGATAACTTTGCTAACTTACTTAATAGCGACTGGGGTGTTGAAAAGCGTTTAGGCTACTCTGATCAAGCTGTATATGACCTAGCTGGAATAGATGATGAAGGCCGATACATTATCAACAATCGTCATAACGGTGCTGATGTACGCAATTATAGCCAAATTTCTACGTCATCATCTGCATGGCAAGCTAAAATTGGTGTGAGCTATAAGTTTTAATACCTAATAAAACATTACGCTTTATATTAGTTAAACCCATTACAACTTTGTAATGGGTTTTTTCATTTAAACTCCCTTTTTCATCTATTTGTCATAAATAGTATTTACTCTCTTTTACAACACGAACATTTCATTATTAACATTAATAATCCGTAGCATTAATCTATAAACATAAAAAACATTACACTTGTAGCTTATTTGTAAACATAAACTAAAGTATAATATGTATAGATTTAGTACTGCATGAATTTGGTTCGTTTGTTTAGTGCAAATACTTTATAAATATAAAAAGTTTAATAAACCACATGGGAAAACAAAATGAAAATTCAACTTCGCAAAACAGCACTATCACTCGCTATCGCAGCATGTGTTGGTGTAAGTGGCGCTGCAGTAGCAAATACAACTGCATCGGGTGTCAAAGGTCAAATTGTTGGCCCTAACGGTAACCCTGCTACAGGTACTGAAGTAACTATTATTCACGTACCTTCCGGCTCTTCTAAGGTAACTTACGTGAATGATGCTGGCTATTTTAGTGCTAGCGGCCTTCGTGTTGGCGGACCATACAACATTATAGTTGACTCAGATAAATATGAAGATCAACTCGTTGAAAATATTTTCCTAACTCTAGGCTCTGATTATCCAGTTAGCGTACAACTAAAGCCGGCTTCAAATATTGAACAAATTGTTGTTACTGGTCGCCCTATTAGTGCAATGTCCGGTGGTACAGGACCATCTTCAACATTTACACTAGAAGACCTTGAAAATGCCCCTGCTATTAACCGTGATCTGAGAGATATTGTTCGCGCGGATCCACGTGTCTACGTTGATGAAAGCCGTGGTGCAATTCAGTGTGGTGGTAATAATCCTCGCTATAACAGCTTAACAGTTGACGGCATCCGCATGAACGATAACTTCGGTTTAAGCTCAAACGGTTATCCGACTATCGGCGCTCCTTTCTCATTTGATTCAATCGATCAAGTTGCCGTTGAGCTTGCCCCATTTGATGTACAATACGGCGGTTTCACCGCGTGTAATATTAATGCTGTAACCAAATCTGGTACTAACGAGCTGCACGGTGGTGTGTTCTTTGATTTCACCAGCGACAGTTATAAAGGTGATAAAGTTGAAGGTGTGAAAGCCGATAATGGTAACTATACTGATAAACGTTATGGTTTTAACTTAGGTTTACCACTAATTAAAGATCAGCTATTTTTCTTCGGAACTTATGAAAAGCAAGAAGGCATCGCACAATTCAACTATGGCGCAGCCCAAGGTGATGATCCAAGTGTTACAGCAGGCGATATTGCGAATATTCAACGTATTGCCCAAGAAAAATATAACTACAACGCAGGTACTATGCCTGGCAGCATGCCAGTTGAAGATGAAAAAATCTTAGTTAAACTTGACTGGACTATAAATGATAACCATCGTGCAAATTTCATTTATAACTACAATGATGCTTTTACTATTTCTCAATCAGACACTGGGTCAAGTCGTTTATCATTAGATAGCCATTATTATGAACAAGGCGCCAAGTTTACCTCTTTTGTTAGTTCTCTTTATTCGGATTGGAACGATGATTTTTCAACCGAGCTTCGTTTTGGAAAATCTGAAGTAGATGCACGCGTACAATCACTTGATGCAGCATCAGGTTTTGGTGAATTTCAAGTTAAGACTGCAGGTGGTGCAACGGTTTACATAGGCCCAGATGATTCTCGTCATTCCAATAAGCTGAAATATGACACAACTACATTTAAATTAGCTGGTAAGTACTATCTTGATAAACATACAATTAGTGCTGGCTATGAATATGAGAAGTTAAATGTATTTAATATGTTTGTACAACACACACAAGGTGAGTTTCGCTTTAATTCAATTGAAGATTTTGAAAATGGTTTAGCTTCACGAATTGAATATAATAATGCTGCTGGTACTAATAATCCTGCTGATGCTGCAGCAGAATTTTCTTATAAACAACACACTTTGTATTTGCAAGATGAATATAACTTCGACAACATTGATGCCAGTTTAACTTTTGGTTTGCGCTATGACCGTTATGACAGCAGTGATGTACCAAACTTTAACGAAAACTTTACTAATCGTTACGGGTTTTCAAACCAACAAAACTTAGACGGTATGGATCTTATCCAACCTCGTGTAGGCTTTAATTGGTATGCCACTGATGCCTTAGAAGTGCGTGCAGGGGTTGGCTTATACACTGGTGGTAATCCAAATGTGTGGGTATCTAATGCTTACTCAAATGATGGTGTAACAAATATCTATACTCGCCGTAATAATGTTGATCTATTTAATACTGCAATGACTAATTTTGATGGTGGTACGCCAGGTTACGATGTACCACAAGAAATGTTCGATGAAGTTGCCAATACTAACATTCGTTTAGGTGATAGTATTGCAAATGTAATTGATCCAAACTTTAAAATGCCTTCAGAATGGAAATATGCCTTAGGTGCTACATTTACTACTGATAACGATTATGTTATTTCTGCTGATGCGCTTTATTCACGTAAAAATGATGCCGCAGTACTAACTGATTTAGGGGTAGCGCAAAATGGCTATGAGCCAGTAGATGGACGCCCAATCTACACAGCACCTGAAGGTCGTAATGGTGAGTTTATGCTAACCAATGCTGATAATGGTGGCGATGCATTGGTACTTTCAACGGCACTTAGCAAACGTTATGAAAATGGTATTGACTTTACGCTTGCGTATTCATATACCGATGCTAAAGATATCAATCCAATGACCAGTTCAGTAGCGGATTCAAATTATCATAACTTAGCAACTGTAAATCCTAACAATCCAGGTATCGCAACATCAGATTATGAAGTACCACATCGCTTTACTCTGAAACTAGGTTACGCGCATGAGTTCTTTGATGGCTATGCAACACGCTTCAATTTATTTGGCCAAGCATCAAAAGGTATGCCATATAGCTATACCTTTGCTGACTCAGATAATTTATGGTCACCGTCATTTGCTGATAAAAACCGTCAATTACTTTATGTCCCACAAGTCAATGATCCAAATGTAGTTTATGGAGATGACTTTGATATTGATGCATTCAATGCCTTTGTTAATGATGAAAATTTAAAACGCGGTAGTATCACTGGTCGTAATAGTGAATACGCGCCTTGGTTTATTAAATTCGACTTCAAAGTAACTCAAGAGCTACCAGGTTTTATGGAAGGTCATAAAGGTGAAGCCTACTTTGTTATTGATAATTTAACCAACCTCCTAAACGATGATTGGGGTAAACTTGAAAAAGGAAACTTTGTGGGTAACCCGGTTGTAAAAACATCTCGTGATGATCAAGGTCGTTACGTTTACGAAAGTTTCAACTCAGGCAATGTTGGTACTTATGTACAACGTGATGCCTCACTTTGGGAAATGCGTATCGGTGTTCGTTACACTTTCTAATTTGCTAAGGTAACTTAACAAATTAAAGTAATTTTAAAGCCCATCTTTTGATGGGCTTTTTGTTTTATTCATCTAATTTACTAGTTAACTTATCTAAACAACTAAGTAAAGTTTGATACTCAGCTTGAGTTAAAATACCCAATAGATTCTTTTCCCACGCTAAAGCTGCTGGTGCTAACTGCTGATACAAGCGCCACCCTTGCCCACTCAACGCTAATAAGCTAGCGCGCTTGTCATCTGGGTTAACTAAACTCACCACATAGTGCTTATCGTTCAGCGCTTTTATTGCCCGTGATACAGTGGATTTATCCATTGCTGCTTGCACACACAGTGCTTTTGCATGGCTTTGCCCAAACTGGGCTAAATTAAATAAAATGCGCCACTGAGGAATAGTTAAATCACTTTGTTGTTGATACACGGGCGCAAACTCCTCACTCATTTTACTGGCTAAATTTGCTAGTCGATAAGGTAAAAATGTCTCTAAATCGAGTGCCATTGTGCTATGTCCTCTTAATTTACAATCATGTTTAAGTGTTCATAAATATGTACAGTGACAAAAAGCATGATGTTTGAATTTACTCTCACTTGAGAGTATCTTACAGTAAAACGATAAGGAGTCGAGTGATGACCAGCGAATTACAATACATGACAGGATTTGGCAATGAGTTTGAAACTGAAGCCTTGCCAGGTGCATTGCCTATCGGACAATTTAGTCCGCAAAAAGTAAAGTACGATTTATATGCAGAGCAATTTAGTACAACCGCGTTTACTGCGCCGCGTGCACAAAACCGTCGTAGTTGGCTGTACCGTATTCGCCCCTCTGTTATTCAAGGCGATTATATCGCAATGGATAATGGCTTAATTCGCACTGCGCCTATTACCGAAGTAGTAACTCCACCAACTATGCTGCGCTGGAACCCTATCGATATTCCGCAGCAACCAACTGATTTTATTGATGGCTTAATTACTATGGCCGCTAATGGTAGTGCAAATGGCCAAACCGGTATTGCTATTCATGTTTATGTTGCTAATAAATCGATGGACGGACGTTATTTTTATAATGCCGATGGCGAAATGTTGTTTGTACCGCAGCAAGGTGAATTATTGCTCAAAACTGAGTGTGGTAATTTAACCATAAAAGCGGGCGAAATAGCGGTTATTCCCCGTGGTATAAAGTTTCAGGTACAACTATTAACAGCGACTGCGCGCGGTTATATTTGTGAAAACTATGGCCATCAGTATGAATTAGCTGAGCGTGGCCCGGTCGGCTCTAACGGTTTTGCCAACGATCGTGACTTTCAATACCCAGTTGCTGCTTTTGAAGATATAGAAGGTAAGTTTGAATTAGTGGCTAAATTTAACGGCAACATGTTTCGTTGTGATATCGGCCACTCGCCTCTAGATGTAGTTGCGTGGACCGGTAACAGTGCGCCGTATAAATATGACTTAGCACGTTTTAATGTAATGAATACAGTGAGCTTTGATCACCCAGATCCTTCTATTTTTACCGTACTTACATCGCCATCAGGTACTGAAGGCGTGGCTAATATTGATTTTGCTATTTTTCCTCCACGTTGGATGGTGGCCGAAAACACCTTTCGCCCTCCTTACTTTCATCGCAATATAATGAGTGAATTTATGGGCTTAATAGAAGGCGTTTACGATGCTAAAGAGCATGGCTTTGTTCCCGGGGGTATGAGTCTACACAATTGTATGTCGCCACATGGACCTGAAGCCGACGTGTTCGACAAAGCCTCTAATGCCCAGCTTGAGCCACAACGTTATGATAATACGCTGGCATTTATGTTTGAATCACGTTATGTCATATCCCCAACTAAATACGCTCTTGAGGGCAAAGAGCGCCAAACTAACTACACTGATTGCTGGCGCACAATTAAAAAGCAATTTACTGGATCACAAGGATAATAAACCATGAAACTTTATAGTTATTTTCGCTCATCTGCCGCATACCGGGTGCGTATTGCGCTTAACTTAAAAAACATTGATCACGAATTGGTTGGTGTTAATTTACTAAAGTCTGAACAATTAGGTGCAGCCTACTTAGATAAAAATCCACAAGGTTTCCTCCCAGCACTTGAAACAGCTGACGGTGTGCTTGGGCAATCTCTGGCTATTTTAGAGTATCTTGAAGAAAGCCATCCAAACACAACGCCATTATTATTTGGTAACGCGTGGCAAAAAGCACAAATTCGTAATTTAAGTTACGCCATAGCCTGCGACATTCATCCGTTAGATAATTTACGCGTACTCAAGTATTTAAGTAACGAACTAGGGGTAGACGATGAGGCTAAAAACACTTGGTATCGCCACTGGGTAGAAGTAGGGTTTGAAAAAGTAGAGCATCTACTTGATCGTAATAACGCTTTTTGTGTGGGTGAGCAACCAAGCCTTGCCGATGTGTGCTTAGTACCGCAGGTATTTAATGCTATTCGTTTTAATGTAAATATGGCCGCATATCCTAAAATAGCAGCCATTTATGAGCGTTGTAATAAGCTCGATGCATTTATTGATGCCGCACCACAAAATCAACCTGATGCAACCTAGTCTAAATAATTAGCCTAGGTAATTAACCCAGAAAATTAGCCTTGTAAGGCACTGTGCACCACAGTTACATGGTCAATTAATTCTAAGCCCAGATCAGTTAAATAACCGCCATCTGGGCTATCTATAATTCCTTTATCAAATAAACGTTGTGCGGCGCTTAACAAGCTAGGCTCTGCGTCTGAATGAAGTTTAATTCCCTGCATTTTACTTTCACGCGGAAATTTAGCTAATAGTGTAAATTCATCGATCATTGTTTGGTTAAATTGCATATATTTTCACCTATTTATTGTTCTGTGTTTTACTAAATATAAATATACCCAAATCAAGAAAGCGCCTTTTTTATAAGCAGCTGTCTAATGTTAAGGTGCTATAAAATACCCAATTACGCATTTTTATGGTGTTTGTGTATACCTTACCCTAGCATGTTTTTTAGCTTAGTGTATTATTTTTAAACCCTCGACAATTTGAGACTAAAATGCGCCATTTATTAATCTTATGTTTTTATATTAGCTGCTTAAGCTATTCGCTACTCAGCCATGCTAATACAATTAAAACCCACTCTGTTATCGATGCTAATCAGTTTGTAAATACCGACACAAGTTGTTGGTACGACAATAAACGCTACAGCGAAGGAGCGTTAATACAAATACACTCATTTACGCTTATTTGCGGGGCTAAATTTGTACAACATAACAACAGTCAACTAATTTGGCTTAAACTCGATAAACAAGGCAATGCAATTTACCCTACTAAGCCCGCTACAATTACAGTGAATTAGCCTCTACGAGTGAATTAAGTTACACTATGCGCAGTTTAAATAAGTAGTGTAGCTATGGATAATCAACCTAAAAACCCTTTACATGGGGTAACGTTAGAACAAATACTTGTTGAGTTAGAGCAACGACTTGGCTGGAGAACTTTGGGTGAACAGGTTAAAATTAAATGCTTTACTGATGCACCAAGCATTAAATCGAGCTTAAAATTTTTGCGTAAAACCCCATGGGCACGAGATAAAGTAGAAGCGCTTTATATTCATACCATAAATAACAAGCCAATTCGTAGGCCTAAAAGTGCACCAAGGCCCACTTCCGATAGAGCACCTGATACATCAGCCTTTGTTTGGCCTTCGATGAAAAAATAAACTATAAAACGGCGTGTAATAACGCCGTTTTATAGTTTATAGCCGTGTGTTATTTATCAAACTGTTCTTTGCAAATAACGTTTAATGATCCAGGTGAGATTGTAATAACTAATTTGTTAGAAGTTTTCACCTCTCCATCTACTACGTATTTAATCTCTTGCTCTGCACTTACTTCCACTCTTTTAGCATTTGTATGATGCGAATTAATAGCTAAATGTGTTTGTGTAATGCTGCTAAACATAAGCTCGGCAATACTCAGTACTGTAGTGCCATTTTCTTTATTGGGTATTAACCAATTCACATCAAGAAGCCCGTCACTATGATCAGGCTGCCCGCCACCTTGAGCTAGCAAAGTAGTAAAGGGTGCGGCATTAGCAACAATAAAACTATTGGTACTCACTTGCGTTGGTTCGTTATCATCAAGCTTTATCGTTAATACTTGTGCTTTTTGTTCACCAAAAGCTTGTAAAAAACCATTTAAATAGGCCAGTTGCCCAGATTTGTTTTTAGCTTCACGGTCGGCTTTTTCAATCATGGAGTGTTCAAAGCCAATTCCTGCCAGTAGTAACATTAGCTCGTCGTTACAATAAGCTGTGTCGATTAAACTTGTTTGCCCATCAATAATTAAATCACAGGCTTGTTCAACAGGAATAAATTTTGATTTTATGCCCATTAACACATGCGCTAATGCGTTAGCCGTGCCCAGCGGAATAATACCCAACCTGCATTTAGTGTGCACTAATACACTGGCCACTTCTGTCACTGTGCCGTCACCACCACAAGCAATAATAATATCTGGCTGCTCTTTTATTGCCTGTTTAGCAAGCGCTACGCCATTAACTTCTTTTGAGGTTGTTAATACGGTTAAGTCGTAATAAGCCGATAAACTAGCAACAATTAGGTGTTGTTTGTCTTGCCACATTTTTGTGCCCGATACTGGATTTGCAATCAAAAATGCTTTGTTTTTAATTACTAACTCACCTTTTTTATGGCGCTTAGCTAAGTGATGTAATTGGCGTTTATTAAGATTAGCTGTCTCGCGAGTTTCTTTTATTTGTGCCAGTATTTGATGCACATCGGCATCTTTATTTTGGCTAAGCAAGTAGGCCGCCATTACAAACACAGAGCGCCCGCGCCCTAAAGCACAATGCACCACCACACGGCGATCTTTTTGTACATGATGATGGATCCAATTAATTGCTTGGTTTAACTGCGAATGCGTAGGAACGCTATGATCGAGTACCGGAATGTTTAAATAATTAATGTTTTCTTGCGTAGAGCTCCACTCTAAACCGTCAAACTCGCACGTTACATCAAGTATTGCGGTAATACCGTTTTCTTTTAGCGTATCTATGTCAGAGGGAAATAATCGACATGCCAAAAACAAATGTTCATTAATCTTTTGAATAGGCGGCACTTTATCGTGTTTACGAGCCCACGCATTGTATAATTGAGCGCCAAATAAAAAAGGAATAAACGCCCAGCGAATATAAAAAGGGATAACGCCGTTTTCTCGTTTTCTAAACACTTTTGCTATATCGAATATATAAGCGCCCCCCACTAAAAGTAGTGACAATGCACTCCAATAAAATACAATCGAAAAGTAAATTGAGTTAACTTCCCAGCCAATAAATATGAGTATAAATGCCAATAGTAAGTAACTAATTGCAGCCCACATATGTTCTCCTTTTATAATATATGCTCGTTGTTGTTATATTTATTAATCATGCCTTGATATTGTAAGAGCAAATTTCACGCCAGCATTCACTTATTCCTCGTTAGTTATATTATTGATAATTAACATTTTAACTTTTATTTATTAAGCCTTTTTTTAGCCCACTTATAAACCGTAGCTATTTTTACACTATAGTAGGTCAATTGTTCACACTGGTATAAAGTAACAGCAATACTCTTTGTTTACTTGTATTGAGCTGTATTACAGCTAATCTATAAGCACATCTAAGCATGTTTTTGCATCCACAAACAACTCTCACACGTTTATTTAACTAATAATAAAAATATTAAGGTAATCATGGAAAACGACGATTTACTCCCCCTTTTGTGTTCAACCGCTCAAGGCGATAAACACGCATTCGCTAATCTTTATCAGCAAACCAGCGGAAAATTATTTGCTATAACTTTAAATATGTTAACAAACAGAGCGCATGCGGAAGAAGTATTGCAAGAAGCTTTTATTAAAATTTGGCATAACGCATCTGAGTATAATTCATCTAAGGGAACGGTTATTAGCTGGATGATCAGCATTGTTAGATACCGAAGCCTTGATGCGCTGCGCTACAACAAAGTGCGCAAGGAGCAATCACTAGGCGACGACGATATAAACGAGCACGATATTGAGGTAAGTTATGCCGAAAACACCAAACTCGTAAGCTGTATAGAGCAATTAGAGCCACAGCAAAAACAAGCGATTCACTTGGCCTATTACAAAGGCTTAAGCCACAGTGAATTAGTTGAACATATCGACACGCCTTTAGGTACGGTAAAAAGTTGGATCCGCCGTGGACTAGTTCAGCTACAAAGGTGTTTAACCCTATGAATTATAATAAACCCGAGGTATTAAATGCACTTGCAGGGCAATATGTACTTGGTACCCTATCAAGCTCAACCCGTAAGCGTTTTCAGCGATTACTCCTCAACTCCAGCAAAGCACGTGAGGCCACAACAATGTGGGAGCAAAATTTAAATAATTTAGCCAGCGCTATTACGCCACTAGCACCAAGTGACGACTTATGGCCAAAAATATTACAACAAATTGAAAACCAGCCCCAACCAACGAAAACAATAATTCGTACACAACCTTCAATTTGGCGCACTTGGTCGCTTGTTGCTACAGCAGCTTCAATTGTATTAGCCTTTTTAGTAATGCAACCGGCCACTAATGTTAGCAATATTCAGCAAATTGCATTAGTGCAAAATAAAGCGCAGCAACCGTTATGGTTTATTGATGTTAATGAGCAGGCTTTATCAATTAAGGCAAGTAGTCAGCTTGTGGCTAAAACAGATAAAGACTATGAGCTGTGGATGATACTAAAAGACCAAGACGCACCAATATCGCTGGGCTTACTCCCTAAAACAGGTAGCAAAACGCTAGCTAAAAACAGCCGCTTTAAAGCCAGTAATGTTGCTCTATTGGCTGTAAGTTTAGAACCTATTGGCGGCTCGCCAAACGGCGAGCCAAGCGAAGTACTCTATACTACTGAATTACTACTTTTATAAATTACTAAAAACAGCTCTTTTATCTTTTCTCAGTAATAAGGTATTAGAGCTAAATAGCGTGAATTAACAAATAAATCACATTAATTAAAAATAAATTAACTTCCCTGCGTCCAATTTAAACCCTGCCTCGTATTACTAATGACTTCAATCAAAAACTAAAGGACAAAGTCATGAAAGCTTTTACTCCATCAATACTCGCAGTTGTTATATGTGCTACTTTTGTAAGTGCACCAAGTGAAGCATCAAGCCACAGAGAAGCGCCTAATATTAGTCGCTTTCCAACATTAGACTCTACCGACTTTTATGTTTTTAATAGTTATGAGCAAGGTCGTGGTGACTTTGTTACCTTGATTGCTAATTACATTCCATTGCAAGATGCCTACGGTGGTCCTAATTACTTTGCCATGGATCCTGATGCTACTTACAGCATTCACATTGATAACGATGGTGACGCTGTTGAAGATATTACTTTTGCGTTTAACTTTAAAAGTATGTTGCCTAATAATAATCAAGGTGTCCAATTAACCGTAGGCCCTGAGGGTAATCAGCGTACTGTATCTGTACCACTAAAAAATGTCGGCGGTATTACGGCAGGTAATGATAGTGCTGCTAACTTTAGTGAATCTTACACCGTAAGAATGATCAGCGGCCCGCAAAAAACAGGCACTAGCGTACAGCTTAGTAACACTACTACTAGCTCAACTACTTTTAATAAACCGCTTGATTATGTAGGTAATAAAACCTTTACCTCAAAGCAAGATTACCAAATGTATGCCGACCAATTTATGTATCAAGTCGCTATTGCGAACTGTGATGGCATGGCTAAAGTGTTCGTTGGTCAACGTAAAGACCCTTTTGTAGTTAACCTAGGCAAAACCTTTGATTTAGTAAACTACGTACCCGTTGAAGGCGACAGTGCTGCGGGTGCTGGTGATGGCTCGGGCTTTCCTGGTGGCATAACACAATCGGCAGATAACGATGATTTAGCTGATAAAAACATTACCTCTATAGCAATTGAAGTACCTAAAAGCTGTGTGGTTGGCTCAAGTAATGGCGTAATTGGTTCGTGGACAACAGCAAGCTTACCGCAAGCGCGTATTTTAAATCCTAATGCTAAGTTTGCAAATAACGCAGTTAACGGCGGCGCATTAACGCAAGTTTCGCGTTTAGGTAACCCACTGGTTAATGAGCTAGTAATTGGTATTAAAGATAAAGACACCTTCTCTACTGCGCATCCTAAAGATGATGGCCAATTTTTAGATTATGTGTCGCATCCTTCACTGCCTGAACTATTAAATATTTTATTTAAAGATGCGGTTAATACCACCCTAGGGACAAATTTTGCAACGCTTGCACCTACAAACTTTCCACGTAATGACCTTATAACCGCATTTTTAACTGGTTTTGCCGGTGTTAACCAGCAAACAACAGTAACGCCATCAGAAATGCTGCGTTTAAACACTAAAATTGCAGCAACAGCACAAGCTGAACAATCAACATTTGGGGTAGCAGGTAATGATTTAGCCGGATTCCCAAATGGCCGTCGCCCAGGTGATGACGTTGTTGATATAGCACTAAGAGTTGTTATGGGTCGTTTATGTCATCCTATCCCTGTAGCAGGCGTAGACACTGATTTAGGGCTTTGTAAACCAGAGGATGCTGAAGTAGGTACTGTGCAATTTACCGATGGCGCACCAATAAATGCCACTATGATGGATGCAAGCTTTCCCTACCTTACTACCCCACTTGCGGGTTCTAAATAAGGAGTAAAAGAATGCGTAATTTAAAATATACACAGGCATATTTGCTTATAAGTGTTTTAGCAATGAGCGGCTGTGGTAGCGATAATGACAACGAGCCAACAGTGGCTGTTAATGTTGCTCCCACAGCAAGCGATGCCATGGTTACCACGCAAACTGAGGTGGCTATTAACGACATGCTTGACGCAGCAGATGCCGATGGCGACACACTTGCCTACAGCATAACAACACAGCCCACACTCGGCAGCGTAGTTGTAAATACCGATGGCACATACACCTACACGCCCAATAAAGAACAAACAGGGTCAGATAGCTTTATGTTTGGTGTGTCTGATGGGGTTAACAACCAAGTAACAGCAACGATAAGTATTACTATTGAAGCGTTGCAAGTCGACTTTGCTCAGTTTGCAACCGATGCATTTAATCAACCTGCTAACGCTGAGCCACTGTCTATTAACGGCCGGGTATTTACCAACACCGAAACAGATGTCGGTGGCCTCCACCCTGCAACAGGTAATTAATCAGTAAGTCATAATCAAAGCTGACAGGCCACGGATGGCTTTTTCAAAAGGACTATAAAATGCAATTACCTTACACTAAATTAATTTTGCTACTTATGGGTATGTTATTTTCAAGCAATGTATTTGCCAGCGCTTTTACCCCCGCCGATAATGCAATTATTGCCCCTAGCAACTCAAATATAGTAGCTCAACTGTCTGTTGCTGAAATAAACGAACTAGTTATAAATAGCCAATATGCTGGGCAAACTGAACGTTTGCAAGGTGTGTTAAAAACACATTTAGCAACTTTGTATAACCAAAACCCCACTCCACTAATTGGTTATTTATATGCACGAGTACTACAAAAAGAGCACCGATTTGATGCTGCAATTAAAATTGCCACTGAAGTATTAGTTGCTGAGCCAAATCACAGTAATAGTCATTTATTACTGGCTAATATTTACATGACCAAAGGTGAATTTACTGCTGCCAAAGGGCATTGTACGGCATTAATTGGGCAAGTAAGCCTTATTACCGTAAGTACTTGCGTGTTAGATGTACAAAGCCAGCAAGAGCAACTAATACAAAGTTATAATGCATTAAAAAAGATTACCCATAATAAAAATATTAGCTTAGCCACTGCCCATGTACTAAGTGAAATGAGCTATCGATTAAATAATTACCAAACTGCGCTGAGCTACATTAGCCATGTCGATTTACAGTCTGCGCCGGTGAGCCTTATTGTACTGTGGGCCGATACTCAATTAGCACTTAATAACACGCAGCAAGTGCTCAATACTTTAGCTGGTTTGCTAACAGATAACAGTAATTTAGAAGATGCTATTCTACTCAGGTTGGCTATTGCTGAAAAAAATACTAATGCGGTTAGTACAAAGTGGCAAACAATGATGAAAAGCCGTGTGGCGCTGCGCGAGCTGCGTCAAGATACCTTTCATGCCAGTGATCTGGCCCACTATTATATTGCAGTAGCGCCAAATAGTGATAAAGCTCTGTACTGGGCCAATATAAATTGGCAACAAGCTAAAATGAGCACCGATAAGCAATTATTAATACAAGCCAAAGCCATGCAGCGAGCAACACTATGAAAACATTTTGTGTATTTATTCTCACTTTAGCAACGAGTTTAGTGGCCACTAATAGCTTTGCTCATCAGTTAAGTACCGGCTATATAACTTTAAATAATACCGCTGCTAGCCAAAATCAGTATAGTGGTCAGTGGCAAGTAAATATAACCGATTTAGAGCAAGTCGTGGCGTTCGATATTAATAACGATAAACAAATAACCTGGGCTGAAATAAAAGCCAAACGCAGCTCTATTAATAGTTTTGTGTATGCTAATTTACAGCTAATTCAGCAACAACAGGCATGCACGCTCTCTACCCAAGGGGCGTATCAATTAGATAGTCACTTTAATCAACCCTATTTAGTAATACCGCTGCTGTTTAGCTGCGCTGATCAAACTGAAACTAGCTTACATTACAGCGCCTTTTTTAATACCGATGGTAACCACAAAGCCATTGTAAATATTAATAATTTATCGCGAGTGTTTAGCGCAGCTAACGCAAAACAAACATTTAATTTTAGCCAATCAAGCTACTTAAGCACCTTTAATCAATATGTATATCAAGGAATATTGCATATTTGGATTGGTATTGATCATATTTTATTTTTAATCGCCTTATTACTTACCTGCGTACTTACCCGCACCGAAAAACAATGGCAAGGTATTAGCTCAAAAAAACAAATTATTAAACACACCGCGTGGATAGTTACCGCCTTTACCCTAGCCCATTCAATTACGCTTACTGCAACCGCTATGAATTTAGTATCGCCTAATAGCCGCTGGGTAGAGCTAGGTATTGCCCTGTCAGTACTTTTTGCTGCACTTAATAATGTATGGCCACTGGTATTACGTTTAGGTTGGGTAACATTTGCCTTTGGTTTATTGCACGGCATGGGGTTTGCCAGTGTATTGGGTGAGTTGGGGTTGTCGAGCGATTATCAGCTATTGAGTATTGTAGCATTTAACTTAGGGGTAGAAATTGGTCAGCTCAGTATTTTACTCATAGCATTGCCGGTGTTAATCAGCATAAGAGGCTATCAGTGGTATAAGAAATGGTTAATGCCGGTGGGTTCATTTGCTATAGCACTGATTGCATTACAATGGTCAGTCGAGCGGTTTTAACCTGTAACCGCCCTAATACCAATTTTGAGCACTTTTTATAGTGCTTTTTACAGTACTTCGTCATGCACTTCAAAAGGCATGAGTAGCGTTTTCATCGCTGGGCGAAGTGCTATTAATACTGTTTCTTCGGTGAGTTCTGGGTAGAGCATTTTTCGAAGAAATAAGCCCGCCATCATCGAAAAAATAACATTAATACGGCTATCGAGTTCTTGCTCTGAGTGTGATTTTAACAAGCTTCTGTCGCTAATTAATAACTGTCTCATTCTATCGCGCGCTTGGGTATCAGCCTCGTGTAGTAACGTAGCCACTTTATTGTTTCTGGCCGCTTCTGCCATCATGTCTAAATCGATTACACACGCCCCGGTATCCATATGCCTTTGCACTCCTTTGTGCAAACTGCCTAAAAGTATTGTGAGGATATCGCCAGGCTGCTCTTCAAACTCTTGAAATATAGAAAACATTTCTTGCATATCTTGCTCAATAATACTCTCTATTATTGCTTCTTTACTTTCAAAGTAGTTATAGATATGGCCGGCACTCATACCCGCAGTTCTTGCAATTTCAGCCATGCCTGCCCCATGATAGCCTTTGCGACGAAAGCAGTCTGCTGCAGCATCTAGTACTTGTGTGCGCCGTGCTTCGACTAATGCAGGATCTGCATGTCTTTTACTTTTATGGGTCACTTACAACTCCACTATTTAACCTGTCTATTATAAAAACCAATTGCATCTAAATATTTAGTTACAGCAAATAAAGCGCTGTTAAATTAGAAGTATTATAAATTTAACATTCTAGTGATGGCCTATAGCAAAAGCTATAGACCATATAGACTACTTAATCTTGCACCGCTGGTGAGGTAACTTGCCAACCGCCGCCAACTGCTTTGTATAAGTTAATTTTACTGGCAAGTAATGCTTGCTTACCCGTAATTAACTGCTGTTGGGCACTGTACCAAGTTCTTTGCGAATCAAGAACTTGCAAGTAACTGTCGGCACCTTTGTCGTAACGCGCTTGCGAAATATCAAAGGTTGCTTGACGGCTTTGCACTAACTGCTCAAGTGCGCTTAGCTGGGCGTTATAACCTTCTCTATCTGCAAGTACGTCAGCAACTTCACGAAACGCTTGCTGAATTTTTTGCTGATAGGTGGTAAGCGCTATTTGTTGCGCCGCTTTAGCAACATCTAAATTAGCTTGGTTACGGCCCATATTAAAAATAGGCAAATTAATAGTAGGTACAAAGCTCCACGTACCCGAGCCACCATCAAATAAACCACTTAAGTCGCTTGATGCAGTACCCGCATTAGCGGTTAAACTAATACTTGGGTAAAACGCAGCACGCGCAATACCAATATTTGCATTAGCCGCTAACAACTGATGCTCAACCGCTTTAATATCAGGGCGTTGCGTGAGTAAATCAGACGGTAAACCAACTGGTACTTCTGGTAAGTCGAGTAAATGATTAAGTGACGCATTTGGCAGTAAATCACTGGCAACGCTATTACCTACTAGTAAATCAAGCGCATTTTTATCGCGTTTTAATAAACGCTTATACTTTGCTATATCAACTTTAGCTGTAGCAACCGTACTTTTAAGTTGCTCTAGGGTAATTGCTGATGCAGCACCTAAATCAAAACTTTGTTGAGTAAGTGATAACGACGACTGTTGCGACGTTAGGGTTTCCTCGGCCAGTGCTAATAACTGCTGGTCGGTTGCATAGTTAAGCCAGGCATTAGCAAGCTCAGCAATAAGCGACACTTGCATACTGTATTGGCTCAGCTGCGTAGAGTATAAGGTTTGCAGTGCTTGCGCTGACTGATTGCGCACCTTGCCCCATATATCAAGCTCATACGAGGTAATACCTACGGTAGCACTGTACTGCGAATTAATACGCGGCTCACCAGTACTCGATAAATCACCCGGCAAGCGCTGACGCGATCCAGAGCCATTTATATCAAGCGATGGAAATAATGCCGAGTCTTCTATTTGATATAAGCCACGCACGCGCTGCACATTTAATGCAGCAATTTGTAAGTCTTTATTATGCTCAAGGCTCTGTGCAATTAACGCTTGCAGTTTTTCATCATTAAAAAACTGCTGCCAATTTAGCTGCGTAGCTTGCGCTTGCTCTGCACCCGATGCATACGCATCAGGCACAGGTAAAGCTATTTCTTGTTGCTCTGGGGCAAGTTGGCACCCCGTTAATACAGCTAAAGTAAGTGCGTTTAAACCTAATGTTTTTAAGTTCATTATTCGCTCTCCTTCGTTGCTACTGCCGATTTACTTGAGAATGTTTTACGTACTAAAACAAAAAACAAAGGCACAAATAACACCACTAAGGTAGAGGCAGCTAATGTACCACCAATAATAGAGATACCCAGCGCATTTTGTGCACCCGACCCTGCGCTCGACGCAATAGCCAAAGGTACAACACCACAAATAAAGGCCAGCGAGGTCATTAATACTGGGCGTAAACGCAGTTTAACAGCAGCTATTGCAGCATCCACTAAGCTCAGGCCTTCTTCCATTTTATGAATAGCAAATTCAACTATTAATATCGCGTTTTTAGAAGCTAAACCTATGGTGGTTAACAAGCCTACTTGTAAGTAAATATCGTTTGATAAGTTACCAATTAATGCCGCCATAATGGCACCAAATATACCCAGTGGCACAATAATCATTACCGCAAATGGTACCGACCAGCTTTCGTATAACGCAGCTAAACATAAAAATACAAATAGCAGCGATAAACCATACAGTAAAGGCGCTTGCCCACCACTTGAGCGTTCTTGATAAGATATACCCGACCACTCAGAGGCAATACCGTTTGGTAATTGCTTAACTAAACGCTCCATTTCATCCATAGCCTGCCCTGTACTATAGCCAGGTGCTGCACTACCTTGTATTTCCATCGCAGAAAAACCATTGTAGCGCTCCAAGCGTGGTGAGCCATAAGACCAGTGCGAACTAGCAAATGCTGCAAACGGCACCATCTCGCCAGTATTATTACGCACGTACCACTTATTTAAGTCCTCTGGCACCATGCGCGAATCAGCTTCGCCTTGCATGTATACTTTTTTCACGCGGCCGCGGTCAATAAAGTCATTAACATAGCGGCTACCCCATGCGGTAGACAAAGTACTATTTATATCGGTTTGAGTAACACCCAATGCTTCTGCTTTTGCAAGGTCAATATCAAGTTGCAGCTCTGGCATGTCTTCTTGGCCATTTGGACGCACACCCGCTAAAACAGGGCTTTTGCTTGCCATACCCAACAACATATTACGTGCATTTAATAGCTCGTCATGGCCTAAGCCAACGCGGTCTTGTAAAAACATATTAAAGCCATTAGCTGTACCAAGTTCTACAATTGCCGGTGGTGGGAAAGCAAATACAAACGCTTCTTTTATGGTTGAAAAATACCCCATTCCTTTACCTGCTACTGCATTTACCGATAGGTCGTCACGTTGGCGCTCATCCCAATGCTTTAAGCTCACAAAACCAATTGCTGAGTTTTGTCCAGAACCTGCAAAACTAAAGCCTGTTACCGTAAAGATAGAACTTACCGCTTCGGCTTGATCATTCAAATAATGGTTTTCTACTTTTTCCACTACACCTAACGTTTGCTCAATGGTAGAGCCTGCAGGCAACATTACTTGGTTAAATAATATACCTTGGTCTTCGTCTGGTAAAAAAGCAGTTGGTAAGCTTGAAAACACATATACCATACCACCCACAAGCACACCATAAATAAGTAAGTAGCGCTTTGATTGGCTGATCATACGCCCAACAATACCTTGTGCACCGCGGTTTGTTTTATCAAAACCACGGTTAAAGCCAGAGAAAAAACGTCCAATAAATGATGTTTTATCGTGTACATGGCTTGGCTTAAGTAAGGTTGCACATAATGCAGGCGTTAAAATAAGTGCCACTAATACCGACAAGCCCATTGCCGACACAATAGTAATAGAGAACTGACGGTAAATAACACCGGTAGAGCCACTAAAAAACGCCATCGGAATAAATACTGCCGACAGCACCATAGCAATACCTACCAATGCGCCTTTAATTTCGTCCATTGATTTACGTGTTGCATCTAATGCCGAGAGTTTTTCTTCAGTCATTAAACGCTCTACGTTTTCTACTACAACAATCGCATCATCAACCAACAGGCCAATGGCAAGTACCATAGCAAACATAGTTAACGTATTGATTGAATAACCAAAGGTATACAAAATTGCAAACGTACCCAGTAATACAACAGGTACTGCAATAGTCGGAATTAACGTCGCACGAAAGTTTTGTAAAAACAAATACATTACAACAAACACAAGTATCACAGCTTCAATTAACGTGTGTACTACTTTTTCTATCGACAAAGATACAAATGGTGTGGTGTCGTAAGGAATAACACTTTCTAAGCCCTGAGGGAAAAACGGTTTAAGCTCTTCAAGGGCTTTTTTAACACCATTTGCCGTATCTAGCGCATTCGCACCACTGGCCAGTTTTATCCCTAAGCCCGATGCGGGTTTTCCATTAAAACGTGCGACTACACCATAGTTTTCACCGCCTAGCTCTACTCTCGCTACATCTTTTAGACGTACTACTGAGCCATCACTATTGGTTTTAACTAAAATGTTTTCAAACTGATCAGGTGTTTGCAAACGGCTTTGTGCCGTTATTGTCGCATTTAACTGCTGCCCTGCAATCGCAGGCATACCACCGAGTTGGCCGGCAGAAACCTGCGCATTTTGTGCAGTAATTGCCGCGCCAATATCGTTTGGCGTTAACTTAAAGTTTTGTAATTTTGCTGGATCTAACCAAATACGCATAGCGTACTGCGAGCCAAATAACTGCGCTTCACCTACACCATCAACACGAGAAACAATATCTTGCACGTTTGAGGCTACATAATCACCAATATCAATATTAGTCATGCTGCCATCTTTAGACACAAAACCTAATACTAATAAAAAGTTACGCGCCGCTTTGGCTACTACAACACCTTGGCGTTGTACTTCCTCTGGTAACAACGGCGTTGCGGTTGCTAATTTGTTTTGTACTTGAACCTGAGCAATATCAGGGTCGGTATCAGCATTAAACGTTAATGTAAGCGTTGCTGAGCCACTCGACTCTGACGTTGACGACATATATAACAAGCCGTCTAGCCCTTTCATTTTTTGCTCAATAACTTGAGTTACAGAGTCTTCTAAGGTTTGCGCTGATGCACCTGGGTAATTTGCAGTAATACTAATCGCAGGCGGTGCAATAGAAGGATACTGTGCAATAGGTAAACTTTTAACTGCTAAAATACCCGCTAACATAACAATAATAGCGAGTACCCAAGCAAATATCGGTTTATCGATAAAATATCGTGACATTTAAACTCTCCGTTATTGCGCTTGAGTGGCTAAAGGTGTTGCTTCAGTGACAATCACTGGCGCGCCAGGACGAATTTTTTGTAAGCCTTCAACAATTAACTTATCACCAGCAGATAAACCTTTAGTCACTAACCAGTTCGAACCTATTGTTCTATCAACTTCTAGTACTCGGCTCTCTACTGTATTATTTTCACTTACCACCATAGCTGTTGGCTGGCCTTTGGAATTACGCGTTACACCACGCTGCGGAACCAAAACAGCATTTTCTTGAACCCCTTCAACAATAGATGCACGGGCATACATACCCGGTAAAAGTAGTTTCTCAGGGTTAGAAAATTTAGCTCGCAATGTTACCGAACCCGTACTTGGATTAACCGTTACTTCTGAAAACTGTAAGGTGCCCTTATGCGGATAAACCGAACCGTCTTCCATATAAAGTTCAACCTCGGTTTGAATATCTGCATCAACACTTAACGAGCCCGACGACAACGCTTTTTTAAGCTTGGTTAACTCATTACTCGATTGTGTTAAATCAACATAAATTGGATCAAGCTGCGTGACTGTTGCCAATGCCATTGCTTGATTAGCACTTACCAAAGCACCAACAGTCACACTCGATTTACTAATTTGACCACCAATAGGCGATGCTACATGGCTGTAATCTAAATTAATTTGTGCAGCCTGTAATTGCGCTTTCGCAGTAAGTAACTCAGCCTTTGCCTGCTTAGCAGTTGCATCTGCTTCGTCAAAGTCTTGCTGACTTACAGCTTTAATTGCCAATAACTCTTTATAACGCGCAGCTTTTGATTTACTGCTGGCAATACTCGCCTCAGCACGGGCTACAGCTGCTTCACTTGCTGCAAGCTCAGCTTCAAAAATGGCTGGATTTATTTGATATAGCGCTTGGCCTTTTTCTACTTGCGTACCTTCTGTAAACAAACGAGATTGCACAATACCGCTAACTTGAGGACGAATTTCTGCTATTTGATATGCACTTACACGCCCTGGTAATTCTTGTTTAAGTGTAAGTGTTTGGCTTTTTATCGTAACTACACCTACTGGAGTGCCTTGAGAAGCAGTAGCTTTAGGTTGCTCAGTAGCCTGATCACAACCAGTTAAAACGACAGAACCAACGAGGGCCGAAAATACCAATAGCGCGATGCGGGAACGCTGCATATTAAATTACCTTTTAACTTGAATTTAAACTTTAGAATGAACGTTCATTCTAAATTATTTACATGCACTTTCCAATGCTAATTAAGAATTATTTTTAACTAGATTTAATACTGTAAACATATGTAAATTTGGTTGACTAAAGCGACTATTTGCTTACAGTCAAAACTCCCCGAGGGCATTGGGTAAAGCCCAAATAGGGCTGAATTCAGCGTGGTTATGCTTTGAATGGTGATTGGTATAGACATTTAGTTGAGCTGCATAGAACGATAAACGGTCAGTCAAGAATTGTGATGTATGAAGTCAAGATTTGACCCCTTCGATTCTCTTTCAAGCCATTCGATAACATAATGATAATAATAATTGGCAAGATATTTTACTGTGTCGGATGGCGCTTCGCTTATCCGACCTACATTCGGTGCTTCCTTAGGTAATCGATAATACAAAACGCTAATGTTAATTGAGGCTGCTTTTTTCGTTGGGCTTCGCTGCGCTCAAACCAACCTACCTCAATCAACGTCAAAAGGTAGTTTGGTTAAGCCGAAGGCGCCACCCAACAAAGTTTCAGATTCACGCCTTGAAGGCCCGTTCATGGCATTTTCTAGCAATTTGACAATATAAAATGCTGATAATAATTGGAAAGGTATTTTACTGTGTCGGATGGCGCTTTGCTTATCCGACCTACATTCGGTACTTTTTAGGTAATCGATAATACAAAACGCTAATGTTAATTGAGGCTGCCTTTTTTCGTTGGGCTTCTCTGCGCTCAAACCAACCTACGTAGTAACACCTTAAAATAATAAAATAAGGTGTTTTTACTTTGTGATTTTGACTGTTTACTTGCTACTTTTTACTTGCTAACTTAGTTTGTACTTAGCTTTGCGGTGGCTCGGGCGTGGGTACTATTTTTGATACCAGTAACTGCTCAACCCGAATGCCTTCAACATCGACCACTTCAAATTTAAAGCCGGCGTATTGAATATACTCTGCACGTTTTGGAATGCGTTTCATGGTATAAATTAAATATCCGGCCACGGTTTCGTAATGACTTTGATGAGGAAACTCATCAATATCAAGTACTTTAGCCAGCTCAACTATGGGGGTTAAGCCATCAACTAGCCAGGAGTTTTGGTCGCGCTCAACAATTAACTCATCATCGCTGTGAGTAATTAAGTCGCCCATAAAGCCTTTCATTAAATCTTTTACTGTTACTATGCCTACCACTAATGCGTATTCGTTAACTACTACAGCAAAAGGCTGTACGGCTGTTTTAAACGCATTTAATGCCTCTGATAAACTAAGGGTTTCGGGTAGATAAAAAATATCTTTTTCGAGCATTTCGCTATTAATATTCGCTGCATCGCCTTTAAGTACTTGGCGTAAAATATCTTTTGATTCTACAGAGCCGATTAATTTATCTAAATTATCGTTACACACTAAAAAGTGATTATGTGGATGCTCTATTATTTTGTTAGCAATATCATGGCTCGACTCATTAATATCAAAATAAACTATTTGGTCGCGCGGCGACATCACACTCGATATAAAGCGCGCTTCTAGGTCAAATACGTTACCGATTAAATCGTATTCTTGTTGCTGTAGGCTACCGTATTCTGCACCTGCATCCATCATGGCAACAATGTCTTCTGTGGTTACAATATCTTCGCGCTCGCTTGGTACTTTAAAAATACGCAAAATAATATTTGTTAAACCATTAAAAAATAATACCAAGGGCGTTAAGGCATAGGTAACCCAGCGCATTATTGTTACCACGCGCACAGCAACGGCCTCTGGCAAAATCATTGCCAAACGTTTAGGTAGTAAATCTGCAAATAAAATAAACAGTGAAGTAATGGTTAAAAACGACAGTAAAAAACTAATTTGTGCCAGTAATGGGCCTTGATAAAAAAACTGCAATACATTTTGCACATAAGGCGAAAGTGCTTGCTCACCCACAATGCCGCCTAATATAGCAATAGCATTAAGGGTTATTTGGATCATGGCAAAAAATGCCCCAGGTTGTTCTTGTAGCTTTAATACTGCAGCTGCTTGAACATTGCCCTCATCAGCCATCACTCTTAACTTTATTTTACGCGATGCTGCAATCGCAATTTCCGACATTGCAAACAACGCACTGATCAAGATTAATAAGCCAATCCCGACTAAATCACCCATTTATAGCTCCAATAAAATACGCTTTTATAGCAAAAGCAGCTGGATTATAGTCGCTTTTTTAAACGGGGCAATTTAAATTTAATATTTATTAAAAGGCTTTTATTATCAATACAATAAGCAGGCCTTTCGACCTGCTTTAAGATTACTTGTTCATCGCACTAATCAAAAACGCCGAAATTTTAGCGCCTTCTCGTAAGGTGGTTTCTGAACTTGACTGCCCTACTAGCGAGCTGTCGGTAAAAGGCGCAATTTCCATCATATCGGCACCGGTGATCGGAAATTCATCGGCTATGGCTGATAAAATATCCAGTGCGTGCTGTGGCGTTAAGCCGTTTGCCTCTGGTGTGCCTGTTGCAGAGGCAAATTTTTCATCAAGGGCGTCAATATCAAAGCTAACATACACTTCGTCAACGTTGTCGGCTTTAAGCTGGGCAATGGCATCTGCGGCAACGGCTGCTGCACCGCGCTCTATAATTTCATGCGCCCAGTGTTGTTTAACACCAAAAGTGCTTTCCCAATGCTCTTTCGGTTTACCGCTTGAACGAATACCAAATTGAATTAAATGATGCGGCGCAGGTAAAAACTCTAAAATATGCGTACACCAAGAGCCAAAACATAAATCAATGCCTAAGCGCTCAACCAATAAGTCGGTATGGGCATCAAAATGAATAATTGCGGTACGCTTGCCTTGTGTGCGCTTAGCTTTTAAATACGCTTTTGTTAATGGGTAACTAATTGAATGATCGCCGCCAATACCAAAAATGCCTTTATTTTCAAATGTTGCATAAAAGCTGTCGCACACATCTTCAGTGATCGACAGTGGGCTAACGTAATAGTCGTTATTTTCGTTGCCGTATAATGCTTTTTGGCAATTGGTTATAGTGGCTTTGTTTAAGTATTTATCATGTAATAAATGAGGAATAACGCGTACGTCGCCTAAATCGAATGAGCGGCACTGAGGTTGCTGATCAAGTAATGCTGAGCGTAAAAATAACGGCCCCCAGTTTGCGCCACGTAAAATACCGCCGCCACAATCTGAGCTAATACCTAGCATAACCGCTTTATGCGGCGAATTGGGTAACTCGTTAAGCGACTCACGCCATAATGGGCCAATGTTTTCGGTTTGCCCATAAAGCTTATTTCTTAATGCAGCTTTGCGCTCTTTTGCAGTGTTAACTGTATATACACCATCACCTGGTGCGCACAAACAATGCTCAATTTTGCTTTTAAATTCCTGAAATTCGGTGCTCATGGTAAACCCTTATAAATCTATATGTTTTGCGTGGTACTGATTAGTTATGCAAAATTGCTAATATTTAAATACTAACAATAACATTAGTACTGCTTGCTAAAAGCAAACTAACGTTAAATTAGCCTTGCTTCACTAATGTATATACCATCCAAAAAATAACAACTAACCATATGAATAAAAACAACTTAGTGTAAATGTGCCTGTTGTTTATGATAATTTACTGATTACTTTAGACGATCAATATAATGTCTGCCTATACAAGTCAACCGCCTCATTTTACGGGTAATTTTAATATATGCTTGAATATTCAATGTGGGTGAATAAATCAAAACAAATCAACACGGACATACGTCCTGTACTAAACAAACAATTATAGTAATGATGCTAAATTGATAGTAATTTTATAAAGGCTTAGTTATGGAAAAGGTATTTCACTTAGGGTTATGTATTGACGATCTTAAAGGTGCAAAACTGGCTATTGTTCCGGGCGATCCGGATCGTGCTGCACGTATTTCGCAATTTTTAGATAACCCAACTTGCCTGGCTAAAACGCGTGAATTTCATGTTTATTTAGGTGAGCTTAATGGCCATTCTGTGGTTATATGCTCTACCGGTATTGGCGGTCCATCGACGTCGATTGCCGTTGAAGAATTAGCCCAACTTGGCGTGCACAGCTTTTTGCGTATTGGTACTACTGGCGCAATTCAACCACACATTAACGAAGGCGATATTTTAATTAGCCAAGCCTCTGTGCGTTTAGATGGTGCAAGCCAGCATTTTGCGCCGCTTAGCTACCCTGCGGTATCTGACTTTTTTGCTACCCAAGCTATGGTTAAAGCCTGTGAAAACCTTAATATCGATTTTCATATTGGTATTACTGCATCAAGCGACACATTTTACCCAGGGCAAGAGCGTTACGATACACACTCTGGTTATGTGCCAAAGTCGTTACAAGGCAGCTGCGAAGAGTGGCAAAAATTGGGGGTGATGAACTACGAAATGGAATCGGCAACCTTATTTACTATGTGTGCGGCACTTGGTTTACAAGCAGCGTGCGTAGCCGGTGTATTAGTTAATCGTACTCGCCAAGAAATTCCTAATGTTGACCACGGCGAAATTGAAAGAAAATCAGTTGCGGTAGTATTAGAAGCCGCTAAAGTACTGCTCGCTAAGTAACAGTACTTTTTAGTGTGTCAGTTTGCCAAGTTACTCACTTAATGGCGCACTAATTAGCTCAAGTGGTGGCAAGTTTACAAAGCTTGCTAACACTGCTTGAGCCACTCCTGCTTGGTTTTCATGACCAGCGGTTTCTAACAGTGTTATTCCCTTTACGGTATGTTGATCAAAACTCAAACCAGCTAAAAACAACTGACTTAATGCACTTTGCAATGGCGATAAGCTAGGGCTGTATGCAGCGTTTTCTGCGTAACTGCCATAAAAGTCACCGTTGTTAAACGTAGTGATTTTTACTGCGCTGTAGTTTTTGCTATACGGTACATAAGCTGCTAACGCATAGGCTGCCAGCTGTTGCTCTACTTCTGTATTATTAAATGAGCGAGCCTGCGGGGCTGGATTAAATAAGCTGTACTGATTGCCTAAATCGGTGGGGCCAAACGAATGCGGTAACAAGTCTGCAAGTTTAAATTGCTGCTCGGGCAGTAAAATATCAAATTCACGCGCATCAGCTAATTCGTTCATAAATTGGCGGCAATAACCACAAGGTGCGTCACTAATCGCTATTTTTAGTATTTTTTTCGCGCCATTTAACCAAGCATTATTAATTGCAGACTGCTCTGCGTGCACCACTAAACTAAGTGCTTGGCGGTTAAACTCGGCATTAGCACCAAAGTAAAAATTAACCTCGCCGCTTTCATCGAGTGCTTTAACGATTGCACCTACATGAAAGTTCGATACGGGTGCTACCGCAAACTCAGACGCTAAAGGCACTAAACCTTGTAATAAGGCGTCGTTTGTTACATTAAGTTGCGCGCATAGTTGGTTAATATTATTTGCGTTTAAAATACCGCGCTGGGTTTTTAATTGGCTACGTAAAGCCTGTGTTTGCGCTACGCTTAAAGAGATGTGGGTATTACTTAGTGCGGTGTTTGCTTGTACTAAAAAGGTTGCAGAAGCCATAATATAATTTTTGTTATTCAATGGCTAAGTAGTTTAAAAGGTTAGCGCATAAAATGCCAGCGCATATGCATAAAATAAGGGATTACGGCGCTGCGCAATCCCCTTATTTTTATTTAGCCATTAACCAGTATTGCGCATACCTGCTGCTATGCCGGTCATGGTGATCATTAACGCGTTATCTATATCGCCTTCACTGCCGTTGTCGCTTGAGCGCGCACGGCGAAGTAACTCTACCTGCAACACATTAAGCGGATCGGTATAAGGGTTACGCAGCGCAATTGACTCTTTGATCCATGGCTGATCGGCCAATAAGCTTTTTTGCGGGCTAAGCGACTGTACTAAACTAATCGCTTCAGCGAGCTCTTTGCGCAAGGTAACACCAAGTGGTTTGTACATATCTTCCACCAGCGCGTTATCGTAATGCTCACTTAACCAGCTGTCGGCCTTACTAAATACCATTTCGAGCATTTCTAGGCGCGATCTAAAAAATGGCCATTGTAAGCTCATTTCTTGCAAGGTTTCAACGCCGTATTTTGCCAAGGCCGCTTGTAATCCTGTTAATGCGCCTAACCACGCAGGTAACATTAAACGATTTTGGCTCCATGCAAAAATCCATGGTATTGCCCGCAAACTTTCGACCCCACCTGTAGGGTTTCGTTTTGCAGGGCGCGAGCCAAGCGGCAGTTTAGAAAGCTCAAGCTCTGGGGTTGCCATTCTAAAATAAGGTACAAAGTTTTCATCGTGGCGTACCACGTTACGATAATGCTCACACGACTCTTCGCTGATCAAAGCCATTACTTCGCGCCATTGTGGTTTAGGCTCTGGCGGTGGTAATAAATTACTTTGCAGTACAGCGCCGGCGTAAATATTTAAGCTTTGTAGCGCAACATCGGGTAAACCAAATTTAAAGCGGATCATCTCGCCTTGCTCAGTTACTCGCAAACCACCTTTTAATGACCCCGGTGGTTGTGAATGTAGGGCTTGTGCAGCAGGTGCGCCACCTCGCCCTACCGTACCGCCACGGCCATGAAATAACACCAGCTCTATGCCGCGTTTGTCGGCCAATTGCACTAGCTTATCCATTGCTTCGTACTGCGCCCAACCAGCTGCCATCATACCGGCGTCTTTTGCTGAGTCTGAGTAACCTATCATGACGTTTTGGGTATTGTTAATTTGGCCTCTGTACCAGTCATTATCCAACAAAGTAGTAATAACATTGTGGCCATCATTTAAATCATCTAAGGTTTCAAATAACGGCGCAACCGGTAGTTTAAAGCTACAACCACTTTCTTTTAACAGCAATTGTACCGCTAAAATATCGGAGGCTGTGCGCGCCATCGAAATAATATATAAGCCAAATGTTTGCTCGTCTTGCTGTGCAATCACGTCAAAGGTGTCGAGTACTTCTTGTACCTCTGGGCTTGGCTGCCAACGCTTAGGTATTAGCGGCCTGCGCGAGTTAAGCTCAGTGAGTAAAAAGGCTTGTTTGTCTTGCTCTTGCCATTGGTTGTAATCGCCCAAACCTAAGTAACGCGTAAGCTCTGAAAACACATCACCATGGCGCGATGAATCTTGGCGTACATCTAATTTAGCTAACCGCAAACCAAAACTATTAATACGATGTAATACATCCAGTAATAGGCCATCAGCAACTACTTTCATATTGCATTTTAATAGCGAGCGATAGCACACCTCAATTGGATGTTTTATTTGGTTTATATCGGTAATTAAGTCTTGGGCTTCGCTGCGCTGATTTTTTATTTTTGCCCCTAAATGCATCACGGTTTCTAACACTTGGTTTTTGAGTGTTTTAATCACGCAGCGGTAGGGTTCAAATTCTTGCCCCGCAAGGGCTATCAGCTCATCACTAGCATCAGACATCGACAGCTCTGTACTTAGCGTTTCTAAATCGCGGCCATATAAGTCCAGTGCCATCCAACGACCATGATCAAGCACCTCTTTGGTTACTTGTGCGGTTACATAAGGGTTACCGTCACGATCTCCGCCCATCCACGAGGTAAACTCTATTGGGCTGTAGTTTGTTGGTAACTCTAAGCTTAAATGCTCTTTTACATGCTGACTAAACTCACGTAAAAAACGCGGCACCGCATGCCACAAGCTATTTTCAATCACCGCGTAGCCCCACTTTGCTTCATCAACAGGGGTAGGTCGCGAGCGACGAATATCGTCGGTGTGCCATGCTTGGCTAATTAACTGCGCAATACGATTTAAAATAGCCTCGCGCTCTTGTGCTAAGTTATCAGTTCGCTCCAATGAAGCTAAGCAATCACTTAACTCAACGTGCTTATTAATAATTGTGCGGCGTGTTACTTCTGTAGGGTGCGCGGTTAGCACCAAGTTTATGTGGAGTTTTGAGAGTGTGTCGGCCAAATGATTGTGATTAAGTTGGCCATTATTTGCTTTTGTTGCTAACGTTTTTAATGTTTGAGTGAGAGGATTTAGCTGGCAAAAACCAACATCATTAAAACGCGAAACGGTATGAAACTGCTCGGCAACATTGGCAAGGTTTAAAAAATGATTAAATGAACGGGCAACCGGTAACAGCTCTTCATCGCTGAGCGCATGTAATACTTTTATTAGTGTTTTACGGTCGTTTTCGTTGCCACTGCGAGATGACTTTGATAAAGCCCTTATTTCTTCTACTTTATCTAAAATTGCTTGGCCTTGGGCATCTTTAATTGTTTGCCCTAATAATTGGCCTAGTAAATTTACATTGCCTCGCAAGGCGGCATATTGTTCACTCATTTCTCAGTCTCCTTTGTTTCATGGAGCACTATTAATATCACTATGCGCGGTTATTTAATAGATCCATTTGCAATGGCGTGTCGTAAAAAAGCATATGTAAAATAATTACAAAGCAATAACATGATCATTTTTTACGATGCTAACTGCCCATTGTGTAACGCCGAAATGCAACATTTAAAGCGTGCTGACATTAATAATAAAATAATATTAGAGGACCTTAATGCCACTGACTTTAATACGCGTTTTCCTAATGTAGATAAAAGTATAGCTATGGCGTTATTACACGCAAGAATGCCATCTGGAATAATGATCTATGGCCTTGATGTAACCTACCAAGCATGGAAAACAGTAGATAAATATCCTTGGTTGAAGATTATTCGCTTGCCCATAATTCGTTTTTTTGCCGATTGCGCATACACTTTTTTTGCTAAGTATCGCCAGCCTATAAGTCGTTTTTTAATGCCAAACTCACAGTGTAAAAATAATCAATGTAAAACCAAAAGTGCAGGTGATAAATGAAAACTATTGTTTTATTTGGCGCAAGTAGCGCAATTGCACAAGCTTATATAGCGCATTTAAATAACCAAGTAACCCAGTACCATATTGTTTGCGTAAGCGCGGGCTCGCGCAATGCACAGTACAATAACCTAAATAATATAACGCAACTGCAAAGCGATTATTCAAAACAAAGCTTAAACAATGTTACCACTACACTACAAAACCAGCAGGCTGATTTACATCAGGTAATTATTTTTAATGGCCTTTTACATAATCAGCAACACATGCCAGAAAAAAAACTAGAGGACATTAACAGCGATTATTTTAATCAACTATTGCAAGTTAATGCGCTTACACCCCTGCTATGCCTGCAAAGTGTATTACCATTATTAACACCTAAAACCCACTGCACTATTACCGCATTAAGCGCCCGGGTTGGCAGCATAAACGACAATAAACTTGGCGGCTGGTATACCTATCGCGCATCAAAAGCGGCGCTTAATATGTTATTTAAAACTGCTGCCGTAGAGCTGGCAAGGCGCGCTAAAAACACTAAGCTCATTTTATTTCATCCCGGTACTACCGACACTGAGCTGTCTAAGCCTTTTCAAAAAAATGTACCGCCAAACACGCTTTTTACTCCTGCGTTTGTAGCGCAGCAATTATTTGAACTGACTAACAACAACCCTAATTTAGAACTTAACGGTGAACCCGCCTACCTAGATTGGCAAGGCACTGCTATTTCATGGTAGGTATTTCATGGTAAGGATTTTTTAATGCATTTTACTAAAGCGCGCATTGCAGCACTTGAAAAACACACGCGTACCCACTTTATAAACTCGTTGTCAGGCTTTAAAAGCGCTAACTTAATTGGCACTCAAGACAGCCAAGGCAATACTAACTTATCGATTGTTAGCTCTGTTATTCATTTAGGCGCGCACCCGCCATTAATTGGTATGATAATACGCCCCCATAGCGTTCCCCGTCACACTTTCGAAAATATTTTAGCAACCGGTGTTTATACTATTAATCATGTTAATAGTGCTATTTATCAGCAAGCACATCAAACCTCGGCGCGTTATGATAAAAACGAATCAGAGTTTGCTGCCACTGGTTTAACAGCTGAGTATTTAAATGAATTTACTGCCCCTTTTGTACAACAAAGCCGCTTAAAATATGCGGTAAAATACATTGAACATCAGCATTTAGCAGTCAATGGTACTGAGCTTGTGATTGGCGAAATAATGGACGTATATTTAGATGAAGCGGCACTGCAAAGCGATGGCTTTTTAGACTTACAGGCCATAGATACGGTAGCCATAAGCGGGCTCGATAGCTACCACAGCACTAACAAACTAATGCGCCTGCCTTATGCTAAAAAGTAACCAGGCTGCAAATACATTATTTGTAGCTTTTAATACACTGTAGAGTAATCATGATTGATAAACTGCAATTAATCCCAATATACTCATTATATTCGCTTTACCGCTTTGCCCTAAGGGAAAATAATGAAAACGCTTAAAATTGATATTGTATCGGATGTAATGTGCCCATGGTGCATTATTGGTTATAAAAACCTTGAAAAAGCACTCAGTGAATTACACGGTGAAATAAACGCAGAAATTAGCTGGAAACCGTTTGAGCTTAACCCAAATATGCCGCCTGAAGGCCAAGACTTAAATGAACATTTAACGCAAAAGTACGGCTTAACACCAGAGCAAAGCAAAGATAACCGCCAACGTTTAATAGACGCCGGAAAAGACGCCGACTTCACGTTTAACTTTGACGATAAGCGAATGATAATAAATAGCTTCGATTGCCATCGTTTATTAGCATGGGCTGCCACTTCAAATAAGCAGACCGAGCTAAAACTGGCTTTATTTAAAGCCCACTTTTCTGACTTAGTGAATTTAAACGAGCAACCCGCTTTGCTTGATATTGTTGCAAGTGTTGGCCTTGATACAGACCGTGCTCAAGAAATTTTAGCCGGTGGTGAGTTTTTTCAAGAAGTACGCAGCCAGCAAAGTGACATACAGCAAATGGGTATTACCACAGTGCCTACTTTTATCATAAATGAGCAATACGCCCTTACCGGCGGACAACCTAGCGCTGCATTTGTGCAAGCCTTTAAGCAAATAACTGAAGAAGAAGCACAGCAAAACGCTGAGTAATTAAACTCTGAATTAAAGAATTTAAAAAGGCTGCAATGTGCAGCCTTTTCTTTTAATTTAAAGTATTAAGCCTGTTAAACTGCATTTAATACATGCACTTAAAGAATATTAAGTACGGTAAAGCACTTTGATCACATGCCAGCCAAATTTAGTTTTAACTAAATGCGGCTCTAAAATAGCGCCATTAAACGCAATTTTGTCGAACTGTGGCACCATTTGTCCACGTCTAAATTCACCTAAATCGCCACCTTTTTTACCCGACGGACACGACGAATACTTTTTAGCTAAGGTTTGAAATTTTGCACCTTTACCTAATTGCGTAATAATATCTTCTGCAATTTCTTTATGTTTTACCAGTATATGCAGTGCGTGCGCTGTATTTGCCATGTGAAAGCCTTGTAATATCGGTTAAATTTAAACGCCGCGATTTTAGCACAGCTAGTTAAATCAGGCAGCTACTATAGTGCTTCATTAATGTGTTGAGTGCGCTGAAAAAAAACCAGCATCGCTTTAGCCTAAAATTATATTTAATCACTAGCGTTATTAGTGCTGTACTGGCTTTTTTTGTAATTTGCGCTGTAATGTACGTCTATGCATATTGAGCTGCCTTGCGGTGCTCGACACATTACCATTATTACTGTGTAGCACTTGCTGAATATGCTCCCACTCTAAACGCTCTGGCGACATAACTGTGGTTGCAACATCTAAGGTTATTGCTGTATCGCGCTCTTGGTTAAGTGCTTTTAGTAAGGTTGCCATATCAACAGGTTTGGTAAGGTAATCGTTGGCTCCTAAGCGCATTGCTTCAACTGCGGTGGCAATACTGGCAAAGCCCGTGAGTAATACAATATGCGCGTGTGTGAGCAAGCTGCGCAGTGGTTTTATTAACGCTAAGCCATTGTCGTTACCTAACTTCATATCTAACAAAATAGTAGCGGGCAAAAACCGCCTTGCACTAAGGAGTGCCTCACTTTGGTTATGCGCTATTTCGCAGTTAAAACCGTATTTAGTTAGCCGCCTTGCCAAGGTACTAGCAAGGTTTATATCGTCTTCAATAATTAATATTTTCATTCACTTTGCTCGCTAAAAACAGTTGCTAATTTAACTTTGGCAATTGCACCACACTGGGGGTGATTATATAAAGTTAGCGAGCCATTTAAACGCTCAAAGGTCACATTAGAAAGCAGCACAGCCAGCCCCATACCATGGTCGCTAGGCATTAATTGCCCACCTAAATTGCTGAGCTGGGTTGCTGAAAAGCCATTCCCAAAATCGCGAATAAGCAAGTAAACATATTCGCCGCAATGCTCCTCTTGCAGCCAAGTAAGCTCAAGCACATTTTGACCTTGCTGCTGATTAGCGGTGGCTGCATTTTGGAGTAAATTTAAAATAGCAGGTAGCAACATAGCATCACTGTTTAATATGGCGGTATTAATGCCACCCGTTTGGTTTTTTATAATCCACTTTATTTGTTGATCGGGATATTGCAGCAATAGCGTATCGGTAATTTGCTGTTGTAATTGCGCCGTTGTAATGTGTTGTTGGGTGTTATTAAGGCGCAGCGCAGCTGAGAGCTTTCTAAAACTATCTAATTGTGTAGCGCATTGTTGTAGTGGAGTTTGCATTTGTTGCACTACAAGGTTATTTGGATGACCCTCTAATAACTCTTCAAATAGTAACTGTAAGTTAGCAATTGGTGTAGCAAGCTGATGCGTTATTTGCGCTGCTGCGCCATCCAGCGTTACTAACTGTTCACTGCGTAATTGTTGTTCGCGCACTTGAGCAATAGTGCGTTCGCGCTCTTTTAAGGCGCGGTTCATTGCACCAATCACTAACGCTATTACACTGGCACTCAAAACAAAGTTAATCCACATGCTAATAAAATGGCCGCTCATGTTCATTTGGTGCATGTTATGTTCGGGCATTTTTATCAGTAATACACTATACGCCGCAATGGCTAATACCGCGATATAAGCAAGCCCTTTGCCACTTAGCGTTACCGCTGCAATCATTATTGGCAGCAATAATAACGACACAAATGCATTGGTTGCGCCACCACTGAGTGATAACAAAATAGTTAAAAACAATACGTCGGCGGTTAATTGCATCAGCATGCCCAGCGGTTTTGCTTGGCTTACATTACGATAAGCCAGCACACTCATTAACTGAAACCCCGCTTCTAGAGCAATCACTAACAGTAAGGGCATTAATGCTATTTGATGATCTAATAAAAAGTACACTATAAGCACAGCAATAAGCTGCACAGCTATGGCACCACTGCGTAACATTAAAAGGCGGCTAATAGCCGGATCGGTGCGAATTAACAAAACACATGTTACCTATTGAATTTTAAGAAAAGCTATTTTAATACTTATGCAATACTTAGTCATCATTCATCGACATTGTAACTAGGTACAAAGTGAAGTATTAAAAGGCCACGGCACTAGGGTTAATAATTATTAAGCTCAATATTTATTGAGCCCATATTAACCCCAGTGCCTTAACAGCAAGTGTGGCTATTGCTTATAAATTAGCCCTGCTTTCATTACAAACTGCACATTTTTAAGCTCTGCAATATTTTTTAGCGGCGAGGCATTAACACTAATAATATCGGCTTGTTTACCCACACTCAAATCGCCTAATTGGGTATCTTGGCCAAGCAGTTTAGCTGCACTCACGGTTGCCGATTTAATTGCCTGTGCTTCACTCATACCATTACTTACCAGTAAGCTAAACTCGTTAGCATTAAGGCCATGGCGCGATACGCCGGAGTCAGTGCCAAAGGCAATATTTACCTCATTTTTTAGCGCTAATTTAAACGATGCCTGCATTTTAGGTGTTACTTCGCGCACTTTATCTGCAATAGCTATTGGCATGTTTGGATTACTAATTGCTTCTTCGCTCACTGTGGCACCAGCCAGCAAAGTAGGAACTAAGTAAGCTCCGGTTTTTTTAAACAATGCTATAGCCTCTTTATCTAAATACGAGCCATGCTCTATTGAGTTTACACCCGCTTTAAGCGCGGCTTTTATGCCTTGCGTGCCATGTGCATGAGCGGCTACTTTACGCCCTAAATGATGCGCGGTATCTACAATTGCACTAAGCTCTGCGTCGCTTAATTGTTGATTAACGCCTGCGGCGGTATTACTTAATACGCCACCGGTGGCGGTAATTTTTATAACATCGGCACCACTTTTAATCACTTCGCGCGTGGCTCTGCGGCAATCGTCTGCGCCGTTACAAATACCTAATGATGCACCAACACCGTCACTTATATCTTTACGATAGCCATGTAAATCGGCGTGCCCACCAGTGGGCGATACTGTATTGCCTGCGGCAAAAATGCGCGGACCATTAATATCATTACGCTCAATGGCGCGCTTTAGCGGAAAAATAACCTGATAGTTACTGCCTAAGTCTCGCACTGAGGTAAAGCCTGCATTTAAAGTACGCTGTAAATATTTAATTGAACGCAGCGCGTTATCTGCTTCGTATTCGGTAGTCCAGCGATGCCTGCTAACATTGGCATCGCGCTCAAAAGTAACATGCACGTGCATGTCTATTAGCCCAGGCATTACAAAGTGATTTTTAAGGTCTATTACTTGCGCGCCGGGCAAACCCAGTGCATCTTTACTTACATAGCCGCTTTTAATTGCTGAAATTTTATCATCGGCTATTACCAGTGTTTGCTCAGTTTTAACCGTTTGCTCTGTACCTAGCATTACACTGCCCGCATAAATAATTTTATGTTGTTGTGCTAATGCCATATTTGTTGTTAACGCTAAAGTGATTGCAGTAAATGTAGTTATTAGTGTAGTTTTCATACTTGCTCCTTTTAAGCTCTACCTTTAACCCAATTAACTATAAATTGCTACATTTACGCTACAAAAACCCTTTTAATAAGCTATCATTTTTTATCTCCTTGGGTATTTACTAGTGTTAAAAGCCATTTTTTGGTATAACTTATTCATTAGTAATACATGTCAGACCACTTTTTAAGAGAACACACTATGCCTTACGCACACATCACTGGTTGGGGTAAATGCATTCCACCAGCAAGCATTAGTAACGACGAAATTAGCAAAATAGTGGATACCACAGACGAGTGGATAACATCACGAACAGGTATTAAATCTCGCAGAGTTAGCCATGTAAGTACTGCAGAGCTTGCTACTGTTGCGGCTAAGCATGCTATTGCTTGTGCCGGTATTGACGCTAAAGATATTGATTTAGTTATTTTAGCCACCTGTACGCCATCAACTATGGTGGCAAATACTGCGTCGTTAGTGCAAAAGAATATTGGCGCTGTAGGCGCTGCCGCTATGGACACTAACGCAGCTTGTTCAGGGTTTTTATATGCTCTACAAGCAGCAACAGCGCAAATACAAGCCGGTATGATTAAAAAGGCTGTGGTTATTGCTGCAGAGCGCATGACTTGGTATGTAAACTGGTCGCGCCGTGACAGTGCGGTATTATTTGGCGATGGCGCGGGTGCCGTAGTACTCGAAGCTGCCGATACACCTGCAGGTTTACTTGCGACTAAAACCGGTTGTGACAGTACAGATCGTGATATTTTACATATCGAAAACTTTGGTAGTGACTTAAATAAATATGAGCCGATTGGCCCATCTAATTTACTATTCGAAGGCCGTGAAATATTTAAGCGCGCTGTAAAAGGCATGAGTGAAGCATGCGACGACGTACTAGCCCAAGCAAATTTAAGCCTAGACGATATAAACGTATTAGTGCCGCATCAAGCTAACTTACGTATTATTCAGGCCATTCAGCACCGTTTAAAAGTGCCAGATGAAAAAGTAATGGTTAATATTGGCCAGTACGGTAATACATCGGCAGCGACAATTGCCATTGCACTTTGCGAGGCGGTGGAGCAAGGTTTAATTAAACCACACTCAAATATTATGTCGGCAGCCTTTGGCGCTGGCCTTACGTGGGCTGCTAGTTATATTAAATGGGGCGAGCGTGTAACACCTATTAGTGTAAGTGATGCACAACTTCCTCCTTGCGATAAAACCGGCTTAGAGTTAGTTGCTCCAGCGGTAAAAGCATGTAAAGAAGCAGAGCCAACCTAAATAGGCAGCTACTTATTGAAACGCACTTAATTGTGCGTTTTTTGTTTTTAGTGTTTGTATTTAATTACACAATTTAGAGAGCGCGTTATGAAACTACTTGGCATTCATCATGCCGCTATTATTTGCAGCGACTACCCTCGCGCTAAGCATTTTTATAGCAAAATATTAAAGCTTAAAATTATTAATGAGCACTTTAGGGAAGCACGACATTCTTATAAATTAGATTTAGCTTTGCCTGATGGCGGTCAAATTGAGTTATTTTCGTTTACTGGCGCACCAGAGCGCCCAAGTTACCCTGAAGCACAAGGGTTAAGGCATTTAGCATTTAAAGTAAGTGATGTGCACGTGGCTAAAGCGTATTTAGAGTCACAAGGGGTTAATGTAGAGGACATAAGAGAAGATGAAATCACCGGCAAAAAGTTTACTTTTTTTTCCGATCCGGATAATTTACCGCTTGAGTTGTATGAGGTTTAACACCTCATACTAAATACTCGATTATTAGTTAAAACGGTTTTGCAGGTAATTAAATACAGCACGAATACCTAACGCTTCTCCGCCTACTGGGCGACCTGGTAGAGCACGTAAGTTCCATGCCATTACATCAAAATGTACCCAAGGCGTAGTTGGCTCAATAAATTCTTTTAAATACAGTGCAGCGGTAATTGCACCGCCAAATGGGGTGCTTGCACAGTTTGCCATATCGGCAACATCACTGTTTAAAAATGACTTATATTGATCAAATAACGGCAGTTGCCATACCGGATCGCTTACACTCAACCCTGCGTCCATAATACTATTAGCAATAGTACGCTCAGTACAGAAAAACCCTGGTAGTTCAGTGCCCAAAGCAACTCGACACGCACCTGTTAAGGTAGCAAAGTCAATGATAAGCTCAGGCTCGTCGTTTTGGGCTTCGCTAAGCGCGTCACATAATACTAAACGTCCTTCGGCATCGGTATTGTCAATTTCAACCATAATGCCTTTACGGGTTTTTACTACATCGCCAGGGCGAAATGCGTTACGCGAAACCGCGTTTTCAACCGCAGGTACTAACACGCGTAATCTAATTGGTAAATTAGCAGCCATTATAAGCTGAGCAAGCGCAATAACATGCGCTGCGCCGCCCATGTCTTTTTTCATGTTACGCATACCGGCACTCGGTTTTAAGTCAAGCCCGCCTGAGTCAAAACATACACCTTTACCAACCAAAGTAATTAATGGTGCGTCTTTTGCGCCCCATTTTAAGTCGAGTAAACGCGGCTTATTTTCACTCGCACGACCAACCATATGAATTGTTGGGTAGTTTTGCTCTAACAGCTCATCTCCAATCCACTGAGTAAAGTCTCCATCAAAGGTGTCGGCTAAATCACTCATGACTTGTGCTAAATGTTGCGGCATCATATCGGCAGCCGGGGTATTAACTAAATCGCGGGCTAAACCAATTGCGTCGGCTTGTTGTTTTATTTGCTCGTAAAGTGTTTTGTCAGCAATACCTAACTGCGCTTTTGCGGTGACTTTTTCTTTGTACTCACTAAATTCATAACCACCCAATACAAAGCCTAAAGCAAGCTGCTCTATTAGGTGTTTTTCACCTTGAATTTGATAACAACCTACCGGTAACTTGGTGGCTAAGTCGCCTGCAGCCCAAAAGTCATCACTGCTGCGTATTATGCAATAAACATGGTTAAGCTCACCCGTTTCAGGGTTTGGTACTAATGCTAGCCCATGCTTTTCAAAACCACTATTTGCTAACCAGTTTTGTACAAATGTAGGTTGCTGCGTAAGCCAATCTGTTAATTCGTTTTTAAGGATAAAAGATAAAGGAATTCCAGAAGAAGTATGACGAAGTAATGCACTCATTAAATGACTCACAAAATATAAATGGTCACTAAGCATAACAATAAGGAGACGCAAAAGGTATCGCTAATTTTGCCAATTATAGATTACTTTTTTAATGAGTTTTGTGGGTCTTGTTTTTGATTTTCTTGAGCTATTTCACGATCAAGCTCTTTAACTGAACGATTCATATTGAAGGAGCTAGGCAAAACATCAACGCCAACTAAGCGGCCCAGTTTAACCACTAAGGGAATAGTTAAAGGCGCAAACGGTAATATGGCAAATACCCCTAAACCCAAACCCTTTAAAATATCTACAAATTGCTCGTTTGCACGCTTTAATTCGGCTTTATTTGTTTGCCCTTGTGTGTAGCGTTTATAAATTGAAAGCATTTCTTTTGTTTCTTGTCTTTCTTGCGCAAGCGCAATTTTAAGCGCAACCATAGCACGACGAAAACGCAATTGCTGGCGCTTGGAACTAATTTTAACAACCCGCCATGGTGCGCGGTGTATGACTTTATATAATCGCATTGGCGTATTCTCACACAGGGATTCAAGTTCACAAAGAATAATTTACATGCCAAGGTCAATACTTTATTATTTACAGCCTTTTTAGTATTTAAAAAATCTTAATATGCAATTAAATATACTACCTGCAGTCGCAAAACCAGAAAAACCTAAGCCGGACGAGTGCTGTGGTGGTGGAAGTTGTTGCCCATGCGTATGGGATGAATATAAAAAGCAGCTCGCTATTTGGAAGCGTGAAAATGAGCAACGCGCAATAACAATAAAGTAACAAAAACACTTAAACCCTCATTCAAACTCCCCTTAATTTAACCGTTTCCTTAATCAAACTGCGCATTACAAGCAGCACACACTGTATTGTTGCAATTTCATACAAAACACCCTCATTGTTAAATAATAGTTAATTATTAATTTCTCTACTTGTTTTTTCTCTATAGTCTATAAGCTGGACTCACAGGAAGTGGGCTTAATTTATTAAGCTTTAAGGAGTCAGCAAGTATTACCTTACTCCCCATGAAATGTGACTAGTCCGCTACAAAAATAACTCGTGTTACACAAACATGATTAACAAAACTATTCTAACTGGGGATATTTAGAATAAAATTAAAAAGCAATGTGCTAAACCAGGCAGTTAAATTTGCCTTAGCCACCCTACAGCCGGATTATTTATATCTGGCTCTGCTATTGCAGCCGACGCGCAAACAACAACCAAAGTTAATAAAAATCTAGAAAAAATTGCTGTTGTTGGTACACGCTCAGCACCTCACTCTATTGGTGACTCACCGGTTCCTATTGATATTATTGGTGGTGAAGAGCTAAGCAAGTCAGGTAACACCGACATGCTAGAGCTATTAAAGGGCGCTATACCTTCATTAAACGTACACTCTATGCCAATTAGTGACGCAGCGTCATTAGTGCGCCCAGCTAACCTTCGGGGCTTACCATCAGACAGCACACTTATTTTATTAAATGGTAAACGCCGACACCGCGCTTCTGTTATCGCCTTTTTAGGTGGTGGTATTAACGATGGTGCTCAAGGTGCCGATATTTCGGTTATTCCAAGTATTGCCCTTAAGCAAGTAGAAGTACTGCGTGACGGTGCTGCTGCACAATATGGCTCTGACGCTATTGCAGGGGTTATAAACTTTGTATTAAAAGATGCCTCTGAAGGTGGCTCTCTTGAAGTGCGTAAGGGCGAGTATTACGAAGGTGATGGCGACACCACTCAAGTTTCGGGCAATATTGGTCTTCCATTTACCGACAATGGCTTTGCAAATTTAAGCTTTCAATATAAAACCGCAGATGCAACCAGCCGCTCAGTACAACGCTTTGATGCTAAAGCACTTAATGATGCCGGCGTGCCCGACATAGCACCTATTACTCAAGTATGGGGCGCACCTGAGGTTAACGACGACATTTCAATTTTTGGTAATGTAGGTTTAGAGCTAACCAATAACTCAGAGTTTTACATGTTTGGTAACTACTCTGAGCGCGATGTAAGAGGTGGTTTTTATTACCGTAACCCTCACACTCGCCCGGGTGCTTATTCAAACGATGGCGGCGATACTTTACTCGTTGGCGATTTAACCGGTGATATGAGTGGCAACTGCCCAACTATTGCCATTGATGATAACGTGCTTGATAATCCAGATTATATTAATGGGGTGGCAAATAACCCAGATTGTTTTGCATTTAATGAAATGCTGCCGGGTGGTTTTACACCAAACTTTGGCGGTAATATTACCGATGCGTCACTCACTATTGGTACTAAAGGTCAGTTTACTGATGGCTTTTTAAAGGATGTATATTACGACTTAAGCGGCACGGTTGGTTATAATGAATCTCGCTACTTTATTTACGACACGATCAATGCGTCTTTAGGCCCAGAAAGCCCACGTGACTTTAGCCCAGGTAAATACGAACAATTAGAGAAAAACTTTAACTTTGATCTATCTAAAGGTTTTGATTTTGGCCTAGCATACGATGTAAACATAGCATCAGGCCTAGAATGGCATGAAGAAACCTTTACTGTGATCTCTGGCGATGAAGCCTCGTTTATTGCAGGGCCACTTACCGATCAAGGCTTTGGTATTGGTTCAAATGGCTTCCCGGGGTTTAAACCCTCTGATGCCGGTGAATATAGCCGTCGTAACTACGCCGCTTATGTTGATATAGAAGCGCCCTTTACTGAAGAGTTTTTAATGGGTCTAGCCGTTCGTTTTGAAGATTACGATACCTTTGGCACGACAACTAACTACAAATTAATGGCTCAGTATCACTTAACTGAAGATTTAAATATTCGTGGTTCAATCAGCACAGGTTTTAGAGCGCCAACGGTTGGCCAAGCTAATGTGAGTAACGTACAAACAAACCTTAGCAGCGGTGTATTAGTAGATTCAGCATTATTACCACCTACTAACCCAATTGCGATACAACTTGGCGGGCAAGAATTAGAGCCTGAAGAATCACAAAGCTATACTTTTGGCGCTGTGTACACGCTAGGCGATTTATTTTTAACGGTAGATTATTACAATATTAAAGTTGATGAGCGCATTAGTCAATCTGATAAAATTGAACTTAGCCAAGCAGACAAAGACAAACTTACTGCCTCGGGCATTCCTAACGTACAAAACCTAGCACAGGTAAGCTTTTTTACTAATGACTTTGACACCACTACACAAGGTGTTGATTTAGTGGCTAACTACTCAACTGAGTTACTTAATGGCAGCTCAACATTTAGCTTAGCGTACAACTGGAATGAAACCGAAGTTACCCGCTCAACCATTATTACAGGGCCGTTTAAAGTAAGCCGTCTTGAGAATGACTTATCTAATCATCGTGCAACTCTAAGCTGGGCACAACAATGGGAAAGCTTCTCTGCGTTTACCCGCGTAAACTACTTTGGTGAATACCAAGGTGTGCATGTAGATTATGACGAAACAGCTAAAATGGCAGATGCTGCGGTTACCTTAGATGCTGAAATTACTTATTTTTTAAACGAATCAATGAGCTTTTCTGTAGGTGCACAAAACTTACTTGACCAAGAAGCTGAAAAACTTGATTTTAGTGGCGCTAGCGACTTTATCCCTAATAATAATTGGGGTGGTCAATACTACGAAACATCACCATTTGGTATTAACGGTGGTTATTATTACGTTAAAGCAACTTATACTTTTTAATCCTTATTGGTCATAAGGTGAAGGCGAAATGTGAAAGACATTTCGCCTTTTTCGCTGTATAGATAGTCAAGACAGAATCAACAGGAATGTTAAAGTTACAATGCTACTTAAAAAAGCGAATCAGTTACTGGCAGAAAACAAACTTAAAGATGCTGAGTTTTACTACAAAACAATACTTAAAGCCGATGCTGATAACGGCGAAGCCCTGTTTGGTTTAGGCCGAATTGCACTGCGCCTAGAGCGTAATGATGATGCTGTATATTTATTACAAAAAGCCTGTGAACGCCTGCCTTATATGCTTGAACCTCTACACGCACTTGCTGATGCATTTAATAATGTAAATTCACCAAATGATGCGCTAAAAGTGCTTGAGTACGCAAAAAACTTAGCCAGTAATAACCCCGACCCACATTACTATTTAGCCCAGCACTATTTAACGTATGGTGAGCTAAATAAAGCCCATACTACTTTTTCGCATGCACTGAGCTTAGGCGTTTACCCTGTTACAGCTTATATTTTGTTAGAGTTGGTACAATTGGGGCGTTTTGACAAAGAACATAACTACCTCAGTAACTTGCATCACTTGCTAACGCAAACTAATAATTTACGCCTTAAAATGGTGTGCTATTACGCTTTGGCAAAAAGTTACGACAAACTAGAGGATACTGATCAGGCGTTTAACTACTTTGTATTAGCTAACCAATTACAACGAAAACTAAGCGAATTTGATACCCAAGTTCTTACTGCTTTTTACGACGACATAATAAAATACAATACAGCTGCTCTTTTAAGCTCAGCGAATAAAAGTGTGAAAGGTGGCCTTACCCCCTTATTCATAATTGGCATGCCACGCAGCGGCTCAACCCTACTTGAACAAATGTTGGTAAATCATAGCCAGTGCTCAAGCATGGGTGAAAGTATTAGTATAAGTAGTGATGTGATGGCTTTTTTAGAACAAAAAACCGGTTTTAGCTATCCACACTGTTTAGATCATTTAACACATGAGTTAATTAATAAGGCCCGCGACCTTTATATAGCAAAATTAAAAACAGCAAGCCCTTCTCGCCCCTTTGTTATTAATAAACTGCCAAGCAACTATCAAGCTATTGGGCTTATTTATATGCTATTTCCAAATGCAAAATTTATTAATTTAACCCGCGATTTTAATGCCACGGCATTTTCGGTATTTAGTAATTATTTTGCCGAAAACGAGCCTTACTTTTGCTCGTTAACCGAGTTTAAGCAATACCATAGCTTGTACGAAAAGTTAATGGCGCATTGGCAGGCGTTTCCGGCACTGCAAATATATAACCTAAGTTATGAGCAATTAGTAACGGACCCCAAAGGCCAACTCACTGCACTACTTAGGTTTATAGGTTGCTCGTTTGAAGAAAATTGCTTGGCATTTTATAAACAAAAAATCGCGGTTACCACACTCAGCAAACACGCTATACGTGAACCGGTTAATCTGCACAATGTTGATAAGTGGCAACGCTACAAAACGCCATTACTTAAGCTTTTGGCGCAGTCGCAAACCAATTAAGTACATCTTTAAACTGCTCATTGCGCGCATGCGGATGGGTTAACATATTAATATGGTCGTAATCTATTTTATGGCCATAACGACGTCCATAAATTTGCATTTTTTGTACCCCAGGACCCGACTCTTCCATAAACTTTTGAATATCTATTGGTTGTGCGAGGGCTTTATCTTTTGCGCCTGCAATATGCAGCGTTGGCGGCAAGGTTAATTGTGCAACGGCTTTAGCGTAATCAAAGTTATCGTCACTGTCTATCCAAGGTGTTTTTTTAGCCCACTGCATACTTTGCCAATGCGACTTTTGTGTTTCATCGTCACTGCCCCACTTTAAGCGTTTAGCCGGTAAGTACCCATGCTTTTTAGCCATTAACGGCGCCATAAAATACCAAATGAAATTAGCTTGAAGTAACTTTTTAGGGTGATTATTAAATAACGAGCGCTTAGTGCCAAAGTAAGCACAGGCTTTTACGTCGTTAATATAATTTGGGAATCGTGCAAATGCGCTATTCATTAACACCCCACCCCAAGAGTGAGCCAGCCAATAATCTGGTTTTTTCCCCTCTAACTGCTCTATTTTATCTATAAATGCAGGAATATCTTCTAAAATAGCTTCGGTTTGACCATAACGAGCATGCTTGTCTATAACCGGTTTACTTTCACCACGACCACGTAAATCAGCCACATAACACACAAACCCTTGCTCGGCTAAAAAAGGCGCTAAGCCTTTGTTGCTATGGGTATAAAATATTTTACCGTTTTCTACCGCGCCATGCATAAAAAACGCCACTGCGCCATTTGGCTTATCGCTACTAATACGACGTAAATGCAGTGTTTGCTGATCGGCTAATGTTATAAATACTGATTGCTGAGTGATTGCCACAGTGAGTCCTTTTTAATTGCTAACAGCTCATCCTACCAGTAACAACCTCGTAGCCATAGGGAAAATTATCACGTTTTTATCTCGGTATTTGTTACAATTAACTTTTATTCCTGTTGTAAAAATAATCATCATGAAAGCAAGCACCTCACGCGCAAAACTACACCCTCGTAATCAACATTTAAATGGCTACGATCTTGACCTATTAACTGAGCAGCATCCTGCACTTTCTGCTTTTATTATTACAACACCTGCAGGTACAAAAAGTATTGATTTTAGCGATAACAAAGCGGTAAAAACCCTTAATCAAGCCCTTTTAAAAGCCCATTACAATGTAGATTTTTGGGATATTCCACAGCATAACTTATGCCCACCTATTCCGGGACGAGTAGACTATATTCATTATTTGGCCGACTTATTAGCTGACGATAACCAAACGCAAATTCCCACTGGCCGTCAAGTTAAAGTATTAGATATTGGCACCGGCGCTAATTTAGTTTACCCGCTCACAGGTGGGCATGAATATAACTGGCATTTTACTGGCACCGATATTGACCCTGCAGCCATTAAAGTAGCAAAACAAATTGCGCAATTTAATAATTTAAAAATAACCTTAAAACAGCAAAAAAATGCCGCAAATATATTCAAAGGAGTTATAAACAGTAAAGATCTGTACCACTTAACGCTGTGTAACCCGCCGTTTCATGCCAGCAGCGAAGACGCTGTTAAAGGTAGCGAACGTAAATGGAAAAACCTTGGCAAAGCACCTAGCAGCACACTTAACTTTGGTGGCCAAAATAACGAGCTATGGTGCGAAGGCGGTGAAGTGCAATTTATCTCTAATATGATTAAAGAAAGTGCAGCCGTTGCAGAGCAAGTAATGTGGTTTACCTCTTTGGTGTCGAAAAAAGATAATATTGCGGCTTTAGAGCAAGAATTAAAACAACACCCTATAGCCCAATATAAAATAGTTGATATGGCACAAGGGCAAAAAGTTAGCCGTTTTATTGCTTGGAGTTATTTTGATAAAGCTACACGTGAGCAAATTTGCGAAGAACTCGAATAATAATATAGTAAGGATTAACCCTATGATAGATTTTCGCTCAGATACGGTAACTAAACCCTCTAAAGCTATGCGCGATATAATGTATAACGCCCCTGTAGGCGATGACGTATATGGCGATGATGAAAGTGTTAACCAACTAGAAGCATATGCATGTGAGCGCTTTGAATTTGCGGAGGCACTTTTTTGTAGCTCAGGTACTCAAGCTAACTTATTGGCGTTAATGGCACATTGTGAGCGCGGAGACGAATACATTTGCGGCCAAAGTGCCCATAACTATAAATTTGAAGGCGGCGGCGCAGCCGTTTTAGGCTCAATACAACCCCAGCCAATTGAAAACGAAGCAGACGGTACACTTTGCTTTAATAAAATAGCGGCGGCAATAAAGCCTGATGATAATCATTTTGCCAACACTCGCTTATTAAGCCTTGAAAACACCATAGGCGGTAAAGTACTTGCTCTTGACTATCTTGCTGCAGCGCGCAAGTTTGTAAACCAGCACAGCTTATCGCTACACCTAGATGGTGCGCGTGCGTTTAATGCAGCAGCCGATCTTAATGTGGATATAACTGCCATTACTCAGCACTTTGATTCTGTTTCGATTTGTTTATCTAAAGGGTTAGGTGCGCCAGTTGGATCGTTATTGCTAGGTTCAAAAGCGCTGATTAGCAAGGCAAGACGCTGGCGAAAAGTACTTGGCGGCGGTATGCGCCAAGCAGGAATGTTAGCAGCAGCAGGGCAATACGCACTTGAGCATAATGTCAAACGCTTAAGCGATGATCATGCTAATGCGCGCTACCTAGCGCAGCAATTAAGTACACTTAATGGCTTTAACGTTAACATGAAAAACACCACCAACATGGTTTATGCCAGCTGCGAGCCTAATATAAATATACAGCAGCTAGCAGCTAATTTAAAAGCGCAAGGAATACTGTTTAGTCCAAGTAAGCAACTTAGGTTAGTAACTCACTTAGACATAACTAAAGCAGATATAGACACCTTTATAAAGGCATTAGCGGCCCATATTTAACGCGGCTTTATAATGTTTGCGGCACACCGATTCATACCGGTTGTTGCCGCCTATTTCTACTTGGTTACCATCGGCTATTGCATCGCCATTTTCATCGGTACGCAATACGTGGTTGGCTTTGCGGCCACAATGACACACAGTTTTAAGCTCTACTAGCTTATCAGCCCAAGCAAGTAAATACTGCGACCCGGTAAATAGCTCACCTCTAAAGTCGTTACGCAAGCCGTAACATAGTACCGGAATACCCAGTTCATCAACCACATCGGTTAACTGCATCACTTGCTCTTTAGATAAAAACTGGCATTCGTCAACTAGTACACAATGGCGTTTTTTATCTTGATTTAGTGACTGTATAAGCGCAAACACATCTTTGTTTTCATCAAAAATATGCGCATCGGCTTGCAGCCCAATTCGCGAAGATACCTTGCCTACTCCCGCTCTATCATCAATTGCAGCTGTGAGGATCACCGGCTCCATACCACGCTCTTGGTAATTAAATGCAGATTGTAATAAAGTGGTTGATTTACCCGCATTCATTGCAGAATAATAAAAGTATAATTGCGCCATTGCTGTGCCTTCAGATAAAAAGTGCGCTTATGCTACCTCAAATGAGCGTTAATACCAATTTGGTTTATGCATTTTATGCATTAAGAACTGATCAACCGGTTTCGTGCTGCAATAACCATTGTTTTCTTGCAAGTCCACCCGCGTAACCTGTTAATTTTGCGTTTGCGCCAATAATACGGTGGCACGGTACAATAATACTTATTGGGTTTTTGCCATTAGCAGCGCCAACAGCGCGCACCGCTTTGGGGTTGTTTAATACCTTAGCAATATCGCCATACGTTTTAAGTTCCCCATAGGGAACGTTAAGTAATGCCTGCCATACACTTTGTTGAAACACGGTTCCTTGGGTATCTAAAGGTACTGTAAAGGTAGTGCGCTGCTTAGCAAAATACTCATTAAGCTGCGCTGCGGCGCATAAAATAGCGTCATTAGTCACTTCGCTAAGCGCTGTAATGGGGTAATTTTTAGGTGGATAAAAACCCACATAGCTCACGCCGTTTTCGCTGCCTTGAATAATAATATCGTCGATAGGACTCGGTAGTAAGGTTTGAATTATCATCAGTTTACGGCAAGGATACTCGGTACTTTAGTGACGAGTATCCTTGCCGCCTCCATTGGTTGAGTTAACGTAGTGGTTCGAGCAGAAATCCGAACCGTGTTTTTCTTAATGTTGGCGCAGGCGTGAACCTTATTACCTAAAATAGTCTCTAGGGCAAAGTAGCCTGAGCTACGCTTGCCTTTAACAAAACCAGTACCTTGTGGTGTTTGTACAAAGTCGTGTTTTTTTAGGCCAAATAGCTTGCCGACTGGTATCCACTTTTCGGAGCGAACCCCCTTTGTCTGTTGGTAGTCACCAGAAGCCACATGACGTTTACGTAAAACATGTTTGGCTTGTTGTACAAGCTCGCCATTTTCACAACAAATTGACACGGCATCATAGTAATGAGTTTTCGGTAAGCCCAATACTTGCTCGCGCTTAAATTTGGTCACGTAGCCAAACGTTTCTTCAAAATCCCAGCACTGTTTTAACTGGACTTTGACTATACCTATTTCAGTCGCATGTTTTGTCTTTGAGCGCTTCACTTTTAGCTCAAACTTTCCTGCGTGTAAATCATTATGGCACGTCTCGCATAGCGTTATTAGGTTACTGGGTGCATCAGTGCCGCCCTGAGAACGAAATACTTTGTGGTGTACGTGCAGCTTGGCGCTGTGCTTCGTTTTACGTCCACTTTGACATTTATAATTGTCACGTTGCAATACGTAGGCTTTAACGTTGTAGTAGCCCAGCTGTGCGCCTTGCTGGTAGCCGGCACCAGTCACAGTTGGGTTAGTTATCTTGTGTATATCGAAGCTAGCAGTTTCAACCTTCCAATGTGAAATTGGTAAGATAGCTTCAACCTGCTTTTTCTCACGCAAGTGTGAATCAAGCTTGCTTTTTAGAGACGGTGCTAAGCGCCCCTCTTTACGCATTGAGGCACGGTTCAACCAACGTGCAGGGCGGTAGCGTAGCTTACGGTTTCTGCGAGTCCTTCGATACATTGCACGTTGCTGCATCTTTTTAGATACGTCAGTGCGCAAAGCCACCTCGCTTTGATAAATCCTCTAGGTAGAGGCCGTTTTTACCAAGCCAGGTAGAGTAATTGTGAACTACCCATCGACGCCACTCCGTGTCGATCAATGGGCTTCTACAGCCTTGACTTAGAGACTAGGCTGCTTCTTTTTTCTCAGTTCCAACAGCAAACTTCGATAGCTCGAAGACTTTCGTTTTAATGGCTGATTTCTGCTGAGATGTGGGGGGAACCCTTGCGACGATCCCAGCCGCAATCAAATCTAATTCACCTGTTTTTGCTATGCTTTTAGCCGCTGACAAGTCTCGGCTTTGGTTAGTTTCACAAGCCGTACATGTGAAATTTCTGTCGTTCAATGTTAAAACATGATGTTGGCCGCATTCAGAACAAACCCCAGTGGATTTTTCAAACCTGCCAATCTCGTGATAGAGTTTACCTTCAAGCTCAGTTTTGTATTTTGAAAGCTGAGTAATTAAGCCCATCACATTGTCGGCAACCATGCTGCCATTGAACTTTTGCATCCCTTTTACGTTTAAATCTTCGAACACTAAAATGTCATTTTCATTGGTTATCTGGCGTGAAATTTTGTGTGCAAAGTCGAGCCTTTGCCGTGAGATTTTGCCGTGTAATTTGTTGATGCGTTGTTTGGTTTTTTGCCAGCGATTTGAACCTTTAGTTCGGCGTGCAAGCTGGCGTTGCAATTGATTTAACTTTGTTTTTGACTGCTTTAAAAACTTGGGGTTATCGACCACAAAACCATCTGAGCCAACAACAGTTTGCTTTGAGTTAATGTCAAAACCTGTGATTGTTTTTAAAACTTGTTTAGCTGTTTTGCACTCAACTTCCTGAGTGATGCTGCATCCCCATTTTCCGTGGTGATACTGGATAGTTACAGTCTTGATTTTACTTGCTAGTTTGCGATGCAAGATAATGGGTATCTTGCCTACCTTTGGGATACTGATAGCGCCATTTTCAATGCGGATACAGTGCGAGTTATTGACCGCTCGAAAACTATCGTTGTGACGTTTTTTCTTTTTATATGAGATCTTGTGCTTTGGAAAGCGTTGCAAGCGACCTTTAGTAAAAACATTCTTGAGCGCTAATTCCAGGTCGCGGGCAACTTGTTGAGCTGCCGCAGAATCGAATGCTTTGATCCAGTTAAACTCTTCGAACGTCTTGATATCTTTAAGTAGTGAGGCCATGTCTTTGTAAAACAAAAACGTTTTATCGTGCTCGTATCGACGCATGTTCTCAGACAACAATAAGTTCCAAATGCCACGCGCTGTCGCGCCAAACTCAACGAGTTTAGCTTCTTGCTCTGGCGTAGGATTTAGCCTGTAGTTGTATCTAAGCGTCTTTTTCATATACTGTATAGACTACTGTATGGAAATGAGTTGTCAAGATGGAATATGACACTAAATCTCAATGTAAATATTTAATAGCGCTACATTTAATACTTGTGGTTAAATATAGAAAACAATTGTTAAAAGGTGATGTAGGTGATTTTGTAAAACAAAAAATCACTGAAATTGCAGAGCGCTCAGAATTTAATATCGAAGAGATCGAGGTGGACAAAGATCATATACACATATTGCTAACGATCTCTCCCAATATCAGTGTTGCGAGTTACGTTAGGAGAATTAAACAATCTACAACGCAAAGTCTATGGTCGAGATTTAAATGGTTTAAAAAGCAATTCTGGGTTAAAAAACATTTTGGTCTGACGGATATTTTGTTTGCTCTGTTGGGAATGCGGCTGCTGATACAATTCAAAAATACATTCAAGAGCAGGGCTAACTATTCCGATTCATCCCATCGACACCGCTTCGCGTCGATCAATGGGTTTTCTCGGAAAATTTCGATAAAAATAAACAGCAAAGCCAATGGGCTCGTCGCCATCAAAGCATATAATGCTATGCGCTGTTGCGCCTTCACTAAAAAGGGTATCTAAAATGGCTTGTTCATTGGTTTTAACTGCTTGTGGCTCTTTTTCATAAATAGCGAGCTCATTAATAAAGTGCAAAATGGTTTTTGCATCACTTGCTTGCGCATCACGAATGTCTATTGTGTTTGTCATACTGCTTTAACCTTAAAAATATTGCTCTAATTTATCTTTTAAAATATCAAGTTCAATTGGCTTGCTTAAATAATCATTCATGCCAGCTGCAATACACCGCTCTTTGTCTGAATCCATGGCATTGGCTGTTAATGCTATAATTTTAATTGCTTTATGCTGCTCGCCAGCCTCACCTTTACGTATTGCAATAGTGGCATCATAACCATCCATAACCGGCATTTGGCAATCCATTAGTACAACTTGAAAGTAACCTGCTTCATGTTTTGCAAGTTCCTCTAAAGCACGTTGACCATTTTCGGCTAAGACTGTTTCGCAATTGAGCTTTTTAAGCATTAAAGTAGATACTTGCTGGTTTATTGGATTATCTTCAACCAATAATATTTTAGCAGGCTCAATGGTTTTGGCTTTGCGCAACGATGAAATATACCCAGATGTTACCAATGGCAGTGCTTCGTGCTGCTCGCTATTAGTAATAACCGAAAGCGCAGAAATTAAATCGGCGGTTGTTACTGGCTTTGGAAAGTAAGCCTGAAAGCCTGCGTCAGAATAGCGCTGAGCCCCCTCTAAGCCTGCAATACTGGTCATCATTACTAATGGCATATGTTTGTAATCTGCATGCGCTTTTAATACTTTACATAACTCTATGCCATCCATGCCGGGCATTTGCATGTCTAATACAGCTATGTCATACATGCCCTGATTGTTTTTAACTCTATTTTCACAAATTAGCAGCGCATGTTCGGCATTATTTGCCAGCTCAACATTAGCTCCCCAGTGCTTGAGCTGCTCTGAAATAACCAAACGATTTGTTTCGTTATCATCAACTACCAATATACTTAACCCATTAATATTAGCCTTTGGCATATAGCGCTCTTGTTGATCGCCCTTTAGCACCTCCATGGTGACGATAAACTCACTCCCTTGGCCAGCATTACTTTTAATTGCAATAGCGCCTCCCATTAGTTCACATAACTGCTTACTAATAGCAAGACCAAGGCCAGTGCCTCCATATTCTCGAGTAGTAGACGCATCTACTTGCATAAAGGGTGCAAATAACTGTTGTTGTTTTTCTTTGCTAATGCCAATACCAGAATCTTTTACGCTAACTTGCAGCATTAGCTGGGCCTCAATACGCTCAATAGATGCGCTAACCACCACTTCGCCTTCGTTTGTAAACTTAACGGCATTACTTAATAAATTAGTTAATACTTGGCGTATTCTCCCTGGATCGCCACTTAACTGCGATGGCTCTAAGGCAACCAAATCTAAAATTATTTCTATGCCTTTATTTTGAGCTGTTAATGCTTGCCCAGCGGCTACTTCCCCAATTAAATCGCGGGCATTAAAATTAATACTCTCTAGCTCAATTTTACCTGCTTCTACTTTTGAAAAATCTAAAATGTCGTTTATTACACCCAGTAATGATTGCGCACTGGTTTTAGCAATTGCTACTTTAGTTTCAATAGGCTTGGGCAGTTGCTCTAACTGAATAAGCTCAAGCATGCCTAAAACACCATTCATTGGCGTACGTATTTCATGGCTCATAGTTGCTAAAAACTGACTTTTTGCTACACCGGCTTCTTTTGCCAAAACCAAAGCTATTTTTAATTCCTCAGCGGTTTGTTTACGGCGTTGTGACACTAAGGTACTGCCTACTAAAGTTGCTAAAGAGCGTAAGTAGGTTTCTTCACTTTGCGTCCATTGGCGAAACTCCCCAACGGTTTCTGCGCATAAAATACCTAAATTTCCGTCACCGGTTGTAATAACGGCATCTAGCATAGATTTTATATTATTAGGTTTTGCATAATGCTCAATAAAATCAACGGTAGCGGGATGATTATAAACATCGTCAATAGCTATTAAGTTTTGTTTATAAATAGCTTCGTAGTAGGCAGGGTAATCCTCTGCACTGAGCTGTGCATTACAGCAATCAACACCTTGCCCTTGTATATTTAAACTATGGCAAATCATTAAATCGCGTTGTTCGTTAAAAATCCAAATAGAAGCGCGCTGTACATCAAGCACTTCACACATAGACTTAACGGCTAATTTTTTTACCTCTGCCACATCACTGCTTTGCACTTCAGGTGCAACAGTAAGCATGGCTAAGCTTTTGTTATAACGATTGGCTTTTTCGCTTTCGAGTTCAAGTCGCTTATGCGCATCAATACTTTGAAAAGAGCCAAAAACACGAATGCACTGGCCGTTTTCAAACTCACTTTGCCCTATTGACTTAACCCAACGTTCTTGGCCAGTGTAAGTAACAATAATAAGCTCAATATTCCAGCTTTTCCCACTACTTATTGCACTTTCAAAAAGGGCATTAATTTTATCTCTGTGATAGCCTTCTTTATAATGATTTATTGCGGTGGCTATATCTGGAGAGTAACTCTGTGGCACTTCGTGAATTGCGCGTACTTCGTCTGACCAATAAAGCGTTTGCGCTTTTAAGTCTATTTCCCACGCACCTATTTGCCCCTGTTTACTCATAGATTCAAGCAGGCTTTGCTGACGTGTTATTTTTAATTGCGCCTGATAACGCTCTGTAATATCGAGTATAAAACCATCTAAATATAATACGTTTCCGTCAGTGTCATAAATGGCTTGGCCTTTTTCATTTACCCAACGTACTTCATTACCTTGCGTTATGATCCGGTATTCAACAGACCAAGGCGTGTGCTCGTCAATGCACTTAATAATCGTTTTTTCAATATCGTCACGATCGTCCGAGTAAATTATTTCTAAATAACTTAACTGCTTATTCTCTAATATTGCCTCAGCGTCATAACCCGTAAGCTCTTTAGTTTGCTTACTCATATAAAGCATAGTCCACACTTTATCGTACTTACAGCGGTAAATAATGCCTGGAATATTGCCTACTAACGAGGCAAATTGGTCACGACTATTTTGTAATTCTAGCTCTGTTGCTTTTTGTTCTGTAATATCCAAATGGGTACCTATCATCCGCTTTGGTGAGCCATCATCATTCCATTCAACCACTTTTGCAGTGTCTAGTATCCATACCCAATGACCTTGTTTATGTTTCATACGTGCTTCATTAACGTAATAGTCTGTTTCACCAGAAAAATGAGCGTTTAATTTTTGCTCCGAAACGATTAAATCGTCTGGGTGGGCATACTTATACCAAGTGCCTATTACTGCTGGGCCTAACTCATCTAAGGTATAGCCAATTATTTCAGCCCAACGGTGATTAAAAGTGACTTTACCTGTGTCAATGTACCAATCCCAAATTCCCACAGCGGTAGTATCTATTACCAACTGTAGTTGTGCTTTATGCTCTTCTAGCTCTATTTCTTGTAACTTTAATGCGGTTAAATCTGTTCGAATGGCTATATAGCTTTGTGGCTTAGCATTTTCATCTAAAAATGGCGCTATGGTGGTATCTACCCAATATAAATTACCTTGCTTGGCTTTATTACATATTTTCCCATGCCATACTTTTCCCTGTTTTAGGGTTTGGTACATTTCTTTAAAAAACTGTTTTGGGTGAGTGCCCGAATTAAGAATACGGTGGTTTTTACCTATTAACTCGTGTTCGTCATAACCACTTATTTCACAAAACTTTTTATTAACAAAAGTGATAGTGCCTTTTAAATCTGTTGCAGCCACAATCGTGTGCTCATCAAGTGCACTTTTTTGCTCTGCTAAGTGCCTTAGCACAACCTGTAGTTCAGTCCCTTGTTTATAAAACTCTGTTAGTTGTTGCTGTTTATTTTCGGCCAATTTACACAGCTTACTCGATAACAAATTAAACTCTTGGCTGTCGGGTAAAATAGGTACTTGGGTGCTTTTCCCCTTGGTAATTTTATCAACAAGGGCTGTTAAGCGCCTTAATGGATGAAACAATACTCGACCAAACCACCAAGAGCACGCTAAAACAGCCAACAACATAAGCAGTGTTGCCAAAGCAAAATACTTAATAGAATAAGTATTTGTTAGCCCCTGAACATTCGGCTTAGACACTAATAGCAGCCAGCTTTGATCACCCAAAAAATTCAGCTGACTAACAAAGCCATACATTACATCATTATTTTCGTTGTTATAGGTAAACGTTTTTTGCATTAATTGTGTTTTATTTAATAATGTTTGCTCTGTTGATGGCTGTTGGTTTAATAAAGGCAAACTATTACTTGGCAATAAACTAAAACTAAGCTCGCTGTTTTTAGTATACATTGCATTTAATTGATTCATTAGCCACTGGGGGTTTATATCGGCTAAAAGAATACGGCTTAATTGTTGCTCCGTATTATATATACCAAGCGCAATAATAAAATGTGGTTGTTTTTCAATTAAAAATGATTGAAATGAAGGCGTTGCATGCTCACTCAAGCTAGTATGGATATTAGTTAACGATTGAGGAGCTATTTTGCTAATAAAAGAAGATGTAGGTGTAGCAAGCAAAGCTGCGCTATCTATTAGCTCTACATTATTTACAAATTCGTATACGTTAACAAACTCAGTTATTGCACTTTGTTGTTGCACAGAGTTAGTCGTTAACTGGTTTTTAAGTAACTTAAAATCTTTAATATAATCAGCCAGCCAAAAGCGACTAAACTGCTGAGCAATATTTGTTACCTGTTGTAATTCAGTTTGGGCGTGTTGTTCTGATGTATTATTTATTCGCTTAAAGCTCAGCCAAGAAAACAAACACAAAGGTATTAATGCAATAACTACAAAGGCTATAGTTAGCTTACTTTGTACAGACTGTCCTTTACCTGCTAGCTTTGTGAAGCTCAAACCTTTATTCATACCTGAATTACCTAGTAATTTTACCCATTTTAATACTATGTATTAATGCATTAAAAAGCCTAAGACGCAAGTTTTGCGCTAATAAGCCCATGAATTTTTATGTGTTTTACAAACAGTACTGCTACCTGGATTTTAACTAGATATACGCCTAAGTATACACAATGAGTTAGCTAAGTTTCATCAAGCCCCGTGTAGCTGTTTTTAGCTGCTCGTGATATAACAATCTTAATATAAGTAGTTACTTGGGGATATTATGGGTCATGACCATGCACACAGCCATGTAGACGACAGCCAAAGTAACAAGCAACTCGCGCTAGCTGTTGCCATTAATGTTCTGCTTACTGTTGCGCAAGTTATTGGCGGAATATTTTCTGGCAGTTTGTCACTCATGGCAGACGCACTGCATAATCTTAGTGATGCAGCCGCTATATTTATTGCCCTTGTTGCGCGTAAAATTGGTAACAAACCTGCCGATAACACACATCACTTTGGCTACAAGCGCGCCGAAATTTTAGCTACTTTGTTCAATAGCAGTACATTAATACTGATAGGTGTGTATTTAATTTTTGAAGCTATGAGCAGTTATTTAAACCCGCAGCCAATTGATGGTTGGATCATAGTGTGGGTGGCTGCATTTGCCCTGCTAATAGATTTAATCACTGCACTTTTAACTTACCGAGCTGGCGCAAATAGCAGTATGAATATAAGAGCTGCTTTTATTCATAATGTATCTGATGCGATGGCGTCTGTTGTGGTTATTGTTGCAGGTACTTTAATTATTTTGTACCAGTGGTATATAGTTGATTTAATTGCGACAATTTTAATTTCTTTTTATGTTATTTACCATGGCGTGTTACTGCTTAAACAAAGCTGTCGCATTTTAATGCAAGCTGCGCCTAATAACTTTGATACCCAAGCTGTTACATGCGCTCTCACCAAAAACTTTAATATAGAGCAAGTAATAGCTATAAAAGTATGGCAATTAGATGATAAAACCAGTCATTGCGAACTGCTGATTAACGCTCATAACTCACTTGATTTAGCAGCCGTTAAACACTTTTTACAGCATAATTTTAATATTGAAAACTGCATAATAGAAAAGCACAATAATTTATAATAAAAATAGCTTTATAAACAAACTTTCAATTGAAAACTGCTCTCATTATCATTTACAATTAGGGTTCTTAGCTCACAATTGAGATGCCGTTTTTGAAACTTTGGTTACGTAAAATTCATTTAACACTTGCCCTACTCAGCGGGTTGTTTTTATTAATAGTGAGCCTCAGCGGAGCGGTGTTAATTTACGCAAAAGATCTACAACACCTTACCCAGCCCGAAAAATGGCTAGTAACGCCTGCAGAAAAACCGCTAAATTTCGACACTTTAATAAATAGTGTGCAAACTCAAACCCAACAAAAAACTGTTTTTTTAATGCCTGAACAAAACCCTACTATGGCATGGCAGTTTAGATTAGCTAATAATCACTACGCGAGCGTAAACCCCTACACCAGCAATGTTATTTATACTTACCAAAGTACAGATACAATTTATGGTTTTACGCTTGCTTTGCATCGCTGGTTATTATTTGAGAGCAGTGACGGTAATAAACCATTTAAAAATTGGATGTCGGTATGTGCATTACTGCTGTTAATAAACGTATTAATAGGCTTTTATTTATGGGTAAAACCTAAAAACCGGATAAAACGTTTAGCTATAAAACCTAAAGCAAAACTAAGAGTACTGCTGTATCAGCTGCATACTGTGTTGGGAGTTTACTTTTTTGTGCCATTAATACTGATTGCCTTTACGGGTATGGCGTTTAATTGGAAAACGCAAACGCAGTCTGTTTTAGAATTGGTAACACAAAATAAAGTAACAAACAGACCTGCGCCTCCCAAAATACCTGTACTTAAAAAAACCGAATTACAATACAATTTAGCAATTAATAATGCTCAAGCCATATTTCCTAAAGGTGAGCCATATAGGGTATACCTACCTAAAAAAGCGGATGACGCGATTGCTTTAAGAATACAAAACCCAGGAGAAAGCCATGCCTATAGCTGGGTATGGGTCAATCCTTATACTGCAAAAGTAGTCAACTCGTTCGATGCAAATAGCACCAATTTCACCACGCAAGCATGGAACTTTAAATATGCCTTTCATATTGGTAATTTTGCTGGGCCAGTTGTACAGTTTTTATGGCTACTAATAACCCTATCACTGAGCTTTTTTATTGTAACGGGTGTTTACTTTTGGTTAAAAAGACGCAATCGAAAATAATTATCATTAACACTTGTGACTGCTATTGTTAATAGTTATCATTACCAAAATTAATTATTTATCTGAGTTACCATGTTAAAAACCTCACTTTGCTTACTTAGCGTCGCTGTTAGTGCTTGCGCAATTGCCGATGAAAATAGTAAAAACAAATATTCTGCTGATCAGTTAGAACACGTTATTGTGTCGGGTAGTCGTATATTTGAAAGTATTGATGAAGTTCCTGCTTCAATTACTGTTATAAATCAGCAGCAAATTCAACAACACTTAAAAGTAAACCCAGAACTAAGCAGCTTACTCGCACAAATGGTACCAGGATTGGCTCCTAGCACCGGCAGCTCCAGTAACTCAGGCCAAACACTGCGTGGTCGCGCACCTTTAGTTATGATTGACGGCGTACCACAGTCAACTCCACTGCGTAACGGTTCATTGGGCATAAAAACGCTAGATGCCAGTGCCATTGCACGCATAGAGGTTATTAAAGGAGCAACCTCTATTTATGGTAATGGCGCTGCTGGCGGCATAATTAACTACATAACAAAACAAGCGAAAAGTGACGGCCAGCCTGAGGGCGAAATTAGTATTTCTAGCCGCTTTAGTGCTGTTAAGCTTGATGAAAGTGCCGGTGCAAGAATATCGGCAGCTGTAAATGGTGGCTTAGATAAGTTTAGCTATTTAATAAGCGCCAGTTACGAGCAAAACGGTGTACAACGTGATTCAGAGGGTGATATTTTAGGCTTGCAATATGGTTTGTCAGACTCAGAAACACAAAACTACTTTACTAAACTAAGCTACGATTTTGATGATGATAAGCAACTAGAGTTTAGTTATAACTTTTATAGCTCACAGCAAAAAACTGATTTAGGGGATGTTACTGGCGACGGTAACATAGGTGAAAAAACCTATGCGATTCACGTACCCAAAGAGCTGCAAAAACAAGGTAAACCGCAAGGCCCCGAAGGCAATGTAAATATTACTCTTAAATACCTAGATTACGCCTTATTCGATAACACCCAAATGACCTTAGATCTGTACAAGCAAAATATAGAAAATGTATTTTTCTTTTCAACTAATTTAGCCAATCTTGATGATGGTTATAGCGGTGGTCAATCTGTTATAAAGTCAGATAAACTAGGCGCAAGAGCCACATTTAATAGCCAATTTGACTTTGATAATCTAACAACCACCTTAATATATGGTATTGATGCCCTAAACGATAAAACCTCACAACCTTTAGTTGATGGCCGTATATGGGTTCCTGAAATGGACATGGATAGTGTTGCTGGTTTTTTACAAACAAAGTGGGTAATTAACGACGATATTATTTTAAAAGCCGGTGTAAGAAAAGAAAGCATAGATTTAACGGTAGCCGACTATCAAACATTAAAGCTATGCAGAACCGCTACGCAATGTTCAGTACCACTTAGTGTGCGCGGCGATACCATAAATTACGATGCAACAACTTACAATGCTGGCATTAAATATAATTTAAGCCCTGCCTTTAGCCCATTTTTTAGTTACTCGCAGGGCTCTGATATATCAGACATAGGCATACTATTGCGCGCAGCTACTGTAAACGATATAGCGCTTATTCAAACACAAGCATCAATTATAGATAACTACGAAGTAGGTTTCACCTCACAATTTGATGACCTGCGCTTTGAACTAGCAGCATATAAAAGCACGTCTGAGCTAGGAACCAGCAATAAATTTAACGATGTAACAGGCGTTTATGAGCCAATACGCGCGCCGCAAAAAATATGGGGCTTTGAAGGCTTAGTAAATTATGCCATTACCCCACAACTTAAATTAGTTGCCACATATAGCTACGTTGAAGGTAAAGATACCCAAGCCGATGAATACTTAGGTGCTAAACAAATTAGCCCACCAAAAGCGACAGCCAATTTAGCGTGGCAGGCCAGCGACGACATAGCTCTTACATTTAGCTATTTATACGTTGGCGATAGAAAGCGCTTTGATAAAAACGAACAAGGCCAATACGTTGGCGATCAAGGTCCTGTAAGTAGTTACGATATAGTTAATTTGAGTGGTCAATATCAAATTACTCCACAATGGAGCAGCTATTTTGGGGTCGAAAATTTATTTAACAGCGACTACTACCCTGCTCGTGCGCAATCATATACTTATGGTGGCTACAATATTAAAGGGCTAGGCACTACGGCAACTCTCGGTGCTAAATATCAATTCTAACTGATTTAAGTAACTTTAAAGGCATGTTAAGCATGCCTTTTTAAATTATATTAAAATATGTGTATTAACTCTCATCTCGCTCAATTAACAATACCTATTATAAAAATTAAAAACTGCTTACAAACCAAGTAATAACGCAAACTTAAATAAGAATCAAAACCAATAGTAACATTATGATTTTTATAGAAAAAACTTGCAATAGCTGCAGTTTGCACTACACTGGTCGCAATTGAACTTGTTAAGGTGATCTATCATGAAAGGTAATCAAAAAGTAATCGACGCATTTAATACATTGCTAGCCAACGAATTAGCAGCAATTGACCAGTATTTTATTCATTCGCGCATGTACGATGACTGGGGATTAGCTAAACTTTATGAGCGCCTTAACCACGAAATGGAAGAAGAGAAAGATCATTGTGACTGGTTAATAAAACGCATTCTATTTTTAGAAGGTGTGCCTAACATGACTAAACGTCGTGATTTATTAATTGGCACCGATGTTAAAAGCATGATGCAAAACGACTTAACACTTGAGCTTGAAGTAGTAGCTAGCGTAAAAGACGTAATCGCAATATGCGAAGAACAACAAGACTATCAATCTCGTGCCATTTTAGAAAAACTATTATTTGATACCGAAGAAGATCATGTTTACTGGTTAGAACAGCAACTTGGTTTAATTGATAAGATTGGAACGCAAAATTATCATCAAGCACAAATGGCTTAGTAGGAGTATATAGTATGAAAGGCGATAAAGACGTTATTGCAGCACTAAATAAAGTACTCGCTAACGAGCTTGTTGGTATTAACCAATACTTTTTACACGCACGTATGTTTAAAGATTTTGGCTTTAGTAAATTAGATAAAGCAGACTACAAAGTATCAATTCAAAAAATGAAAAACGCGGATCGTTTAATTGAACGTATTTTGTTTTTAGAAGGCTTACCAAATCTTCAAGACCTAGGCCGTTTACGTATTGGTGAAAACAGCGAAGAAATGATTGCTGCCAATATGAGCTTTGAACTTGATACAATTGATGAGTTACGTAGCGCAGTTAAACTGGCTGAAAGTAAAAAAGATTATATTACTCGTGAAGCCCTTGATCACATTTTAAATGAACAAGAAGAGCAAATTGATTGGTTAGAAACTCAGCAATTACTGATTGAAAATACCGGCTTAGAAAACTACCTACAGTCGCAGCTGTAATAGTAATTAACACGCATAAAAAAAGCAGCTTAAAGCTGCTTTTTTTATATCTAAATTTTGTAATGTAATTTTTAACTAAATTAAGCCACTTGATCCGTTATATCGGCAATTTGAATAAGCTTACGATTAAGGATCTTTTTAGTACAACCACAACACTTACCGCATTGGCTGCCCACTTTAAGCTCTTTAGTTAACTCACGCATGGTTGTTGCACCATCGTCAATTGTTTGTTCAATTTTTTTATCGGTCACACCGTGACATAGACAAATATACATGAATACAAACCACTCTCAATTACATTTAGTAGGTGCATACTAATCTAAATGGTAATGGTTATCAAACACTTTTGCAGTTAATTATGTTTTTTTTTGATCTTATTTTAAGCAGTGCTACACAGGTTAAAATAATCAGCGACTGTTTAAAAAAGTATATGTTCCAAAATTGTATGTCCGTTGAGGCCCTGTATTCAATTTTTAAAACAACCACTGAGCACCTGTACGCTTAAGCTATTCGTTTTAATTACTTATAGCGCTTAATCTATGGTTCAAGATTTACTATCTAAAAGGTTTGTGGGATAATGCGCGTCTCTTAGGGGAGTAGCCCGCTTAGTAATATCAATCGTGTTGGAAAAGTGAGTAATTATAGCCTTGTATATCGCTACAATAACCACGCTTTAATATTATTGGTGTGACAAGTAAACTTATCAACATAATTGCACCTCACGTGCGTGGTAAGTTTGTAATGTTGTAGCAAGCATTATCGGCGAGACCTAGGTAGATAACTATCCTCAAGGCGGGAGATAGCTATTTGCCTTGGTTTAGTGCTCCCGCCTGTAAGTAGTTGTAATGGAAATATTTTTAACCTCAACCGTCACTGTTGCCCTTGCGGAAATAGGCGATAAAACTCAGCTTTTATCGTTACTGCTCGCTGCTCGTTTTCATAATAAAATTGCACTCATTTTAGGTGTATTAGTCGCAACTATTATTAATCATGGCTTATCTGCTTGGTTTGGAGATTGGCTTAGTGGTAATTTTGCTATTGAGTACCTACCTTGGGTTGTGAATATTAGTTTTATTGTGGTTGGCCTTTGGCTGCTGATCCCTGATAAAGATGAAGCCGTGAGCCATAAATACGATCGCTATGGCGCATTTTTAGTCGCTTTTGTATTGTTTTTTATTGCTGAAATTGGCGATAAAACACAAATAGCCACTGTGCTACTTGGCGCACAATATCAATCAGTATTGTGGGTTACTATTGGTACAACTGTGGGCATGTTAATTGCCAACGTACCGGTTATTTATGCAGGTAATGCGCTACTAAAACGCATTCCTTTAAATAAAGTACGAATTATTGCAGCCAGTGTTTTTGTGCTGTTAGGGCTATATGGCATAGCAACTATTTAGGCTCAATACTTTTATTATTAAAAGCCCTCTGCTCATTATCCATAAACGAGGGCTTTTAATTTCACATCAGCTTAAGTATTAAAACTGATATTTAGCCGATAAGTAAACACGTCTTGGCTCACCCGGAAAATGCCCAGTGCGATTTATAAAGCCGCTTGATGCGTACTCTTTATCAAACACATTTTTAATTGATACTTGCCACGTCCAGTTTTCTAACTGAGTTTTCCAGGCCATATTGTAAATAGTATAGGGCTTTACATGGGTGCCATCTAAACTTACTTGCTGATCAACATAATCAAGGCCAGCAGCAATAGATGAGTTAATGCTGGGTAGGTCATAGCGAGTCCATACTCCGGCAGTATTTTGGGGGGCATTGGCAAACTTATCAGAACCAGCAGCTTGCGCTGAAAAGCCTTCGCTTTGCTCGTTTATACGGGTATCGTTATACGCGTAACTGGCCGTTACTACCCAGCTATCGGTTATGTCGCCAACCACCTCTAGCTCAAAGCCATCGCTTTGCACTTCACCTAGCGATTCTAGCTGGTCAATACCCGAATCATTTTGTAGTAAGCTTGTTTGCAAAATATTTTTACGCACAATTTGATAGGTCGCGATATTAATCGCCAAGGAGTCATCAAATAATTTAGTGCGCAAGCCTAACTCTGTAATATAGCTATTTTCTGGGGAGAATGGCCCACCTACTAACTCAGATTGGCTTGCCGCATCTTGCGGCAAAAAGCCTGTACCATAAAGCGCATATGGAAAAAACGTATCGTTAATATTATAACTGGTGCCAATACGCACCGTAACATCACTATCTGAAAACTCTGTATTGCTGATCTGATCAGTATCTTCAAAGTGATCGTAGCGTAGCCCCGCTGTTATATTCCACTTTTCGGTAATATCTAGTTGATCTTGCAAATAAACCCCGAGCCTTTTAGATTCAGTACTAACAAATCGTGGGGTTATACTTTGTAAGTCGTAATCGGCGCCCGATGTTAAACCATATTGCGGATTGATTAACGATAGTCCAGGTACTGGTCCGCCTTTACTTGCTTGTTTGGCGGTGCGGTATATAGCATCAAATTTAGCAGCATAATAATCTGCGCCTACTAAAAACACATGCTCCATATTCGCAATCGTTGTTTGTGCTATTAAACTAGCAGTTAAACTCAAACCTTGGTTTTCGCGCGCTTGATCTCTAAATTCACGTTCACTCCAATCAACTACACCGTCATTATCGGTATCTAACAAGCCCCGCGGTTCGTGATAGTTTTGCTGTTCGGTATTAGTAAAGTAACGCGCTGTTACATCTGTACTAAATATATCATTTAACTCATTTTTATAGGTTGCCTGATACACATCAGCTGACACTTTTTGATAATCGCTTGCTTCGTTATGGTTCCACTCACGATTAGCAATAAAGTCGCCGTTATCATCTACAGGTACGCCACGTAAACGGGCTCCTGCTAAGTCTTGATCTATATTAGTGTATTGCAGCACTAAATTTGACGCATTATCAAAGTCAAAGCGATAACCTAAATCGATAATGGTGTTGTCTTCGCCGGTGTTATACCTAAACGGATTTTGGCTTTCTTTATACACGCCCACTCTGTAGGCTTGTGTTTGCTCGTTGTTTACACTGCCTGTAGATTCAAAAGCACCACTAAAAAAGTCATCATTGCCAAGCTCTAGTTCTACTGTAGTTTTAGCAATATATTGTGGTTTTTTAGTCATGTAGTTAATAATGCCACCTGGATTACCACTACCATAAACCGCGCCACTTGGGCCTTTAAGCACTGCTACTTGCTCAATATTAAATAACTGCGGTACGGCAAAACCATTAAAAGGGTCACCTTTTACACCATCGTATAAAATTTCGTCTTGACGAAAGCCTCTAAATGTTACGCCCGAATAGCTAAAGCCATTAACGCCTGCAATGTTACTATATAAATCAGTAATTTGACGTGCTGCTTGGTCACTAATTAACGCTTGCGGTAATATTTGAATCGATTGAGGTATTTTTTCTAAGGGGGTATCTGTACGGGTACCAAATGCTGACTCGGTTGGCCTATATAACGAAAAAGCACGGCCTACTACTTCTATTTTTTCAATATTATTCTGAGCCGTTGCGCTATTGAGCGGTATTGTTGAGGGCGGTGCTGTTGTTGATTGTTCAGCTTCTTCGGCGGCAAATACACTGGCAGAATTAAATATAATTGATGAGATTGCGATAGATAAAAGAGTAAATTTCATGAGAGATAACTAACAATAATACAGTGAACGCATGTTAATGCTAACCACTCTCATTTGCAATTGATTATTCTATATAAATAAAAGCTTTGCCTATGTACTCGTAACGCAATAGCAGCCTTTAGTGTCAGCAATTAATAACTGTGAATTAAACCCAGCTGTTAAGTTACTAATTACAGTTTCTACAAAACCGCTTCCTTGCGAGCACGCTAGTCCTTCGGATAGCGGCCCGGCATAAACAAAGTCCCCATTTTTATCAATAATTACAGCAGCAGGGGTTGCTGGAATGGCTTGCTTAAGTTGTTGTGTAAGTTGCAACTCTTGCACGGCAAGTCCTTTACTTTTTGCAAATGCTTGCAACGTCGTAATGTGCGCTTGTGCTTGCTTAGTACAACCGCAATTTTGCTCTGTAATAATAACAAGCGATGCCACGGTATTACTAACCACTAACTGTTGTTTAAATTGCTCAAACCAATTTTGTTGCTTTAGCATTTGCGATTCATCAAACGGCTTTAGTTGCCCAAGCTGAAAGTACACCAGCCCAGTCACAACCAGTATAAACCACGCGGCAACAACCCCTACAATAAAGTAATTCGACTTACTTAAATTTTGCAATACTTTGCTCTAATACATCAATACTTACGTCAATTAACTGTACTTTAGCTGTTAACTGCTTAACTATTTTTGTGTCTTGGTATTGGTTTTGGCGCATTTTGTCTGTGCTTAGTGCTATTTGCGCCGTATTACCCGCTTGCTCGGCAACTACTTGAGCCACTGAGCTAGTACTGCTTGATACCGCTTTAATTTGTTCACTCATAGATGAAATGTTTTCTTTCATCGTGGTGCTTATTTTTGTTAAGTCGACTACAAAATCAACACATTGGCTCATAGACTGAGTAGATGTGCGGCTATTGCTAACCAAGTCTTTTAAGGTAGCGGCTATTTTAGCCGTAGTTGCTTGGCTATTAGTAGCAAGTGAGCGCACTTCTGATGCGACAACAGCAAAGCCACGACCATGCTCTCCGGCTCTAGCGGCTTCAATTGCGGCATTTAAAGCCAGTAAGTTAGTTTGATCTGCTATTCCCGATATTTCATTAAGTAAACCCGATATTACGTCGCCTGCGCCAACAAGATGATTTATTTGCTCTTCCGTATGATTAAGTAGTGTTAATAGCTCTCTGCTTTTACTGTCTGTTTGTGACACTTCTTGCAAGGCATTGGTCGCAGCTTGAGTAATATTATCTACTTGGTGTTTTAATACTTCACTTTCTTGCTCAACAAGTTTAAAGCCATGAGCAACTTGCGCACCAGAACTTGCAATATCGTCGGTTTGTTGGGTGCGCTGATCTGCACCTTCGGTTAACTCGTCGTGCACTTGGATCAGCTCTTGTGAGCTTACCTTTAATGACTCTGATTGAGTTTTTACTTGTTTAATTACATCTGACAAATACTCTAATAAGGTATTAAAGCCGGCTACCGCTTGGCTTTTTTGATCATCAGCACGTAAAGAAAGTTTAATATGATTAGGGTCTTGCATTATTTGCTCTGTCGCTGAGCTTAACGATAGCCCAGCACTACGTTCGCGCTGCAATGTTTTAGCAATATAGCCTGCAACAAACACTTCAACAATGGCATAACCTGCGTGTATTAGCACTGTTGTAAAGGCAAGCCTATCTGGATCAAACACGTAAAAACCTGTGTTTTGAGTTTGTAGGTAATAAAACGATAAGTGATGTACAGCAACAAACACAATAGCAGTTATAAAAACACGCCATTGCACAAACATAATTAACACCGCCATTAAAATAAATATTTCAAAATGCACTTCAATCAAACCATAGGTTTGTTGAATATGTAAAAAAGAAAACATCATAATGGCTGCAGCGACAACGTGGGGCGTTAAAGCATTATTAGGTTGGGTTTTTAATAACCAAATTGGTAATAAGCAAAGCGGTAAGCCAACAATAAAGGCCTCGCTCAATGTGCCAAAATATAAACCAACTCCTATTGATTCTATAAATAAAAGGCTAAAAATAACCGTAAATAAACGCGCAACACTAGACATAGTAGCCTTAAATTAAGTTTTTTAATAAAATTAAGCGAGGTAATACGTATTAAAGTTTAAAAAAGTTCATCGGTTACCCCTAACAAGCAAAAAAATGCTGAAATATTACACTTAACTTAACAAAGTAGACGAGTTAATTACATTATTTAAATATATTGACCTAATTGAATTGTTATTTACCCAACAAGCTAATAAGTTTATGTACAAGCAAAGCCGGCTATTTAATAATAGGTAATATTTTTTTAAAGTTAGGTGTTGCTGCTTGCTTGGTCCATTGAAAAATAATGCTCTCGGTACTGGAAATGATCGCACCTGCTTGGCGTAGTTGCTCAGTAGCAATTATTTTGTGGTTGTCGTTACGTGAACCTATCGCATCAACTGCAATGATCACCTCATAGCCGTACTGCAATAAATCTAAGCATGTTTGCAACACACAAACATGCGCTTCGGTACCAATAACCACGACTTGCGGGCGAGTATACTTAGCGAGTTGCGCTAAAAACCCGGGCTCTGCACAGGCACTAAAGTGGGTTTTATGAAAATAATCTGCTTGTGGCAAAGCATCCTGTAAGGTTTGATTGGTTGCGCCCAAACCTTTTTTATATTGCTCTGTAATAAGGGTCGGTATTTTGTGCACTAAGCTGGCTTGCGATAACTGTAATGAGCACTTTAAAATAGCGCTAAAGTCAGCTATGGCTGGCTCAAGTTTCGTTTGTATATCAATAATTAATAACACACTGCGTAAAGCATCCACATTACTCATTTTGCTCATACTTCCTCCACTGTCCTGTTTAGTGTTAACTGCTTGTAACTAGCTCACTCTAATACGAACACCAAAACAAAGCTACTCTGCTCGCTGTTAGTATTGTTCAACTAGGCTTAAATAAGTTATTAATACACTGATACAACTCATTTTTATTGATGGGTTTGGCTATAAAGTCATTCATACCGGCGTTTAAGCATTTTTCTTTATCTTCGGCAAACGCATTGGCAGTAATAGCTAAAATTAATACGTTTTTACAATCATTTGGCATTTGGCGTATTTTTTGTGTGCATTGGTAGCCATCCATATTGGGCATTTGGCAATCCATTAAAATCAAATCTGCGGGGTAGCTTTCTAAGCAATGTAACGCTTCAAGTCCATCGTTTGCCGTTTTTATCTCGCATCCCGTTGCAATCATCATTTTGGTGATTACTATTTGATTAATTGGATTATCCTCTACGATTAAAATACGTTTTGCCGCTAAATCAGGAACAGAACTGTCGGCTATCTCCTTAACTGGAGCCTGGCTTAGAATGAGTGGGATTTTTATTTTAAAACAGCTTCCTACCCCTTCTTCACTGCGCAGGGTAAGCGAGCCGCCCATCAGCTCAATTAATCGTTTACTAATTGTTAGCCCAAGCCCAGTGCCGCCATATTTTCGGGTAGTGGAAACATCAGCTTGTGTAAATTCTATAAATAAATTTTGTTGTTGCAGCGCAGAAATACCAATACCAGTATCGGTAATTTTAATGAACAAACAATCATTCTCTACAAAGCAATCCATAGTAATTAAACCAGTGTCAGTAAATTTACCCGCATTACTGAGTATATTGTTGATAACTTGAGAAAAGCGTAGTGAGTCTAACGCTATAAATGGCGGTAATTCTGGAGCAATAGTTAGCTTAAATGTAACGTTAGCGCTTAATCCCGAGTTATCAAAAACAGTGGCTAATTGGCGTATTAGTTTTTTAATTTCAGTTGGTTGCACATCTAACTTTAACGCATTAGCTTCTATTTTAGAAAAGTCGAGTATCTCATTTAAAATAAGCAGTAAGTTATGGGCACTTTGTTGGATCATTTGCAGCTCATTTTGTTCATCGGCAGCAATTTTAGAATTTTTTATTAGCAACTGAGTCATGCCCAAAATACCATTAAGCGGAGTGCGAATTTCGTGGCTCATATTGGCCAAAAATAATGACTTAGTTTTATTTGCTTTATTAGCAACCCCTACAGCTTTAATTAGCTCTTCTGTTTTATCTTTAACTTGTTGCTCAAGCTTTAAATTAAAGTTTTTAAGCTGATTATTCAACGCTTCATTTTTACTGTTTGCGGTGCGTAACTTATTAAAGTTATTAGTCATCTTAAGGGCTAAACTTGCAAACTGTTGTTGTAACTTTTCAACCTCGTACCAGGTATTAGTATGCGAAACTAACCCTACTGTTTGTTCATCGGTTTCGAAGTTATCTATTTGCTCGGTTAACTTTATTATCGGCGTTACTAACCACTTACTTAGCTGCGTAATAAAAACACTGGTTAGTACAATTATAAATAAGATCAACACCAGAGATTGCCCCCACGCTTGGGCTGCAACATTATTGGCATACTTTTTATTCATTAATGTGAAAATACGCCAATGATTTAATGCCGATGTAGTGTCTTTTGAGTAATATTGCTGCGCGTTTGTTGCTGTAAATGCGCTTGTTTGTTTAAGACTTTGCAGCGCAACTACATCTTGTTTGCTAAGGGTTTGCATCTGCTTAAAGTCATTTAAGGTTGAAAATACAACCTGATTGCTTTTATCTAATATAATTAAGTCGGCTTGGCGCTTAAATAAGGTAGGTTGTAAATCACTAAAGTTTTCAAATAACAATGAGCCTTCTACTATCCCCTTAAATTGCTGGTTATTATAAACAGGGGCCGATATTGCCACTATTGATTGCTGTCCAAACCCTCTTCCTTTAAAAATACCAGAAATAAATCCATTTTGAGAATCAATTGCTTGGTAAAAATAATCGCGATCAGCAACATTAGCAACAGCCTTACCTTTTAACTGCTGTGTTTTTGACGTTGTGGGATAAAAGTAATTTACGTTGGCAAGTTCATCGGTACTTATAGCAGTTATAAACCCAGGATATAACTTCCCTAAAAGCTCAATAGCACTTTGTGGGCTATGCCCTACGCTAATATTTTGTGCGGTCAGTATTACTGCTTTGCGATGGTTTTCTAAATATAAATCTAGGCTTTGCGCTATTTGTTGGGACTTTTCGTTTAGTTGTGCGTTTATTTCGTATTCAACCCTAGAGTAATGGTTATTAATAAGCACAATTGAAGTAAGCACTACCACTAAAATAACGAGCAAAGTTACAATATAATTAAGGATTTTATACAAAGAACCATAATGGCGAGACCAAGAATGGCGATTAAAAAAGAAACTAAATAAATCAATTACGCATAAATAAATGGCGGCATTTAAACAATATTTAGCAAGCGCAGTAACCAAAGGTAAAAAGCTAATATTAAGAAAGTAATGCCCAAACCCCCACAGTAATGGCATTGCTACTACAAGCCAAAACAACATTCCTCTAAAAAATAAAGGCCTAGAATAGCGCAGACAAAAAAAGTACACCCATAGTATTTCTAAACCAAAAACGATTGAAGGCCAAGCATGCCCCCAACGATAAAATATGCCTAGGGTGCTTAAAGTAAACACAACTAACGAATAGCGCCAGCCAAATAATAATAAGCTTAAAAGAACAAAAAATTGCCCTAATAAAAACTCAGAACTATTAATAAATAAGATTGGTAGGGTATTTACAAAAGCAGCGGTAATACCAAATAAACACGACACAATAAAGTTAAAGTAGTGATGCTTACTTGCTAGTAAAGGCATAATTAGATTCCAATAAATTGCTGTTGATTCAATTTGTTCCTACAACAGCTATTATTTACATATAGCTTAAACTAAGCCATATGCTGCAATTTGCCAAGTTTAATTAACACTACTGCAACTACTTTCAATTTGTAACACACTATTTGTTACATTAAATTTTGAACGCAACAGGTTTTCGACCTTTAAGCGACATGCTTTATCGTGTTTTTCAATGGTGCAGTGTTTTTTTAGCACTATATGCGCACCCACTATTACCGTTTTATCTTTTCGTACTACAGTTACATTATGCACATTTTTTACATGCTGAATTGTGGTAATTGCTTGCTCAACTTTAGCTACTTTAGGGAGTTTATCTTTATTTATGTACAGCCCTTTAACGCAACTTATAATAACCTTAATACCGGTGAATAAAACGAATGAAGCAATTAACATGCTCGATAAAATATCGATAATATCCCAACCAGTCAGGTAAATTAACACTCCGGCTATAAAAGTAGAAATAGTAGATATAATGTCAAAAAACGAGTGTAAAAACACCGCATATACATTAATACTCGCTTTACGGCCTTTATATAACACCCAAGCAGCGGCACCATGAAACAAAAAACCAAGCGCGGCAATGGCCGACATTAAAAAGCTATTTATTTCAAGTTCGTTGCCTTCATGATGGTGCATAAAACGCTCGCCACCTTCATACAATATAACCAAGCTAATTGCTAAATATAAAAAGCCATTTATAAGGCCTCCTACTAACTCAGCACGCTGATAGCCATCGTTATAGGTTTTAGCAAAGTGAATCGCCAAGCTCGAGGCAATTAAAGCAATAAATAAAGAGCTGTTATGAACAAACAAGTGCCCTGCATCGGCTAATACTGCTAGTGAGTTGGCGTAATATGCGCCTATTAATTGAATAACCATAAAAGAGCAGGTGATCGCCAAAGCAATTAATAAACGGCGACGGGAAGCTTTATGTGTCGTTATTTCGGTCATGAAATACTTAAGTACCTATACTTAAAACAAAGTAAGCTTCGAAAAAGCTCAACGGGGAATACGTAATGATATACAGTATCAATTATAATACGTAAACCTAATAAACGCACTAAAAAATTGGGAAAATAGAAACTTCTGTACTAAAAGTATTTAAAAAGGTATAAAAATAACAATATATTATAAAAATAATAACGTTTAATGTTTAGCTTGGAGAAACAAGTGAGTGATGACTCAATACTAAAATTGTGGCAGGTTTTAAATAAACTCAGTTTAGCTATTTTATTATACGACAATAAAAATAATACTTATTGTGTTAATACTGCGGCGCAAATTTTATTTGATTTAAAGCATTGCGACAATTTAGATAGCACTGCATTTAATGCTGTCACCCTCCTGAGCGTGCATAATAATAAACATATTGCTATTGAGTCATTATTCGATTCAAAAACTAGCACTAATATACAGCTAAAAAAACAACAACAAAGCATACCGTTAAATATCGCCCTTACCCAATTATCTGATTCTGTTTCTATGTTGTGTTTAGAGCCTTTAAAAAGCGATGTAATTGAGCTCTATAATTTTGATCGAGTTATTTCTGAAATATCAACAGACTTAATCGACATACAAAATGATGATATAGATTTGCATATTAATTTTGCGTTAAAAGCCATTGGCACTGCATTTGCTGCCGATCGTAGTTATTTATTTGAATTTAATACCGACAACGAAACCATTACTAACACCCACGAATGGGTGAATGAAGGCATTGAAGCTTTCAAACAAAGATTACAAAATGTGCCAAAAACCGAGCTACCCTACTTTTTTGAAGTAATGAACGCTACGCATTTGTTTCAGGTAAACGATGTTTTAAAATTACCTCAAGCAGCAAACGCTGAAAAAGTTGAGTTTCAGATACAAAAAATACAATCTGTTTTATGCATAGGGCTCCTTTTTGATAAAGAGCTTATTGGTTTTATAGGCTGTGACTGTGTTAATTTTAAGCGCGCATGGACACACATTGATCTGATCAGAATAAAATTAGTGGGCGAAATAATTGCCAACGCATTAAAAAATATAGATTACAAAAAAAAGCTGCAACTAGCCCAGCAACAACTTATTACTGCTAATCAAAAATTAAGTTTATTAGTTAATACCGATGGTTTAACTAATATTGCCAATCGCCGCTGTTTTGATGAAACACTTAAAAGTGAAATACAACGTTGTGCTCGTAATAAGCATTCACTTAGCTTAATTATGTGCGATATAGACTTTTTTAAACGCTATAACGACAATTATGGCCACCAAAAAGGCGATGACGCACTTAAGCAAGTTGCTAAAACACTAAATAAACTTTGCAGGCGCGAAGGTGATTTAGCTGCGCGTTATGGTGGGGAGGAATTTGCAATTATTTTGCCTTCGCTTAACGCAGCAGAGTGCCATCAATTTGCATTATTATTACAACAAAAAATAGCGCTGCTAAACATAGTACATAGCGACTCTAGTGTTGCAAAAACACTCACACTTAGCGTGGGCTTTTATAGTACATATCCAACTAAAAACACCCGCCCCGAAACAATTATTAATAATGCTGATGCAGCCTTATATGAAGCTAAAGAAACGGGCCGTAATAAAATTTGTCAGTTTTTTGAAAGTAATTGAATATCACCTTACTAGGGTCTGTTGACCCTTGCGGATTAAAATTTGTTCAAACTAGGGGCGATTTAATCACGGCGCGAGGTTTGTAACCTAGTGGGCTAAGTGAAAACCGAGTAACAAAGAGTCAATCGCCCCTAGGCAGAACCCTTCGGGCAGCGCATGTTTGGCATTGATGCTACGTTATCGCCTATTTATGGGGAATAACCACACCACATAGGCTCTGCCTTGCCTAAATACCAAACACACTGCTGTAAATTTAACCTTGAAAGATCAACAGACCCTGACTATTTTATAGTGAAACCACATCAGTAATGTTACTCTAGCAACGTTGAAATTATAAACAACACTAACAATTCAACTTGTTAACTCTTTATTATTAGAAGGAATATTTACATGGACCCGATTGCACAAGTGCTCAATACAATATTTACCGTTGAAGCATTTTTACTCATTTTTGTTTTAGTACTGCTAAAAAGTAGTGTCAAATTTGTACCACAAAACCGCGCTTGGTTAATAGAACGCTTTGGTAAGTATCAATCAACTAAAGAAGCAGGTCTAAACTTTATCATCCCATTTATTGATCGTATTGCTGCAGATCGCAGTTTAAAAGAACAAGCACAAGACGTGCCTTCACAGTCGGCAATCACTAAAGATAATATTTCGCTTACTGTAGATGGTGTTTTGTATTTCCGTGTGCTTGACCCATATAAAGCAACCTACGGCGTTGATGATTACATATTTGCTGTAACTCAGCTTTCGCAAACAACCATGCGTTCTGAGCTTGGTAAAATGGAATTAGATAAAACTTTTGAAGAGCGTGACGTACTGAACACTAATATTGTAACTTCTATCAACCAAGCGGCAGAGCCTTGGGGCATTCAAGTATTACGTTACGAAATAAAAGATATTGTGCCACCACAATCTGTAATGGAAGCGATGGAAGCACAGATGAAAGCAGAGCGAGTTAAACGCGCACAAATACTTGAATCTGAAGGTGACCGTCAAGCCAATATCAATGTGGCCGAAGGGCGTAAACAAGCACAGGTATTAGGTGCTGAAGGTGAAAAGGCAGAACAAATTTTACGCGCAGAAGGTGAAGCAAAAGCAATTATTGCAGTTGCCGAAGCACAAGCCGAAGCCCTGCGTAAAGTGGGTGAAGCTGCCGATACAGAGCAAGGTCAAAAAGCAATTCAGCTTGATTTAGCAACTAAAGCAATAGCTGCAAAAGAAGCCATTGCCAGAGAGTCATCAATTGTATTGCTTCCTGATAATGCCACCGATGCAAGCTCAATGGTTGCACAAGGTATGGCCATTATTAATAGCTTAAATAAAAAGCATCAAGGCTAATAACTAAATAAAGGAGTCGGTATGGAATTTATTACCCAAAATTTACCACAAACCTTAATGGTACTTGGGGTTCTTGCGCTGATCATAGAAGTAGCCGTATTGGGGCTCTCTACCTTTATATTGTTATTTTTTGGCTTATCGTTATTTATAACCGGGCTGCTCATGAGTATGGGAATATTAGCCGACTCTATGACCACTGCGCTTTGGAGTAATACTCTAATAACAGCTGCAATTTCTATATTGCTTTGGAAGCCCCTAAAGCGGATGCAAAATAATGTTGAGCGTAAACCAGTTAATAGCGACTTTGCAGAGCTGACTTTTGTACTTAACCAAGATGTGACTATTGAAGGGTTAAGTACTCATCAGTATTCTGGCATTAGCTGGCAACTTAAAAGCAAACAGCCCATTAGCGCCGGTACGCAAGTTAAAGTAACTAAAAAAGAAGTTGGTGTAATGTGGGTTCAAAGCATTTAAAAACCTACAGCAATTATATTTTTCTAAACAGTTAAAATAACAATAAACGGGCAATTAAACACTGCCCGTTTATTTTGTTGAGTATTTATAATAAATAATCGCCTACCTCCTCCCTCGCACTTTGCTAACTAAGTTGATAGCATTAAAAAATGATGTAAGGAATATATCGTTATGACAAATCAACATAAACACACTTTGGTTGTTGAAGGGGGTGCAATGCGCGGTATTTTTGCAGCCGGTGTACTTGATGAGTTTTTAAAACAAAACTATCAACCATTTGCACGTTATTTTGGCGTATCTGCAGGGGCTACAAATGTAGCCGCCTATTTATGCAAGCAACCAATACGCAATTACAAAGTGATCACCGACTATTCATGTCGTCCTGAGTTTATTAATCTTGCGCGCTTTATAAAGGGTGGCCATTTATTTGATTTAGACTGGCTATGGCAAGAAACCATTCGTGAAATACGGCTAAACACCGAAGTGTTTGCGCAAAACCCGGCAGACTTTTATATTGTTACTACGGCTATCGAATCGGGTAAAGCCCATTACTTAAAAGCCACCAGCACCGATATGGTCGAGCAATTAAAAGCGTCTTGTGCTATTCCTATTGCGTATCGCGACTATCCAATAATTAATAATATAGCCATGACCGATGGCGGCGTAGCCGACTCTATTCCCGTTATAAAAGCGTATGAAATGGGTGCACGTGAAATAACCGTTATTTTATCTCAGCCTTTGGGTTATCGTAAAAGGCCAAGTAAAGCACCATGGTTAACTAAACAAATATATAAAAACTACCCGGCACTTATTAACACAACCCTCACCAGAGCCGATGTTTATAACCACAGTATTGATTTTATTAATAACCCACCCGCTGATTGCCGGGTAAATATTATAGCGCCACCAGTTAATTTTAAAGTGGGCCGTACCACTAAAAAGCTTGCAACCCTTAACACTGGCTACCAAATGGGTGTAGACGCCGCAAAAGCATTTTTAGCTTAATTCAAAACTAACTTTGTATTATTTAAAATTACTGCCCTTTATTTTAAATAAACATTAAAACACTTTAGATATTGTTAATAAGCCCTTATCCTATGGCGGAATTTTGATAAGTGAGTTATGTATTGTTTCTCATGAAATATTATGAGCATTAGCAACTCCCATTGTATTTTTTATTAAGTATTTAGGAACACATTGAACGTGGACATTTTTAACGCAATTATTTTAGGTATTATTGAAGGTATTACTGAGTTTTTACCTATTTCGTCAACCGGGCATATTATTGTAGCAGCGCAATGGTTGGGTATAGAAGCAACGGCTACTAATCAAGCATTCGGCGTAATTATTCAATTAGCCGCCATTTTAGCGGTACTAGCCAACTATAAAGATAAGTTCACTCCAAAACATCTTAACTTATGGATAAAAGTAGCCATCGCATTTATTCCGTTAGGCATTATTGCTTTCATTTTTAGTGACGTAATAAAAGCACTATTTAACGTACCTGTTGTGGGAGTAATGTTTATTGTTGGTGGGGTGATTTTTTTACTGCTAGAGCGCAATTATAAAGAACAAAACTGCACCACTACCGATGTTACTCAAGTGACTTATAAGCAAGCAATATGGATTGGTATAGCCCAAGTATTTGCACTTATTCCTGGTACAAGCCGTGCGGGTAGCTCTATTGTAGGTGCTATGTTGTGTGGCTTAAACCGCAAAGCCAGTGCTGAATTTTCATTTTTACTTGGTTTACCTGTACTTGCTGCAGCGTCTGGGTATGATTTGCTAAAGCATTATGACTTATTTACTTTTGACGATTTAACCGCCCTTGCTGTAGGCTTTGTTACCTCTTTTATAGTGGCCTATTTTACAATTAAATTATTTATCCGCTTTTTAGAAAACTTTACTTTTGTAAGTTTTGGTATTTACCGCATTGTATTTGGTGTTATTTTATTAACCATAGCTTACGTTTAAAACATATTTAAGAGAGAAAATAATGAACGAAAAAATAAATCAAGAAGCACTCCACGCACTTAAAATAGCATTTACCTACATGCCTAAAGCAATCGAGGTGACTAAATACGAGTACGGCGAGCGTTATCAAACCGTACTTGATCATATTGAAGCCGTGCGCGAAACACTTCTCATAAACGATGTAGATCCTGAGGAAGTAGGCGGCGATATAAATCCAGAGTACACACCAAATTCAACCTATTAAATAATCATAAATTGCGTTAGCTTATTTACTATTATTTAACTAGTATATTTACTAAGTATTTTTAACTAACACTCTAAAAAGTAAGGATCTATTATGAATAACAAAGTGATTGGTATTGTGCTTATTATTATTGGCGTTGCGTTGGCTATTTGGGGGTATGATGTTTATGAAGCAGCTGGCTCACAAGTTAGCCGCGCGCTAAGTGGCGACACGCCAATAGAAGCATGGGCCGGTATGATCGGTGGAGCTGTGTGTATAATAGTCGGCATTACCAGGGTTAAGTAACATACAGCTTATAAACGCTGCATGTTAAAAAACAAAAATAATCAGTGTTTATTTAACCCCTAAATTAAATATAAAAAAAGCCGCCTTTGGAGAAGGGCGGCTTGGGTGAACAAACAGCTATGGGTGTATTTTTGCTGTTATATCAAGAGACGTTTTTTAACTAACCTGATGCAGATTAACTAAATTAAGCTTGCTCTGTTTCATCGCTGTGGCGAATTAAGTAATCAAACGCACCTAAACTGGCTGTTGCACCACTGCCCATAGCAATTATTATTTGCTTAAATGGCGTATTGGTTGCATCCCCCGCACCATAAACGCCTGGGAGTGATGTTGCGCCTTTGGCATCAATTAAAATCTCACCAAATTTGCTCAGTTCAAGCTCGCTGTCTTTTAGCCATTCTGTATTTGGTATTAAACCAATTTGTACAAATATGCCCGCAAGAGTGAGTTGCTTACTGTCGCCACTTACGCGGTCGGTGTAAGTTAAACCGGTTACTTTTTTGCCATCGCCGAGTACTTCGGTTGTTTGTGCACTTTTAATAATAGTAATATTAGCCATACTGCTAGCTTTGCGAATAAGTACTTCGTCGGCACGTAATGTATCGGCAAATTCAAGTACCGTTACATGCTCTACAATATTGGCTAAATCAATCGCGGCTTCTATACCTGAATTACCGCCACCAATTACCGCAACTGGTTTGCCTTTAAATAAGGGCCCATCGCAATGTGGGCAATATGCCACACCGTGGCCACGATATTGTTGCTCGCCAGTCACGTTCATTTCGCGCCAGCGTGCACCTGTTGCCAGTACCAGCGACTTAGCACTCAGTACCGCGCCGTTTTCTAGAGTAATTTCGTAACCATTATTATTGCGACTAAGCCTAGCTGCGCGTTGATTATGCATTACATCTACATCGTATTCTTTTACGTGCTCTTCTAGTTGCGCTACCAGTTTTGGCCCTTCGGTGGCTTTAATCGAAATAAAGTTTTCGATTGCTAAAGTATCGGCTACTTGTCCGCCAAACCTATCTGCAACAATACCGGTGTTTAACCCTTTTCGTGCTGAGTAAATAGCAGCCGATGCACCCGCAGGCCCACCACCAATAACTAACACGTCAAACTTTTCTTTTTTACTTAACGACTCAGCTTGGCGCATTGCACCTTTGCTATCTACTTTATTGAGTATGTCGGTTAGGCTTAGTGCACCTTGGCTAAATGGTTCGCCATTTAAATAAACAGCCGGTACAGCTAAAATGTTGCGCTCTTCTACTTCGCCTTGAAATAACGCGCCATCTATCATGGTGGCTTTAATTTTATTATTCGTTGCTGCCATTGTATTTAAAGCCTGCACTACTTGTGGGCAGGTTTGACAACTTAAGCTTATATACACTTCAAAATTAAGCGCTTGGTCGAGCGACTTTATTTGTTCAATGTCCTCGGCTTTTGCTTTACTGGCATGTCCGCCAGTGTGCAATAGCGCTAACACTAAACTAGTGAATTCGTGGCCCATAGGTACACCCGCAAACGTAATATGGGTGTTTTTAATAGGTGAATGTACAACCATTGACGGACGACGCGCGCTTGTGTCTGGGTTGTTTATTACCGTAAATTTATCGCTTAGTGAGGCTAAATCATTTGCTAAGCTTGCTACTTCTGTTGATTTTTTGCTGTCGTCCAAGGCGATAAGCAGCTCAACAGGTTGAGTAAGCGATTCAAAATGGCTTTTTAATTGATTTTTTATGTTGTTATCTAACATGGCTTAACCCTTTTAGAAAATTTAAACAGCAAGCCTCCCATGCCAAATAATGCATGTGCTTAAACAAGTATATTGATATAGGAGGCACCAACAAACGGATGTTCGTTGATTTAAGGGCAGTTACCTGCCCTTACTTGGTAAATCGAGTACTTAGATTTTACCAACTAGGTCTAGTGAAGGTGCAAGTGTGTCTTCACCTGGCTGCCAAGATGCAGGGCAAACTTCACCGTCGTGCGTTGCAATGTATTGTGCAGCTTGTACTTTACGAACAAGTTCTTTAGCGCTACGGCCAATACCTAAATCGTGAGTTTCGATAATTTTAATTTCGCCTTCTGGGTTCATTACAAATGTTCCGCGAAGTGCTAAGCCTTCTTCTTCGATCATTACGCCAAAGCTACGTGTAATACGCCCTGTTGGGTCGCCAATCATAGGGTAAGTAATTTTACCTATTGTGTCTGACGTGTCGTGCCATGCTTTGTGAGTAAAATGAGTATCGGTAGATACTGAATAAACTTCTACGCCCATTTCTTGTAATTGTGCGTAATAATCTGCCATGTCGCCAAGTTCAGTTGGACATACAAAAGTGAAATCAGCTGGGTAAAAGAAGAAAATAGACCATTTACCAAGTACGTCTTTTTCAGATAATTCTACAAAGTCGCCGTTGTGGTAAGCGGTTGCATTGAATGGTTGTAATTTTGTGTTGATTAATGAAGTGCTCATGGTATTTCCTCATTTATGTTTAATGTATTTAAAAAGTAATCAACGCTATCGTTTTAAACGACCTTCTGCGTTGGCTTGATTAATACTATAAGGCTAATGAAGATTTAAATAAAATTGATTGTTTAGATTGATTCAATCAGTTTTTAAGATGGTGGCTTGGCAAATTACTTTTATACGCAATTTTTTAAGGTAGCTATTAGTAATACTGTTACAATAGCCGCGCTAAATACTCACCATATAAACGAGGCGTGCTGTTATGGAAAAATTTATTAACCACATACAACTAGGCTACTTGGGCTTACTCCCATTTTTAGGCTGTGTTGGTTGGCCACTAATGTTTGGCAGTAACAGTGTAAACTTAGAGTTTTTTACTTTTTACAGCATTGCTATTTTAGCCTTTATGGCGGGTAACTTATGGCGCGCTGGTGAGCAAAGTTACAGTAATGCTATAAAAGCAGTTATTGTAGTTATACCTGTACCGTTTTTATCATTTTTACCAGTTGAATGGGCGCTTGCATGGTTAGCGGTAAGCTTTTGGTTGGTGCTTATTTTTGAAAAAGCCTCACCGCAATGGCAAAGCTACCATAAAGATTATCAAAAAATGCGTTTTGTACTTACCTCTGTGGTGTTTGTATGCCATATATTTACTATTGGTATGAGCATTTACCCTAACTAATTTAAACTATTGCGCTTAAGGGCACACCATGATTGACCAATTGCGCCAGCAACTTAATACGCTTGGCGAAAACTACGTAGAAAAAAAAGCGGTATTTAAAATTAAAGTTATTCCATTTTTTTGTGCCATTAGTATAAAAAAAGATCATAAAAGTGAAGGCCGTCTGAGCTTTTATTCTAATCAACTCATTGAAATACTTATGGTGGTATTATTTGTTTTGTTTGGCTTATCTATTTACGACATAGACGCTGGCTTTACCCATGGCCCTATTCATATTATGTTCGCAATTTTAATTACCTTTAACCTTATACTTAAGCAAGTGGCCATTGAAGGGTTAAAAACACGTTTAGCCATGCTGCGTTTATATGAGCAACAAGCGCTAAATAATAACGCCGACGTTATCATTGCAAATAGCGATAAAAATACTAAATAACCTGATCTCAAGCAGCTATTTTCAGCGCTAACTGCGTTGAATTTTCTTGCAATAGGCCAGCTATTGACGCGTAAATTCGCCTTGTTTTCACTGAAAACCTCTGGCTAGAGAAAATAAAATTAAATATAAATATGATTCAATACGTTAGTAAATCTCTTAACCAGAGTCCAGATTAAATAACTTATGTACCTAAATCCCAAATGGAAAATACTCACTGTGGGCGATGGCGATTTATCGTTTTCTAACGCGCTGCATCAACACCTAAAGCCGAGTTTGTTGGTTGCCTCTACGTTTGATGACGCAGCAACTATTGAGTATAAATACCAAGACAATGCACTAAGCACTTTAAAAGCCAATAAAGTAACCGTACTTAATAGCTTTGATGTTACAAAACCCCATTGCTGGCAAAACCTAAACGTTAACTTACATAGCTTTGATGTGGTTATTTTTCAATTTCCGCTTGTTCCTGCCTTTGTGGGCCGCGAAGCGTTTGAAAACAATACTCAACAAACCAGTATGAACGTATTTAATCGTGCTTTACTGCACCAATTTATAAAATACGCTAACGAGTATGCACTTAACCCCAATGGCCCAATGCTGTGCTATATCACTTCAAAAGACGTAAAGCCTTATCGGGAGTGGAATATAGAAGGCAGTTTAAATGCACATTTAAACGCTGAGTATTTAGGGCAAATGCCGTTTGATATTAGCCGCTTTGCTGGTTATAAAATTCGCAATGTTGACCGTGATAAACACGTAAAAGACACCAGCGGTATTACCTATGTATTTAGCCCAAAACAGCATAGCGAGTTAAGCTGTCATCTTACTTTGCCGCATTATTTAACCCCAAATCACTGCCCACTTTGTCGTGTTGGCCCTTATATGGCAACCGAGGACGAAAACAAACACTTAAATGCCAAAAAGCATCAGCAAATGCTGCGCCTAGAACACGACTGGCAACAATGGCTTAATGCCTTTTATGCTTAACGCTTAATTTAAGGATTAGCCTGCTTAATTAAATCGGCCGCTTTTTCAGCAATAGCAATAACCGCAGCATTGGTGTTACCGGTTATTATGCTGGGCATAATTGAGGCGTCTACTACACGTAGCCCTTGTATAGCGTAAACTCGCAGCTCATTGTCAACCACTGCAAGTGGATCATTACCCATTTTACAGGTGCCTACTGGATGGTATTCGGTATCGGCCGTTTGACGAATAAATTCAATCAATTGCTCATCGTTATTTATATCAAGCGGGTAAACCATGTCACCACGAATGGCATCAAATGCACTGCTTTGCATTATTTGTAGTGTTTTTTTAAGGCCCTGTAACATCACTTTTATATCGTCGGGATGGCTTAAATAATTAGGATCGATTAGCGGCGCGCTGCGCGGATCACTATCGGCTAACTTAACAGCACCGCGGCTTTTAGGGCGCATAATACTACTATGAATACTGTAACCATGGCCGGTGTGTAATTTTCGGCTGTGATCATCCACTAAACCCAGCACAAACTCTAGCTGTACGTCTGGCGCAGGGGAGTCATCAAATAACTTAATAAATGCATGCGACTCTGCAAAGTTAGTAGTTAAGCACCCTTGGCGCTTACTAAACCAATCTATACAGCCTTTTAACACCCTAGCAGCCCCTAGGATACTCAAGCCAAACGTGCCTTTACTGGTTTTTGCTCTATACAAAGGCACCACTGTAAGGTGGTCGTGTAAGTTAGCCCCCACCCCTTCTAATGGTACTATCACCTTAATATTATGTGCGTGTAAATGGTTGCTGGGGCCAACTCCTGAAAGCATTAATAGTTGCGGCGAATTAATTGCCCCGGCACTGAGGATCACTTCGTTATTGGCGTATAAATTAACCACCTGTTTATTACGTTCAATTTGTACACCTTGCGCCATATTATTGTTTATTATTACTTTATTTACATGGCTATTGGTTAATACGGTTAAGTTTGCACGTTTTAAATGAGGAGTTAAGTACGCTTTAGCTGCGCTGCAACGCTCTCCATTATGTTGCGTAACCTGTGAAAGCCTAGCACCTTGCTGCTCGGTTGCATTTATATCGTTATTTAAACTCACCCCTTGCTCAACGCAGGCATTTAAAAAACATTGATTTACTGGGCTTGGCTCATTCAATTCTTGTACGTGAAGTGGCCCTTGTGTGCCATGTAACTCACTATTGGTAAATGTTTTATTGTTTTCGGCTTTTATAAAGTAGGGTAATAAACTGTCATAATCCCAGCCACTATTGCCATTGGCCGCCCACTGATCGTAATCGTATTTATTGCCTCTAATATACACCATGGCATTAATAGAGCTTGAGCCACCCAATACCTTACCTCGTGGCATAAAACCACAGCGATTATTCAGCTCTTTTTGCGCTACTGTATTGTAATGCCAGCTATTAATACCATAAGGCACACTTGCAGCAACCCCTGCAGGCATTTGTACAAAAGCAGTATTATCGCTAGAGCCTGCTTCAATTAAGCACACACTTACATTGGCATTTTCTGATAGCCGCGAGGCAATAACACACCCTGCACTGCCCGCGCCTACTACAATGTAGTCAAATGTTGTATTCATAGCATGCCTTTTATAATTTTCACAAATTGCCCATAACCATAATATTGCATAGATAAAAACATAAAAACTTGATATTTTTAGACACTCAACAGCAAAGGTTAACTATGAGCAGCTTAATAAGAGCCACGTCTTTACAAGGTATTGATACGCTAATTTTAGAATTTGGCGCAAATGTAACTGCCATTATGCAAGCGTGTAATATTAACGTTGATTTTACTCAGCTCGAAAACCAATATGTAAGCTATCGTTGCTATGCAGCATTATTAGAATACTGCGCACAACAATTTAATTGCCCCAGCTTTGGCTTAAAGCTCGCCAGCCGACAAAGTTTTGATATTTTGGGTTATATTTCTATTGCCGCTAAAAGCGGTACCTATTTAAGTGATGCACTCGATTGGGTGGTTAAATACTTACATTTGCACAGCCCTGCTCTTCGGCTTACGGCTCATCCATTAGAGGACGATAAAAGCTTATTTTTATCGTTCGAAATTAACCTCAACCCGCTACCTAACATTAACCAAGCTACCGAACTAACGATTGGCTTAGCAATGGGAGCGATTAAAAAGCTTAGTAATAACCAATGCAAACCTATCACGGTTTTTTTACCACAAAAGCTCACCACCAGTAAGTATGCTTATAACAGCTATTTTGACTGTAAAGTAATAGAGCACCGTAACAGCGCGGGTATTGTGATTGCGAAACAAGACTTAAGCATAGCACTTGAACAAGGGGAGCTGACAAACGTAGAGGCTGCACGAAACTTTTTAGCTAAAAATAGTCAATACAACAGCCCATTACCCATTCAAGTAAGCGCGTTAATGCGCCCCATGCTGCCTATTTATCAGTGCTCTAATCACACGATTGCTGCGGCGCTTAATATGCATCCACGTACTTTGCATCGCAAACTAGCTAAGCATAATACCAGCTTTGTAAAACTCAAAGATACCACGCGCCGTGCACTTGCACAGCACTACCTAACACAAGGGCAACTTACTATATCAACCATATCAGAATTATTGGGTTATCAAGAGCAAGCCACATTAAGCACCAGTGTTAAACGCTGGTTTGGCTGTTCTCCTCGCGTAATGCGCAGTAAAAAATGATCTGCTAATTCATTTTAGTTTCCCTTTATTTTCTCTATCCCTAATCTAATTTATTAGCACTAATTACAGATGATTTTATTTGTTTAAAAGCACTCTGAATTAACTTCTTCTAAGTTCAGTTTTTATCTATAAAAACAATTAGTTATTGATATTTATTATATTGCATTTATAATACAGATATTGTTATGCTATGGATGGCTAAAGCAGTAACTTATCAATACTCCTATCATATGCTGTCCATACATCAATACAGCCTCTAATATCAACATTCATCCTAATGTCGATTTAGTAGTATATTATCCATAATGTCATAAAGGACGACTATGAAACTTTATAAGTTCCCCTTAGCTGCAGGGCTTTTGTTTTCAGCACTTGCAAATGCTGGAGATCTACCATCTCCAATTAAAAATGTAGATGTTTATCATACTGACTCTAACTATCTCTCAATTCAAAATCTATCTATTGATACTGTTAAAGTTGATATTTATGGTGAAATATTTACAGTGCTTCCAGCTTCTGGTGTTTCGTTTGAGTGTAACTCTTATTACAGCTTGGAATTATTATTTAAAAATAATGTTCATGATTTTTTTGAAGTTCCTTGTCAAAGCCGTGTCGTAATTAACGAACGTTACCAAAACAAATACTAACGGAGTATCAAAGTGAAAAAGTATATATTATTAGCACTTACATTAACTCTTGTTGGTTGTGGCTCAAATTCAGATGGGTCAAGTAAGTCAACTTACTCTTCTTGTAAGATAACTCAATCCAACGCAATACTTGCCTCAAATAGAGATAATGACTTAAAGCAATGCTGGAACGCCTCTGGTAACGGTTATGAAAGCCAAGGTGATGCACTACAATGGTGCGAAAAGACAGTGAATAACTACCTTTCTAATAAGTATCTAGTTACTCATAGTGTTACTTACGCTGTTGAATCAACATACTGTCCTAAATAGTTTGATTAGTTAAAAGGTTTTACCTACCTACTTTAATATGATGGTTTAACCTTTTTATTACTTTTTCCCTCTGTGGTTTTATACTTACTTTCTCTCCTCGCGATATGCACACTAAAAAATGATAAGCTTTACTTTTCCTCTACTTTTTATTGTTTTTTAGGAATATCCATGAATTTTGTTATTGTCGGTACTAATTTTATTAGCGATACCTTATTAAAAGCAGCCAACACCTTAATCGATTTTAATTTATATGGTGTGTGCTCGCGCGCAACAACGAGCGGCGAAGCCTTTTTAGCTAAACACCCAAAAAATACTCAAGCAAAAATATTTACCTCAATAGAGCAAGTTTGCCAAGACGAGCACGTAGATGCCGTTTATATTGCCGCACCAAATAGCTTACATCAGTTATATGCAGTGCAATGCTTAGCAGCAGGTAAACATGTACTGGGAGAAAAACCAGCAGCGGCCAATAGTGCCGAACTAGCCGCTATTATAGCAACCGCTAAAAAGCATCAATGCTTATATATGGAAGCCATGATGACCACGCATTTACCCAACTTTGCACTGTTGCAACAGGCCATGCTAAAAATTGGTACGCCGCGTAAGTTTATTGGACAATATAGTCAATATTCGTCGCGCTACGATAAATATAAAAATGGCGAGCGCCCAAATACCTTTTTACCTCAATTTGCTAATGGTGCTTTGGTTGATTTAGGCATTTATCCACTGTATTTATTAATAGCACTGTGGGGCGCACCAAATAGTGTACACGCAAGTGGTGTACTCCTTGATACAGGTGTAGATGGCGCAGGCGATGTACTCTTAAATTATCACGATAAACAAGCGGTGATCAGCTACTCAAAAATATCGCAAGGCGATAATATTACCGAAATACAAGGCGAACTTGGCCGCATTCGGATTGAAGCAGTGTCGCAACTCAAAAAAGTAGAGTTTATTGCTAACAACGGTGAACGTGAACTACTTTCGCAGCCTTTTGACGAGCATTTTATGAAATATGAAGTTGATCATTTTATGCAAATGGTGACACAAAAAGCGCCGCAATCGGATATTAATACACACCAGCTTAGTGTTGAAGTAATGCATGTACTTGATACCGCTCGCGCGCAATTAGGTGTTGTATACCCAAACGATAAAGCGTTTGAGACAAATTAAACCTTTGCTATAGTGCCTATTAGCCGCTTTATAATATGAGTGTTAGTTTAATAGCTAACGCTCATACGTTTTTAACTACTTTTTAGCTTGTGAAGCAACGAGCTTAACAGTCGCAACAACATATGTTTTCTTTAACAATAACAAAGCGTAAGTTGCTTAATATGTTGTTTATCGAATAAGTTTACCTCGAGTATCAAAAACAGGTAGAATGCGCCAAATTTAATAGTGATATACAAGGAAAATAATGCATTCATCTACGAAAGAACTCTTACTCGCTGTTTTTTGTATATTGCTCGCTATGGTAACTATTCAATCTGGTGCGTCGCTTGCCAAGCAACTCTTCCCTATTGTAGGCCCTGAAGGGACTACTGCACTGCGTTTAGGTTTTTCTGCCACTATTTTATGCCTGATTTTTAAACCGTGGAAACACTTACCTGCCGCAGGCCAACGATTTCCTATTTTAATTTACGGCCTGAGCCTCGGCGGTATGAACATTTTGTTTTATTACGCCATAGAGCGTATTCCACTGGGTATTGGCGTTGCACTTGAATTTACCGGCCCATTAGCAGTTGCATTATTTTCATCGCGCCGTAAGCGTGATCTATTTTGGGTAGGCTGTGCTATTGCGGGTATTTTATTACTACTGCCTGATATGAAAGGCCAAGAAAGCCTAGATCCGGTTGGCGTTATATTGGCGCTTGCCGCTGGTGCATGTTGGGCAGGTTATATTCTTTTTGGTAAAAAAACCGGTAATCAAGGCTCTGGTGGTGCAACTGTGGCTATGGGTATGACTATTTCGGCCATTGTACTTGTGCCCTATGGCGGAATTTTGCAAGCCTCTTCATTCAGTTGGGATATTATTCCGTTAGGTATTGCTATTGCAGTACTCTCAAGCGCCCTGCCGTATACCCTAGAAATGATCACTTTGCGTAATATGTCGTCGCAAGGCTTTAGTATTATGATGAGTTTAGAGCCCGCAATTGCAGCATTAGCCGGATTACTCATATTAGGCGAACTATTGTCTATTTGGCAGTGGCTGGCAATATTACTGGTAATTATTGCCTCTGTTGGCAGTTCAACTTCAAAACCACAAAGCAGCAGTTAAACTATCCTCATTAAGCGATTAGGGCGTATTAACCTTAGGGATTAAAATTTGTTCAATTTAGAGGCAATTTAATCCCGGCGCGAAGTTTGTTATCTAATGGGCTCAATAACTGCCCCGGCTTTATTTTACTGGCTTACATCCATGCAGGAAAAGTTACTTCCCCCTAGATAGAAGCCTTCGGGCAGCACATATTTGGCATTTATGCGTCGTTATCGCCTGCTTCTGGGGAATAACCACATTACATAGGCTCTGCCTAGCCTAAAAAACAAACGCACTGCTGTAAATTCAACCTCAAAAGATAAATACGCCCTACCCCCTAGTGACTTTAATTTTTTAATGAAAACGGCCATATTTTTTGTCTCATTTCTGCTTGTTACTTTAACCCTCAGCTTGCATTTAAATGCATAACGGTTTTGCTCATCCGTGTAATGTCACTCGCTACTCACATCTTGTTATAAAATTTTACTACTGTTTAGCTTTTAACAACTAAGCAGCAAGAGCTTACTGAATGCTTTTTAAGCAAGTAATTGTTGCTAGTGGTTATTTATTAATCTAAATAAACTTGGGTGTAATATTTATTCTATAAAAGTGAATTATAATTCATATTTTTATTCCCAGATGTATTCCACCCTGATAAACTAAAACCCTTACTTACTCATTATAACTAATTGCACTAGGATCACTTTTTATGTTTAAACCAAGCCTGTTAACCTTGGCTATTTCAAGCACACTTTCAAGTGTGGTTTTATTCTCTAATACCGCTTCAGCTCAAGAACAAGTGGTTACAAAAAACAAATCACTTGAAGTTATAGAGGTTACGGCAACACGACGCAGCGGCTCTGTACAAGCAGCACCACTTAATATAACCGCGCTTGACGCTGATGTAATGAAAGATCAAAACATTAGTGAACTTGCCGATGTAGCACGCTGGGTTCCTGGTTTAACAATTACTGATCAAGGTGGCCGCGAAGGTTCACCTATTATTGTACGTGGTTTAAATACTAACTCATCGGGTCCAGCGTCAGATGGCGGCACTGTAGCAACTTATATCAACGAAATTCCGGTAAGTGTTGATATGCGCCTCGTTGATATTGAGCGCGTAGAAGTACTTATTGGGCCACAAGGTACATTATATGGCGCAGGTACATTAGGCGGCGCCATTCGTTACATGCTAAAAGCGCCAGAGCTTGATTATACCTCAGGCGAAGTTTACGGTGATGTTTTTCAAACCCAAGAAAGTGACTCAGTAGGCGGTGAAGGCGGCTTTATTTTCAACTTACCAATTATTGAAGATACGCTTGCCATACGTACTAGCTTAAACCTATATAAAGATCCGGGTTTTGTAGATTACAATTATGTTGTTCGTGAGCCGGGAGTATCGCTTAGCGATCCTGATTGGAGCAATACTGATGCCGTTAACAACAACCTTAAACAAGTAAAAGATGCCAATGGCGAAACAACCACTACAGGGCGTATATCAGTTCGTTATAAAGCGAGTGAGTCTTTTGAAGGTACGCTTAACTATTTTTATCAAAAACAAGACAGCGAAGGTCGTTCAATTGTTCATAGCAACAGCTTAAATGCAAACAATGGCTTAAGCGATATAATTGGTAAGTACGAATCAGCGTATCGTTACGAAGAGCCACGCGTGAAAGAAGATCAATTACTTAGCCTAGAACTCAAAGCAGACTTAGGCTTTGCAGAGTTAGTATCGGCTACCGGTATATCAAGCTTTGAAGCTGAAGGTCAACGCGACCAAACAGATTTACTGATCCGTCTTGATTATGGCTACGAAGAATTTCCAGCATTTTCAACATTTACCCGCGAAATTGATGAAGTAGATACTTTTACCCAAGAGCTGCGTTTAGTATCACAAAGTGATAGCGATTTTAGTTGGATAGTAGGTGGTTTTTATAATAAAAAAGACACAGATGCATCAAGTAGAGAATTTACACCAGGTTTTGATCAGTTTGCGGTTGATAACTTTGGCGCAACTCAACTTAGACCTGATGCACTAGAGTACCTAGAAATAACGAGCAGCAAAGTAACAGAGTCGGCTCTTTTTGGTGAAGTGGGTTATCAAGTAACCGACAAACTAGATATAACGCTTGGTGTGCGCTTTTACGAATACGATGTAAAGTCTAAAGCCGCTTTTGACTTTCCGTTAGCAAATACATTATATGATGGTGCTGGCCCTAACGATATCGCTATTAACTTTGAAGAGAATGCAGCAAGTGATAACGGTAATCTGTTAAAGTTTAACGCAAAGTATCAATTTAATGACACCGTAATGGGCTATGTAACGGTAAGTGAAGGCTTTAGAATTGGTGGTTCAAATGGCTTGGTTCCGTGCCCTGTTCCACTTCCTGATGATCAACAAACAGGCTGTGGTAAACCAGATGAAATGCTATTTGATGCCGATATAACGACCAATTACGAGCTTGGCTTTAAAAGTACATGGTTTAGAAGTCAGTTACACTTTAACGCTGCACTCTTTAACGTAGATTGGGACAATGCACAAATTACTGGAGCAACCGCAGTGGGGCAGCTGCCTTACCTTTCAAACGCTGGCAGCGCTAACGCAAAAGGCATTGAAATTGCTACTCGTGCTATTTTATCAGACTCATTTAGCGCCTACGCAACATACGCTTACACTAAAGCTGAGCTAACATCAGATGCACCATTTTTGTTTAACGCTGACGGGAGTGATGGCGCTGCAGATGGCGATCGTTTACCTGGTTCACCAGAGCATCAGTTTTCATTAGGTATTAATTACCAAACTGACGTGTTTAACGACAAAACATTAGATATAAACTACGGCTTAACTGCGCAAAGCGACGTTATTTCCAAAGTTGGTTTACGTGATAACGGTGAAGTACTACCAGGTTACAGCTTAAGTAATATTTCTGCTAAGTTAACAGCAGATGCGTGGTCAACTACATTATATGTTGATAATATGTTTAATAAATATGCTGTTACATCGGTGCGTCGCTCAGATGCCGATATTACAAGTGCTAATGGCGCAGAAATACAACGTAACTATGGCCATTACATTAACCGCCCTCTTACGGTAGGCATTAAATTTAACTACAAGTTTGAAATATAATTTAAATTACATTTAAACTGTACTTAATCTATGTCATAAAGGCTCAAATTTATTTGAGCCTTTTTATTTATACGAGCTAACTATGCCCCCTAGCCTAAAACAGTTACATCAAAGCGCCATAAATTACTTAAATCAAGGTGATGTGCAACAAGCACATAAAACTTTAGTTGAACTTGTTACCCAAAAACCAGACTTTGCAGACGGCTATTTTTTACTAGCTATGGTAAACCTACAAGTGGGGCAAATTTACAAAGCCATTCAGCTGATTGAAAAAGCGCAAGGTTTGCAAGAAAATGTTGAATACACAGCGCAACTGGCAAAATGTTACGCACTTACAGGACAACTACAAAAAGCCAAAGCAACCGCATTAAGTGTTGCACTTAGCAAAATAACCAAAGCGCTGGATGCAGACACTTTAGGCGTTGCACTCACACAAGCGGGTTTACACGAACAAGCGATAAATTACTTTGAATACGCGTTAACACTGGCAAATAACAAACAAACTCCGCAAGCACAGTTCTTTTATAACTTTGGTGTTTGCGCTAAGTTTTTAGGCCTTTTTGAGCAAGCTCAAAATGCGTTTGAAAATGCTATTACTCTAAAACCATTACACCACCAAAGCCACTTTGCATTGAGCGATTTAACTAAGGCAAGTACGCAAACTAACCATATTGAACGCTTAAAAACGGTTGCTGAACAGGTTACTCACCCCGATGCAAAACTACATATTGGCCATGCTCTAGCAAAAGAATATCAAGATATTGGCGCATTTTCGGATGCCTTTTTAGCACTGCAACAAGGTAAAGCCGATAAACTTAAAAACAGCCCATTTGATAACGAGGGATCAGCGGCTTTATTTGCACATATTAAAAAATTAAGCCTTGAGCATAACGAGCCAAACGCCTCAGGTAACCCAAGCAACGAGCCTATTTTTGTTTTAGGTATGCCGCGCTCTGGCACCACCTTAGTAGAGCGTATTTTATCAAGCCACAGCGACGTGCAATCAGCAGGGGAGCTGCAAGACTTTGGCTTGTGTGTTAAAAAAATAAGCAAAACCACCTCGCCGCACGTGCTTGATAACCAAACCTTGAGTAGCGCCTATCAAATTAACTTTGAGCAACTTGGCACTCATTACTTAAATGCTACCCGTGTAGTTACAGGCAATAGTAAACACTTTATTGATAAACTCCCCTTTAACTTTTTTTATATTGATTTAATAACCAAAGCATTACCTAATGCAAAAATAATTTGCCTGCTGCGCGACCCAATGGACACCTGTATTGGTAACTATCGCCAACTATTTAGTATTAATAACCCTTATTACGCTTATTCGTTAGATTTACTTGATACCGCTAAATTTTATAGCCGTTTTTATAAACTCATGCAGCATTTTCAAAGTTTGCATAAAAATACAATAAAATTAGTTCAGTATGAGGAGTTAGTAGCGCAGCCCGAAGTGCAAATTAAAGATTTAGTTAAGTTTTGTGATTTAGCGTGGCAACCGCAGTGTATTGATTTTCATTTAAATACAGCGCCGGTTTCTACCGCCAGTAAAGTGCAGGTTCGTCAACCGCTCAACAACAAAGCTATTGGCCGCTGGCGTGCATTTAAACCACATACAAATGAAATACAGCAGTACTTTAAAGCGCAGGGAATAGGAGTGAAATAACTGCTAAATTACTCAAGGTGAAAGGGAAAGCGTTAAAACAAAAAACATTTTGCTTTATACGGGCTCAGGCCGCGATTAAGTTAACCTTTGTTTTATTGAATTTAACTGCAACGGTTTGATGTCTAGCTACTAAACGCTAGACATCAGCTTAATTTAATTAAGTTTAAGCATCTTCGTCAACGTCTCGAATACGGTCTAAGCGCTCCAGCTCTTCTTCACGAGCGGCTTCAATTTCTTCAAGTATTGCATCAACATCTGCGGCTTCACTGTTATCTTCAAATTCACCTGTTAAAGTGGAGTTAGCCGTTAAGTTAGCCTCAGAAAACAATGCCCACATTTCTTTGGCGTATTGAGTTTGCAATAAAGCTGGGGCATATTCGCCGTAATAACGGCGCATATTATTAACATCGCGAGCAAACATTGCTTCGGCGCTATTATTCGCTGCAGCATTAACTGCTTGCGGTAAGTCAATAATTACCGGGCCTTTGCTGTCAACCAACACATTAAATTCTGATAAGTCGCCGTGGATAATACCCGCACACAACATTAATTTAATGTAATGCATCATTAAGCTATGCTGCCTAATCGCTTCTTCTTCACTAAGGGCTACATTACCTAACTGCGGGGCAACATCGCCGCTGTCATCGCACACAAGCTCCATTAGCAACACACCATCAATACAGCCGTAGGTGTCGGGTACACGTACACCGGCACTCGCTAAACGTGATAACGCATCAACTTCGGCATTTTGCCAAATCTCTTCTTCTAATTGGCGACCATAACTTGAGCGTTTACCCATAGCACGCGCTTGGCGCCCACCACGAACTTTACGGCCTTCTTGATATTGTGCGGCTTTTTTAAAACTACGTTTACTGGCTTCTTTATAAACTTTAGCGCAGCGAATATGATCGCCACACTGCACTACAAAAACATCGGCTTCTTTACCGCTCATAAGCCTGCTGAGTACGTCATCAATTAAACCATCATCAACTAGCGGTTGTAGGCGTTTAGGAATTTTCACAGATTTTCTGCTAAATAAAAGGCGCTAATAACGTTTATTTTATTAACTTGGTTATGGTTGTCTAGGTGGTTCAAACGAGGTGTTACCTTTGCGGATTAAGTGCGATTATAGAGTAGTAGCAAGCAGTAATAACATTTAAGTGTAAACTAAGCAGCTACATATATGTGGCTAGAATAAGCGACTCAAGCGTAAAAGCCAACCGCATTTTATAATTTTTCAGCTTTTTTAAACAAACTTTAATACTGGCTGCATTTACTGCAATAAAATTGATGCCTAACTACAATAAATAATGGCTATTTAGTATATAGCCATTATTTATTTTTTAAAAAGAAGTCATTAAATAGCTAATTAAAGCACTTAAAACTGCCATGCTAAAGAAGCCCAATAACGACGTCCGTCTTCTACATAACCATACTCTACTTCGCTAATTTCTTTATCAAATAAGTTATAAACCCCCACGCCTAATTTAATGTTGTTACTTAATTGATAGTTTGCACCTAAATCTGCTGTGGTATAGCTTGGAGCAATTAAGCTACTTTGCGATGGCCCAGTTGTAGGTTGGCTTTCTTCCCCGCGATAGTGCATACGTGCCCATGCACTAAATGCATCGCTTAAAACCCAATTAACAGAGGTTTGCAGTAAGTGTGTTGGTAACTGATTTAATGGGCTTCCTGCATAAGTGCCCGTTTTTTGCTCCGATTCGGTGTAAGTATAATTAGCGCTTGCACTTACTTTACTGCTTAGTTTAAGCGATGCTGATAGCTCAAACCCTTGTGTTACTGCTTCATCAACATTTACGTAGGTTGTTGGGTCTGAACCAAATTCATTTGGACCGTCGGTGCATTGAGTTAATGGGCAAGCTATACGTGATATTTTATCGTCAAACTGATTATAGAAAACAGTGGCCGAGGTACTGAACTTTTCACCTTTATCGTAATAAACACCTACTTCATAATTTATTGATTTTTCAGGCGCCAAATTCGCATTACCATATATATTACCGCCGCGACTAACCTGCCCCCATTCTGGCGTAGTTGCTCGTAAACTAGGTGCTTTAAAACCGGTAGATATACCTCCTTTGACGGTTAAATTATCGCTCGCATTAAGCACACCATATAAACGTGGGCTAATATGGCCGCCAAAGTTACCATCATGGTCGTATCGAATACCGCCGGTTAATGCAAATAACTCGCTGGTTCGCCATTCATCTTCGCTAAATATAGACCATTGCTCGTTATCTATTTGCGATACATCACTTAATTTGTTGCTGGTATGATCGGTTAAATCTTCTTTTTTATAGGAAGCGCCCAATGTCGCATTATGCTCACTCGCAAGCGGAATACTCCACATCGTTTGTGCATCAGTATTTTTAATAAGCATTTCGCGTGATTTATTATTATATTCATCGTACTTTATATAGCTATTAGAACTACCAAAGTCATAATAACCATTATGGCTTACCGAGATGGTTTTTTGCTCGTATTGTGTAGTTGTTGATTCAGGACAACCACTGCGACCACACTCATCCCCTGGGGCAAGTGGCGCAATTGTTTTACCCACAGTCGCATCTAACGTTTGTTCAGCACGGCCAAGCTCTAATGTAACCTCGTGATTTTTATTAGGTGTTACTATAAACTTAGCTTTAAGATTATTTTGCTCTTTGCCTCTAAAACCGGCGACTAGGTCATCTTCATCGCGTTTTGTAAATTGCCCGTATAGCTGTACTCCAAGTAGTTCATCAACTAATGAGCCCGCTGTAAAAAAGTTAGCTTGGTTAATGTTCCCAGACTCATTACTTTGTTGAATCGTACTATCTAAACGCACCTCGCCGTACCACTGCTCAGGTGTTTTACGAGTAATTATATTGATTACCCCGCCTATCGCATCAGAGCCATATAAAGATGACATTGGACCGCGAATAACTTCTATACGTTCAATGGCCCCAATAGGCGGTGTCCATGCCCCCTCAACACCTGGACCGTCACTATTTGGCCGTGTTTCGCGCGATGTTTGTCGTTGGCCATCTATTAATATTAATGTATAGCCATTAGCCATGCCGCGCAAACTAATATCTTTTCTGTCGCCACCGCCAGTCACTATAACGCCGGGCACGTCTGTCATAGCGTCGGTTAAATCACGGTAAAAACGACTCGCTAACTCTTCTCTATCAATCACACTAATAGATGCTGGTGCATTTTTAATTAGCTGCTCATACCCTGACGCAGTGACTACCATCACTTCCATGTCATCGTTTGTTTTATTTGCTTGCGCATAATTTGTAAAGGTAAATAAAATTGCGGCACTTAAAGGCAATAATTGTCGACTTGCGGTGTTCATATTTGTTTCCCGTGTTAGAATTGCTTAATTGATAATGATTAGCATTTGCGATATTAAGGGTAAGTGCATTGCCGAGCAATATAAGTATGCTAATAATTAAATTAAGGAAAACTTAATTACTATGAATATCAAGTTAACACGCTCGTTAACTATGTTTGTGCGCATAGTAGAAACAAACAGTATGAGCTTAGCTGCTAAACAATTAGGCATGACTACTTCTGCTGTAAGTCAGCAAATTAAAACATTAGAACAAGAGGTTGGGTTAAACTTATTCAATCGTAGTCCACGATCATTAAGCTTAACTGAAGCGGGTGATATTTATTATCAAAGCTGTAAAAAGCTGCTGCAAACAGCAGAGCAGACTAAACAAAAACTACAGTATTTAACTGGTATACCAAGTGGCAAACTTAAATTAGTTGCCCCTGTTGGCTTTGGCGCTGGGTTACTTTCTGAACCATTAAAACGCTTAATAGAGCTACACCCAAAATTAAACATAGAACTAATTTTGACAGATGAACCTGTTGATATGCTTAAAGAAGGAGCCGACTTAGCATTGTGTATTGGCCCACTTAACGACTCAAATTTAATAGCCCGAAAATTAGCCCAATGGCCTTATGCTCTTTGTGTTAATGCGACGCACCCTTTAGCAAAAAATGATCAATGTATTGAACAATTAAACCAGCACGCTCATATAGCTCACAGCCATTTAAACTATCAATTATTTAAGCCAAACAGCGCACCATACACACTTAATGCTCCGCGTATAAAAGTAAATAATATGCAATCAGTTATTCAATTAGTATGCGATGGATTAGGTTATGCAATGCTACCAGAGCCAGAAGTGCGCGAACGCATTAAAAACAAAGAGTTAAAGCAACTTAATAAAGACTGGCAACGTTCAAACTACACTGTGTATGCAGTAACGCCAAAACGAGATTTTATAGCTGCAAAGACTTATGCGTTACTCGATATTTTAAAAAAGCACTTCGCTGAAGTCACCTTAGGCACTAAGCACCACTTATAACAATTAGCATTATTGTTATATATAACAAATGATAACAACCAGTTAAAAATAAAAACGAAAAGAGTTTAAATTTTATTCGACTCTAGTATTGAGTTAAATTAGATAATGTTTACAATATCAATAAGGTGCTGCTTAATTAATATAAAATAAATTTCTCGTTTTTATTAACGCTATGCGCTCAGACACATTAACTATTATTTAGGAACTTTTCTGAGTGACTCCAGCACAACATTCAGCATTATTTGCAGCCCAACAACAGATTATAGAGCAGATCGCATTGGGTGTAGATATACACCTGTGCCTGCATAATATCTGCGAGCAAATTGAAGCAATAATTGACTCTAAAAATGCTAAAAGCTCGATTTTAACTCTAGAGGGCAACCAACTTCGCCACGGTGCTGCGCCTAAACTTCCCCCTGAATATTGCCAAGCAATAGACGGTGTTACAATTGGAGATAATGTAGGCTCATGTGGCACTGCAGTGTACACAGAGCAACAAGTTATTGTTAGTAACATAGCTACTAGCCCACTTTGGGCTAATTATAAAACTATTGCATTAGCACATGGTTTGCAAGCGTGTTGGTCTACTCCTATTTTTTCCTCAGACAACAAAGTGCTCGGTAGTTTTGCCGTTTATTACACGCATCCAAACGCACCAACCGCATTAGATTTAAAGCTTATTGAACGCTTTACTCATTTATCGGGCCTAGCAATAGAAAAAGCGCGCTCTGTCGCAAGAGAAAAAGCACTTAGTTTAGAGCTACAACGTTCTAACGATAAATTAAAAGCATTTATTGAGGTGATCCCCGATTTAGGAATCATTTTTGATGAACAAGCGCGGTATATTGAAAGTTATGGTGCTAGCAACGAGTTGCAATGTAATAGCTTAAATAATGAGCAGCGCATAAGCTCGCTACCATTAGGTGATCCTAATAAAGTAATCTCTATCATTACTAAAACACTGAAAACAGAGCAAGTACAACTGTACGAGTACGAACTTAATTGTATGGGTAACCGACATATTTTTGAAGCTAGAACGTCAATTATTAATAACTACCTACTTGATGAGCCAAATAAAAAACATGTTTTATGGATGATACGCGACATTACCGAGCGTAAACTTGCTGAAGAGCAAGTTAAAAAGTTGGTGTTTTACGACCCATTAACCACATTGCCTAATCGCCGCATGCTAACTGACACGCTTGAATTGATGATCAGCGAATCTAAAAAGCAGCTTTTATTTGGCACTCTATTATTTTTAGATTTAAATGACTTTAAGCGCATTAATGATTCATTAGGCCATGTTATCGGTGACGAGGTTTTACTAGAAGTTGCTATGCGGTTAAAAACCGTTATTAAAAATGCAGGTATTATTGCGCGAATTGGTGGCGATGAATTTGTAATTTTACCTAAGCACCTAAGTAGTAATAAAAACAATGCACAAAGCCAGGCAATAGTGTGTGCCAAGCAAATACTCGACTGCTTCAAAAACCCATTTAAAATAAACAACTGTAGTTATAAAATTACCGTCAGTATTGGCATTAGTTTTATTGAAGGCCCAGACACAACAAGCAACGATGTACTAAAGCGGGCCGATACAGCTATGTATAGCGCCAAAAAATTTGGCGGCCATCGTTTTGCGTTTTACGATCCGGCACTGCAACACGAATTAGACTTACGTTTACAATTAGAAAGCGACATTATAACTGCAATTAAAGAAAAGCAGTTTGTGGCTTACTTTCAGCCGCAACTTGATTGCCAAGGTAATATTATAGCCGCTGAGGCATTAATTCGCTGGATACACCCTATAAAAGGCATTATATCACCCTACTACTTTATTCCTGTTGCGGAACAATCTGGTCTGATTGATCAATTGCAAAGCAGTGTACTGTTTGACGCCTGCATGTTAATTAAAACGCTAGAGCAAACACAGCAACTTCATGATTCATTTTGTGTTGCTATTAATATTAGCGCCTGCCAATTTATAACACATTCCTTATACAACAATATTGTTAGTATTGTAGATGCGTTTGGTATATCTCCTACAAGATTTAAACTGGAGATAACCGAAAGCATTTTACTAGATGACATGGCTGAAAATATTGCACAAATGCAGCAGCTCAAAGCTAAAGGGTTTAGGTTTTCGATTGATGATTTTGGCACTGGTTATTCATCGTTAGCCTATATACACACTTACCCCGTTGATGAGCTAAAAATAGATAAAAGCTTTATTGATAAAATACATGAAGGTAATAGAGGGTCTGCCATTGTGAGTACTATAATCTCACTTGCGCACAACCTTGGCTTTAATGTTATTGCCGAAGGCGTTGAAACCGCAGAGCAAGCTAAAACACTCACACAACTTAATATTACCGGTATGCAAGGCTATTATATGGCTTATCCTATGCCCGCAGCTGAGTTTATTTCTTGGTTAAAACAACAACGTAACAGTTAGTAACAGCAAAGAATAAGAAGCGCAGCGCCCCCCCTAACCTCTTTATAAATAATTTACCTAAAACTATGTTTGCAAATGCATTTTAGGCTTTTTGAACCTCAAAGTGGTTAAAGTGAACTACCCATCGACGCCACTTAGTGTCGATCAATGGGTTTTCTCGGAGTTTTTTGGATAAAATAACGTGTCTGGTTTTATTTCTAACTGAAACTTACTGTGACACGTTAAAATTTTATTCTGATTTATTAGCTATTTTTTGTAAATTCTCGTGAATTTTGAATAAAACGATAAGTAGTTCACACCAAATTCTAGCGCCAATTACACCACCAACAATAATACCAAGCCCAGCCCAAAAACCACCACCGTACTGCACAAACATAGTGGTTACACCAGAAATTACAGCACCTAGTAACATTAACCAATATACAAAAGTAATGATTTTAGGTGTCAGCATAGATTCAAAGAAAAAAATATCTTTCATTTTTTAGTCCTTTTTAAAATAGTCAGTAAATTTTTATTTCACAAAAAATGAGCGCTTACTAGCCCTCATAGTTATTATCTAGCTAGCCTTAATAAAGCTAACTGGCTGTATATTTAATTAAAGCTAATTACGCTATTAAATTAAAAATTAGGTGTCGCAGTTACTTATTTAAATTATCGAGTTCTTTTTCTAAGTCTTTCATTGCTTTTTGCGCTTTGAACTCTTCGTAAAGCGCTTCGCGTGAACCGGGATCTAAACGTTTTCCCGATTTAGCCACTAGGTTATTAAAGGTATCTTGTGTGTTATTAGTGCTAAAGAATAAGTAAAAAGCATGAAATTCCATAGGTTTTACTTATATTTAATTGACTCATTTAATAACAGCTGTTAAAAATAAGCAACAAATATGAATATAAACTTAATAGGGATATTTAATGAAAAAAGGAATTCAGTTTGCTGTAATTTCTAGCATTTTGTTATCTGGTTGTGCTTTAGATAGTAAAATTAACGGCATGATTGGTGGCTTAAATAATCTACTAACAACAGCAAAACTACCTGTAACCTACATGCGCCCAGCTAATCAAGATAACACCGATAAAATAAAACGTATTGCTGTTATTACCGATAGAAGCTCTTCAAATGCAGTGAACTTAATTGAAAGTAACCTTTCAGCTATTCGCGTTAATGACAAGCCATACTTTACTTTTGTTGATCAAGCAGCGCTTGATAAAGTAATTGCTCAACAGCGCTTTAATGAAGGTGACCTAACAAACTCAAATAATCGTACTCGATTAGGTAAACTTACTGGCGCAGACACTTTGGTAACCGCTCTGTATGGTTCTGATGTTGAAACATCAACCTATTACGAAGAGCGTAGTGAATGTGTTGAAAAAGGTGACAAATGGTATAAATGCAAACGCTCTCGTGATGTTAAAGTTCGATGCTCTGAAAAACTAGCTAAAGTAATACTAGAGCCAAAAGCAATATCTGTTGAATCTGGTGAAATCATTTTCACAAAACGATACAGCCAACAGGTAAGCAGTAAAGTTTGCGAAGGTGATGATCCTCACAATTCTGATAGTGCGCTATTAGGGCAAGCAGTTTCTCAGATATCAGAAGAACTAATTCAAGATGTTGCCCCGCATAGCGTTACAAAATTAGTTGAATTAATGGAATCGGATGATTCTGATATGTCCGACGATGCTGAAAAAATGCTGGATATGGGAATAGAGTTTGCTGAAAAAGATATGCCAGATAACGCCTGTAAGATGTTTAGTAGAGCTCAAAGTATTTATTCTGAATCACTAGCAATTAATTATAATAATGCTGTTTGTGCAGAAAGAGCAGCGGACCTAGAGCTAGCCCTTGCATATTATCAAAAGTCTCATAATCTAACTATGGATGTTGATGAGCTAAAGTATATTATTGAAGGTGAGCAGCGTTTGTTAGATCGTAACAAACATAATGCTAAACTAGCTCAAAATAATAACCACAATCGTTTATAAAACAAACTTTGCCCAGCAAATGCTGGGCTATTTGGTTGAAACATGAATAAGAAATTACTTCTTTTTATATCTATGCTTTTATTTTCTTTCACAGTAGAGGCACAAACACACTCTAATTGCAGCTGTGCCCATTACTACCCAACACAAGCTCAAACCCCTGATTGGATAGGCGTTGATAAAGTAACCGACACCCTCTATGTTAGCTCAGGCTCTTCTCAATGCTCTGGACTAAAGTCAATTGACGAACGCCGTTCTGCACTTGAAGCTCGAAAAGCACTCACAAAGCTTCTTAAAACTGAAATAGAAATTAAAGAGGAAAATAAACTCTTCTCTTCTAATTCCATAAGTAACTTACAGTTTAATTCTACAGCTAAAATAACAAGCGACCAGCTGCTAAAAAACGCTAAAATATTCGAACGTTGGGTAGATAAAAATAACTGCGTGGTTTATGCAGGAGTAACAATAAACCATACAGATATACAAAAAGCGCAAGCACAAAAAAAGCAAGAGGCACAGTCAAAACTGTCCGCTAAGAATAACTGCATAAAAAGTACTGGCTCGCAAGCAGGTGAAGTTAAAAGCTTATTAACCGCTAAGTTTATTCAAAATGGCTTTAATATCACAGACTCAGCCTGCGACGTTTATTACCATGTAAAAAACTCAATTGTTAAGAGTAGTCAAAATAAAGTTTTTACTAGGTTACAGTTAGAAATAATTACTCACACTAACAAGCGTCTTTGGCAGGATCATTATCAAGGTAAAGGTATTAGCTTTTCTAAAAGATCAACGCAGCAATTACTACAAATCGCAAATGAAGACAGCATATCACTATTAATTGAAGATATTATTAAACTAAAAGATACTCCCGTTAATTAACGCATATTTTAAGGAATGAAATGCCCGTGGAAAATAACAGCACACCTACAGAACAAGTTACTGAAGAAAAAAAAACAACTATAAAAAAACTTAAAGAATATTTTATTTTGTTAATGGTGGCGCTTATGGGCTTAGGTAACTGGGCAGATACTAAAGCTCTATCAATAGAAGCATATAATGGATTTATTACTAACTTTACAAATAAAATTGAAGAAAAAAAGATTTCAATGTTAGACATAGGTAACTACCTTCCATATGCGCAAAAACAAATAGGTATACCGCAAGTCATTAAAACTTCAAAAATTGATGAACGTTACGAATATCGTTATTATAAAGAAGATAAATACCTCCTAACTTTAATCAATAAAGAAACTCGCATAGTAGCTATTGTTGTCCATAGCCTGTCCTATGACAAAAGCTTAGTTGACGATTTCTCACCTAAGGTACCGTTTAGTAACTTTAAATTAAAAGAGCACAGTCTTGAACAAATAGTGCCTGATAGTAATGAATTTTTTTATGACAGTAATAACATTAAATACTACATGCAAGTAAAACAACTCAATGCCCAAGGTATGTTTCTTAACTTAACGAGTGGCTTTAGTGATTATACTGAGCTAAAGGGAAATGTTGCTGAGGATCTATTCAAATTAGATGAAGTAACTTTGATGAGTGACGAGCAAACGCTTACTTCACCTATCACCAAAAAATTAGCAACCAATAAAGCAACTTTTTACGCAATCTCAGAATTACCAAGCGAATATATTGCTGATTCACTACTTACTAAATATGAATTTAACGTTTATTTTTAAGGAACAAAATGCGACATTTTTCATTGTTTTTACCACTACTTTGTACTTTTACAGTAACAAATATAAGTGCGAACACTTTTACTGAGTTTAAAAAGCAGCAACTTTTAGAAGCAACCAGTTTCAGCAAGCAATATAAACAAGATTACGCAAATTTTAGAGAAGCTTATTTAGCTGATTACGACTCTTTTAGAGATTCATTACTTAAGCATTGGTCTGTGCCCATCCAAAGCAGCACATTAAAGCAGGTCGTTTACAGTGCAGACCTAAAAAGTCGCATAATTATTGACGAACAAAGCATGACGGTTACTGTAGAAACATTAGATTCTCACAGTACGCTTGGACAAGCAGCTGAGACATTAATAACTGATAAAAATCTAGCCTCGTCTTTAGAATTAATAAGCCCAACTAAACAAGAATTAGAAAATAGCTTAGCAATTTCAAAAAGTGAAATTAAAAGTCAAAAAGAGTTAAAACAGAACCAAGAAACGCTAGCACAAGAAATAACTACACAGTATGAACAGTCGCTAAGCAGTGTTGATAAAAACACTCAATTAAAGCCTCAACAAGCAATACAAAGTAAACAGCAATTAGCCATAGAAAAACAGCAGCGTATTGAAAAATTAAACACATCACTCAGCACCAAAGATAATGATGTGACTTATAAAAATATTACTTCTCGTACTTTTTCACTCCCTGACGAATATTTACATAAAAAAGTGAGTCCTTACTTAAACTTTTACTTACAATACGAGCAACAACAACTACCTCTGTTATTAGCAATTTCGCATGCTGAGTCATCTTTTAATCCAAATGCTAAGTCGCATATTCCCGCATTTGGGCTAATGCAAATTGTACCTAATTCAGCAGGTTTAGATGTAGCAAGAAAACACTTTAAAAAAGATATAGCGCCAACACCAGAGGAGCTTTTTGATCCTGATACCAATATCACTTATGGATCTGCTTACATTTCTATTTTAGACAAAAGTTATTTACGGAAAATAAAAGATCCAATAAGTCGTAAATATTGCGCAATTGCAGCTTACAATACTGGTGCAGGAAATGTAGCTAAAGCGTTTAATACTGATAAAAGCCGAAATATTAATCGTGCTATTTCTATTATAAACGACCTAGATAGTGAAAGTGTTTACAGTCACTTAATTGCAAACTTACCCTATGATGAAACAAAAAAATACCTTAAGAAAGTAAACAAGCTTGAACAGCAGTACCAAGCAAATATTAATCAATGGAACCTTAATAATAAGGAAATCAAACATGAAAAATAAACTTTTACCAATAGCCACTATTTTCTTTTTAAGCGCATGTGGATCAACTCAACAGCCACAATCAACCCCCTTTAGTAATGCTGATACTGTACCAAGCTGGGTTTTAATGCCAAGCGCACCTGAAGGAGGGTTAGCCTCATCTAGCTGTGTACCTTGGAGTGGTAATATGGCAGCAAGTAGAGCACAGGCCGTAGCTAGCGCACGCGCTGATTTAGCAACACAAATTAATAGCAAAGCTCAAGTTCTTGATACCTTAATAAATAAGCAAATGCAGCAGCAAGATTCTGTACAAACACAAAGTTCTTTTACACAAGTAAGCCGCCAAACAGCCGAAGAAAGCCTTGTTGGTAGTATTGCAAAAGAAGTCAGCTTTGCTCAAATAAATAACCAAAAGCAACTATGTGCATTAGTTATTATGGAAAATACTAAGCCTATTTTCGATAAGTTGATTGAAAAGTCAGGCAAAAATCTGAGCCCTAATGATGAAGATATGCTTTACCGTGAATTTAGATTGCAACAAACCACTGAAGAGTTAAATAACTTAGCAAACTAACTCCATATTAAAATGAATACTGTAGAGTAAAGTTACTCTACAGTATGTCAGCACTACCCTAAAGCCAGCCATACACCAACGGCGACCATTAAACTGCCCGCAATGCGATTCATCCACTGGATGTTATTACCGCGTGTTAAAAATAATCGTAAGCTTTTTCCACCTGTTGCATAAGCCAACATACTTAAAAATTCGGTAACCATTATTACACTTAACAACACTAATAGTTGCGGGGCTACGTCATGTTCAATGCTGATAAATGGTGGTAGTAATGAGATCATAAACGCCCAGCCTTTTGGATTGGCAATTGCAGTTACAAAGCCTTGCGTAAACAGTGACTGGCGACTTACAGCTGTGGCATTGCTGGTATTTACCGACATTTTTCCTTTAGATCGCCACATATTTATACCAATGTAAATTAAGTATGCACCGCCTACCCACTTTAAAATAGCAAACGCCTCTGGATAATAAAGCATAATACTCGCCACGCCTAGCACTGCTGCATATTCCGGAGCATCGTGAACAGTGATTCCGGCCCATCGTGAACACCCGTTCTGGTTTTAGCGTGAACGCTCATTCCGGTTTTATCGTGAACACTTTTGACTGATTTTCCGGAATCGGTGTTCACACCAAACCAGTACAATTTCAACGCATTGATTATTAATTACTTTGTTAAGCTATTTCCTTTTTGTATTACTGAGGAAGGGATATGGCGACTAAGAGGATCACAATGCGTAAAATTCGAGAAGTGTTGAGGCTACATTTTGCTGCCCAACTCAGTGTCAGAAAAATAAGTGCCAGCACTAAGATCAGTGTCGGTGGTATTCAAAAACTACTCACTAAAGCCAGAGCTTTATCGTTAAGTTGGCCACTGCCCGACGAGCTTGATGATTCTGTGCTTGCTAGTCAGTTCTATCCTCGCGCCGACACTCGGCCATCCCAGCGATTTGAAGTGCCAGATTGGCCAGCCATTCGAAAAGAATTAACGGGCAAAGGCGTCACCAAGAACTTACTCTGGGAAGAATATACTCAGCAATATCCGAATCGTTGTTACAGCTATTCTCAGTTCTGCGATCGCTATATGACCTGGCTTAAAAAGCAAAAACGTTCGATGCGACAAGTGCATAAAGCAGGAGAAAAACTCTTTGTCGATTATGCGGGTCAAACGATGCCCATTGTTTGTAATGCGACGGGTGAAGTGAAGTTCGCCCAGATATTCGTGGCGGTGATGGGCGCATCAAATTATACATTTTGTGAAGCAACCTGGAGCCAAAGTCTACCCGACTGGATCGGCAGTCACGTGCGAGCATTTGAATTTATCGGCGGTATACCTGACATGGTTATCCCCGATAATTTACGCAGTGGTGTCAGTAAAGCGTGTCGCTACGACCCTGATGTTAACCCGAGTTATCAGCAATTGGCCGCGCATTATGGCACCGTGATTGTGCCTGCTCGTCCCAGAAAACCACAAGATAAAGCCAAGGCCGAAGTGGGCGTGCAAATCATTGAACGCTGGATACTCGCCAAGTTACGACACCAAACCTTTTTCTCATTAGCTGAGCTAAACCATTGCATCAAAGCCTTACTGCTTGAGGTCAATAATAAGCCCTTTAAGCAACTGAGTGGGACACGACAATCATGGTTCGAGTCAATCGACAAACCCGCCCTCGCGCCCATGCCCAAACTAGCTTATCAATTCACGGATATTAAACACGTCAAAGTGAATATTGATTATCACGTTCAGTATGATAACCATCTTTACTCGGTACCCCATCACTTGGTGGGTGAAAAGCTTGAACTTCATGCCAAAGACAACTTGATTGAGGCTTATTTCAAGCATAAACGCATCACCAGTCACCCGAGAAAATATCATCCGGGCATGACCACCACATCCGAGCACATGCCTGTAAAGCATGAGAAGCATCATAAATGGTCACCAGGGCGTTTAATGAATTGGGCGAAAGATATTGGAGATGACGTTTTGCTCTGGGTGAAAGCACAATTGGCACAGAAACAACATGAAGAACAAGCGTATCGTGTGTGCTTAGGCTTACTCAACCTATCAAGAAGCTATCCCGCCGATCGGCTCAATAACGCCTGTGCGATAGCCAATCAATACAGTTTATATCGGTTAAAACATATCAAAGACATACTCAGTAGCAACCAAGATAAATTGCCGCGAACGCAAGAAGAGCCGTCGACGTTATTGCCACAATCCCATGAAAATATCCGTGGTCCTAAAAGCTTCCATTAAGGTAAGGAAATTCTATGTTAGAACAAACGATAACTCAGCTTCGTCAACTCAAACTCAGTGGTATGGCCAACGCCTTAGTGAGCCAAATAGAACAACCAAGTACTTATGAAGGGTTGTCCTTCGATGAGCGACTACAACTGCTAGCAGACAGTGAAGCCCAAGACCGAGAGAGCCGAAAACAACAACGCTTACTTAAAGCGGCAAAACTTAAATTAGCCGCTAACGCCAGAGACATAGATTATCATCACCCGCGAGGTCTCAATCAATCGATGATGGCATCGCTACTGCAATGTGATTGGCTGAATAAATCACAAAACTTACTCATCACAGGCCCTTGCGGTAGCGGTAAAACCTATATCACTTGTGCGCTTGCGCATACAGGATGCATGAAAGGCTACAGCGTTAAATATTACCGACTCTCAAGGTTGATGCTTGCGCTGACACAAGCCAAAGCAGATGGCACTTACAGTCGAATGTTACAGTCACTCGCTAAGATCGACTTACTCGTTTTAGATGATTGGGGGCTTGAGCCACTTAAAGCGGCACAACGAAATGACTTAATGGAGATCATGGATGATAGGCACGGCAGTTCATCAACCGCCATCATCAGTCAATTACCCACCGAAGAATGGCATCAATCCATCGGCGATAATACCTTAGCCGATGCCATTTTAGATCGACTAATGCACAATGCTCATCGGATAAAATTAAAGGGGGAGTCTATGAGAAAAATTCAATCTAAAATTGACCATCGTGAACACTTAGGTTAAAAATGTCATGAACCCAATGCGTGGAATTTAAGTGTTCACGATAAAACCGGAATCGGTGTTCACCATCACCGGAATACGCAACTGCAGCAACGGCAACACTAGCAACGCCGAGTAGCTCGCCAAGCATCATCCATAAAGTGCGCCGCACGCCAATACTCATGCCTAGCGTCATGGCTAATGTCATACACATACCTGGAGTGATCGAAACAAAAAAGAAGGTGGGAATAAATACCGCGAGTACTGTTATATCAATCATTTAAAACTCGTAATGGGTTAAAGACAAAGTTGTAATAGGTTCTAGGCGAAAGGGTAAAGGAAAAAGAGCTAAGGTGAAAGATAAATGATATGTAATATGACCATTTGTACTCGCTCACCTTGAGCCAATTTTTGGTAAGGTTACCTCCCCCTTAAACAAAGTATCAGCCCAAAATAAATTTTACCTATTAGTAAAACATCTTCCCACTTGAAAGCTCTGAACAGCAAGGCTTTCGCGTTATTTATCCTTTATTATGAAAAACAAAAAGCGTCTGAATTTGGAAATTTTATACACTCATATATGGCAAAAGTCTGAGATGATAAAGTGCAAAAATACATTTTGTTGCTCTAAAGTGCGGCGTACATACGCTCACTTTGCATTGGGAAGATGCTGTGAGATTTAGAGTGGATCTTCTTGCTCTCACAGCATAAACTCGTACTTTACTACTGGCTCGGTGTTGGCTCTGCCACTTGCTCAGTTATTACCTTTACCGGCTCGGCAGAGTCATTAAGTAAGTACTTATCTAACCACTGCTCTTGTTCCCACAACACATGCAGTAAACTTTTACGAGCACGATAGCCATGTGCTTCATGGGGTAGCATAACTAAGCGCACTTCTTTACCTAAGCCTTTTAATGCGGCGTACATACGCTCACTTTGCATTGGGAAGGTTCCGTGAAATTAAGGGGGGATCTTCTTGCTCTCACGGCATAAACTCGTACTTTACTATTGGCTCGGTGTTGGCTCAGCCACTAGCTCAGTCGTTACCTTTACCGGCTCGGCAGAGTCATTAAGTAAGTACTTATCTAACCACTGTTCTTGCTCCCACAATACATGCAGTAAACTTTTACGAGCACGATAGCCATGTGCTTCATGGGGTAGCATAACTAAGCGCACTTCTTTACCTAAGCCTTTTAATGCGGCGTACATACGATCACTTTGCATGGGAAAGGTGCCGTGAGATTTAGAGTGGATCTTCTTGCTCTCACAGCATAAACACGTACTTTACTACTGGCTCGGTGCTGGCTCTGCCACTTGCTCAGTTATTACCTTTACCGGCTCAGCCTCTTCATCCATTAACAGGTATTTGTTTAACCACTGTTCTTGCTCCCACAATACATGCAGTAAACTTTTACGGGCTCGATAGCCATGTGCTTCATGGGGCAGCATGACTAAACGCGCTTCTTCACCTAAGCCTTTTAACGCGGCGTACATACGCTCACTTTGCATTGGGAAGGTTCCGTGAGATTTAGAGTGGATCTTCTTGCTCTCACAGCATAAACACGTACTTTACTACTGGCTCGGTGCTGGCTCTGCCACTTGCTCAGTTATTACCTTTACCGGCCCGGCAGAGTCATTAAGTAAGTACTTATCTAACCACTGTTCTTGCTCCCACAATACATGCAGTAAACTTTTACGAGCACGATAGCCATGTGCTTCATGGGGTAGCATAACTAAGCGCACTTCTTTACCTAAGCCTTTTAATGCGGCGTACATACGCTCACTTTGCATGGGAAAGGTGCCAGAATTCGGATCTTCTTGCCCGTGAATCATCAACATTGGCTCGTTAATTTTTTCGGCATGAAAAAATGGCGACATGTTTGCGTACACATCTTGGGCTTGCCAAAAGTCGCGCTCTTCGCCTTGAAAGCCAAACGGCGTTAAGGTGCGATTATACGCGCCACTGCGGGCAATACCGGTTTTAAACAAGTCACTATGCGCTAATAAATTAGCCACCATAAATGCGCCATATGAATGCCCTGCTATGGCAATATTGTTTTTATCAGCAATGCCTTTTTTAACCAATACATCTACGGCAGCTTGTGCGCTGGCCACTAGTTGCTTTCTAAAGTTATCATTTGGTTCACTGCCCTCAATACCTACAATAGGCATTTTAGGATCGTCAAACACCGCAATACCTTTAGCTAAGTAAGGCATCGGGCCCCAGTAACCAATAGAGGTAAACTCATAAGGCGATTCACGCACTTGAGAAGCGACTGCTTTATCTTTATATTCAAGCGGGTATGCCCACATTAATACAGGTAATGGGCCTTGAGATTTATCATAACCTGGTGGTAAATAAAGTGTGCCTGAAAGCTCAACACCGTCATCTCGGGTATAACGTAATTGCTCTTTTGTTACGCCTTTAAATGCAGGGTAAGGGTGCTCAAAATTAGTAATTTGAGTTAAATTTTGTTTATTTAAATCACGAATAAAAAAGTTAGGTTGCTCTGTTTTAGACTCTCTAATAGTAATAAAACGCTTACCTTCGTCATCAAGTAACGCACGAACACGCTCATAATAAGGTGCCGCTGATTGCCACAAACGTTTGCTGCTATGAGTTTTTACATCGTATTGGTCTAAAAACGGCACATTACCTTGCTCTGATGCGCCATTACCGCGTAAAAACAGATAGCGTCCGCCAACCACTTTTATTACCTTGCTGCCTAAATCATTGCGCTCATATAGTGCTCTACCAGGGTCTTTGTAGGCATCGTTGTAACTACGCTCTGAAAATAATATGCGGTTTTTATCAGCATCACGTGGGGCAATAATATAAGTACGCACTTGGCGGTCACTAAAGCGCCAATCGCTGAGCATAGCAATATTATCGTTACCCCATTCTATACCCGAATAACGACGCTCTACTTTAGCAAACAGTTTAGGCTCGCGCTTAAACGGTGCACGTAAGCTGTAAATAAAGTCGTGATATTCAACATCGGTTTTCATATCACCGGCATCTTGCGCTTCAGCCCAAATAACCTCTGCACCTTGATCGCCTCGCCACTCAAAGTCACGTCTGCCAGTACGTACACTGTCGTAGCCTTGTGGAATATTATCGGCTAATGGTTGTTTTGCCAGCTCAACTAGTGAAAAACCACGCATTCCCCATATTTGCCATGTTGTAGCAAAGCGGTTGTATGGAACTTGATACGAAAATGGCTCGTTTATGCTTGCCACTAATATATTGGTTGAGTCGGGTGATACTGAAAATGACTTAAGCAACGCAGGGCGGCCAATCGGTTGCGCATGACCATCAAGCGTTATATAGGCGAGTTGCCCTTGGCCATAAAACTTAAACTGCGCCTCATCAAACGGACCGGTTAATAAGTTTTGATAAGTACGTGCAGGGGCTTTTTCGCCGCTACTTTGCTGAATAACAGGCATCGTACTTTGGCTATCATTTTGTAATCTGGCTTTTCCTAAATTAACAGCTAAATTTGCAACCAAGGCACTGCTATCGGGTAGCCATTCATAAGGGGATGCAGTAAGGACAGAGTTTAGCGCAATTGAGTTTAGCTCATTAGCTTGTTTTGTTTTTACATTGTATAACCATAAACGCGCATCATTTTTTTGCTCAACCACGAAGGCTAAGTACTCACTATTTGATGACCACTTTGGCGCGCGAATAATACCTTGTGGCAAGTTATTAATATTAATAACCGTACCACTTTGTACGTGTTTAATTTGCACCGCACTGTATTTTGCACTTACGCGTGAGCGTGAAAAGTTTGCCGGGTTGAGTTTAATGCCCGCCAGTTTAAGCTCCTCTTTTGCCAACTCATCTAGCGACACAACACGTTTGCGCTCAAACAATGCCAGCCATTGGCCATCGTCTGACAAACTACTGGTGGGCGATAACTTAGCATCTACTAATGCAGCAAGTTCAGCCGATGGCGTTTGATATCCTTGCTCTGCATAGCTCATTGGCAGTAATGCAATACAGCCAATAAAGGCAACTAACAGCCTAAAAGCGTTCATGTTTTGTCCTTTAGTAATTATTTAGTTTAATAAAGCTATCTAAACATGTTTTGCCGCATTCATAAAGCATTAAGGTTATACAAAATAGCGTAAATGATTTATCGCCACCCTAACTTAAGCTACACTACAGCGCTATTTATAAAGTGCTGTACACCTAAAAAACAATGCTGATGAATAAAGTAAATGCTGTCATATTTTTTAATATTACCCATTAATAAAAAATGACTTTATAAGCATTGAACTTGTGTAGAACTAGTGCGCTAAATTTACTGTGCTACTACCGTTAATATTGTAATAACCATCACAAAAATAAGCTTACCTGTTTCTATATGGGTAAATTTAAACTTACTAATAAGAGATCCTAGCCAATGAAAAAAGTGCTGGTAATTGGCTACGTATGGCCAGAGCCCAACTCATCTGCTGCAGGCACGCACATGATGTCGTTATTAAATGCCTTTAGAGCCCAAAACTGGCAAGTAGAGTTTGCAACGCCGGCACTGCGCACCGAGCACATGGTCAACCTTGACGACTTTGGTATTAGTAGCCAGAGCATTGCGCTTAACTGCGAAAGTTTTGACGATTACGTTAAAGCATATGCTCCCGATATCGTTATGTTTGATCGTTTTATGATGGAAGAGCAGTTTGGTTGGCGCGTTGATAAGCATTGCCCGAATGCGCTGAAAATTTTAGATACCGAAGATCTACAATGTTTGCGTAATGCGCGCCACGAAGCCCACAAAGGCGAGCGAGAATTTACCACTAACGACTTGCACTCAGACATAGCAAAACGCGAAATTGCAGCCATCTTACGTTGCGATTTAAGCCTTATTATTTCTAGCTATGAAATGAGCTTACTTAATGATGTATTTAAAATAGAGCCTAGCTTATTACACCATTTACCTTTTATGGTCGATTTAAACACATTGCCCACCAGCACTAAAACCTTTGAGCAGCGCCAACACTTTATGACCATAGGTAATTTTAGGCACGCGCCAAACTGGGATGCTGTGCTTTATTTACAACAAATTTGGCCACTTATTCGCAAGCAACTGCCTAAAGCTGAGCTGCATATTTATGGATCGTACCCGCCGCCAAAAGCAACTGCACTTAACAACCCTAAATCGGGGTTTTTAATTAAAGGCTGGGCCGATAATGCGTTTGAGGTAATGCAAAGCGCACGAGTATGTTTAGCACCACTGCGTTTTGGCGCAGGTATTAAAGGTAAATTACTTGAAGCCATGATTATGCAAACCCCAAGTGTTACCACTAATATTGGCAGTGAAGGTATGCATAATGAGTTATCTTGGCCTGGAAAAATAGCAAACACCGCCGAAGATTTTGCAAATGCAGCCGTTGAAATGTACAACAATCAAAGTGAATTTGAACAAGCACAACAAGATGGCAATACACTACTTAATACGCTGTATGACAAAGCCCAATTAAGCGCTGCGTTAATTCAAAAAGTCGATTCAATAAGTAGCGATTTAAATGCCCATCGCGAAAAAAACTTTACAGGCCAAATGCTCAAATATCATACAATGCGCAGCACACAATACATGTCGCAATGGATAGCTGAAAAAAATAAAAAATTAGATTAAAAATGACTAGACACACACCAATTAGTGTTTAAAATCGCGCCCATTAAACGTGGGCAAATTTTTAATACCAATCTACCTTAAACGGTACAATTCAGCGAGAATTAAAATGAGCCTAGACAAGGCGCTTGAATGATAAAATAGTGGTTCTATTTTGAGTTCGAGGAACGCAGTATAAGCTCATTTAAAACTCGCCCAAGGGAGCTCACCAGTGACATTTCTTCTTCGTTGGCAACTTTTGAAAGGGAACCACCCTTCCTACATGTTGCCCACTTGAATCAAAAGCCACTGGATGAACTCTGAATTAGCACTTTTTATGGCAGATTAGTATTTTTTGTCTATATTTTTAGCTTAGTTATTTAACCGTTGGCTTAAAAGCATTTGAAAAACGCAACCTTTACAGAAAAACGCAAATTTATCGTTAAATTAGGTAAAATGCTGCACAAATATGGTACGCCCGCATACCGCTTAGAAGCGCATTTAATGGAAGTTGCGACCTACTTAGACCTTAAATCGTCGTTTGTTATGTCGCCTACCTCTGTTACCTTTGTTATTTGGACCGACGGCCACGAAGACGAGTATACCCATGTTGCACGGGTAGATCCTGGCGATCACGACCTAGGCTCACTTGCCGACACCGACGACTTAGTTAATCAAATGCTTGATGGCAAGTTAACCTTGCACGAAGTGGACGAACAGCTAGACATTATTTTTGTTGCTCCTAACTCTTACAATAAACTCACTACAGGCATTGCGTTTGCCACATCTGGTGGTGCGTTTGCTATGTTAATGGGCACCAGCTGGTTTGATGTAGCTTGGTCTGCGTTACTCTCATCTCTTGTATACTTGTTTGTGCTTTGGTCGGGGCGCTCAAAACGTGTCGCCCACATGCTTGAGCCTTTGGTAGCAATTGTATCGTCAATCGTTGCCTGTGCTATTAGTGTTTATTTTGCCCCAGAGATCAATATACGTTTAGTGGTACTGTCGTCCATCATTGTATTTATTCCGGGTTTAGCATTAGCCCTAGGATTAGCAGAACTTGCAGCAAGGCACTTAGTGTCGGGTACAGCACGGGTGATGGACTCATTCATGTTGCTGTTTAAACTCTACTTTGGTGGTTTTATTGGCATAGGTATTGGTTTTGCATTATTTGGACAGGCCGACTTTGTGCAACCTGCGCCACTGCCAGCGTGGACGCCTTGGCTTGCTATATTTTTGCTGTGTAGCAGCCTAATAGTCATATTTAGAACCAAGCTTAAACATGCCGTGTGGTCTATCGCATCTGGCTTTATTGCTTATGGCACCAGTATTGGCTCGGCTATGTATCTCGATTACACCTTAGGGACCTTTGTTGGCGCATTAGCCGTTGGCATATTTAGCAACTTATTTAATCGCGTGGCCAACGCCCCCGCTTCTATTGTTGCTATGCAAGGCTTAATTGTATTAGTACCGGGTAGCAAAACCTATATTGGCTTAAATTCGCTTATTGAAGGTCAAGACTTTGTTTATGCAGAACATATAGGCCAGCAAACGTTTTTAATTTTTATGTCGCTAGTAGCTGGGTTAATTTTTGCCAACGTAGCACTACCACCTAAAAAGAGTTTGTAACGCGCTTTTCTCACCTATCCATTAATTAAAATATACGCCAACATTTGTGATAAAAGTTGGCGTCATTACTTTTATCACCGCTTTATCCATTAACCTTTATAAACAGTGTGTTAATCGCATTTTTTAGCCTATTACATCAGCCTTGATATACTGCCAAGTTAACGTGTATATAAAGGAAAGTTTAATGTTAAAACTTAGCTTAGTGCTTGCAATGGGATTATCTAGCTCATTGGTAAGTGCTTCAACAGTATTAACGGTTGAAGATATCCCAAAAATTCAATCAGTTATTCAAACCAGTATTAGTCCAGATGGCGATAACGTCGCTTTTACTCGTTCGGTGCCGCGTGAGCTGTATGTTGATGAAAATGGCACTAACTACCGTGAGCTGTATGTGGTTAACGACAAAGGTGTAGAGCGCCCTTTTATTACCGGTTCGGTTAGTATTAGCAGCATTCAATGGTCTAACAACAGTAAAACCATCTACTTTTTAGCAAAATTAAAAGATGACAAATTTACCGCGCTTTATCAAATTCCGGTTGATGGCGGCCAAGCACATAAAGTACTGTCATTAAAAGATACCTCTATTTCAAGCTACGCACTAAGCCCTGACAATAAACACCTCGCTATTTTGGCAATGCCAGCAGCTGATAAATCTGATAAAGAGCTTAAAAAATTAGGCTTTATGGCAGAGGTATACGAACAAGGTTTAAAAAACAAACAGCTGTTTATTGCTGATTTAAAACAAACCGATAAGCCACTTTCACCTGCCGCGCTCAATGTAGCTAACTATGTTAGTGATGTTAACTGGGCTGCCGATGGCAAAAAGCTACTGGTTAAAACTCAGCCTACTGCGTTAATTGATGATAAGTACACAAAATCACAATGGCACTTGTTTGATATAGCAAGTAATCAAGTAACTATGTCGTTTGCCACAGAGGGTAAACTTGGTACAGCAGAGCTTTCTCATGATGGTCGTTATATCGCAATTTTAGGCGCACAAGATAAACACGATCCTGCTACTGGTCGCTTATTTTTAGCCGATACAAAAAGCGGTAAAGTAGATGAGTGGTTACCCAACTTTAGCGGCCACGTAGCCGATATTGAATGGCAGAATAAACGCAATACCTTAAACTTTATTGCCAATGTAGGCACCCAAAGCTTTGTCGGCAGCATTAAAACCGGCAGCAATAAATACAAAAAAATAGTTAAAGAAGGTCAATTTATTGCCTCAAGCCTAAGTATCTCTGCTTCAGATAAAACCTTAGCGCTGCGCGCCAATACCGCAAAACATCCTAACGAAGTGTTTATTGTTCGTAGCAAAAAAGCAGAGCGTTTAACCGATTCAAACACGTGGCTAAACGACAAGCGCTTTGCCAAGCAACAAACAATTAATTTAAAAGCCCGTGACGGCGTAGAAATTGATGGTGTACTTGTGTATCCGCTTGATTATAAAAAAGGGACACGTTACCCATTAATCATGTCGGTACATGGCGGCCCTGAAAGCCATGACAAAGACGGTTGGTTAACTAACTACTCACGTCCTGGTCAAATGGGAGCAGCTCGTGGTTACGCTGTATTTTATCCAAATTATCGTGGCTCAACGGGTAAAGGGGTTGATTACTCTAAGCTTGGCCAAAATGACTACGCAGGCAAAGAGTTTGATGACTTAGTAGATTTTAAAAACCACCTTGTTGATATGGGTTTAGTAGACACTAAACGTGTTGGTATTACTGGTGGCTCATACGGCGGTTATGCTTCTGCGTGGGGCGCAACAAAATTAACTGAGCACTTTGCTGCCAGCGTAATGTTTGTTGGCGTATCTAATCAATTATCTAAGTTTGGTACTACCGATATATCTAACGAAATGAACCTAGTACATGCTCGTTCATACCCTTGGGATAAATGGCAATGGTACTTAGAGCGCAGCCCTATTTATTGGGCTGGACAATCTAAAACACCATTATTAATTATGCACGGTAAAGACGATCCTCGTGTACACCCAGCGCAATCAATGGAGCTATACCGTTACATGAAAGTGCAAGGTAAAGACGTGCGTTTAGTTTACTACCCTGGCGAAGGCCACGGTAACCGTAAAGTAGCAGCTCAGTACGACTACAGCTTACGTTTAATGCGTTGGATGGATAACTACCTGATCGATGGCAATAAAGACATGCCCGCGTTTGAAATTGACCACGCAGCTAAACTTAAAGCAATAAAAGACGCAAATAAATAGCTAGCTAAATACGGTTATGAATAAGTAAGTTATTTTATTACAGGGCTAGTAGCAATATTAGCCCTTTTTGTTGTTAGCTTTATACAGTGCATAGTAATTTTTACACACCTCTCAAATAATCTCTTTGTAATAAAAACAAAACCCCTTGTATTACAGTGTATTAAAAATGGCCTTATATTTGCTTCATATTATTTAAACAATGAGTAAAGTAGGAAATAAAATGAATATTTTTGAAGCACTAAGCGCCGATCATGACATACAGCGTAAGTTAGTAGATGCGCTTATTCAAACTCATGGTGATACAGATGAGCGTCAAAAGTTAATGCTTGAACTAAAAACACAGCTAAAACAACATGCAAAGTTTGAAGAGCGTTATTTTTATAACCCACTGATGTTTGAAGATCTAACCCATGAAAAAGCCCGCCATAGTGTGGCAGAACATCATGATATTGATGAATTAATTGAACAACTTGAAGAAACCGATAGGAGTTCACCAGCGTGGTTGGTTGCTGCTAAAAAACTCCATCATTTAGTGCATCATCACTTAGATGAAGAAGAGCACGAAGTATTTCAACTAGCCGGCAAAGCACTAACCGAAGGGCAAAAAGAAAGCTTAGCTGAGCACTACAACGATGCAATGCACTAACTGCATGCAGTAACTACTTTATACGCTATAACTTTAACTTTGATACACTCCCTTGTGTACTATTTGGTTATAAGCCAAGCGGCTTATAACCAATTTTTTATGTATTACTTTATAGTAAATTTTACGTCTTGGTCGCGCAGTAAATACAACGCAAAACACGCAGCCCACATTGGCCATGCAGTAAAGAATAATAAGTTGTTAAAGCCATCTATGTACTGGTTGTACGATGAAAGTGTAGACAAGCCATGCATTACAAAAATGATTCCGTAAGTAAGTCGCTTTTTAATACCCGCCAAAAATGCTAAGACTAAAACTAATTGCAGCGCACCTAACACATACGCCACTATATCTGTTGACCCACTAATGCCATAAAACTTTTCAAAAATACCGGCGCTATGTGCCGGATTCACAAATTTATCCAGCGTCCACATTATCATTACAGTGAACTACCCACCGACGCCACTACGTGTCGATCAATGGGCTTCTACAGTCTAGCTTATGAATGCTAGGCTGCTTCTTTTTTTCTCAGATCCAACAGCAAACTTCGATAGCTCGAAGACTTTCATTTTATTAGCTGCTTTCCGCTGAGAAGTGGGATTAACCCTTGCGACGATTCCAGCCGCTATTAAGTCTAACTCACCTGTGTTCGCTATGCTTTTAGCCGCTGAAAGGTCCCGATTTTGATGCACTCCGCAAGCCACACAAATGAAATGTCTATCGTTCAATGTTAAAACATGGTGCTGGCCGCATTCAGAACAAATCCCAGTCGATTTTTCAAATCGACCAATTTCATGATAGAGCTTGCCTGCAAGCTCAGCCTTGTATTTTGAAAGCTGAGTTATCAGAGCCATCACATTGTCAGCTACCATACTGCCATTGAATTTTTGCATCGCTTTTACGTTTAAATCTTCAAACACTAAAATGTCATTTTCATTGGTTATCTGTCGTGAGATTTGGTGTGCAAAGTCGAGCCTTTGCCTTGAGATCTTACCGTGTAATTTATTGATGCGTTGTCTTGTTTTGTGCCAGCGATTTGAGCCTTTATTTCGGCGGGCAAGCTGACGTTGCAATTGATTTAATTTGGCTTTTGATTGCGTTAAAAACTTTGGATTGTCGGCCACGTAGCCGTTCGAGCCAACTACCGTTTGCTTTGAGTTAATGTCAAAACCTGTGATTGTTTTTAAAACGCGAAGCGCTGTTTTGCACTCCACTTCTTGAGTAATACTGCATTCCCATTTACCGTGGCGAAACTGAACAGTTACCGTTTTGATTTTGCTAGCCAGTTCGCGATGTAAAATGATAGGCACTTTACCAACTTTTGGAATACTGATAGTGCCATCTTCAATACGGATGCAATTAGAATTGTTTACCGCTCGAAATGAATCGTTATGAAGTTTTTTCTTTTTGTATGAGATTTTATGCTTTGGAAAGCGCTGCAAACGGCCTTTCGAGATTGCGTTCTTTAACGCTGTTTCTAAGTCGCGAGCAACTTGCTGAGCTGCTGCCGAGTCAAAAGACTTAATCCACGTAAACTCTTCAAAAGGCTTTATTTCCTTAAGAAGCGAGGCCATATCATTGTAGAACAAGAATGTTTTATCGAACTCATATCGACGCATATTTTCAGACAGTAATAAGTTCCAAATACCACGCGCAGTCGCGCCAAACTCTATGAGTTTAGCTTCTTGTTCTGGTGTAGGATTCAGTCTGTAATTGTATCTAAGCGTCTTTTTCATACACTGTATAGACTACTGTATATGAAAGGGTTGTCAAGATAGAATATGAGTAAGCGCGCATTTAAGCAGTGCGCTTAGCTATAATCGAAGTCTAGCTGCACATTCCACGGCATTAGGTCGGTAAAATCATCATCACCCTCATCTCGATTCGGCAACGTTTTAAATAAATGCACAAAGTAGTAATAAGGATTGATGTCATTGGCACGGCAGGTCATCACAATACTATAAAGTATCGCGCTGGCCTGAGCACCATTAACCGATTTTGAGAATAGCCAGTTTTTTCTACCAGTGGTAAACGGCCGAATATCTCGCTCAGTAATATTATTATCAATCCCTAGTTCGCCATCTTCACTATACCGCATTAATTTCGGCCATTGATTAAGCGTGTATTTTATCGCTTTGCCAATATAACTCCCCGCCGTTACTTTACCTTCGGCTTCATCAAGCCACGCTTTAAAGTGCATTAATATGGGTAAGGCTTTTTCTTGTCGTAACTGATACCGCGCTTGAGGAGATAACTGTTTGTTTTTAGCGTGGGTTTCCAGTTTATATAATTGGCTGATAAAGCTGATGGCTTTATGCGCTCGACCTTTGTTTTTCGACTCTGCTTTTAAGGCATCGTTATATTTGCGTCTAGCGTGTGCCCAGCAACCAACAGGGGTAATGCCTTCAATACCGTCATAAACACGGTAACCGTCGCACTGTAAATAGCCTTGATAACCGGCAAGAAATTCTTTTGCGCAAGCGCGACTTCGACCTGCTTGGTAATCGTAAATCACGACAGGCTCACGGCTGACCTCATTGCTGCGATAAACCCACATGTAGGAATTGCTGCTAGGGTTGTCACCTTCATCTAACACTTGTGTACGGGTTTCATCGGCACATAAACTATGCTCACTAAGCAAGTGACGTTGCATGGCTGCCACTAAGGGGCTGATTAGCAGGCCCGCTTTAATACACCAATTAGCTAATGTTCCGCGCGATAGTTCAAGGCCGCCACGGCCCAGTATGTCAACGAAACGATAAAGCGGTAAGGCATCGCAGTATTTGCCCGTAACAACCGCCGATAACGCTTCTGGACTCGCAATGCTGCCAGGAATAGGCTGCTTGGGTTTAGGCGCGGTGATTATTTTACTGGCCAATTGTTCATGCTCGCAATGTCTGCAAGCATATTTAAATTGTTTGTGCTTAATGACACTGACTTTCGCCGGAATAATCTTCACTTGCTCGCTGTCTTCACTACCACATTGATGTAGTTGTTCACCGCAACACTGACACGTTAACTCGGTTAAGGTGTGCTCAACTTCTTCTCGTTCAAAGTGCTCAGCCAGTATTTGTTTACCTTTCTTATGGTGTTTAGGCGGCTCAGTCGTTTTATGCTGCTCCGCTTCATTGAAGGTGCCCCGTGGGGCTTTTTCACTTTTTTTACCGTATTTTTGGGATTTACTTAACTTAAGCTCAGCAAGCAAGTGGTCAATCCGCGATTGCATTTCAACCTTATCTTCTTGCAGTGAAATTTTATCTTTTTCTAAGCCATCAAGCTTAGCCTGCATAAGTGCAAGCTGATTTTGTAGTTCGGTGATGAGAATAGTGTCTGGCATTTTAATAGCATGACACATGGGAAAGATCGTTCAAGTAAAAAAAACGATCTGGTTAATTTATATCACTGATAACCCTGATAAAGTTGAGTGGCGGGTTTTATTATTTACCGGTAAGCCAGATAATAACCATTGTAACTGCCGTTGTTCAATCCCCATGGCTACGTGTGCTTGAGCATGATTTGGCCATTGAAATCGTCCTTGCTCTAAGCGACGATAATAAAGCCAAAAACCATTGGTATCCCAAAACAAAATTTTTAATTTATCGCGTTGTTTATTACAAAAAACGAACCACGCTTGGCTTAAAGGATCGAGAGATAGGGTATCGCTGACAATAATACTTAACCCATTGATTGATTTTCGCATGTCGGTGAATCCCGTGACCAAGTAAACTTGGTGGGTGCAAGGTGTCACAGTACGCTCAATAATTTGGCGAGTGCTTGGTGCGCTAATGTCGACTCGAAGTCTATTTGATAGCCGTTTGGTGTGGTGAGTTTAATGATTGAAGGGTGTGTAAAGGCTTGCTCATGAATAACAAACGGGATCACCTGTTGCTTTTTAACCCTTATCGTTTCGTCAGAAAGGCGTTTACGCCAAACATAGAAAGTCGATGCGTTAATGTTGTTATCACGACAAAATTGAATGATGGCTAAACCACTCGATTTTTGCTGCTCAAAAATGCCTTGCCAGTGTTTTATTTTTTGCTGTTTATTCATAATTACCTCAGGTTAATATGCTGAGTAAATTATGCATAGGTAGCATTAATATTGGTATGTGGGTTTAATTGCGCGCTTACGAATATGAAACTAAATCACACTGCAAATATCTAATAGCGTTACATTTAATCTTAGTTGTGAAATATAGAAGGCAATTGCTACAAGGTAACTTAGGTGAATTTGTAAAACAAAAAATTTCTGAAATTGCAGAGCGCTCAGAATTTAATATTGAAGAGATCGAGGTAGACAAAGATCATATACACATATTGCTTACGATTTCCCCGACCATTTGTGTTGCGAGTTATGTTCGTAGAATTAAACAATCAACGACACAAAGCCTATGGTCGAGATTTAAGTGGTTGAAAAAGCAATTCTGGATTGAGAAAACCTTTTGGTCTGACGGGTATTTTGTTTGCTCAGTTGGAAATGCTTCTGCTGATACAATTCGAAAATACATTCAAAAATCAGGGCTAGTTATTCCTATTCATCCCATCGACGCCGCTTCGCGTCGATCAATGGGTTTTCTCGGAAGGATTCGATAAAAATATTAATAAACTATTAAATTACCAAGACCGTATAACTTGGTTTTTATTTCAAAAAAGCATAATTATTTTTAATTACCCTTACCTACTTAGCTTATTAACAGTTAAAGCACGGCTTATTTTAAGTATTTAAACGCTGTACATAAAAGCTAATAAATATAATAGGTTAACTGCTGGCAAGTAGACTACAATTTAAAAATATGTTTAAAAGCAATTATTTATAATCTGTGTAATATCGTCACTCTATTGCTATTTTTTTACAAATGAAACGGCAATATTTTATTAGCACGCTTTAAACGCAGCTGTTTTGTTATGCCCTAAAAAATAAAAAGAATCGAAACTTTACTGAAAGTTATTTTTACACCTTTCGGTCTTTATCATCATCAACTATTAACAAGAAAGAGAAAGCCCTTGAAATACCAATACTTAGCCCTATCGTTAGCAAGCGTATTAAATACCCCACTGCTGGCGCAAGCTGCCCAAAGCTCAACAGTAACAACCAATAACACCATAGAGCACATTGAAGTAGCTGGCCAAGTTATTAAATCTCAAGGCCTTTCAGTTAAAGATGCCAGCATAGATGGCCCATTTGGCGACAACTTAGCACTAAAAGACATAGCACGTTCGGTAACGCCTATTTCGAGCGAGCTAATAGAGCAGCTTAACATTACCACGTTACAAGATGTGCTTGCAGTAAGCCCTAATACCTATTCAGCCAGTGGTTTTGGCGCGCCAAGTTTACCCACAATACGCGGCCAATTAGGTGAGCTTTTTCAAGATGGTACACGTCGTCAAGCGGGCAACAATGGCTTTGGTGTACCGTTATCGTTCAACGCTCTAGAACAAATAGATGTAGTAAAAGGTGCGCCACCGGTATTATTTGGCTCAAGCCAACGCAATGGTGGGTTTGTAAACTTACACTCTAAAAAAGCCGCTACAGACGAAAGTAAAGGTAAAGCAAGCTTATCGGCAGGACGATGGGATCAATATCGTGTACTGGTTGACTACAGCGCCCCCATAGTAAAAGACAAAGTAGGTTTTAGAGTTAGTGCAGAGCATATTGATAACGGCAGTTATTACGACTACTCTGGCACAAAAAGCGACAGCTTATTTGCAGCCCTGCGTGTATTTCCTGATGATAAAAGCAGCTGGGATCTTAATTTTGAATTATACCAAGTTGAATTTACCGATAACGCCGGTATTAACCGCCCTACTCAGGCGTTAATAGATGACGGACTGTATATTACCGGCCAAGGTGTGCAAGCAAATGGTAGCACTGTACCTTTAGCGGGTTCGATTATTTCGCCAACCGGGCAAGTTAAAATAGACCGTAGTACAGTACTGACCGATCCTGATAATCTAAACGAAGCCACTACTTACTTACTACACAGTATTTATAAACGTGAGCTTTCTAGTAACGCGTCAATTAAAAACATTTCCTACTTTCAGCATTTACAACGTGATGAAATTGCACAAAACAGCTTTGTTGAAATTATAGATGGTGCCGATACCGCGCAAAACCGTACCGAGCTTACCTACCTTTGGAATAGTAACCAGCAAACTATTTTTGCCTTTGATGTACGTTATAACCGCGTATTAGGTTACAGCCAATTTACCACCGAAGCCGACTTACCCATAGATTTAACTGGCCCACTTTCAAATAGGCGCATTCCTTTAACTGATGCACAACAAGCACGCTTTGTTGAACTTCGCCCAGGTGTATTTGTATCGCCGGGTGGTCAGTACGATATTAATAACGACGGCAGTGGCGACTTTAACTTATCAGACACCACAGACTCACGCTCATGGCAAACAGGGGTGGCTATTCAGCAAGATTCAGATTGGACTAGTAAGTTTCATACCAGTGTTGGCTACCGCGTTGATTTTTATGACGTACAAGCAAACGACCCAATAGCACCTGTAGGGCAAATTGCCGCCAGCGACAGTATTAACGACACTTTGCATTCAGGGCAAGTAAGTTTTAATTACCGACTAAGCGATGATTACACCACTTATGGCGCAGCAAGTTACAACGAAGCCACATCAAATAGCATGGCTGGCGGCACTACACTTGGCGGCGACAATACCATTAGTGCGCAAAATTTTGCCACCGAAAATACCCTAGTTGAGTTTGGTTTAAAATATGCACCAACCAATAGCGATTGGTACGCCGATGGCGCAATATTTAGCCAACGCCGTAGTTTACGTAACCGCGATGGCAGTAATACCGGTATTCGCACCACAGGTTTTGAAAGCCAAGTATTTTACGATGCCTACCCGTACTGGTTAAGCGCAGGTTATAGCTACATTGACGCCCGCTACGATAATTCTGCAAGTAGTCAAGATTCTGCCCAAGTAGCCGATGCATTTGACAACTCACGCCCTAATATTATTGCAGGCACCAGTGTGGGCGCTCCTAGTTTTACCGCATTTGCGCCTTCAAGTAGCCAAGTTCAAGGCATTCCAGAGCAGTCTTTTAGCTTTAACGGAAATTATTCAATTAATTCGAAATGGCAAACGGGTTTTTCAGGTCTATATACAAAGAGTTACCCATTAGACTTTTTGGCAACCGTACATATTCGCGATCAGTACACATTAAACGTAAATACTAGCTATGCTTTTACGCCTAGCACCAAGTTACGCTTAGATGTAAACAACGTTACCAATCAAAAAAATTGGCGCCCTGTATTTGAAGGCGGTTATTTTGGTGCAACCTTGGCTTTTCCTGAATTACCAATAAACGCCAAGCTGACGCTTACGCATAATTTTTAAAGGCAAGTTTGAAAGAGAGAGAACATGATTAAAAAAATACTTTTGTTATTGATTGCAGCGGTCGCCATCAGCCTGTTCTTTCATTTTGATTTGCACCAACTACTTACGCTTGAGGGCTTAAAAGGGTCGATGGATCAGTTTAGCCAATATAAAGCGCAATCTCCGCTATTAATCATTGGCGGATTCTTTTTATTGTATGTGGTGGTTACTGCATTGTCTTTACCGGGCGCGGCTATTTTAACACTGGCAGCGGGTGCTTTATTTGGCTTAGTTGAAGGCTTATTGGTTGCATCGTTTGCATCAACCATAGGTGCCACACTGGCCTTTTTAGTATCACGTTACTTATTGCGCGATACCATTAAAAAGCGCTTTCCTGAGCGTTTAGCAGCCATTGATGCAGGCGTTGAAAAAGAAGGCGGCTTTTACTTATTTACGTTGCGTTTAGTGCCGGTGTTTCCGTTCTTTTTAATCAACTTGTTAATGGGCGTAACAGCCATCAAGTCATGGACTTTTTACTGGGTAAGCCAAGTGGGTATGCTAGCCGGTACATTTGTATTTGTTAATGCCGGTACGCAGCTTGCTCAAATAGAGAGTTTATCGGGCATTTTATCGTTGGACTTAATTTTATCATTCGCTTTATTGGGCGTATTCCCATTTATTGCTAAAGGGATCTTAAACGTGTTTAAAAAACGTCGTGTATACAAAAACTATACTAAACCTAAAAGTTTCGACCGTAACATGATTGTTATTGGCGCGGGTGCTGGTGGTTTGGTAACAAGCTATATTGCCGCTGCTGTTAAAGCAAAAGTAACCCTTATTGAAGCGGGCGAAATGGGCGGCGACTGTTTAAACTACGGCTGTGTTCCCAGTAAAGCGATAATTAAAAGCGCTAAAATTGCAGAGCAAATTCGCCACGGTGAACACTACGGCCTAGAAAACATGACACCGCAGTTTTCGTTTAAAAAAGTAATGGCCCGTGTTCATAAAGTAATTGCCGATATAGCACCACACGACAGCGTAGAGCGCTACACTAATTTAGGCGTAGACGTAGTAAAAGGTTACGGTAAATTAATTGACCCGTGGACGGTAGAAATTAAACTCAACGATGGCGGCACACAAACATTAACGGCACGTACTATTGTAATTGCCACTGGCGCACGCCCATTTGTACCGCCACTACCCGGTATAGAAGAAACTGGTTATGTAACAAGCGATACCTTGTGGGATAAATTTGCAGCGCTTGACGAAGCACCTAAAAAGCTTGTAGTACTTGGTGGTGGCCCAATTGGTAGCGAATTAGCACAAAGCTTTGCCCGTTTAGGTTCAAGCGTTACGCAAATTGAAATGGCGGAGCGCATCATGATCAAAGAAGACGTTGAAGTATCTACCTTTGCTCATGAAGCATTGAGCGAAAGCGGCGTTAACATTTTAACCTCGCATCAGGCATTACGCTGTGAAGCGCGCGACGGTAAAAAGTACATTATTGTTAAACGCCTTAACGAAGGCAATAATGAAGAAATTGCTATTGAATACGACGAACTGCTATGCGCTGTTGGCCGCAGTGCCCGCCTTAAAGGTTACGGCCTTGAAGCGCTAGGCATAGAAACAAACCGTACAATAGTCACTAACGAATACCTAGAAACGCTATACCCTAATATTTTTGCCGCTGGCGATATTGTTGGCCCGTACCAGTTTACGCACGTAGCCGCTCATCAGGGTTGGTACGCAGCAGTAAACGGCTTATTTGGTAACCTTAAAAAGTTTAAAGTAGATTACCGCGTTATTCCATGGACCACCTTTATTGACCCAGAAGTGGCACGTGTGGGTTTAAACGAGCAAGATGCAATTGATAAAGGTATCGATTTTGAAATCACTCGTTTTGAGTTTGAAGAGCTAGACCGCGCAATTACCGACAGCGCCACAAAAGGCTTTATTAAAGTAATTACCCCTAAAGGCAAAGACAAAATACTCGGTGTAACTGTGGTCTCTGAACACGCGGGTGATTTAATTGCTGAATTTGTACTGGCCATGAAACACGGTTTAGGCCTTAATAAAATACTGGGCACTATACACAGCTACCCTACTTGGGCTGAAGGCAACAAATACGCTGCAGGCGAGTGGAAACGCGCCCATGCACCTGAAAAAGTACTTAACCTGCTCGAAAAATATCATACGTGGCGTCGAGGCTAATATGTTTAACACAACATTAAAGCCTTTATTATTAAGTGCGACATTACTTGCGACGGCGCTTATAACGTCGCTTTCAAGCCAAGCGCAAAGTACGACTAATAACCTGCACGATAGCTGGAATGCATTGCTAAATAAACATGTTGTCGCTATTAACCATAATCACAGCACAGAGGTTGATTACGCTGCAATACAAGGTGATCATACTCAGCTAAAAACGTATTTAGATTCGTTAAGTGCTGTAACACAAAACGAGTTTGACGCGTGGGAAAAGCCTAAGCAACTGGCGTTTTTAATTAATGCGTATAATGCATTTACCGTAGAGCTCATCGTTTCAAACCTTGGCAGTAAAGAGCCCCAAAACCTTAAATCAATAAAAGATTTAGGCAGCTTTTTTAGCTCACCGTGGAGTAAAGCGTTTGTGCCACTACTTGGTAAAACTCGCAGCCTTGATGACATAGAGCACGGTTTAATTCGTGGCAGCGGTAAATATAACGACCCACGTATTCATTTTGCTGTAAATTGTGCAAGTATTGGTTGCCCTGCGCTGCGCGGGGAGGCATTCACAGCTACTGAACTAGAGAGCCAATTGCAACAGCAAACGGTGCGTTTTTTATCTGATACAACACGTAATTTTGCGCAGGAAAATACGCTAAATATCTCCTCTATATTTAAATGGTACGGCGATGACTTTGAAAAAGGTTTTAGAGGTGCAGAGACGCTACAGCAGTTTTTACTGCAATATAGCGATGCACTTAAACTAGTACCCGCTCAGCAAAAAGCGCTTAGAAATAATGACATGAAAGTAAAATTTTTAGACTACAACTGGGATTTAAATGCACGCCAGTAAGTTTTGGCAAACAGCTACGCGTTACAGTGTTTACTGTGTCGCGTTTTGCGTTTGCCTAATAACAAGCTTAAGTACTTTTGCTAATAACAGCCCTCATAATATGAGTAAAGAACTACTCACTCGCTGGGAAAATATTGAAACGCTTGGTAATAACCAAAGCGTGTACTTTTATGCCTGGGGCGGCGACGCGCAAATAAATGCCTATATTCAATGGGCTGCCCAGCAAGTTAAAACTAAATATAATATTAACTTAGTGCATGTAAAGCTCAGCGACACCAGCGAAGCAGTAAGCCGAGTGTTGGCCGAAAAATCAGCACATAATAATGACCAAGGCAGTGTTGATCTGGTATGGATAAACGGCGCTAACTTTGCCACCATGAGCGAGCACGCATTGTTGTTAAAACAGTGGGCAAATAAACTGCCACATTTTGCATACACAGATCCCGCTAATAACCCTGCAGTTAATTTTGACTTTGGCATACCCACAAACGGTATGGAAGCACCGTGGGGGCAAGCATCGCTCACCTTTTATTACGACAGCATTGCAATAAATAAACAGGCAAACAACAAACTCCCTACTACATTAAACGAATTATTAAACTGGAGCGCACAAAACCCGGGGCGTTTTAGCTACCCAAAGCCGCCTGATTTTTTAGGGATGAGCTTTTTAAAATACGCCTTAGTAATACTGCATCAGCAAAGTAGTGAAAGCATTAAAGCGCAGTTAAACCAAGCGGCTACCGCTAACAACACAGCACAAGTGTTAACCCCACTGTGGGACTTTTTAAATAAGCTACACCCTACGCTTTGGCGTGGTGGCACTCACTTTATGCAAAGTGGCGCGCAAATGCGCCGTTTAGTAGACGATACCGAGCTAAGTATTGCCTTTACCTTTTCAGCACCCGAAGTGCCCGCAGCAGTTAAACGCTTCGATTTACCAAAAAGCATTCGCAGCTATGCAATGGCTGATGGCAGTTTAAGTAATACTCACTTTGTGGCAATTCCTTATAATGCAAGCCACCCGCAAAGCGCGCAATTAGTCGCTAACTTTTTATTAAGCCCTGAGGCACAAGCCCAAAAGCAAAAAGCGCATATATGGGGCGATAAAAGCGTACTTATTCAATCAAGGCTAACGCCTGAGCAACAAGCTTTGTTTAAAACAGCTAAACCGCATCCAAGTGCACTGCCTTTTAACAGTATTAAGCGCACATTGAGCGAACCTCATCCAAGCTGGGTTAACGCCATAATGCAAGGCTGGCAAACTCGCTATGGGGTAAGCCAATGAGTGTTATTAGCAATAAAGTGGCGACAAGCCATGGGCCTCACGCCCGTAAAAGCTATGATATGTTTAGTAAAATAGTAAAATTGAGCCCACGCTTTTTACTCGTTTTACTTATTTTACCCGTACTTGGCGGCTTAATTAGTGTGTTACTACCCGCCTTTGGTTATGCCCCTGCACTTGATCAAACTACATTTGGCTTGCAAGGCTTTACCATGCTTTGGCAAACACCCGGCCTAGTAAATATGGCTATGCTAAGTATTGGCACCGGTTTAATAAGTACCTTACTTGCTTTTATTATTACTTTGATGATTTTAGCCGCTTTTTTTAACAGCCCTTGGCTTAACCGCATTCAGCGTTTACTGAGCCCTATTTTAGTTATACCAAACGCTGCAGCGGCTATTGCGGTAGGTTTTTTAATTGCCCCTTCAGGCATGATTTCACGAATTATATCGCCTTGGTTAAGCGGGTGGGAACTTGCACCAAACGGCCTATTTCCGCATGACTCATTCGGCATTAGTATAATTTTAGGGTTAACGCTTAAAGAACTGCCATTTTTGTTATTAATGGCACTGGGCGTACTGGCGCAGCCTGAGCTTGGCAAAAAATTACGCCAGCAACATAAAGTTGCGCTTAACTTGGGTTACTGCCCCATGACCGCCTTTTTTAAAGTAATACTTCCTAGCCTTTATCCAATGCTGCGTTTACCTATTTTAGCTGTGCTCGCTTATGCCAGCGCCAGTGTAGAAATGCCACTTATTTTAGGCCCAAATACACCGCCAACATTAGCGGTAGCTATTATGCATTGGTTTAACGATGTCGATTTAAACTTACGCATTAAAGCCTCAGCCGGTGCTTTGCTACAACTGGCACTCACGGGCGGGTTACTTGCGCTTTGGCTTGGCGGCGAAAAAGCGATAAAGGTATTGTTTAGCGACTCACTCACTAACGGGGTGCGCGAATACGGCGGGTTTTATTGGCAAAAACTAACGATAATACTCACAGCTTTAGTGATCGGTTTTATTTTACTGTCGCTAATTGCCCTTATTTTGTGGTCGGTTGCCGGCTTTTGGCGCTTTCCCGATGCACTCCCTGAGCAATTTACACTACTGCATTTTAACAGTGCATTAATGCAAATGAGCAACCCGCTTTTTAATACCCTAGCTATTGGTTTAGTCACAACGGTATTTGCCATTACGGTTACTTTATTGTGTTTAGAGTCGGAGCAGTTAAGCGACAAACCCATCTCTCGCTTTACCAGTTTAATTATTTACTTACCGCTATTAGTACCCAGTATTGCCTTTTTGTTTGGCCTAGTATGGATACAACAATGGGTAAATAACCAAGCCGCATTTTTTAATGTGGTGTTTACCCATTTACTGTTTGTTTTGCCTTACGTATTTTTGTCACTCGCGAGCAGTTATAGGCGGTTAGACTCTCGCTTTGCGCGCGTTGCAGCAAGTTTGGGTGCAGCGCCTTGCAAAGTGTTTTTTAAAGTAAAATTACCGCAACTATTTGCACCTATTTTAATTGCAGCCGCATTGGGGTTAGCGATCAGTTTTGGCCAATATTTACCAACACTTTTAGCCGGTGGCGGGCGTATAGCCACCATAACAACCGAAGCAGTTACCCTGGCAAATGGCGCAAGTAGGCGCACCAGTGCCGTATACGCTATTATGCAAATGGCACTCCCGCTTATTGGATTTATACTGGCATGGGGTTTACCTAAGTACTTTTTTAAAAGCGCACGAGTGTAAAGCTCCCACAGTAAACAGTATTGAGTTAAAGGTTTTTTAATGCAGTCATCTTTACAGATTAAAAATTGTCAGCTTTATCGCCAAAATGAGCGACTACTTAGCTTAAACGAGCAAGTTAATGGTGGTGAAATTCTAACGATTATGGGCCCATCGGGCAGCGGTAAATCAAGCTTATTAAATTGGCTTACAGGTACTTTACCCAGTGGTTTTAAAGCCAGTGGAGAGGTGTGGCTTAACGGTAAAAATATAAATGATTTACCCACGCATTTACGCCATATTGGCGTACTGTATCAAGACGCTTTATTGTTTTCGCACTTAAGTGTGGCGGGTAATATTGCTTTTGCTATGCCCAAAGGGGATAAAAAACAACGCATTGACAAAATAGCACACGCACTTGAGCAAGTTGGTTTAAAAGGAATGGCCAATCGCCATCCCGATAGCTTGTCCGGCGGTCAACAAGCACGCGTTGCGCTATTACGACTGTTATTAAGTGAGCCAAAAGCTATTTTACTCGATGAGCCTTTTAGTAAGCTCGACACGCAACTGCGCGTTGATACTCGTGAATTGGTGTTTAGCCAAATACGCCAACATAAACTGCCTGCCATTATGGTAACGCACGATCATAGCGATTACGACGCTGCAAACGGTAAACTTTTCACCTTAAATACTGTACTTTAAGCGCACAAGGCTCCCTATGTTAGATAAATTTATCACCCCTGTAATAAAGCCACTGTTAAAGCCTGTGGTAATGCTGATACATAAGCGCGGCATAACACCCGATCAGCTAACGGTATTTGGCTTTTTAATTGGCTTGCTCGCAGTGCCATTACTTGCTTTTGAAATGTGGTACGGCGCATTAGCTGCCATTGTTTTAAATCGCATTTTAGATGGGCTTGACGGCGCACTAGCACGCCATGCTAATTTAAGCTCAAGCGCCGGCGGCTTTTTAGATATTACACTCGACTTTTTGTTTTACGCGGCCATTCCGCTTGGCTTTATTTTGGCAAACCCCGAACAAAACGCCATTGCAGGCGCTATATTACTCGCTGCATTTATTGGCACGGGTTCAAGCTTTTTAGCCTTTGCCATAGCCGCTGAAAAGTTTAAGCTCGAAAAACCGCAATTTAAATACAAAAGCTTTTACTACCTAAATGGCTTAACCGAAGGCACAGAAACAATAGCGCTATTTATAGCCTTTTGTATTTGGCCGCAGCACTTTGCCCTCCTCGCTGGTATATTTGCTTTTGCCTGCGCCATTACCATATTTACCCGTATACATGGCGGCTACCACACACTTAAACAGCAAGAAGCCAATGAGGTTATAAATAATAATGACTAACGAAGTTTGGTGGCGACTCGGTTGCTTTTTTAGCATTTTAGTCATAATGATGCTGCTTGAATGGCGACAACCCGCAAGGCAATCGCCCATTAAAAGCAGCACTCGCTGGTTTGCAAATTTTGGCTTAGTGTTTGCCTCATCTATCATTGCGCGCTTAGTTGTACCACTTGGTTTAACCGCAGTAGCACTTTACAATCATGAGCACAGCATTGGCTTATTTAACCAACTAGCCATACCTAGCATAGTAACCATAGTGCTAAGCCTTGTACTGCTCGATATACTCATTTATTGGCAGCACAGATTGTTTCATAAAGTGCCACTATTATGGCGTTTGCACCGCGTACACCACGCCGATGCGCATGTAGATACCAGTACCGGCCTGCGCTTTCACCCTATCGAAATTGTGCTTAGTATACTTATAAAACTTATTGCAGTTACTGCACTTGGCGTACCCGCCATTGCCGTACTTATATTTGAAATCGCGTTAAATGCACTCGCCTTGTTTAACCATGCAAACATACGCCTACCAAACGCCATTGAAAAGCCACTACGCCTTATATTAATGACGCAAATACTGCACCGCATTCACCACAGTAAAGTAGTGAGTGAAACAAATTCAAACTATGGCTTTAGTGTAATTTGGTGGGACAAACTTTTTGGCAGCTATAAAAGTGAGGCCAAAAAAGTCGACGCAGAAATAGATATAGGTTTGGTTGAATACCCAACTGCAAAGCAAAATGCCTCGCTGTGGGGGTTACTCATCATGCCGTTTAAAAACAAGTAAAAACAACTATATTGCACTTTACACAATACCAATCTACTTAAAAGCCCTTTGATGTAGGTTGGTTTAAATAAAATACTCCATGAATACGCCAGGTTAAAACTTTAAGGCGTCTGTTTAATTTCTAAATTTTTAAGGCAAACATTTGTAGAATGGGCGGGATTTTCTATTCGTTATTCATTTTGGGAAAAGCTTATTATCGGCAGCAAGAAACCTACAGAAAACCCCATAGTACCATCATCAGATCATTAGCATTTAAGTGGATAAAAATACTATTTAGGTGCTGGAAAACACATACGCCCTACGATGAATCAACTTACTTAATCGCATTGAAAAGTAAGGGATCACCGCTGTTAAAATTTGCGGTGGAAAGTGAGCTTTAGTGCTTGCTGTCCACCTCAGGGCGTGTTGTTAGTTGCGCATACTGTCGATTTTAAGTTTTTCTTTTTCCAAGCGTTCTTTTTTGAAATTTTCATTTTTTAACCTAAGAAACGCTTCTGGGTTAAGCTGACAATGATAGTGGTGATGATTTTTAGCTAATTCCTCTTTGTCTTTAGCTAATTCTTTTTCTGATTTTTTCTTACGACCCCAAAGTTCTAGCCCTTTACTAAATGCGACATACCAACTGTATGCAAGCGCTAATAATGAAACAATAGGATTAGACCAACCAAGAAATGCTATTAATGCAGGTATAACACAAACCCATAATGTTAAAATGAGTAACAGCAGCTTTCTGCCTTTAGCCTCTGTTTTCTGTTTAGCTACAACCTCTTCGTATGTGGAAAAATTTAACCCTGAGTAAATCTTAGCTAAGCTCTCTTTTGAAAGATCTATATCCGGTTCTTCACTTTCAGGGTACTTATCCCAATGTAAGATTACTTTTTCAAGCTTTGGATAGCCAAGCAAAAAATTATGACCTAATTTATCTTTCGTACGCCACTCTTCATCCGTTTTATTATCGATCATTAACATGATGGGAGTCGGGTATTTCAAAGTCCAATATTTTAACTCTGACTCTGCAATATTTTTGATCTTACTCGAGAGATTTGAGTCATAAATATAGACCTTTACTATCGCAAATTCTTGATCGGTAAAGACAGGGCTATACGAGACGTAATATCCATCTCTTTTTTCTTCAACATCGTCATACCTAACCCAAGGATTTATCATATAGTCTCAAATATCTCACTAGCAACTAACGCTCCAATAAGAGGCTAAAAATAGTTTGCTAAAACGTGTAGCGAAGCGGAACCGAGCAAACTGTTTTTAGTCCCGCTTTATTGTCTTGTATGCGATTACTGGCCATTAGAGATTGCTTGTTTAATTATTGGTGCGACTGAGTCTGGTGAAATGCCGCGCTCTTTACAATACTTTGATTCCAGCCAATCTGATAATGTTTTTTGGCCCTTACTTGCATTACAACCTCGACAACACAACGCAATATTTTCTCGTGTAATGATGGAAGCGTCATTAATAATGTGCTCCCAACTTGCCGACGCTTTAGCTGATACTTTATGAGACAAGAACTCATTGCCACAATACACACAGGCTGTATCTCGTTCCCTCACTTCCTGTTCAAGACAGGCTGGAATATTCCAATTATTCGCCATACTTATTTGTCTCGATTACGCATAACAGCTTATTGAACACCACTATGGGGGTTTATAACACCCCAAAACGGCATATATTACATAGCTTAATAATTCCACCAAACAACTCTAATGTAAACAGGTAGTTACGTATGTTATAAAATTGCCTTTGTTAAAATGCCCCAAAACGACTTTTAATAATGTTATCCGACAAAACCGCAACCACTGCCAATTTATACTGTTATTAATTATAAAATTTAGCTTGTATGAAACACCCTTTTTTAACACGGAAAAAAGAACACATATAATGAAAAGTGTGCAAAAACACGATTGATGCTAAGAGCGATAACGCGGTTGAGTCATTTTAAATTAATTTAGCCAATATACAAAAAAGCGCTGCAAATATGCAGCGCTGTCATTACTTAACGGTTGTTTATTTAAACTTTGTACTTAAAATTAAAAGAAGCCGAGCGGATCTTCGCTGTAGCTTACTAATAGGTTTTTAGTTTGTTGGTAGTGACCCAGTGCGAGTTTGTGGTTTTCGCGACCAATACCTGATTTTTTATAGCCGCCAAACGCGGCATGAGCCGGATACATGTGGTAACAGTTAGTCCATACACGGCCTGCCTCAATTTTACGCCCCATACGATACGCTTGGTTCATGTTGCGGCTCCATACACCGGCGCCTAAACCAAATTCAGAGCTATTGGCAAGTGCCAACGCTTCGGCTTCGTCTTTAAAGGTCGACATTGAAATAACCGGGCCAAAAATCTCTTCTTGGAATACCCGCATGTCGTTGGTGCCTTTTAATAGCGTAGGCTGAATGTAATATCCGCCGTTAAGATCATCGCTTAACTGCTCTACGTTGCCACCAGTAAGTACTTCGGCGCCTTCTTTTTTACCTATTTCGATGTAGCTTAATATTTTATCAAATTGCGCTTTAGACGCCTGCGCACCTACCATGGTTTCGGTATCTAGCGGGTTACCACGTTTAATTTGTGCAGTGCGCTGTAAAATGCGTTCAATAAATTGCTCGTAAATATCTTCTTGAATAAATAGTCGCGATGGGCAAGTACATACTTCACCTTGGTTAAAGTAGGCCAGTATTGCGCCCTCTATTGCTTTAGATAAAAAAGCGTCGTCTTTGTCCATTACATCGCTAAAGAAAATATTGGGTGACTTACCACCTAGCTCTACCGTTGATGGAATTATGTTTTCGGCGGCGCATTTTAAAATATGTGAACCCACTGGGGTAGACCCCGTAAAGGCGATTTTAGCAATACGGGTGTTGGTAGCCAGGGCTTCACCTGCTTCTTTACCAAAGCCATTAACTACGTTGAGTACGCCCGCTGGCAGTAAGTCGCCAATCACTTCCATCAGCACTAAAATAGAGGCAGGGGTTTGCTCTGCTGGTTTTAGTATTACACAGTTACCCGCAGCTAAGGCTGGGGCTAGCTTCCACGCTGCCATTAGTATTGGGAAGTTCCACGGAATTATTTGCCCAACTACACCTAACGGTTCATTAAAATGATAGGCAACGGTAGTTTCATCAATTTCACTAATACCGCCCTCTTGTGAGCGCAGGCAACCTGCAAAATAACGAAAGTGATCGGCGGCTAGTGGAATATCGGCCGCGAGTGTTTCGCGAATTGCTTTGCCGTTATCCCACGTTTCGGCAACTGCAAGTAACTCTAAATTTTGTTCAATACGGTCGGCTATTTTTAGTAATACGTTACTACGATCGGTAACCGATGTAGTACCCCACTGCGCTTTTACTGCGTGGGCTTTGTCGAGCGCAAGTTCAATGTCGTCTTTATCGGAGCGCGCTACTTTACAAAATACTTTACCGTTTACAGGGCTAATATTTTCAAAGTACTGGCCGTTTACTGGCTTTACCCATTCTCCTCCAATGTAGTTTTCGTATTGCGCTTTAAAGGTAATTAGTGCATCTTTTTCGCCTGGATTTGCATAAATCATAGTGATACTCTCTTGTTGTTATTAGCTAAAAGTCGAGCTATTAAATAAGTCTTTTTGCTTTATATTTAATCAAGTGCTGTTTTATAATTAATCAGCATTGATTGACATTAAACTATCAAACACTTAAAAGCATGTATTGCTGTCCACAAAAGTTGTCTATGAGTCCAGATTTAAAAGGGATTAAAATGCATACTCCGCAATTAAATAAGCAACGCCAGCAATTAAAGGTGCTAATTGAAAATAAAGTGACCTTTGCTGCCGATAATAGCGAGCTAAGTATTTACGATACTTATCAAAATGCACAAAAAGTAGCTTTGCATTCAAAAGAATTACTTTTTTGCGCCATGCTTAGTGGTAAAAAGGTAATGCATGTAGAGAGCTGCCAATACCATAAGGCATTTTTACCTCACGAATCCTTTGTATTAGCACCAGAGCAAGGGGTATTAATTGACTTTGAACAAGCATCTTTAAGCGCGCCTACTACCTGCCTTGCTATTGAAATAAGCACAGACAAAATAACGCAGGTGGCTAATGCACTCAATATTGAGCAACGCTTTGCCAGCGATGACTTATTTGCCTATACACCGCAGCTGGTACATAGCCAGCACAATAGCCAAACCCAACAACTTTTAGCGCGTATGGTGCATTTATTTAGTGAGCCCGACGAGCAGCGAGGTTATTTAATCGACTTATCGTTAAACGAGCTTATTACCCGTTTGCTACAGCAGCAAAGTCGAGATTTATTACTAAAAAACGGCAATAATTCGCAGTTTAAAACACCGGTAAATAATGCTTTGCAATACATAGAAGAGCACTTAAATGAAGCATTGGATATAGAGAGGCTGTGTAAAATTGCCTGCATGAGTCGCAGCAAGTTTTATCAACAATTTAAGTTGGCCTTTGGTACTAGCCCGGCACTGTGGCAGCAGCAACTTAGGCTTAAAAAAGCCTATAGTAAATTGTTGCAGGGGCGCACGGTTAGCCAAGCGTGTTATGAGCTGGGTTTTAATTGCCCTAGCCATTTTAGCCGCTTATTTAAACACGCCTATGGCGTACCACCAGCAAGCATTGCCAAGAAAAGTCATTAAGTGGTGGTTTAGATTAATTTTACAGCGAGGTTAATTGACGTTTCGTAGGCACTAAATGCGCCTACGAAACTTATTTTATTGTATTTTTTATTGCACATTAATACTGCGTATTAAAACCAAATTTCAACCTGAGCGCCTGCAACTAAGGCACTTTCGTCGCCCTCTTTGCCTGCAACACTTAACCCAGACTCTTGCCCAGCAGCCTTGTTCCAATCAAAGTTACTTAGGTAAAAGCGTAACGATGGACGCGACCAATATTCGGTAGAGTCGGCTGTTGCTTGTAATGCTAGCGCATATTTCATGAGTGTTTGCTCATCATTTTCAATGCCGTTTGTTTTAGTTTGATAAGCGTTATAACCCACTTCACCAAGCACACTCCAATGCGGCGATATTGAATAATGCGGGCGCACACCAACACTTTTTAGGGTGTGATAATCAGATGATTTTTCGTACATTACCATGTAATCTAGTTTAAATTTTTCGGTAATATCAACTAAGCCATTATTAAAAATACGAAAGCCACTTGAGCTGCTATCTGCGGCATAATCAAAGCTTCCGCCATCAGTACCGGCAGCGCCTGGGTTTTGCGCCATGGCGCCGGTACCATATTGAATCACTGTTTTTTGATCAACATTGCCTAACTGCTTTTGCCATTGCACTGTAAAAGTTCTGCCATCGGTAAGCCCTGCTTCATCAATTGCATCATTTACAAATAAGTTTTGCAGTGCAAATACCACTTTACCCGCATCGCCTACGTCCATTTCATAGCGTACGTCGGCCATAAAGTTTTGATAGTTAGTATCAGCAGTGGCTTTGTTACCTGTAAGTTCGCCCTCGCCACCATAAGTGATTGCAGCAAGATGCAGCTTATCGGTTTCATTTACCGTAATGTCAGATACACCCACGCCGTTACCCGAGCTTTGCATATGTTTGTAATCTAATATATGTACGCTACCAACTGCCTTATCGTAATAATATCTGCGGCCAATCCATAGCGTACCATTATCGAGTAAGTTGTCTGTTTCTACGTAAAGCTGCCTTGAGCGTCTAGACCACTCCTCCGTTGCGGTTGGATCTCTTGAATCCCCGGCAAAGTCCATCATAAATACGGCTTTAAAGTTAACCCCATTTAGCTGCTGTTTTTTACTCAGCTGAAACTCGCTGTAGTCTCTGCATTCGTTACCTAAGCGATAATAAACCCCGTCATTTTTAGGGTAGTTAAGTGAATAACAAGAGCCATTGTTTTTACTGCCACTCCCTAGAATGGTATTTGTACCTGAGCGAAAATAGCCATTAAACTCAAACCCATTATCTAACTCTTGCTTAGCTTTAGCGTCATCCTGCGCTTGCATTTCATTATTAATTAGCTGTTTAACGTATGCAATATCCTCATCCGATAAACCAGCGGGGCGCTCTGCTGCGTGAACACTCATTGTAGCGGCGCATAATATTGAAAGTAGTGATAAAGAGGACTTAATTCGTTTGTTATATTTCATGTTTACCATAGTCGTTGTGGGGTTACATTAAATGCATTTGCAGCGCCATTTTATTAAATGCAGCCGTAATTTAGCTAAGCAGTGCTGGTTGCTAGCTACAAATACTAAGTGAGTCACTTTTAAAAGTAGAGTTTTGAGTTAATTTTGTGTCAGTAAAAATTAAAGGCATATAGCTGTTAACTTTAAGCTAACTGTTTTGGCGCTAATAATGATCAGCTACGATAACTCGTAGTAAATGAGCTGTGATCAGTAATAACCAATTTGAAAAGGATTTTATCCAACCACTGGAGGTTATTCAATATAGCAAACAACGATAGTATAAGATTTTACAGGGGTCACAAACCATTGATTAACAAGGGCAAACATAAAGTAAACATAACAAAAACACAGAGGAAACAATGAGCCCACTTACTTACATTTCAGCGTGAAAAACCACCGCGCAATAATTAAACCAATGACGAGTTTTTTGATCATCTGCGCAACTGTAAAATTAATCTGGTAGCTGTAAAACGAGTGTTAGGATGAGATAAAAGAAGAGTAAACAGAGTATAAAACGCATGGTAAGCTCCCTCAAAAGCGCTGCACTTAAACGCTATTAAGGGATAACGAGGGGATTTAAATCAAGCTAAATTAAACTAAAATAACTAAAAGCACATAAACTAATACCGGCTAATAACCATACTAACCCGTAGCTTTGCCAAAGTATTGCGTTATTATAAACCTGCTGCGGGTTATTTTTGTCAACTAACAGTGTGCAGGTTTTACCTTGTTTAAAACGGGTAAACATTTTTTCACGATATTCCACTAATACACTGTGCACCTGCCCATCAAAATGAAAACTCACTAGCATAGTTGGCTGATGCAACATTTCGGGTGCTGTTATTTGATTATTTGCCACGGCAGTTATTTGTTCTACAACACAAACCCGCCAGTGGCGTTTACTTACTTTACATTTTAACCAGCGTACAAATGGCAAAGTGCCAATTATTATAAATAAAACCCCCAACCACAACAGAGCCATACACCCACCTTTGTTTTTATTTTTATAGTTTACTAAACAACATACGCAGCAATCAAACTGCCTAGCACTTAGATTAATATAGCGCATTGGCTTTATTAAATACATGCTCAGATTACAAAGTTTTACCGCAAGCAACTTGCAGTTAACCTGCCGCACAAGCACAATAGCCGCATAAAAGAGGAGATCATTATGACCACAATTGGTATTGGCACCCAAACCAAAGAACAAGCACTCGCTAGCTTAAGCAATATGACCAGCGATTTAACCCCTATTCAACCGGCAGAATATTTATCTCGTATAGCCAAAGCGCAAACGTATATGCAAAACAATGGCATTGATGCCATTTATTTAAATGCAGGTACTAACCTGGCTTATTTTACCGGTATGCGTTGGTATGCAAGTGAGCGTTTAGTTGGCGCAATTTTGCCTGCTAAAGGTGAAGTGCAATACATAGCTCCTTATTTTGAAATTGGCTCACTCAATGGTTTTAAAGTAATTGACGGGCCAATCCGTGGTTGGCAAGAGCATCAAAACCCATATCAGTTATTTGTTAATATATTAACGGAAATGGGTATTGCGGCTAATGGCACTATTGGTATTGACGAAAGCGCGCAGTTCTTTATTTTTGATGGTATTAATAAAGCGCAAACGGGCTTAAATTTAGTGAATGCTCAACCTGTTACAGCACATTGTAGAATGCATAAATCAGCCAATGAGCTGGCGTTAATGCAACGCGCTATGGATATGACCTTAGTGGTTCACCAAGCTACGGCAAGCATGCTGCACGAGGGTATTAGTACCACTGAAGTTGAAGAGTTTATAAAGCTAGCGCATCAAAAAGTAGGCGCGCCGGGTAACTACTTTTGTATCGTGTTATTTGGGCTTGCAACGTCATTTCCGCATGGGGTAAAAGATCCGCAAATCCTTAAAAAAGGCGACATGGTACTTATTGATACTGGCTGTAAAGTACATGATTACTTATCTGATATTACCCGCACTTATGTGTTTGGTGAAGCAACTGATCGCCAACGTCAATTTTGGAATAATGAAAAAGCAGCACAAATTGCAGCTTTCAATGCAGCAAAAATTGGCGTGCCATGTGAAGACGTAGATACAGCTGCGCGCAGCTACTTAGCTGAGCAAGGTTTAGGCCCTGATTATCAAACACCTGGTTGCCCGCACCGTACAGGCCACGGCATTGGTTTAGATATTCACGAATGGCCTTATTTGGTAGGCGGTAATAAAACGCCACTAGCCGCTGGCATGTGTTTTAGTAACGAGCCAATGCTGGTTATACCGGATGAATTTGGGGTGCGCTTAGAAGATCATTTTTATATGACCGACAGTGGTTCAAAATGGTTTACCGAGCCTAGCCACAGTATTGACGACCCGTTTGGTTTACAAAAGTAATATAAGCGAAAATTAACTTACATTTGTTTATTTGGCTTAAACGACTTTTTACTACTGCGCAGTGCACACCACGCGCAGTAGTTTATTTTGTGAGTTGACGTTTAACCAATCGCTGTTTGTTTTTTTGTACGTTAGCCAACCATACTAAGGGTAAAATAATTAACGATGCGCCAATTATTAAGCCAAGTGTAGGTACTTCGCCAAACCAAAATAACCCAACAACGACAGCCGCCACTAAGCCACTATATTCAGCGCTAGCAACTTGGCTCGATTCGATTTTGCTATAAACATACACGCAAATTCCCGCATAAATTAAAATAAACAGTGTAGAGCCAAACGCAGTAATAAGTGCGGCCCAATGCCATGGCTCGTTTTCCCACAGCGCCAAACCTAATCCCACAGGCATACCTACTAAATTGGTAAGTAACAAAGTTTGCATAATACTATGGTGTTTAGGTAACTTTCGTATTAGTACATTATTTATTGCCAGTGTAATTGCGACTACAAGTGCAAATATAGCCGCCCAATTAATGTCGGTAGGCTGAATAACAATAAGTACCCCTATAAAGCCAATAACAGCCACAGCTATGCTGCTTTTTGTTAGCTGTTCACGAAATATCATTACTGCTAAAGGCAGCATTAATAAAGGCGCTGCATAAAAAATAGCGTTAGCGGTTGCAAGCGGTAAAGCTTTTAGCGCAAACACCATAAATATAATACCAAATAACCATACATGTCCGCGTACCGCATGCCATTTTAAACCGGCAAATAAATGTTTTTTATTCGCCGACAAACAAAACGGGAGCAAAATTAATACTGCGGTAAGTTGGCGCATAAATACAAACTGAAACGTGGGGCTTTCTGCTGGTAAAGTTTTGATTATAGCATCAGAAAAAACCGCAATAATATTACCCACCACAAGTAATGTCATGCCTAAGCCAACCGATATTTTTTGCATTGTTACTCCGTGCCCGCAAATTAAAAACGCTAGCATAGAGCAATTCGTTTAATTATGTATAATGATTAAAATACTTTTAGTATGAGTTTAACTAATAATGAAATTACCCCCATTACGTGCTGTTCAGTGTTTTGAATCTGTAGCGCGATTAAATAGTTTTTCTAAAGCGGCTGAACACCTTAATGTGACGCAAAGTGCCGTGAGCCATCAGGTTAAATTACTAGAGCAATATTTAAACGAGCCGCTATTTAACCGCAGTGGTCGTAGCTTTTCGTTAACCGACGCGGGCAATCGTTACTATCAAGAAGTGAGTCATTCATTAACCAGTTTAGCCTCTGCCACACAAAAAATACGTTACGGCGAGCCTGGGCATATTCGTTTAGCACTTTATAGCTCATTAGCTGTAAAGTGGTTAATACCGCGATTAGAAAGCTTTAAACATGACTCGCCAGATATCGACTTAACTTTAAATATGATTGTAGATGAGGCGGATTTTAGCGACCGTGTTGCCGATTGTTTTATTACCACAACGCCACCTAAAGGTGAGTTTGTCAGCTTATTTTTATTTGCAGAAAAGCTTTACCCTGCTTGTGGCAAAGGCATGTGGCAGCAATTAAAAAATCAATCGCTGCCCAATGAATTATGGAAGCACCCGCTGTTGTCGGTGCAGTATGATGAGTCAGAGCAACGTAGCACCAATGACTGGCAGCAATGGTGTAAAAGCGGCGGCTTTGAGCTGCCTAAAAACGTAAGAGTTAATCACTTTAGTCACGTTATACTGGCCGCAGAAGCCGCGCGTTATAATTTAGGTATTACGCTTATTGATGCGTTTTTTATTGCCTCACAGCACGATAACCACTTAGTTAAGTTGCCATTGCATGGAGTTGAAACCGGCTGTAAATTTTATTTTGTATATAAAAAATCGCGAGCAAAACAAACCGATATTATTACCCTAAGCCGCTGGCTAAAAGCCCAGTGGGCCGAGGTTAAAAAATAAAAACACATAACTTTACTGCTATTTTATTTATACTTACCACACATTAATACTACTCTTTTAGCCACTCAATGGCTGTGGTGGCGTTTTCAAAGTAGGCTATTTTACCTGCTACAAACCAGCCCGCTACTTTGGCCAAGGTTGCTTGCCACTCTTTATTGCCGTAAACAGCCACTTTTTTAAAATTGTTACCGTGTTTTAACCCAAGCTTTAAGTCATCCCATGCAGCTCTAAGCTCCCAACCTTCTAATTGTGAGCCATCTATCAGCACTTTAACTATAGGGTGATCCACTTTACTTAGGGCTGAGTCGATCATGGGCGTAATAATCTTATAATCTTTGTGAGTTAATGTGCCTACTGCTTTTAGTGTTAAAAAAAACTCACTTCCTGAGCGTTCAATGCCAATAGATAAACCGTGCGTTAAACCAACCATAATAAGTACTCTTACAATAAATGTACTTTGAGTATAGGTGATAGCTTAGCGCTCATACTGATACAACTCAAAGATCAGCTATAACGGGTGTTTTGCTACTTCATTTGAAGTGGTTAATTATGCATTTTTTAATCGAGTGATTTGGTTTGCTACATCAGTTAAATAACCGGTTTTAAGCCAGACTGTTGCGCCTGTACTTCCTGCTTTAGCATTAACAGTGCTATTAATAGGCACTCTTAACCAGCTATTTTTAATAAGGGTATCTGTTTGCTCGTTAAGCAACCCCTCAAGTACTAACAGCTCAGCCCCATCCTTTGCATTTATAACCATGTCGGCGTTAGGTTTAAAGTGCAGTAAGCTTACCTCTTCAAAGTTATCTTTATATAAAGAAATTACGCTAACATTATTAAACTGGGGGTGCGTAACGCCTTGCATTTTTTTAGTGTGTAAACACACATGCTGTCTATCTTGTGGTTGAAACTGCCACAATTTTACAAATATTACGCAGCCCCCCTGAGATCCCGGTTTGTGCTTTGACTGGGGAGGATTGCGAATATAACTACCTACAGGGTAATCGCCGTGCTCATCTTGAAATACGCCATCGAGCACTAAAAACTCTTCACCACCTGTATGTATATGCGGCGAAAATTCACTTCCAGGCGCATAGCGCACTATGCTTGTAGCGCGGGCAACTTCATCGCCTACTCTGTCCAAAGGGCGTCTATGTACTCCCGCCATTGGCGAGGCTACCCACTCTAGTTTTTCACTATGTACAACAACGCGCTTACTAAAATCAGCGGCTATTTTCATTTTTTTTCCTAACTCAGTTAAAGCAATTAACAAATAATAACAGTTATATTGGTAGCATTAAATTAAGTCATGTTATTTAGCCGTAAGTATGATGGAGCTTTTATTATTAGGCATAAAAAAACGAGCAGGTTTAACTGCTCGTTTTTAATTAACACTTATGATTTATAGTCATTTTTTAATTAATAACTTTTACTCTACCTTTGTGCTTAGAGTGCACTATGGCAAGTGTAATAAAACCAATCACTGCTACCACTGCACCAATTGGTTTGCCCATATCACTTGATAGGTTAAGACCAATTGCCGCTGTCATAATATATGAAAGCGTCACTGCTGTGGCAATTACTGCAGGAATACTGGCAATCCAATGGAATGCACCGCGGTCAAACAAGTACTTAGTTGCCAGCCATAATACGCTAGTAGAAAGCAGCATGTTTGAGAACGCAAAGTAGCGCCAAATAAGCGAGAAGTCGAGCTTAGTCATAAAGTAAGCAATTGCTAAAATTGGAATCGCTACTAATAAACGGTTACGTAAGCTTTGTGGAATATTAAACGCATCAACTACAGTTAAACGCAGTGAACGGAACGCAGTATCACCTGAAGTGATTGGGAATACAGCTACAGCAATAATAGCCATAACACCACCAAATACACCTAAGTAGCTATTAGCAATATGATTAACTACTAAACCTGGGCCACCTTGATCAAGTAATGCTTTTAAACCTGCATAACCTTCTGGGAATGCTGCAATACCAGCAAGTGCCCAAACACAACCAACAATACCTTCACACATCATGGCGCCGTAATATACCGGGCGTACATATTTTTCGTTTGTTAAACAGCGTGCAATAATAGGTGCTTGTGTTGAGTGAAAACCACTAATAGCGCCACAGGTAATTGTTATAAATAACAATGGCCACGTAGGTAAACCATCCGGGTTGGGCTCTAAAAAGTCATGTGCATGATCACCACTAAAGTAAGCTAAAAAGTCACCTGCAACAGGTAAGTGTGGTGCGTTAATTAATAACGAAACTGCAATAGCAACTGTCATTACAATCATTAAAGCGCCAAAAATTGGGTAAAACTTAGTAATAATTTTATCAATTGGTAGCAAGGTAGCTAAAAAGTAATACGCTAAAATAGCCAACACCCAAAAGGTGTTATTTGCCAGCATTGTACCTTCAAAAAAATCAAGGTTACTTAATAAGCCCGCAGGGCTCATAATAAATACTACGCCTACAAAAAATAGTAGCATGGCAGTAAATATCAGCATAAAGCCTTTAAATACAATGTTGTAGTAATGTCCGGCTATTTCTGGCAGGCTTTTCCCGTCTTCTTTTATACTCATAACACCTGAGAAGAAGTCGTGAACAGCACCACCTAACACGTTACCTAGTACAATCCAAACTAGTGCAACGGGCCCGTATAAAGCACCAAGAATAGGACCAAAAATAGGACCTACACCGGCGATGTTTAAAAATTGAATTAAAAATGCACGCACAGGATGAATAGCCACGTAATCAACACCTTCGCTAAAGCGCTGTTGTGGTGTTTCAATCGTTGAGTCTAAACCTGCTTGCTTTTCAACAAAGGGACTATAAAATTTATAACCCAGTATTAAAATTGTGATGCAGATAAAAAAGATGATCATAAAGCATGTTTCTCTTTTTGTATTTGTATTAAAGAGCGCACTGTTTGCCGCTCCGGCCTTTCATTCCGTGAATAATCGACGAACATTAACAAAGGATTAATATTCTTACTATAAGACGTTTAGCTAATACTATAGTCGAATAAAATAACTTAGACCTATTTCGTGGCCTTATTGAACGTTAACTGTGCAGAATGTAAAGATTTAGAGTAATAAAAAAGGCAGTTTTACTGAGTAAATCTGCCTTTTTTATTCTGCCCGATAAGTTATCGATAAAAATTAATAATACCTTATCACCAATTTATTTATGGGTTCATAAACTCATTTATTTGTTGATGCGTTAAAGTAGGTGTTGCTCCGGCACTTTCGGCGACCATAGCACCAACAGCACAAGCAAAGTCAACCGCATGTTGTGCGCAATCACTACTGCACAGCTGATAAATTAACGAGCCTAAAAACGAATCCCCTGCGCCAACTGTATCAACAACACTAATTAAATAGCCTGAGTTATAGTAGTTTTCGCCTTTAATGGTGAGTAATGCGCCATGGCTGCCTTTAGTTACACATAAATATTCGGTATTAGTTTGTGCAGCAATAAAGGCTAAGTTTTGCTCAAGCGAATGAAACTTACAACCCATAGCTTTAGCAATTTCGTATAGCTCTTCGTCGTTTAATTTGATGAAGTCGGCTTTGTTCATTAAATCTACGAGTGTTGCTAATGTGTAGTGAGGCGCACGTAGGTTTACGTCAAACACTTTAAAGTTTGCTACATCAACTAATTGATTTAATGTTGCCAAAGACGTTTCGCTTCGCCCTATTAGGCTGCCAAATACAAATACATCGCTACTTTTAACTTTACTCAGTAACTCATCTGTAAGCGCTATATTATCCCACGCTGTATCTGCCACTATTTCATAACTTGCTGAGCCACCACTATCGAGTGTTACCTCAACCGTGCTGGTTTTTTTGTCACTATTAATAGCAATATAATCGCAGCTTACGCCTTTGCTCGCAATTTCGCCGAGCAGCTCAGCGCCTAACTCGTCGTTGCCAACAGCGCTGATCATGTCGGCTTTAATGCCTAGTGAGTTAATACGCACACACATATTAAGTGGCGCGCCACCTAAGCGTTTACCAGAGTCAAAACAATCCCACAGCACTTCGCCAAAGCAGCTAACACTTACGTTTTCGCCTGATTTATGATTAATTAAAATACTCATAATTAGTTACTCTTTTGCTCAAGTACAGCCTGCATAATGGCTTTAATTTTACTATTAGGTGCGTATAGCGCGGCAATCGATTTTTTATACTCTGCAGTAAAAGCTTCGTTATGCTCAAGCTTACCAAACAAGCTCGTTAACTTTAAAAATGCAATCGGGCTAGTTTGAGTCTCTTGCGCGTAAGAATTAAGCTCTTTGTACATCGCATCTTGAATTTCAAGCTTTTCGCCTTTTTCACTTACACCTTTATCGCTGTATAAACACCAAGTAGCAATGACAAGTGTTGCCAACGATATATCTCGACCTTGTACTAGGTTTTCGTTAATTGTAGCAATAATAAATTTAGGTAATTTAGCTGAGCTTTCACTGCAAATACGCGCCAGGCTGTCTTTAATATTAGGGTTAGCAAAACGCTCTATTAACGTATCTTTGTAGCTTTGAAGATCAATACCTTCAAGCGGTTCAAGGTTTGGCGTTACTTCTTTATCCATAAAAGTACGTAGGTATGTGGCAAATAATTCATCAGATACCGTTTCGTCAATTGTGCCATAACCATGAATTGAACCTAATAAACCAAGCACAGAATGCCCAGCATTAAGTAAACGTATTTTCATGGTTTCATAAGGCGTCACATCAGTTACAAACTGTGCACCAACAACATCCCAATTTGGGCGAGAGTCACTAAATGTGTCCTCTATTACCCATTGTGTAAACGACTCACAAGTAATTGGCCACTCGTCGCTAACACCATAGGCATCAACCACGTAATCAATATCACTCTTTTTAGATACCGGTGTTATGCGGTCAACCATCGCATTTGGAAACGATACGTTTTGCTCAATCCACTCACTTAGGTTTTTGTCTTGCTCTGAGGCAAAGGCTAAAAGCATTTTACGTGTTACGTTACCATTATGCTGAATGTTATCGCACGACTGTACTGTAAACGCGCCCAAGCCTTGCTCTTTACGCAGTTTTAACGCAGCAGTAATGTAACCAAACGCCGTAATTGGGTCGTTCGGGTTATTAATGTCGTTAATAATATCTGGATTGCTGTAATCAAACTCACCCGTTGCCGGGTTAAAGTTATAACCGCCTTCGGTAATAGTAAGCGATACAATTTTAGTATCGCTGTGTGCGAGTTTATTAATTACCGCTTGTTTGTCCTCTGGAGCAAACAAAAAGTCGATCATTGAGCCAATTACTTTGTTATCTATTTTACCGTCTGGGTGTCTAACAGTTAGCGTGTAAAGGTAATCTTGCTGCTTTAAAATATCACGCAGACCACGGTTACCCTCTAACAGGCCAACACCACATATGCCCCACTGCTCAGAGCCTGGGGTTTTTAAAAGCTCGTTAACATATACCGCTTGGTGAGCACGATGAAAACCGCCCACGCCAATATGAATAATCCCCGCTTTAACGGCGCTACGGTCGTAACTTGGTGTGTCAACATGGCTTGGTAATTGAGCCAAGCTTTGTTGGTTTAGCCCTGTAACAAGAGCGTTTGTGTGTTGATGTTGCGTCATGGTGCGACCTTACTAAACAAAAATAAAATATAAATTACGATACTGTATTACGATAAGTAATTACGATGCTGTATTGAGTACTTTATGGCGTTTTAACGACCAGTACGCAGTAACAAAATAAATAACAGTACAAATAAAACAGGCAATTTCGAACTGCGACTTATTAGCGCTGTACATCACCATAGTGTCACTGAAAAACATCACTTGGCTGGCAAATATAAAAATAATCACTAATGAAATAGTCGATATGCCATTAAGAACTTTGGTAAATACAGAGCTATCAATTACTGGCTTTGGAATGTCTTTAGCCTCAGCTGCTTGATATTCTTTAATATCACGTTGCTCTTGCTCTTCTGCTGCAATCTCTTGCGTGTAATCTTCACCGGCACCGTATTTTTTAGCTAAAAGTGTGTAAATAACGATGGTGAAAATCCAGGTAGGAATAAACAAGTAGTAAAACGACATTACATCAATTGCGTTTAAGCCAAAACCGAACACAAGTGCAAGTGCCCATGAGGCAATAGCAGGGATACTGCGGGTAATATTTTTATATTTAGCCCAGTAACGTGTTAAGCCAATTTTAGGAAATAACACATGCTCGGCAAATACAATGCCGCCCACTGGCACAACTAATAAACCGGCGTAGGTAAGTAGTGGTAGCATTTGTGAAAATACAAACGGGAAGCACGCAATAATTACGGTTACCACACCTACTATGGCGGTGGTGCGCTCACGTGACTGATTAACAAATATAGATTGTGCTGCAAGGCCAGCGCGGTATAGGTTTGCGTTAGCTGTAGTCCAACCGGCAATAATTACAATAACAAAGCCAGTCCAACCTAATGCATGGTATGCAACATCGCCCGGATCAAGTGATGAAATGGTTGTTTTAAGTAATACCGCAACACCTGCGCCCATAATACCGGCAGAGATCCACGCTAAGTAATGACCAAAAAACATACCCACACCAGAGAACAAGCCATAGCTTTTGCGTTTAGCAAATCTAAAAATAGCCATGTCGATTAAACCAAAGTGAGTAATTGAGTTAGCAGCCCATGCAAAGCCAATCACTTCTAATAGGCCAATGCCTTTTTCACCATCGGCATTGGTGCCCGTCCAGATGGAGGAGTCGCCTATGGTCATAAAGTCGCTAAAGCTAGTTAAAGAGGTAGAACCCAATACGTGGTTTGAAAGCTCAGGGAATAACGCGAACGAGCCTGCAATAAATATAACAAATAGCCAGGGCGCACACAGTTTTGAAAAGTCAGCAACGGTTGAAAAGCCATACATAGCAACAAATACAACAATTGAGCCAACGGCTAAAACAATGGCGACAAACCAAAAGCTGTTTGGATACCAATCAAGCTGCGCGGGTATGTCGAACAAAAACCGCACGGCGGTGGAGGATACCGTGATCATGGCCGCCGATATAACACTAAAAATAACTACATTAGCCCAGTTATAGAGCTTGGTCATTGAGTTACCAGCAATTTTGTTTAAGTAGTTATATAAACTTAAGCGGGTTTGTACTGCAATGGGTGCCGTAATTAGCCACCAAGAACACATTGCTAACAGGTTACCTATTAATAACCCCAATAGAATGTCGATGGTTGATGCGCCTAATGCAACAAAGGTTGCGCCAATAACAAATTCAGTGGCAGCAACATGTTCACCAGCGTATAGCCCTGCAAAATGTTTCCAGCCGTGAAGCTTATTATTAGCAACCGGAAGTTGCTCTTCGTTTACATCTTTAAATGTGTGTGTGTGTGGACTCGTTGCCATGGTATTTCCTAGTTGTTAACAGCAAAGTACTTAATACCTAAAGACTTTGCTTCTTATAATTTAGTTTTATAAACGCGTAACCACTTGTTTTAGTTTTTATAATTAATACCAGTACTAACAACGCTTATATTTTGCCACTTATAAACCCTATAAATGTGTGTTGGTATAAGTAGCCATGTTTAAATGTTTTTACTTTTAAGTGCAGGATAAGCTGTAAAAAACTGCTGCCAATGAGTTAAGTGAGCAATATTTGGATACGCTTTATGAACATAGTTAATGGCCGTTTGCATGTGCTGCCCGCCACTGTAATGCAGTACTTGCATATTGGCATTTATGGCTGCACATACGCCAGCTTCGCTGTCCTCAATTACCAAGCAATGCTCTGGTTTTACGCCCATTTGCTTAGCTGCATGTAAAAATAAGTCGGGGGCGGGTTTACCACGCTTTACTTCACTGCTGGTAAATATCGTATTGCTAAAACAGTTACTTAAATTAACTATATCTAATGCTTTAGCTGTACGTGCTGGACTGCTACTTGTGGCAATACATTTGGGCACAGCTAAGTTATTAAGTACTTCGTTTATGCCATCGGTTGTACTGAGCGCTGAACCAAACTCGTTTAAGAGCGCTTCTCGGTAATCATCTTCAAAGCTATTTGGCAAAGTGACATTAAAGGCGTTTTGGATTTTTTGACTTACGGTTTTAAAATTACACCCCAAAAAGTGTTGCTGTACATATCCGCGGTCAATGTTAACCGTTAAATACGCAAGCATATCAATCAACACTTGAGCGCTGAGTATTTCACTGTCGATGACTACCCCATCGCAATCAAATATTACTAAATCAATTTTAGCGTTCATTGGGTTACCTTAAACATTTACTTTTTGTGCAAAACACCAGATGAGCATAAGCCCGGCTAGCGAGCATATTCCCTTTATTGTTTTTGAATGTCAACAAAAAGTGAACGAATTTACTTGTCGCTACTACAAACATAAATAAACAAAACTAAAAGCCGCTGTATTTAATCAAGTTTACAAAAAATATATAAACCTAAAATTGGATCTAAAAGTATATTTTAAGCCCCTCTTGCAATCTTATTTATGAATTATTCCAATCTATTTAATCAACTTTACCGAACAAAGGAATATTCATACACTCCTCAACAGTTAAACAGCCAGCAGCACTGCCGGCAATTTTAAATAATAAGGTCGACATGAATATTTTATTAAACGCAATAAACAAGAATACAAAACTAACATTAAGCGCGTTAACACTTGCGATGGCATTACCAGCAAGCGCGGCTACATTAACTAAAGACAACGGTGCAGCTGTTGGCGACAACCAAAATTCAATAACTGCAGGCGAGCGCGGCAGTGTGTTATTAGAAGACGTACAACTAATTCAAAAACTACAACGCTTTGCACGTGAACGTATTCCTGAGCGTGTGGTACATGCGCGTGGTACGGGTGCTCATGGTGTATTTGTGGCATCTAAAAGTTTAGATGATTTAACCATGGCAGCACCTTTTACCGAGGCCGGTAAAGAAACTGACGTTTTTGTACGTTTTTCATCGGTAATTCACTCAAAAGGTAGCCCAGAAACACTGCGCGACCCACGTGGCTTTGCGATTAAATTTTACACCGATCAAGGTAACTGGGATTTAGTGGGCCTTAACTTACCGGTGTTTTTTATTCGTGATGCAATTAAATTTCCAGATATGATCCATTCATTAAAGCCATCACCTGTAGATAACATTCAAGATCCTAACCGTGTTTTTGACTTTTTTTCATACGAACCAGGCTCTACTCACATGTTAACGTGGGTTTATAGCGACTACGGCACACCAGCAAGCTTACGTAAAATGGATGGTTGGGGTGTTCACTCTTATAAAATGATCAATAAATCGGGCGATGTTAAGTACGTTAAATTTCATTGGGTAAGTAAACAAGGCATTGAGAATTTAAATGCAAAAGAAGTCGCTGAAGTTCAAAGCCAAGACTTTCAACATTTAACGCGTGATTTATACAGCGAAGTAAATAAAGGTAACTTCCCAGAATGGGATCTATACATTAAAACGCTTGATCCGTCGCAGCTTGACGACTTTGATTACAACCCATTAGATGCAACAAAAATGTGGTTAGGTGTAAAAGAAGTGAAGGCAGGTACATTAACGCTTAATCGCATGCCAACTAACTTTTTTCAGTCAACAGAACAAGTAGCAATGGCACCGTCTAACATTATTGCGGGTATTGAACCCTCAGAAGATAAGTTATTACAAGGGCGTGTATTTTCATACGCAGATACGCAAATGTATCGCCTTGGTGCTAACCATCAACAGTTGCCAATTAACCGTGCAAAAGTGGAGGTAGTTAACTACAACCAAGACGGCGCAATGAACTATGGTAATACTCAAAGCAACGTAAACTATCAACCAAGCCAAGAAAACGTAGCTGAAAACCCAATTGCCCGTAGAAGCCAAACGCAACTGCAAGGTTACGTACAACAAGCCGCCATTAAAAAGCAGCAAAACTTCGCGCAAGCAGGTGTTTTATACCGAGGTTTTAGTAAGCAAGAGCGTACTAATCTGATCAATAACCTAGCGGGCGATTTAGTAAAAATAAAAGACAGTAACGTTAAGCACAAAATGCTTAGCCACTTTTACAAAGCTGATAGTGAGTACGGTACACGTTTAACTAAAGCCGTTAATGGCGATATTAAAATAGTTAAGCAGCTTGCAGCTAACCTGTAATTAGCAAGTTACAAAACATTAGTCCCAACTAAACAAGCTGTTATATAAGTAACCACAACCATGAGGAAGGAGGCAACCAATCCCCTTCCTCTTTTTAAAAGGTATAAAGTAATGCGTAATTTATTAATTATAGTAGTGCTACTAATAAGCTTTACCAGTAGTGTTTACGCTCAAAATACAACGGATACACAAACACCTAGTACACAACTTGAAAACCAACACTCAGCGCAAACACAATACGAGAGTTTATTTGCTTATTACTTTGCTGCTGCACGTACCAACGATACCGCTGTAATTAAGCAATTTGTAAGTGCCGGCATTCCTATCGACAGCTATAACAATAAAGGTTACACCGCATTAATGATTGCCACTTACCATGGTAATAAAAATACGGTAAACACACTTTTACACTTAGGCGCTAATGCTTGCATGGAAGACAACCGAGGTAACACAGCCCTTATGGCCGCTATTTTTAGAGGTGAGTTTAGTATAGCCAAAACACTGGTATCACTTGATTGCGACAACGCACATCAAAACAAAGCAGGCCAAACAGCCGAGCAATTTGCACACACATTTGGCCAGCAAAAAGTGCTCAATTTACTCACGCAGGTTAAAACTCTAAATAAAGTTCAAAAGCCCTTATAAAAGAGCTTTAGGTGTAACTAAACTTTAGCGGACTGCTTATTTAAGTCGTTACTTCTACATTATATTTTTGGGGTTTATCTCGCGTTACAAAGTAGCAAATTAGCGAGCCAAGTGTTACCAGCACCACTCCTTGCCAAAACGAAGTACTTAACGTAATAGACAAATACAACGCCGAAATAATAGTAGAAAACACCGGCGTAAAATACGAAAGCGTTCCAAGCAGCATTAAGTTACCGCCAATAATCGCTTGATTCCACAGTGCATAACCACTGCCAACAACTACACCCGCAAGTAACAATGTCATGCTTGAGCTGATTGAAAACGTTAATGGCGCTTCATTACTAAAACCATATTGCGCCCACAAACTCATTGCCGTAACAGTAAAAAATAACGTAATAGCATTTTTACCATTACTTATTTTTTGCGTTACTACGCAATAAATAGCCCATATAAACGCGGCAGCTAATGCCATTAAATAAGTAGCAGGATTATCAGCAAAGTTAGTAACTAACGTATCGACTGACATTTCTTGATCGCCCGTAATACACCAAGCAACCCCTAAAAAAGCAATGATCATACTTGGGTAAACCCAGTAACTTACTTTTTTACGCCCAATAATAATAGAGAGCAATATAGTCAGCGTGGGCCATAAATAATTAATTACCGCCATTTCCATAGCCTGATGGCGGCTATTTGCCATACCGATAGAAAGTGCCAAGCAAATTTCGTACGACACAAATAATAAAGTACCTACTACCAAGTAGCGTTTCGAAAATCCACTAAACTTAGGCACTCCCATAACCAAAATTAAAAATATCGCACTTACAGAGTACATAGCCGCAGCACCACCAATGGGGCTAAACAACTCAGAAATATCCCGTAGTAATGCCACTAAGCAGCTCCACAGTAATATTGCAGCGACTCCATAAAGTGTATATTTATTTTTGCTTATAAAATCCATATTAAACCTAAAGTACTACTTAATAATTTGCAGCTAAACTAACAGTAATTTTTTGTTTTAACAATAACATGCCGTTAATCTGCAGTGCATAACTAGCATTATCAAAGCTAAATATTATCACTATAGTTATAAGCAATAAGCGTAAACAGCCATTCAGTGTTTAAATTTAGCAAAGCAGCACAAACGCTAGATAAATTAAAGTTACTGACTCTTTTGTCTCGTATTACCACTTTTACAGTGGTGTGGTTAAATAACTCACTAAACAGAGAAAGCAAATATGAACAAGTTCACGACTCCCGATCTATACGACGAACACCGTGATAGCGTACAAGTAGCCGACTGTGGATTACAGCACTTTGGCAACAAAACCACCTTTAGTGGTCAAGTCGTTACTGTAACGTGCCCCGATGACAATTCGTTTGCCGCTGAAATACTTCATCAAAATGGCGTAGGTAAAGTGCTGGTTATTAACGGCTTTGCTAGTAAACGCTTTGCATTTATTGGCGATATTATGGCAGAGCGTGCTTTAAAAAATGGCTGGGAAGGTATAGTTATAAATGGTTGTTGCCGAGATATTGAGATTCTTGCTACCTTAAATTTACCTATTATGGCGCTTGGCTCAACACCACGCTGTACGTTAAAGCGAGGTTGTGGTGAAAATAATCAAGCTATTGCCATGTTAAGCGTCTGCATTGAGCCTAATGATTGGCTTTACGCCGATGTGAACGGGCTAATTGTGAGTAAATATAAACTTAGTTAGTTGCTAAATCACAACTAAAATAGATTAGCTGCCGCTTTTTTAATAAAATCTGAAACAAAAAAGCCCAGCATTGCTGGGCTTGTGTCATATTAATAGGTAACTATTTTATTAGTTAAAAGTTACCGTCACTATGTTTGAACACACGTTTTCAGTTACACACACTTGATAGTCGTACGCAGGTAGTGTTGCACCACGTACATAATCACGATAACGACCGTTATCTGAGGTTGTGCCTACTAACTCGCCATTACGATATACATTTAATGACTGAGCACCCACTTGCTGCCAACTTAGCTCTACACGCATTGTGCCTAAGCGTGATTTATTAGCGCGCTTAAGGCTTAGCTCAATCTCTACATCACTCACTACTACAGTTTGAGTTGATGCGTTGGTATTGCCTTCGCTGTCGGTAACAGTTAATTCAACTTCATAGCTACCCGCCACTGCATAAGCATGCAAAGGGCTTGCATCGGTTGATGTAGCACCATCACCAAAGCTCCACTGCCACTGTGTAATATCGTTATTAGCATCTGTGCTACTATCGGTAAACGAAGCCGTTAAGCCTTGTGTTTCAACGCTAAAACTAGCACGTGGTGGTTGCGGGCTTACCTCTCCAATTGCACTTAAAGTAAGTGACCAGCCATTTATATTACCTGTATCAGCACCGGCAGTGTCTTGTACATGTAATGCCCAATCGCCAGTGGCTACTTCGCCATTAAATGCATCCGAAGTGAAGCTTTTAATAATATCGTCTGAGCTACCGCCCTCTTTATTTTGTAACGTTATTGTAGTGCCTTGCGCTGAGATAAGCTTTACAATTAAATCACCAGACCAAGTATGACTAATGTTAACATCGGCAACTGTATTAAAAACGGTTAACTCATCTGCAATCGTAATTACAGAGCTTACACCTTCTGGCGCATTATCAGGAATAGCAATATTTTCATCACTGCTGTAAGTAAAATCATTCAACCCCATAGGTTTAACCATTAATTTTACAGTGCTTTCCTTAACTCTATCATCCGACGTTGCTGTAACGGTAAACTCATATTCACCCCACTGCGTCTCTTCAGTGGTAGGTACTACTAACTGTACTTCTTCACCTGGGCGAGCAGTGTTTCGTGAAAGTGACGCTGAATCTAAATTACCTGTCAATGCAAACGCAACATCACCATCCCAATTGGCAATTGAGCCTACACTAAACGTATAGCTTGCTGACTCACCCGCAGTGATCTCCTGTGACAAAGGGCTAACGCTGAGTTTAAAGCCTGGGGTTGGATCTGCGTCAATTAGCGCTTGGTTTACATTTAATCGTGTACCAGCAACCGTTTTACCCTGTAGTGCTGCGTTGGCATCGCCGCTACTCATTAATAACTCTTTTAATTCTAACGCTGTTAGATCTGGGTTAACTGATAAAGCAAGTGCTGCAGCACCAGCAACATGAGGCGTTGCCATAGAGGTGCCTGAGTAACTACTATAAGCGTTTCCTGGCACAGTAGATAAAATGGCAGTACCTGGGGCACCTAAATCAACACTTGTTAAGCCCCATTGTGAAAAGCTCGACATAGCATCATTACGATCTGTACTTGCTACAGATAAAATACTATCGTGCTCATAGCTTGATGGATAATGAGGGTTAAGATCATTGTCTAATGCATCGTTACCTGCCGCAGCTACAAAAAGTATATCTGCCGCTTCGCTTGCATCAATCGCTTCAGCAAGTGCTTGGCTAAACCCGCCGCCGCCCCAGCTATTGTTTAGCACACGAAGGTTAACACCTGAATTTTTAAGGCTAATCATATAATCAATACATTTAATTGCCCCAGAAGTACTCCCCGTGCCATCAGCAGCTAAAAATTTACAGCCAACAATAGACACTTCATGGTTTACCCCTACAACACCGATCGCATCATTGCCACTTGCACCAATAGTCCCTGACACATGAGTACCATGCCCTTGGTCGTCCATTGGATCGCCACTATCAGTAATTGCATTGATACCATAAATGTCATCTATGTAACCATTCCCGTCATTATCTATACCATCTCCTGCAATTTCAGCGGTATTTACCCACATATTACTTGCAAGGTCATTATGGCTATAATCAACACCGGTATCGATTACACCTACCACTACATCTCGGCTACCAATAGAAATAGTCCATGCTTCTGGAGCATCAATATCTGCATCAACGGTACCACCTGACTGGCCTACATTATGTAAGCCCCAAAGTTCATCAAAACGGGGATCATTGGGTACATTCGCAATACTAACTTTATAATCAGGTTCTACATATTCAATGGCTTGGTGCGACTTTAAGCGCTCAATCGCTTCTTTGGTGCTCATGCCCGCTACTTTAAACTTAGCAAGGCGACCTGAAAGTAATGAGGTATAGCTGTCATCTATTTCATCATTATTTAAATCTGAAATTTTAGCTCTAACTAAAGATCTTGCATGCTTTCGCATTGCTGGGGTGGCATTTTTTTTATATTTAACAATTAAAGAATCACTAGTCGCTGCATCTTGTTGTTGCATCACACCAACATCGGGCACTTTAGCGGCGGCTAAGCAAGGTAGGAGTGCAAGTGTAATAATAGATAATTTTGTTTTCATTGTTCTATCCATAGTTTGGGTTAACTTAGTAACACTAAGTAATTTTATTTACTACTTCAGTACAAGGGATCACATGGCAAGCTATTAGAAAACAGCTAAAGATAAAATTACACAAGCAAGAAAAGCAAAAACCAATCATTTTGACTAGATTTTCATCGGAAAAACATAAAATACAGCCGTTGTTATGAACTTGTTAAATAAGTTAAAAAGCGTAGACCTCCTTCTTTTTTACTGCTTTTTGCATAAAACCATAATAAAAACAAAAAACAACCATAAGCACATGAAATATAAGCACTTTAAAATTGGTAAAAAATGATGATTTAACAAATTAAAATTAACTAATACAGTTAACACCATGATTATTGTTTCACTGTGAGCAGCTTGTACTTTATCTAAGATGCAAATAAGCAGTGAGCGCTGGTCATACTTAACACTTTACATACTTAAAAGTAATCAAGTGGATCACAACACATTATATCAGCACGGCATGCTGAAACAGAAAATACCTAATTAAAACAGATAATATCTAGGTATTTTATTTTTACTATTCAAGGAGAATAAATAATGAAATTAACTAAATCAATTTTAAGCTGCGCAGTTGCAGTTGCAATGGGTGCAAGCTTCGCTTCTTATGCAAATACAGATACTAAATCAGCCTCAAATTCAGAAATAGGTACGGCCATTTCTGTAATGAGCGCATCAAATAACATGACTTTGATACAAAACAACAACAATAACGATGCATTATTAGTACAAGTAGGTGATAACAACACCATGCTTGCTACCATTGATGGTAATGAAAATTACACAGAAATTACGCAAAACCAAACTGGTAATTACGCAGGCGTTGCTACTGTGGGCAATAGTAATACAGAAGAGTATTCTCAAGATGGTGTTGCTAACGGTTTAATCTCGCAAGTAACCGGTGATTACAACTCTTTAGTTGTTGCCCAAGAGGGTGTTGGCTTTTTAGTAAATAACGAAGCTATAAACATTATCACGGGTGACGATAATACGATTGATGTAGCTCAGGGTGCTGGTGGCCATTGGTTTTATAACCTTGATATGCAAGGTAATGCCAACGAAATCAGTGCAGTACAAACTGGTGAATGGCACGAAGCTGAAATAACGTCATTAACCGGTGATCAAAATACTATTGATATTGAGCAATCAGGGGTTTATTGGAACGCATTTACAATCAATTCTTTACAAGGTAATGATAACGACCTTGATATTGAACAAGATGGCTCGCGCAACATAGCAACCTTTAGCGATGTATCGGGTGATGCTAATGAGCTAAAAGTTGAGCAAGATGGTGAATCTAATGCAGTTAACTTTGCTGCTATTGTTGGTAGTGATAACGAAATAGACCTTGATCAAGAAGGTACTAGCAATACAGCAGATTCGGCTCTATTTTTAGGCAATAATAATGAAATTACTATTACTCAGTTAGATACTCTCAACTCAGCTACAGCTGAATTAATTGGTGATAATAACGAATTAACTGCAACTCAAAATGGCTTTGGGAACGAAGCATACATGGGTGTTATTGGTTCAGATAATGAGTTTTTAATTAACCAAGTTGGTGATTTAAATGCCGCACATCTGGTTAACTTTAATGGTACTGGTAACGATGTAGATGTATTTCAAAATGGTGACGAAAATACAACAGTTGTAGAGTCTTCTTACCCTAATACGGCACTAACTTCTAATGATAACAATATTGATATCATGCAAAGTGGTGTAGCAAATGAAACCATGGTTACTCTTGCTGGTATATTAGATAGTAATACAAACCGAATTGATATATCGCAAACCGGTGAAATCAACTTAGTTGACATTATGGTTGAAGGTAGCGGCCATAGCATTGATATTTCACAAGAAGGTGAAGGAAACTGGGTTACAGGTATGGATCAGTCAGCCTTTTTAATTGCTGGAGAGGATGTTTCATTTACTGTTAATCAAATTGGTAACGATAACCTTGTTCAAGGCGGCATAATCGGCTCGAATAACATGGTATCCGTTACGCAAATTGGTGACGGAAATACAGCTACAGTTACGCAAATGTAATTGCTAAGGTGGGGGGGGAGGTATACTTCCCCCCTTTTATAATATGAAAAATAATAAAAGCATATATATTAGCTACTTACTATCAGTTTTACTGTGCTTCTCACCTGCAGCATTTGCAAATGATGAACTAGAAATAGATGGCTTATTACTCGATAGAAGTATTAGCCGTTTTGGCCATCAGTTTTATTACAAGTTTTCAAACTACTGGAGAGACTTACCTTCAACTGCGGGGTTTAATATTGAAATAAAAGAAACCGTGCTACCTAAGGCTGGCACCAGGCTTTCTTTAATAATGAATAACCAACTTATTTATGCAACTTATTTAGGTCGTAGGTTAGAGCCTCTTGACGAACGCGTTGAACAAGCAGTTTATATTGTAATAGATGCAATGGCTCGCTCAAACATGGCTGTATCGTCTCCCGATATGGCTGTAAACGGATGGTAAAATGAATAAAATACTACTTATAATAATAACTCTAAGCTTTTCAGCTAGTGCAACTGAATTAATTTACACCCCAATTAACCCAAGTTTTGGCGGCAACCCACTCAATGCAAATATGTTGTTGAGTAAAGCTCAAGCGCAAAACAAACACAAAGCACCTGTCATCGAAAGAGATTATGCAGAACAATTTCAAGACTCTTTACAGCGTACTTACCTAAATAGAATGGTCAGAGAAATTACCAATATGGCATTTGGTGAAGACTCTGAAGACAGCATATTTAATCAAGACTCTATATTTATGAGTGGTGACTACCAAATTGAAGTGATCACCAGTACCACAGATACTATTACTGTAAAAATAACAAATATGCTAGATGGCACCATTGTAATCATCGAAGTACCGAGGTTTGGATAATGTATAAACTGCTAATAACAATAATATTACTTACTTTAACGGGCTGTACAACGATAGGAAATTTAATTCCGCCATCGCAACAAAAAGCCATAAGTTTAGAGCCTACTGAGATTTTTGCTGATTTAAAAAACTTACCCAAGCCAATGGGCAGCATTCCCGTCTCTGTTTATTCATTTAGAGATCAAACGGGTCAATACAAACCGCAAACGAATGTTAGCTCTTTTTCAACCGCAGTTACTCAAGGGGCTAATTCCATATTAATTCAGGCATTGCATGAATCAGATTGGTTTACACCGGTTGAGCGCGAAGGGTTACAAAACATTCTAACTGAGCGGAAAATCATTCGTGCTGCCCAGTCAGAAAACCCAAATCAAGCCGATTTACCGCCATTAACAACAGCTAAAATTATTTTAGAAGGCGGTATTATTAGTTATGACACCAATGTAAAAACCGGTGGCCTAGGAATGGAGTACTTTGGTATAGGTGCATCTGAATTATATAGAGAAGATGCTATATCTATTTATTTACGTGCCGTAGACGTACGTACAGGGCAAGTATTACTCTCGGTAGCAACCAGTAAAAAAGTATTGAGCCAAGAGATGCGTGCAGGCTTTTTTAGATATGTAAGTTATAAGCGCCTTGCCGAGGCAGAAGCCGGTTATAGTGATAACGAGCCAATGAGTATTTGTGTTACTCAAGCAATTGAAAAAGCACTCACTGATCTTATAACTAAAGGTATTGATAAAGGCTTGTGGGCTAAAAAAGCAAGTTAAGTAACAAATAAAAATGGCTACTTATTAAAGTAGCCATTTTTAATGTATGTAATTATTGTTTACTCATTGGTAATAAAACCGATATGTAACGCTGCGCCCAGTTGGCCAGCTCAACCCTATTACGAGAACTTGTTTTTTTAAATGCACTGTATAAATGAGTTTTGACTGTATGATCGCTAATATTTAATTTATCTGCGATAACACTATTACTCGCCCCCTGCGCGATAAGATGAATAACTGAACGCTCTCGTTTAGTTAAATGTTGATAATCGTCCTGCTTTAATTCTATGCCTTCGTGTAAACTACTAAACGAAGAGGTCGCAACTAAAATGTCGCTGAATGCTTGGGAGAGTATCATTCTAGTAAACCATAATTCGCCTGCATTTATTTTAACTAAACCTTTAAAAACTTCCTCACTTGGCGTCGATTTATAAAACACACCATTAACATGGTTAAGTAGTAAGTTTTTCTCACATATTGCTTTACGCTCAACATTAAATATCACCACATTATACTGCCTCGCTAAAGCGATTAAATCTGCAGGTACAAGGTTGTGCCAATTATGCGTGGCGCCATCAATTAAATACAAAGTATATTGTGAACGTTGCTCAACGTTTGGCAGTGCATCATCCATATTTATAGTGTTGAATAAGGCTCGGAGAGTTCTTAAAATATCTTGATAATTATACGAGCAAGCCGATGATTTTAAATTTGTTTTTATAAATGCTGATTGCTGTAACATAAAACTCTTCCTTAGAATTCTTATGTAACACTACCTAATTTTTGAACAACTTACAATACAGTTTTTACATTCGTTCACAGTTGTTAACCACCTGTTTTACAGCTCACGATAAGCATGCTTTGCTGCCTTACGTATCTATTTATTTAACCCAAACTAACTATTACTTATTGCATAACACACCGTAATTAACGAAGCCAAAATTAACATCAGTAGAGGAAAACTAGTAATAGTCATTTAGAATAAAGCTGTAAAACAAAAGCAATCAATAAATTTAGTTTATAGTCGCTTTTAACTTATTTAACGCATCAACTGAAAAGCCTCTATCGTAAAAATAAAGTATTTTACCGCTGTTATTTATAAGGACTACACGGGTATTATTGGGATTTTGATTACCAGTAAATTTTTGTACTTTTTCGCCGTCTTTATAAATAGTGATTACCCCAGCCCAAAGCTCTTTTGGAATTCCTTTGCGCATACCACTGTCTATAAATGCACTAAACATGCGAGGTGCCATACCAGCAATAGTGGGTAGTTCGTAGGTAGGAATAACTACACCACTCATATCTAAGCCAATTAACCAGCGATCAATGTCAAACTGACTATCTTGCTTATAGCCTATAAGCAAAAGTGTTTTATCTGCATTAAAATCGCTTGGAATAGTCACTTTATTTTGCGTTAAACTTTCGCCGTCAATCGTTGGAAATTGTTTACCAATTACTTGCTGATTTGGGTACTGAGTAGAACATGCCGCTAAAAATATAAATAAAAAAGCAGTGAGTATTGATTTAGCCATAGTAAATCCTAATTATAATTTTTAAAGTAATACCTGTGCTTTTATATACGCTAAGCGTTACTTTATCGATCTAGCTATATACTCTTTAAATTCTAAAATAGGCATAGGCCGGCCATACTTCCAGCCTTGCCCGTAATGTACCCCTGCTTCTTTTAAAATGACTTCTTGCTCTGTTGTTTCTATGCCCTCTGCCACACAGGTATAACCAAATTTATGTACCAACTCCATAATATTAGGGATCATAGAGGCTTTTAAGCCTTCCGTAGCTATGTCTTGTACAAATGAACGGTCTATTTTAAGCTGATGGAAACTCAAATTATGTAAGTTTTTTAGGTTTGAATACCCAGTGCCAAAATCATCAAGCGACAAGCGAAAACCCGACTCGATTAATGTTTTAAAATAGCCATGAGCAATAGTTGAATCTAAATACTCGTCTTCGGTTATTTCTAAACAAATTACAAATTTAGATTGCATTAATCCGGTTATTTTCGGTAATGACAACACATTCCCTTGCTCTACATCACAAGGAAAAATATTTAATGACACCTTAAATCCACTTGGTAACTGCTCTGCACTTTCTAACTCATTAAGTACAGTGTTAATCATTATTTTGGTAAAAGACCAAGTTAAATTAATTTGTCTAAGTATAGGAATAAATTGATCCGGTGTAAGCACCCCGTAATCATCTTTAAAGCGCGCAAGTACCTCGCAACCAATTATTTTTCCGCTTTGTAAATTAACTATTGGCTGATAAACCCAATAAAAATTACCGCTCTTTAATCCCCTACGTATCCTGCTTACAATTGAGCGGCGCGTAGTTAGGTGCTCATCAACTAATAAGCCACACGAAATACTCACCAAGCAAATTAAAATAAACGAAATAATAAATAGTTGACGATTATCGGCAAAAAATATATCCCATGGCAAATACAAAGCAACACAATAATTTCTATTATTATTACTGCACGTTATATTCGTTTCGTAATGTAAATAGTCATTACTTTTTATATTATTATGAATCCCTGTTTGCCCAGCTAAATGAAATAAGTTTTCAGATTCTTTATAAAAAACCTGCCAATTAGGCGTTACAATAATTTTAGGATCGAATACTTCTGATTTTAGTATGAGGTTATAATTGCCTTGGCGAATAATTAGTACTTTTAGTGGGCGCTCGGTAAAGAGTAATAAGTAAAGTTCAGGCTCAAAGCGTATGCCTATTTGTGAGGGTTTATTTTTATTTACAATATAATCTGGTTGGTTATCTGGTAAAGGATTTTCAAGCATACCAGTACCTGTAGTACAGGTTAATGTATTATTTTTAAAGTAGCCTATATCAATAGCAAACTTGGCATCAAATAGCATCCGCCGCATAGCAAGTAAATTCGCTTCGTTACAAGTAGTAAAATTTAGGTTATTTAATTTAGTTAAAACACGAACGCTTTCCTCTACACCATCGTCTACTTGGGAGAGTAAATATTGTGAGTCTGAATGTGTTTGCGCTACTAATTTTTGACCCGCAAAGTACAATAAAATAAAGCAACCTAATGCAAATATAAATCCACCTGATAGCAGTACTACTATTATTTTTTTAGGATGCTGTTTCATTGTAAATTGAGGTATCCCCATTTATGCAAAGTCCTTTAATAATTACATAAGTAACTGAAAATTCAAGTTTCTGATAATATATTTACAATAAATATTTAAAAATTAAAACTCACGAATAATCGCCTCTAATGCATCACTAATTTTTTGATGCTGTTTTTCGTCTAAATGCACACCATCCTCATTTGAAACACTCACAATCCTTGCCAAGTCATAAAATGAGCATTGTTTTATACTAGCAACATTTTCAAATGCTGCAGCTAATTGCACTACTTTTTGCTCTGCCCCTTTGTACACGCCTGCGTAACTTCCGACTTCTCGTACATGAGCGGGACTAAGTATTAAAATTTTTGGAGAGCCTGGCGCATTGCTTTGCTCATAAAAATTCAATATTGAATCTATTAATGCTGTTAACCCAGCGGCAATATCGTGCGCATTTAAACTAAACCGATTTTTCAGATCGTTAGTACCTAAATCTATAATAATTAAATCTATTTTAAGTTCATTTAAGTAAGACTGTAAATAAGTTACGCCCGATAACTCACCTGCAAACGGTGGGTTGTTTACTAAAGCACGGTTAGGCTGCCCAGCTTCTATTATTGTAAAATTAGCCCCTAACTTTACAGCAAGCTTCGCTGGCCAGCGCACTGTAGCACTAAATCGTTTTCCTGTTTGCGGATTTAAACCCCAAGTATTGGAATCCCCAAAGCATAATATGTTTTTTATCATTAAAAAGGGTTTAGCGTATAGCCCTGCTGTTGTAACTGCGCATGTGCTGTCATTGCCGATAACGACATTTTTACGCCTTTTATTAACTGCTCAGGAGCTACTTTATAGTGCGTGGCCGACTGCCCACATACATAAACCACCGTATTATTAACAAGTAATTGCTCAATTAAGCTTTGATTTTTGTTATCGACTTCAAAGCGGTTTTTATATGTATTATTATCAAGCACATCTACGCTTGCACTGCCATGTATTACGAGTGCCAGCTCTATATTTTCTGGTTTAATACCATGTGCTATATGCATATTAATAAACCGCGCTAAAGAATTCATACCATTATTTTGCTCACCTTTTTGCGCGCCTTTACCAACATCAAAGGCAATTTTAAAATGTGTGTTTTGCGTTATAGGTGCATGTGAGGGTACATTATAAAAAAAGCCAAAGTCTTTTATTGCGGGCTCTAAGTCATTCGCAAATACTGGCAGGCTTACAAACATTAGGCCAAGACCTAAAATAAAAGATTTCATTAATATTATTCCTTTTTATTTTTAATATTTTAATTAATAGTCATTTTTTGAACTACTTTAAGCTATCTACGAGTAATGTTTTACCCTAGTTGCCAATAATAGTAGCCGCCAAATAACGCACTGCAGTTAATAATTATGGTGAGCCAAAGTACGGCTATAAAAATACGCTTTTGTGATTTATGCCTAAACCATTGCTGAGCGATTAACGCCCCCGGCCAGCCACATAATAATGCTAAAAGGTGTAAAGTTCGCTCAGGCACTCTCACCACTGGCTGCTTTTTACTCATGGCCAAACGTTTGTCCCATTTATAAACTAAAATGGTAATTGTACTCATAACTACGTACACACTTGCGGCAATTGTGGGCCAATAGCTAAACAGCCCTCCTACGGTTAATACACACAAAAAACCAATCGAAAAAAGTAATAATGCTTTTTTAATCAAGTAACTCTCACCTATACTGTATCTAGGCCATACCCAGATTCACTTATACTAGGCAGTAATTATGTCATATTTAAAAACACTGATACTAACCTTTTGCATTGTATTTACAACCATTGTAAATGCACATCCAGCTGATTTAGCTAAAGAGCTCAGCGCATTTAAGCCATATTTAGGCACATGGCAGGCTAATTTTACAGTCCCTGAAGGCGCAAAGCCAAAGCAAGACATTAGTAAATGGCAGCGGGCTTTAAACGGTAAAGCTATTCGTACTATACATTCAATCAATGAAGGAGAGTATGGCGGCGAGTCGATGATATTTTACGATAGTAAAAAAGACTCATTAGTATTTTATTATTTCACTACGGCGGGGTTTTACACTAAAGGCACAATGAAGATACTTAGCCCTACTCAGTTTGTAGCCTATGAAGAAGTAACGGGAAATAAAGAAGGCATAACTAAAGTTAAGTCTACCAGCGAAATTAAAGGTGATGAATTTATTGTATCAACCTCGTACTTAAAAAAAGGCGAGTGGACTAAACCTGCAACCCGAACCTATACACGCAGTAACCAGCAGGTTAAGTTTCAATAAAGCGTTTATAACAACATTTAATTGAAAAAGGCAGCCAAGGCTGCCTTTTTCATAACTACTTAGAATTTATAAACTACTTTATGAATTTTTTAAATGGTTCATCAACTGGCGTATCTGCAAGGTGGTTAGTGTAGTTACTCATTACTTTTTGCGATAAGCCTACAATAATTTCAAGCAGTTGTTGCTTGCCATAACCCGCTGCAAAAAACTTTTCAATCTGCTCATCACTTATCACACCGCGGTCACGTGCCATTGCAAGTGTGGTTTCACGAAGTGCTTCAAGCTTAGGATCAGCAAGTGGTGTTTTATTTACTAGCGAATCAACAATACCTTGTGCATATTCCGGAGCATCGTGAACAGTGATTCCGGCCCATCGTGAACACCCGTTCTGGTTTTAGCGTGAACGCTCATTCCGGTTTTATCGTGAACACTTTTGACTGATTTTCCGGAATCGGTGTTCACACCAAACCAGTACAATTTCAACGCATTGATTATTAATTACTTTGTTAAGCTATTTCCTTTTTGTATTACTGAGGAAGGGATATGGCGACTAAGAGGATCACAATGCGTAAAATTCGAGAAGTGTTGAGGCTACATTTTGCTGCCCAACTCAGTGTCAGAAAAATAAGTGCCAGCACTAAGATCAGTGTCGGTGGTATTCAAAAACTACTCACTAAAGCCAGAGCTTTATCGTTAAGTTGGCCACTGCCCGACGAGCTTGATGATTCTGTGCTTGCTAGTCAGTTCTATCCTCGCGCCGACACTCGGCCATCCCAGCGATTTGAAGTGCCAGATTGGCCAGCCATTCGAAAAGAATTAACGGGCAAAGGCGTCACCAAGAACTTACTCTGGGAAGAATATACTCAGCAATATCCGAATCGTTGTTACAGCTATTCTCAGTTCTGCGATCGCTATATGACCTGGCTTAAAAAGCAAAAACGTTCGATGCGACAAGTGCATAAAGCAGGAGAAAAACTCTTTGTCGATTATGCGGGTCAAACGATGCCCATTGTTTGTAATGCGACGGGTGAAGTGAAGTTCGCCCAGATATTCGTGGCGGTGATGGGCGCATCAAATTATACATTTTGTGAAGCAACCTGGAGCCAAAGTCTACCCGACTGGATCGGCAGTCACGTGCGAGCATTTGAATTTATCGGCGGTATACCTGACATGGTTATCCCCGATAATTTACGCAGTGGTGTCAGTAAAGCGTGTCGCTACGACCCTGATGTTAACCCGAGTTATCAGCAATTGGCCGCGCATTATGGCACCGTGATTGTGCCTGCTCGTCCCAGAAAACCACAAGATAAAGCCAAGGCCGAAGTGGGCGTGCAAATCATTGAACGCTGGATACTCGCCAAGTTACGACACCAAACCTTTTTCTCATTAGCTGAGCTAAACCATTGCATCAAAGCCTTACTGCTTGAGGTCAATAATAAGCCCTTTAAGCAACTGAGTGGGACACGACAATCATGGTTCGAGTCAATCGACAAACCCGCCCTCGCGCCCATGCCCAAACTAGCTTATCAATTCACGGATATTAAACACGTCAAAGTGAATATTGATTATCACGTTCAGTATGATAACCATCTTTACTCGGTACCCCATCACTTGGTGGGTGAAAAGCTTGAACTTCATGCCAAAGACAACTTGATTGAGGCTTATTTCAAGCATAAACGCATCACCAGTCACCCGAGAAAATATCATCCGGGCATGACCACCACATCCGAGCACATGCCTGTAAAGCATGAGAAGCATCATAAATGGTCACCAGGGCGTTTAATGAATTGGGCGAAAGATATTGGAGATGACGTTTTGCTCTGGGTGAAAGCACAATTGGCACAGAAACAACATGAAGAACAAGCGTATCGTGTGTGCTTAGGCTTACTCAACCTATCAAGAAGCTATCCCGCCGATCGGCTCAATAACGCCTGTGCGATAGCCAATCAATACAGTTTATATCGGTTAAAACATATCAAAGACATACTCAGTAGCAACCAAGATAAATTGCCGCGAACGCAAGAAGAGCCGTCGACGTTATTGCCACAATCCCATGAAAATATCCGTGGTCCTAAAAGCTTCCATTAAGGTAAGGAAATTCTATGTTAGAACAAACGATAACTCAGCTTCGTCAACTCAAACTCAGTGGTATGGCCAACGCCTTAGTGAGCCAAATAGAACAACCAAGTACTTATGAAGGGTTGTCCTTCGATGAGCGACTACAACTGCTAGCAGACAGTGAAGCCCAAGACCGAGAGAGCCGAAAACAACAACGCTTACTTAAAGCGGCAAAACTTAAATTAGCCGCTAACGCCAGAGACATAGATTATCATCACCCGCGAGGTCTCAATCAATCGATGATGGCATCGCTACTGCAATGTGATTGGCTGAATAAATCACAAAACTTACTCATCACAGGCCCTTGCGGTAGCGGTAAAACCTATATCACTTGTGCGCTTGCGCATACAGGATGCATGAAAGGCTACAGCGTTAAATATTACCGACTCTCAAGGTTGATGCTTGCGCTGACACAAGCCAAAGCAGATGGCACTTACAGTCGAATGTTACAGTCACTCGCTAAGATCGACTTACTCGTTTTAGATGATTGGGGGCTTGAGCCACTTAAAGCGGCACAACGAAATGACTTAATGGAGATCATGGATGATAGGCACGGCAGTTCATCAACCGCCATCATCAGTCAATTACCCACCGAAGAATGGCATCAATCCATCGGCGATAATACCTTAGCCGATGCCATTTTAGATCGACTAATGCACAATGCTCATCGGATAAAATTAAAGGGGGAGTCTATGAGAAAAATTCAATCTAAAATTGACCATCGTGAACACTTAGGTTAAAAATGTCATGAACCCAATGCGTGGAATTTAAGTGTTCACGATAAAACCGGAATCGGTGTTCACCATCACCGGAATATGCACCTTGATCAACTTTCATTGACGCTGCAATTGCACTGTGGGCTGGCACACAATAATGACAGTTATGTTCAACGTTAATTGATTGCCATACAACCGTTAATTCTTCAGCATTAAATGACGTGTTTTGAAACAGCTCATGCAGTACTTGATAACCTTTAAGTAAAGTAGGTGCTTCTGCCATTACTGCATGTAGGTTCGGTACCATACCAAACGCAGCTACTGAATCGGCCATAAGAGATTTTGATTCTTCAGGTGCATTTTCTGCTGTATATAAAGTAAATTCTGTCATGTTTAGCTCCAATAAATAATTAGTTAGTTAACTTCGAGACACATACCATTTTATTTTGAGCAGTTGTTCAAGTTAAAATTGAGCATGTGTTCAAATAATTGAGAAATGAGATGGCGAATAAGATTAAGTTTGAGCGTGAGACAGTTGTCCGCCTTGCAAGTCAGCTATTTTGGGAAAAGGGTTTTCATGCAACATCGACGCGTGATTTACAAGAAGCTATTAATATGCGACCTGGCAGTATCTACTCTGCTTTTGGCTCTAAGGAAGGGCTTTATATTGAGTCTTTACGAGACTACACAGTACAAATGGAGAGCCAGATTAAAGAGTGCCTATCCACATCAGATACTATTTTGGGTGGGCTGCGCGCTTTTGTTGAAAATGTAATAACAAAAAAAGAAAGTGCGCCTAGTGCTATTTGTATGCTGGTAAAGGCCAACTGTGAATTTGCAGATAAAGACAGCAATTTATATCAACTAAGCTTAGATTTAATTGATAAATTTGAAAACTACCTTTCGGTTCTTTTTGAACAAGCAATAGCAAAAAATGAGTTAAGTAATAATATATCTGCGCAAGAGTATGCACGCTTTTTTGAAGTGCAGTTTACTGGTTTACGTGGTTATTTTAATCGCCCGGGTGTTGAGTCACTGGCTCAGCCAATGATAGATCAAATGTTTAAGATCATAAAAAGCTTATAAACGTCTCATTTTAGTTATTTGAACAAAAACGGCAGTAATTTAAATTACTGCCGTTTTTATTTTGTCTCAGTGCTAAATAACTATTACGTTTTTAACTTATTAAGTTCTGAGTCTTGTTGCGCAACTAATTTATTAAGTACTTCACTGCTGTCGCCTGCTTGTGAAGATAAATCAGATAGCTGCGAAGCCGCGTCTGATATCAGCGTTAAATTACGGTTTATTTCTTCGCTCACTAAGCTTTGCTCTTCAGCTGCGGTAGCAATATGCGTAATTTGATTGGTAATTTCGTCCACTTTAATTACCACGCTGTGCAGTGCATCAAACGCTACTGAAGTTTCATCAACTGCACTTTGTGCCCGTACTACGCCTTTTTCGATAACCGTTGAGGCATTACCTACTTCAAGCAACAAGCTATCAATTAATCGACTAATATCATCGGTTGATGAGCGCGTTTTTGACGCCAGTGCACGCACTTCGTCTGCAACAACCGCAAAGCCTCGACCATGATCACCCGCTCGTGCAGCTTCAATTGCAGCATTTAGCGCAAGTAAATTGGTTTGCTCTGAAATAGTACGAATCACATCTAAAATTTGCGTTATATCGTTACTGCGCGACGCCACTTTTTGCACCGCTTGGTTAGCTTCTTTGATTTCCTCAGACATGGTTTTAACTTGGCTCATGGCTGATGACAAACTCGTTTCACTGCTTACCACTAAGTTATTAATTTCACCCGCTTGTTGCGCCGATTGTTCTGATGCGCGAGCAACTTCAAGCGCAGTTGCGCTCATTTCATTCATTGCGGTAACTACGCTTTCAATTTCGTGAAACTGCGCCTGTACATTATGTTTAGTATCAATAGCAATATGCTGGGCAATTTTACCTTGCTGCTTAGTTTGATCAGACACATCTTTTAGCTGTGCAATTAACACTCTAAGCTTAGTTAAAAATCGATTAAAGCCATCGGCTAATGCAATTAGCTCTGCATGCGACTCTACATGCAGCGTATGAGTTAAGTCGCCCTCTGAGCTGGCAAGGTTATCAACGCGTTGCTGAATTTGCTGCAGTGGAGCAACAATACTGCCAATAACTAGCTTCATAACAATAAAAGCAACAACTGCAATTGCTAAACCGGTTATTAAAATAATAACCCCTAGTGACTGCGCAGTTTGCTGCATGTTTTGCGAAAGAGCTTGCGGCCCTGCCAGTGCAAGCTCTGCTGGTACTTCTATAATTAACGACCACTGCCTATTAGCAAGCTTAATATTAATTGGGTAATTAACTAAATACTGATCGTTAGCTTTAAAAATACCACTGTGATCTTTTAGCTTTTCTAAATTATTAATCGTTACTGCGTTAACAGCTTCTTTAAAAGGACGCCCTAATTTAGATTTATAATGGCTGCTACCAACCACTAACCCCAAATCACTCAGCAAGGTTACTTTTGCTTTGCCATTATAAAGTTGCTTAGAAAGCTGCTCTGTCATGGTTTGAAATGTAGGTAGTGTTAAGTCAGCGCCAGTAATACCAATAAACTGCCCTGATTTTAAAATAGGCACTGTTAAAGACGTTAGCATAACCGAATCGCCAGAGGGAATTTCGTATAGGTAGGGTTCCATAATACACGGCTTAAGTGTGTCTTTAGCACATAAATACCAATGTGCCTCTCGAATACCAAACTCGTTAAGTGTTGTAATGTATTTATCTGCGGCGTTAGCTACTTTTTGCTGTTCAATAACACCGTTTTCGTCGCGGGTAATATATACTTCAAGTGTGCCAGCACCATCAACAGAATGTTTATAGCCTTGCTGAAAGTAGGCGTCTTGGCCGTCAAAAGCGTTGGCTTCAAACTGTGAGTAAACCGATGATAAAAGAGTGTTTTTTTCAATAATAGCGTGGTTAATACTTACCACTGTATCTCGGTTTAAGCTATTTTGCTGGGCTGCGTCGCTAAGTAATGCTGCCAATGTATAGGGAATTCGGTAGGCTTCGTTAATAAACCCAGCTATACTTTCACCGTAAACAGCCGCGTTTGCATTAAGTTTTTCTTCTACTTCAGCAACTATATATTCTTCAGACTTGGCCGCTAAATCTTTATTACTTAATGATAACTGCCACCATAAAATACTAGACAGTACTAATACAGTTATAAATATACTGCCCACTGAGAGCCACAATAACTTTTTTGCTAACGCTATTTCCCGCATTCATCACACCCTTTAATTAATTAACGTATATAGTTTAGTTGTTCTATAAAATGAAGCTATTAATTTAGTGTAAAAACAGCAATCTCATACAAAAGTTTAGCCTTCATGTTTAGCCAAAAAAGCGGTGGCTATTGCAGCCATAATGAGTAAAAAAACACTAACCCATAAACACGCCACTAACCCATAAAGCTGAAATACCCAACCAGAAAGCACAGTACCCAGTAAGCGCCCCATGGCATTGGCCATGTAATAAAAGCCTACATCGAGCGACACACCATCACTGCTGGCAAAGCTCACTATTAAATAACTATGTAGCGATGAGTTAACAGCAAACACCCCACCAAAAATAAATAAGCCCACTATAAGCGGATAATTTACCGCACTATTAAATTGCATTAGCAGCGCTAAAATGCCAGTTACAACGCACAATAGCGTAACCCATTTATATGCTTTATTAACTGTATTAAAACCAGAGGTAATAACTTGCCCAGTAATTCGCGGTGCTTGCGATTGCACTAACCCATACGCTATTACCCACAGTGCCATAAAGCCACTCACCCAAGTATGGTTCCAGTTAAATTGCGTGGCTAAATACACAGGCAGAGCCACTACAAACCACACGTCTCGCGAGGCAAATAAACACAATCGTGCTGTGCTAAGTAAATTAATAGCGCGAGATTTAGAGAATAACGTTTTAAATTTAGGTTTGTTTTTGGCCTTACCTATATCGCCTTTTAAAAAGACTAAACTTATAACCCAGGCAACACTCAATAAAACGATTAAAGTAAACAACGCACCAACAAAACCAAATAAAGTAAGCAGTACCCCACCTAAAAAGAAGCCCACTCCTTTTAATGCATTTTTAGAGCCAGTAAGTATGGCAACCCATTTATATAATTTACTTTGCCCGCTGCTGTTTTGCGGCACCAAATATTTAATCGCGCTTTTGGCGCTCATTTTATTAAGATCTTTGGCAATCCCACTTAACGCTTGTGCTGCCATTACATAAGCAACCGTTAACCAATCTGTTGGCACGCAAAGCATAGCAAGCGCAAGTATTTGCAGCCCTAAGCCTATATTCATGGTTTTATTTAAGCCAAGTTGCGCTCCTAACCATCCCCCCACTAAGTTAGTGATCACGCCAAATATTTCATAAAACAAAAACAACATAGCAATCGCTAATGCGCCATAACCTAACTGATGAAAATACAGCACCACTAACATTCGCAGTGCGCCATCGGTTAAAGTAAAAGCCCAATAATTGCCGGTAATGATAAAATACTGTTTTAGTGAGCTTGGTAAGTTAGCTAGTTGCGCAAACATTAAATTAGCCTATTAATTTGATTGATCACTTAAACCAACTTTAAGCATTAGCTCTGCAGTACGATTTGCATAGCCCCACTCGTTATCGTACCAAGCGTATAATTTAAGCTGAGTGTTGTTAATTACCATAGTTGAAAGCGCATCTATTATGCTGCTGCGCGGATCGGTTGCGTAATCAATCGATACCAGTGGTTTTTCCTCGTAACCTAAAATACCTTTAAGCTCGTTATTAGCCGCACTTTTAAACCAGCCATTTACTTCATCTTCACTAACGCTGCGCTGCAGTTCAAACACACAATCGGTAATTGAGGCATTAGTAAGTGGTACACGTACAGCATGGCCGTTTAATTTGCCTTTAAGCTCAGGAAAAATATGCGTAATGGCTGTTGCGCTGCCTGTTGTTGTTGGTATTAAACTTGTGCCACAAGAACGTGCTCGGCGTAGGTCTTTATGTGGTGCGTCAATAATGGTTTGCGTGTTGGTAGTACTATGAATAGTGGTTATGGAGCCGTGTTTAATTCCCACTTTTTGTTGCAGCACTTTTACAATAGGCGCTAAGCAGTTGGTGGTACATGAGGCCGCAGTAACTATTTTGTGCTCACTTGGCTTATAAAGATGATCGTTCACCCCTACTACTATATTTAAAATGCCCTCTTCTTTTACCGGTGCGGTCACCACCACGCGTTTAACACCTTGGGCTAAATACGCATTTAGTAACTGGGTCGTTTTCATTTTACCGCTGGCTTCTATTACTACATCGCAACCAGACCAATCGTTGTCGTTAATGGTTTTATGGTTGCTTACAGTTATATTGTGTTTGCCAACCTCAATAATATTATTAGTAGCAGTAACAGAATGATGTAGACGCCCATGCACTGAGTCAAACTCCAATAAATGGGCATGGGTTTTAGCATCGCCCGCTATATCATTTACTTTTATAAACTCTATATTTGGCCAGTCAACCGCTGCGCGCAGCGTTAAACGCCCCATACGGCCAAAACCGTTAATGCCTACTTTAATGGTCATAATAAAATACCTTTTGTTATATTAATTACTTAATCTGAACTCTGGTTAAGAGATTTACTAACGTATTGAGTCATAGTTATATTTAATTTTATTTTCTCTAGCCAGAGGTTTTCAGTGAAAATAGCTGCTTGAGATAAGTTTATTACCCACAGATCAGGTTACTTAGCAACAGCGCTCAGGGCGATTACCCATAGCATTTAAGCGCTCTAAATCACTTTTGTAAAATGCTGCTGTTGCAACACGTGTTTGCGTAATTACTGTTTGTGCCCAATCTGGTAGTGCCTTATTAATACTGTAGTACACCCATTGGTTTTGTTTTCGATCTGTAAGCAATCCGCATTGGCGAAGCTGTGCTAAATGACGTGACACTTTAGGTTGGCTTAAATTAAGTGCCGCAACTAATTCGCAAACACATAACTCTTGCTGATCAGCAATAAGCAGTATGGCCTTTAACCGTGTATCGTCCGCTAGGCATTTATAAAATTGCAGGGGGTTGAATTGTTCCATAGCGTCCTCGTATCGTTAATATGTACACAATAAAACAAAAAATGAATATATGAAATAGTGAATATACGATTTTTCGTATATTTATTTTTATGACCTCAAAAACAAAAAAGCACACAAGGTTATTGTGTGCTTTTTAAATATTAGCGAGTGCCGTTATTAAATAACCGACAGCTCAACTTCAATATTGCCGCGTGTTGCGTTTGAATATGGGCATACTAAGTGCGCTTTATCTACAAGCTCCTGTGCTTGCGCTTTATCCATATCACCCAGCGACACCGCTAGCTTAACTGCAATACCAAAACCACCGTCAATAGCGCCAATCGACACTTCTGAGTTAATGTGCGTGTCACTTGGCAGAGTAATTTTCTCGCTGCCCGCTACAAATTTAAGCGCACCAATAAAGCATGCCGCGTAACCTGCTGCAAATAGCTGTTCAGGGTTAGTTCCTTTACCATCATCGCCGCCTAAGCCTTTAGGAGTTGATAAATCTACATTTAAACGACCATCATCAGATTTAGCAGTGCCTTCACGGCCACCGGTTGCAGTTGCTTTTGCTGTATAGGCAACGTTTTGTAATACATTCATAATGAACTCCAAAATTTAAAAAATTAATTAACTTATTTAGTTTGTGTGCAAAATAATAGAGCAACTAAATATAGATTGCAAATACTTTGCATGCAAATTAAAATGCACTTTATTCAGCAAAGAGGTTAAAGCATGTCATTTGAGCAGTTAAAATTAAAAAATCAGTTATGTCATCGTTTATATATGGCCTCTAATAGTATTGCTCGCGCTTATCGGGAGCCGTTAGCTGAGCTTAATTTAACTTACCCGCAGTATGTAGTAATGATGGCATTGTGGGAGCAGGACCAAATAACCATTGCCGAGCTTATAAATAACACCGCGATTGATGGCGGTGCAATGACCCAAATACTAAAAAAAATGACCGACAAGTCATTACTTGCCGTAGTAAAAGACGAGCACGACAAGCGCAAGCGTTTAGTGCAACTCACTCAACAGGGGCAATCACTAAAGCTAAAAGCGGCTGATATACCTAGCAAAGTGCTGTGTAAATTTAATAACGTAAATACAGAGCAAGCAAAACAACTAATGCAGTTACTCGACTTAGTCGTTAACGATTTATCTGATTAATGCATAAACCGTTTAAAATAGCGCGTGTATCAAATAAGTGCATACAGCCCAAAAAACCCACCATATAAGTGCAAAAAGCTAGCAACTTTTTTATATAAAACACTAATTCATTGATTCGTATTCATAAAATATTCAATTAAACGTTGGCATACTTCTTCCTATTACTTTATGTGTTTAAAAAAAATCAAAGGAAAAGCTATGTTTAATTTATATCACACACTTTATTTACTATGGCGTTTAGATGTTAGTTTTTGGCAAGTAAACGAGCCAAATAATCCGCGTACTACCGCTGATAAAGAGCGTATTCTCAGCCGTTAAGCTTTTCTTGTTGGTGTCGCTTTGCAAGTAAACCCAATGCATTGTATTGTTAGTTCTATTAAACAATTTATTTGGAATGTGTATGCCTGCCTTAGAAGTTAATTTTGATGGTTTAGTTGGCCCTACTCACAATTATGCGGGGTTATCGTATGGTAACGTTGCTTCGTTAAATAACGCCGCTAGCTTTTCAAATCCCCAAGAGGCGGTACTTCAAGGCCTTGAAAAAATGAAAGCCATGCACGATAAAGGCTTAACTCAAGGTGTATTTGCACCCCATGCACGCCCCGACTTAAATATACTGCGCCGCCTAGGGTTTAGCGGTAACGACGCGCAAGTTATTAATAAAGCTTTTAACGCCGATCCTATTTTATTACGCGCATGTTATTCAGCCTCAGCAATGTGGACAGCAAACGCCGCTACTGTGTCGCCATCGCCCGATACAACCGATGGTAAAGTGCACTTTACCGCTGCAAATTTAAACAATAAGTTTCATCGCTCGTTAGAGCCTGCCACCACAACGCGGTTGTTAAAAGCAATGTTTAATAACCAAAACCACTTTGCGCATCATACCCATTTACCCGATCAAGGCTTTTTTGGTGATGAAGGTGCAGCAAACCACACCCGTTTTTGCGACAGCCATGGCGAGCAAGGCCTAGAAATGTTTGTGTTTGGGGCCAGTGCATTTAACAGCCATTTACCAAAACCGGTTAAATTTCCTGCAAGGCAAACCCTCGAAGCCTCAGAAGCTATTTGCCGCTTACATAATTTAAAAGATACCAGCCAAATTTTACTGCAGCAAAACCCAGATGTGATTGACCAAGGGGTGTTTCATAACGACGTTATTGCTGTAGGTAATGCCAACGTACTGCTGTGTCATCAGCAAGCATTTTTAAATCAGCAGCAAGCATTGCAAGATATTCGCGAAGCCTACATTGGTAATAAACAATTTTATATTATTGAAGTACCTACAAGTAAAGTAAGTATTCAAGATGCAGTTAGTAGTTATTTATTTAACAGCCAGCTAGTAAGCCTAAGTGATGGCTCTATGTTATTAGTAGCGCCAAAAGAGTGCCAACGTAATAGCGCGGTTAACGACTACATTGAAGAAATGATCATGGCCGATAATCCTATAAACCAAGTACGCTTTTTTGATTTACGCCAAAGTATGCAAAATGGCGGCGGCCCAGCTTGCTTGCGTTTACGGGTTGCTTTGAACGAGCAAGAACTCGCTGCAGTAAACCCAGACGTTATTTTAACCGACACTAAATACACGCAATTGTGTAACTGGGCACAACGTAACTACCGCGATCAATTAGGTGCTAAAGACTTTGCCGACCCAGCACTGCTGAGCGAAAGTTACCAAGCACTTGATGAGCTAACCCAACTACTTAATTTAGGCTCAGTGTACGACTTTCAATTAGAAGGTTAATTACTTACTTAAGCTAAATAACCTGAGCTCCGGATAATAAACTTATCTCAAGCAGCTATTTTCAGCGCTAACTGCGTTGAATTCACTGAAAACCTCTGGCTAGAGAAAATAAAATTAAATATAAATATGATTCAATACGTTAGTAAATCTCTTAACCAGAGTTCAGGTTAAATAATTACAAACGATACAACAAAAAATAGCGAGCCTTAGCTCGCTATTTTTATGTGTGCTGATACTGCTAATATTAATCTACTTTTGCAGTGTCTTTATTAATTGTAACGCTTGTTGCTAGCGACTCAGGTAAGTGCAAAGTGCGCTGCGGGAATGGAATTGTTAGCCCTGCTTGCTCAATAGACTCTTTAACGCGCTTATTAAGATCCCACACTGTTTGCCAGTAATCACCATTTACAGTCCATGCGCGTAATTGTAGGTTTACCGAACTTTCGGCTATAGATACCACCATTACTTTTGGCGCTGGCTCTGCTAGTAAACGCCCTTCTGAGCTGGCTATTTGTTTAAGTACATTTAAGCCATCGTCTATTGAATCGGCATACGAAATACCCACTACAATATCCATGCGTCTTTTACCGTTACGGGTAAAGTTTTTAATATTACCACCCCACACTTTGCCGTTAGGAGAGGCTATATAAAGGCCGTCGGTGGTTTTAAAAATAGTAGTGAATAAGTTAATTTCGCTCACCGTACCCGATGTACCACTGGCATCAATAAAGTCACCTACTTTAAAAGGTCTCAGTATTAATAACATAATACCTGCAGCTATATTACTTAACGTACTTTTTAACGCCAAACCAATTGCTAAACCTGCAGCGGCCATTAGTGCCACTAAACTGGCGGTATTGACCCCAAAAATATCTAAAATAAATAACGAGCCAATTATATAAACCAAGTAACTCGAAAGGCGAGAGATAATAGGCAGCAAAGTTTTATCTAATTTATTAAGCGGCGATTTAGAGCCATTAACTGCTCTTTTAACAGCGCGGGCAATTACGCCACTGGCAATTAAAATCACCAAAGCTAGAATCACTTTGTATCCTAAAGTGATGATTGTTTCTGAATGGCTTTGCCAAAATGCTAAAAGTTTATCTTTCATGTTTGTTCCGATAAATGTGGCTGAAACTCAGCAAAATTATGGTTAAATTTAATAAAAACGACTTCAAAAGAAGTGGCGCGAGTATATAGTAAAAAACAATTAAATCGATAAAATTATAAACCATTTAAAACAGCATGTTAAAAGTTCTAACTCTTCATATTTTTAATTCAATTTAGGTTAAGGGTTAAATACATACACTTAACAAATCAAATAAAAGGAAACAAGCATGAACTTTAAATCAACAATATTAAGTAGCGCTATTATTTTTGCCTTAGCAGGCTGTGGCTCATCAAATGACGAGGCTGAAACAACCCCACCGCAAGCAAGTGATAAAACCACTTTTAGCTTAGGCATTTCCGACGCACCAGTCACTGGTTTAAAACAAGTTAACGTAGTGTTTGATTCAATAACAATTAAAGCCCAAGCAGGTGAAGAAGTTAGCTTTGCAACTCGCTCTAAAAACGATTCCACCTTAGCGCAAATGGTCAATTTACTAGACTATACGGGCGACGATATTTTTCAATTACTTGACGATCAAGAAGTACCTGCTGGGGATTATTCGTGGATCCGCGCACAAGTGATAAACGGCGACACGAACAACCTTAGCTTAACATCTCACGTAGTTTATGAAGACGGCAGCATTGCACCGCTTATAGTAAAAAGAAAAGGTAACGATGGCGTGGGTGAAATTCAGCTAGATGGCTTTACACTCAATCAAACCGACAACGAGTTTGTATTAGAGTTTGATTTAAAAAAATCGTTAGTTGATCCACAAAATAATGACGAAATATTTTTAAAACCTCGCGGTGTGCGTTTACAAAACCTTTCTGAATCACAAGATATTGAAGGCTCTGTAAGCCAAACACTTATAAACAATTGCGAGACTGACAACATTGGTCTTGCCGCTGATGATTCATCATTTGGCCATGCTGTTTACCTTTACTCTGCGCAGGCACAAACCCCAACAGATATGCATGAAATAGATGACCAAACGCCTGATAACGCTCCGCTGGCGACTGCCAATGTTGTATTTGATGCGGACGATAATGAATACGAATTTGAACTCGCATTCATAACACCAGGCGACTACCAACTTGGTTATACGTGTAGCGCACACATAGACGATGCAGAGCAAGTAGATGCAGACTTTAATATTTATCAACTGAAACAAATTAGTCTAACGCAAGCTGACGATTTATCAGTCAATTTTGACATAGCGCAATAACTGCATGGCGCACATTGAGCTGCGCCTTCATTCATTTGTTAATAAGGAAAAAACCATGGCAAAAGAGAAAATAGTACTCATAACCGGCGCTTCTAGTGGCATTGGTGAAGCAACGGCAAAAACCTTAGTAAACAACGGTCATAAAGTTATATTAACCGCCCGTAGAGAAGAGCAACTTAACCAACTTGTTGCCGAGCTAGGATCAGATAACGCAATGGCTGTAGCCGCAGATGCCACCGACTTTACCGCGCTCGAAAACGTAGTTACCAAAGGCATTGAAAAGTTTGGCCGATTAGATGTAGCCTTTGCTAACGCAGGCATGGGGGTTTCAACTGCTGGCACTGAAAAAGGTGATCCGGATGAGTGGTCAACCATGATCGATATAAACATTAAAGCCCTATTGTGGAGCGCAAAATTAACACTGCCATATTTACGCGAAACCACCGGACACTTCATTTTAACCAGCTCTGCTGCTGGCCGTAAGCCAATTGGCGGCTCTATTTACGGTGCAACTAAATGGTTTGCTTATGGCTTTGGACAAAACTTAGCTGAGGAAATGAGTGAGTGGAATGGCCGCTGTACAACCATAGCACCAGGTATGGTAAATACCCCATTTTTTGATGAAGCTAAACCCGACAAACTCGACCCACAAGATGTAGCCGACGCCGTACTGTTTGCTATTGAAGCAAACCAGCGCAACAGCGTACGCGAAATTTATTTAATGCCGACTAATTAAAGCGTTAGTTGGTAGAGTTTGGCTGTCAGGTTTAATACAAGTGGTATTAAACCTGGTGGTTGCTTGTCCTAAATATGGGCTGAGAGCTGTTTAAGAGAAAAATTTTGGTCGTTTAAAAGCCCTGTTATATTTTTTAAACTGCACTTGTCGCTCTATTTTAATTTGCGATTTTCTTAGTAATCAAGATGGATTCAGCCAAATTTTCATACTAGTGGATTTACTTGTTAACCGTATTTAATTCTGTAAAAGAAACCTGCGTAAATCTCGCTCTTGTCGCATTACATGTAAAATATAAACCTTATCATTTTCAATTTTATAGAAAATACGACACGGATTAACAATAACTTCTCGGTAGTTTAAGTTATTTAGCTCAGCAGGCCTTTTACCTGATTCTGGATGATTTTCTAACCTTGATACTTTCTCAAATACTTTTTGAACCAATTTTTTAGCCACAATCAGATTATTTAAAGCAATATATTCAGCAACATAATTTAAATCATCGAGAGCTGGAGATGTCCATATTATTTCAGCCATTTACTCATTTTCTCTTTTGCTTCTTGATTAGAGAATAAATGGCCATTTTTAATAGCTTGTTCACCGCGCGCTACACCTTCAAGGATTGCTATTCGTTGTTGCATGAATTCATAATCATCAACATCAACTAGATAAGCAGATGGTTTACCATGTTCTGTAATTAACACAGGCTCTTTTGAAGTATGAAGATCAGCTAATATTTTAGTAGCTTGGCGTTTAAGAGTCGTAACTAGCTCAACTTTCATAAAAAATCCTATCTAGAACTTAAGTAATGTATCACTATAGTATCACAGCAGCCGGAGGTTACAACGGCACGACTAAAAATTAGCCTACGATATTTGTCATTTCACAAATCGAAATACCCCTATATTACAAAAACTTAACCAAGCTATAAAATAAACAACTGTAAACAGTTAGTTAGCTTCGCCTTACCTTTTCTAAATGTAGCAAAACCCCAAAATGGTGGAGTTCAGTAATATCAGACGTATAGCTGATTAATTATACCCGTTGATTATTAATTAAGTGGTTATATTTAAATACCTGTGTTTAAACTAATAACGCGTTCACCCTTAAACTTGTAACTCGTTATTGCTTATAAAATTAGTTAAAAATCACAATCTACTTCTATTGAATCCTTATTAATTTTACTTCATATTAAATACTCTTATTTCTCACTTATTATGCTGTTATGTCATTTTTAAAATTTAGCCATGCAATCATTCTCACACTTGCTAGTACCTTACCGCTTATAAGTCATGCTGCGCTTGATAAAAATGAGCGTGAAATAGTAAAACAGGTCGATAAAAACATTCCCCAAGCACTTAAAGAAATAGAGCAAGCCGTAAATATTAATAGCGGTTCGCTTAATATTGAAGGTGTAAAAAAAGTAGGCGCGCTTACAAGCGAGCAACTTAAGGCCATTGGTTTTAAAGTAGAATGGCTGGATGGCAGTGCGTTTAACCGCGCAGGGCATGTATTGGCTACCTTTGAGAGTAAAAACCCCGATGCAATAAAAATACTGATGATCGGCCATCTAGATACAGTCTTTGCCAAACACGATGATTTTACAACCTACAAACAGCTTGATGCCGATACAGCCAGTGGCCCAGGCGTTGCCGATATGAAAGGCGGTAACACGATAATAATTACCGCACTTAAAAGCTTGCAAGCGCTTAACTTACTTGAAAATGTAAGCATAAAAGTAATACTCACTGGCGATGAAGAAAGCAGCGGTCGTCCGCTTAGCTTATCTAAACAAGCCATTGTTGATGCGGCAATGTGGGCAGACGTTGCTTTAGGCTTTGAAAATGGCGATAACAATATTAAAACCGCCATGGCGGCGCGCCGTGGTTATACCGGCTGGACGCTAAACGTAAGTGCTGCAGCGGCGCATTCGTCGCAAATATTTAGTGATAATGTAGGCTATGGCGCTATTTACGAAGCATCGCGTATTTTAAATAGCTTTAGAGAACAACTTGCCACACAACCTAATTTAACTTTTAACCCAGGGCTTATTGTGGGTGGCACAAATGCCGACTACGACAGCGCTAATTCGTCAGCAACTGCGTTTGGTAAAAGTAATGTAATAGCACAAACCGTACATATAGCAGGCGATTTACGCGCACTTTCACCAAAACAATTCGAAAACGCAAAAAGGTCAATGCAACTCATTGCTAGCAACAGTTTAAATGGCAGTAAAGCAGAGCTTATTTTTGAAGACGGTTACCCGCCAATGGCATTAACTGATGGCAATAAAAAGCTATTAGCATTATACAGCGACGCAAGCCACGACTTAGGCTTCAACAAAGTAGTAGCTGCCAACCCACGCAATGCAGGCGCTGCAGATATTTCGTTTGCCGCAAGCCATGTTAATATGGCGCTTGATGGCTTGGGCTTAATGGGCAGTGGCGCGCACACTAAAAACGAAACTGCCGATTTAACTAGCCTTGATAAAAACATAAAAAAAACCGCATTGCTTATTTACAGGTTAGGGCAGCTGTAAGATTATTATTTAATGTTTTCTACCAGTGAGCCAACTAATTATGTTTAATGCCATTAACCCAAGAGCAGGTTAATTAACTCTGCCACCCTACTCTTTAGTCTAGCTTTAATTCTGGTAATAAGTATGCAAAAGGCCAATAAAATTGGCCTTTTGCATAAGTAATGTTGCATGTATAAGGTGTTCTGGGTAGTTAACTCACCATTGAACTATTACAATAACCAACGCTGGTACTATTAATTTTATGTTTCACGGTGCTTTTTCTCATGGCTGTCGTAATCAGCATCGCGCACTCTTCTATCACTGTCTCTTTTGCCTTTTTTGCGTTTTCTTTTAACTGCTTCGGCCATATCATTAACTTTAAGCCCTTCTTCAGGGTTGTCCGACTCACAGAGTATTTCATCTATAGCTAAGTCCATTTCAGCTCTGATCTCTGCAATTGCAATTCTTTTTTCTTTGAGAATTTCATCTATAGCCATTTTTTTTTGCTGCAACAATTGCCTCTATTTGCTCACCAGCAGCGTCTTTACTATTGAGATTATTGATATCGGGATCAGACATAATGTGTCCTTAGCTAAAGTAGTCAGGAGTTACTAACCTTTATACTTTAGTATATAAATAGCAAAAATAAAATTGTCTCTTTATTGCTTTATACCCTAAATATTCGGGGTAAAGTAATAAACCTGAGCTCCGGATAATAAACTTATCTCAAGCAGCTATTTTCAGCGCTAACTGCGTTGAATTTTCTTGCAATAGGCCAGCTATTGACGCGTAAATTCGCCTTGTTTTCACTGAAAACCTCTGGCTAGAGAAAATAAAATTAAATATAACTATGATTCAATACGTTAGTAAATCTCTTAACCAGAGATCAGGTTAATAACTTAAAATACTGCTATTTCTTCGAGTACTTGCTTAAACTTGTTAAGACATTATTTTAAATAGTAAATCTCTCACTGTTGCTGGTTCAAACGGTTTGTCGCATATGGCATCCACTCCGGCTTGAGAGATGTTTGCTAGGTGGGTTTCATTGGCTTCTGAGCTCACCATTAAAATAGGAATGTGCGAGTAGCTATTTGAGCCTCTAACCGCTTCGGTTAGTTCTCTGCCATCCATTTCCGGCATATTGTAATCGGTTACTATTAAGTCAAACGCTTGCTCGTTTAGCTGCTCAATTGCTTGTTTGCCATTCTCAGCCTCTACCGGCGCAGGTATTCCCATACCAGCAAGCACCCGAATAATATGTTTACGAGCAAAGCGACTATCGTCAACCACTAATACGCGCAGCAAAGTAACATCAAAGTGTTCAAGCTCTACTTCTTGTTCGCTAATTATATCTAAGGTAGCTTTAAGCGCTCGGGTAATAGCTTCGCTGGTAAAGGGCTTAGGTAAAATAGCTAACACGCCCGATTGCCTTAATTGCTCAAGATACTTTTTATTACGCTCGCTCGACACCAACATAAATGCTTGGTGCTCTGTGCGCGGGTTCGACCTAATGTTTTGTAGCAGTGAATCGGCGGTGCCGTCAGCTAAGTACATACTGCTAATAACTAAATCTGGTTGGTAATTTGCAAGTAGGGTTAAAGCTTGGGTTTGTGTAGTGGCGGTTTCTATTTGTTTTACACCACTTTGTATTAATGATTTTATGATCAGTTTTTGCTGCACTTCTGAAGGCTCGACCAATAATATTGATAGATTAGCTATTGCAGTTAAGTCACTCATTTATATCTCTTTATTATTATAATCTTGCTGTTTTTATCGAAATTTTCCGAGAAAACCCATTGATCGACGCGAAGCGGCGTCGATGGGATGAATCGGAATAGTTAGCCCTGCTCTTGAATGTATTTTCGAATTGTATCAGCAGCCGCATTTCCAACAGAGCAAACAAAATATCCGTCAGACCAAAATGTTTTTTTAACCCAGAATTGCTTTTTAAACCATTTAAATCTCGACCATAGACTTTGCGTTGTAGATTGTTTAATTCTCCTAACGTAACTCGCAACACTGATATTGGGAGAGATCGTTAGCAATATGTGTATATGATCTTTGACCACCTCGATCTCTTCGATATTAAATTCTGAGCGCTCTGCAATTTTAGTGATTTTTTGTTTTACAAAATCACCTACATCACCTTTTAACAATTGTTTTCTATATTTAACCACAAGTATTAAATGTAGTGCTATTAAATATTTATAGTGAGATTTAGTGTCATATTCCATCTTGACAACTCATTTGCATACAGTAGTCTATACAGTATATGAAAAAGACGCTTAGATACAACTACAGGCTAAATCCTACGCCAGAGCAAGAAGCTAAACTCGTTGAGTTTGGCGCGACAGCGCGTGGCATTTGGAACTTATTGTTGTCTGAGAACATGCGTCGATACGAGCACGATAAAACGTTTTTGTTTTACAAAGACATGGCCTCACTACTTAAAGATATCAAGACGTTCGAAGAGTTTAACTGGATCAAAGCATTCGATTCTGCGGCAGCTCAACAAGTTGCCCGCGACCTGGAATTAGCGCTCAAGAATGCTTTTACTAAAGGTCGCTTGCAACGCTTTCCAAAGCACAAGATCTCATATAAAAAGAAAAAACGTCACAACGATAGTTTTCGAGCGGTCAATAACTCGAACTGTATCCGCATTGAAAATGGCGCTATCAGTATCCCAAAGGTAGGCAAGATACCCATTATCTTGCATCGCAAACTAGCAAGTAAAATCAAGACTGTAACTATCCAGTATCACCACGGAAAATGGGGATGCAGCATCACTCAGGAAGTTGAGTGCAAAACAGCTAAACAAGTTTTAAAAACAATCACAGGTTTTGACATTAACTCAAAGCAAACTGTTGTTGGCTCAGATGGTTTTGTGGTCGATAACCCCAAGTTTTTAAAGCAGTCAAAAACAAAGTTAAATCAATTGCAACGCCAGCTTGCACGCCGAACTAAAGGTTCAAATCGCTGGCAAAAAACCAAACAACGCATCAACAAATTACATGGCAAAATCTCACGGCAAAGGCTCGACTTTGCACACAAAATTTCACGCCAGATAACCAATGAAAATGACATTTTAGTGTTCGAAGATTTAAACGTAAAAGGGATGCAAAAGTTCAATGGCAGCATGGTTGCCGACAATGTGATGGGCTTAATTACTCAGCTTTCAAAATACAAAACTGAGCTTGAAGGTAAACTCTATCACGAGATTGGCAGGTTTGAAAAATCCACTGGGGTTTGTTCTGAATGCGGCCAACATCATGTTTTAACATTGAACGACAGAAATTTCACATGTACGGCTTGTGAAACTAACCAAAGCCGAGACTTGTCAGCGGCTAAAAGCATAGCAAAAACAGGTGAATTAGATTTGATTGCGGCTGGGATCGTCGCAAGGGTTACCCCCACATCTCAGCAGAAATCAGCCATTAAAACGAAAGTCTTCGAGCTATCGAAGTTTGCTGTTGGAACTGAGAAAAAAGAAGCAGCCTAGTCTCTAAGTCAAGGCTGTAGAAGCCCATTGATCGACACGGAGTGGCGTCGATGGGTAGTTCACAAGGAGCTAACACTCGGTTTAAAACTTTAATTACTCTGAATATATTCAAGCGCGGTCATTTTTTTATAACTTACATTTGGATGTAAAATATGTGCTGGGTGTGGATCTACAACTTCTAACGCAATATTGTATTCGCGGGCTATTTCCAGCGCCATTTGGGTAATGTTAACGCTAAACGATGTACCCATAAATACAATTTTATCGGCATTGACCATGCGTTGTTGTGCTTCGCTAATTTTATATAACTCGGTGTAGTATTCATCAAATAATAATACAAACGGTTTAAAAGAGTGATTAATCACTGGCGCTTGGTTTTGAATATTAAACACCTCAAATAATGAGTTGTGTAAATGAGCCTCATCTACCTCATTCCAAGGGGTAATCACCGTTTCTACGTTTTCGCCTTGCTGATGAAACAGGGTCATTTGATCTAACCTGCCATGGACTGCAATATAGTTTTTATTTCCTGCTTTACCATCAAGCCCATCTATATTTTGCGTTATTAGGTTTTTATCTTTTAGCCAATAATGTACGTCGTTAGGGCCGTGGTTTCTATACGTTGCAAACCTGTGGTAATACCAAGCTAAAAACTCTTTAGGGGCGTTTTGATACATAGCGCGTGTGGCCATTTGCATTGGTGTATAATTTTTACTACCAATAGTCCAGTAACCATCTTCACCTCTAAAGGTAGGAATACCGCTGGCTGCGCTAACGCCCGCGCCTGTAATATATAACGTATTAATTGCTAACCTCTGCACTTACTATTTGAATCCAAGTTATGTAACATAAAATACTTAACTTACCTAACTGGCCTGCTTTTTTTATTATTTGAGCGTTTAATTTTAAGTTGGGTAATCTATGCTATTGGCACTCATTCTTTTGATTTTATACATGGCTTGATCTGCGTGTTTTATTAATTGATGGTCTGTTTCTCCGTGGGTGGGGTAATTTGCAATTCCAATACTCGGAGATACATTTAATGATAGCTCATCTAGTTTAAATGGCTGTTGGAACTGCCCAATTATTTTTCTTTTAATAGCCGTGGTATCGCCAGCGCTACTTAAGCCCTCTAGCACAATCAAAAACTCATCTCCGCCTAAGCGCCCTACTGTATCGTATTCTCTTACTACGCTTAAAAGCCGCTGTGCTATGTGTTGCAGTAACTTATCACCCATAAGGTGGCCATACGTATCATTAATAGCTTTAAAGCCATTAATATCAATAAATAATATCGAAAATAGTGTATTTTCTCTTTCTGCTTTTACTATTGCAGCCTGTAACCTGTCCATTAGTAATGAGCGATTTGGTAAACCTGTAAGCCCATCATGGCCAGCCATATAATGAAGCTGCTCTTCCATTTTTTTTCGCTCGGTAATATCGTGAGCAACTGCAATTCTTACTTGGTGATCTGATGACCAGCACACTGACCACAAAATATGAATTATTTGACCGTCTTTACGAACCCAGCGGTTTTCGAACCGTGAATGAGTTGTTTCGCCCGACAAAAGTGAAGCAACGGCATTATAAGTTTTATTATGATCGCCTTTATAAACGTAATCAATCATAGGCTTGCCTACTACTTCGGCAGCTTTATAACCAAATATTTGTTCAAACGCGGCACTTACAAATACAAACTTACCTACTTTATTTACCACGCACACAGCATCAAGCATTAAATCAAGCACATCTTCTAGTTCTATTAACTCATTTTTTGTCATACTATGTTTGCCTCTAAAGCAAGGTGAAGCTAGTTAAGTATTCAATATATTAACGTTAAAATATACTTGTAAAAATAGCAATAAATTGCTTTTGTAATCATGATTTTTTGTAGCAAAAGTAAAGTATTACTCATTGGTAGTTAAACTAAAACCCTCATTGCTGCAAAATAACGGAGTAATTATTATAACCAACGTGGTACTAATTCTTTATATTTTTTATATTGGGTGTTAAATATGCTCACTAAATGCTGCTCTTCAATCAACACCTGACGATATAACGCAGTAAGCCCAACCAGTAAACACACTAAGCTAAACACACTCGGCAATGCTAAAAAAAAGCCTAACTGCGCCGCAGCAACGCCTAAATACATAGGATTACGAGAATACGCATAAAAGCCGTTTACTTTTAGCTCATCGGGCCCTTGTGGGTCTATTCCTGAACGCCAAAGTGATGCCATATTAAAATGCACCACCATAGTTAATATAAAACCAACAGTTAATAAAGCATTACCTAGCATTACGCCTGGCCATGTATTTAACGGCACAAAAATTCCGAGGTAGTTATCGGTTGCAGGTATAAATACTCTTACAACACACACCAACCAAATAGCAGCTCTAAAAAAACGAAAAACGAAGTGATTCCACCAATTAGCGCAATATTTTGTCCCTGTAAAAATCACTCCCGATGGTGTATTGCTGTTTTTATAGAGTATTCTAACGGTGTAGAACCCCGCTACAAAGGTATAAAAAACGGCTAAATAAATGCGGGTAAATTCGATTAAGGACGCAGAGTCATTAATTAAAGGCTGATAGGTTATCAATATTAGTTACTCGCGGTGATTACTCAATTTTAATTATAAATTCATCATAGTATTCATACCGTTAAGAAACAAGGTAAACACAAATAATAAGCCAACTTTATGTTTAAGCCGGCTTATTAAAAGTTGCTTTAGGGAGCAGTTTAAAAGCTGTAGTTAAACCCAGCGTAATAACGCCTGCCCGAGTAGCTTGAGTTTAGTAACCGTGCGTCACTATCGTTACCTAAACGGGTAACCGACTCTGACTTGGTTAAGTTTATAATTGCTGCGGTAAAACTAAGGCCTTCGTATAAGTTAATTGAGGCATTAACATCAACTTGATCGTATGGGTCTTGGTACACGTTTAAGCCACTATTTAAGCCCAGTACCGTTTCGCCGCGCTTATTGTATGAGGCACGTATGTTAAAATCATCACCCTCAAAATAAACCGAAGTATTATATTGATACTTAGCACTGCCGATCAGTGGCGATTGTCCAAATGCTTCGCCATCTACGGTTACTTCTGCTTTATTGGTTTTGTTATAGGTGTAGTTAGCGTAAAAACCAAAGCCGCTATCAAAGGCATGTTGCAAAAACACCTCGGCTCCTTTAGATACCGCGTTAGTGCCATTACCTACTGTGCTGTAAGGAGTAATATTTATATTACCCGCCTCTACAATACCGTTTTTACCAGCAAAATTTTGTTGGGCGTTAATTACCACTGGCACTACAAAGTTATCAACTTTTTTATGAAATAGCGCTAAGCCAATTGCTGAGCCTTCAGCGTAATAATATTCGATAGATAAATCGGCTTGTACCGATATAAACGATTTTAAGTTTTTATTACCGCCACTGCCACTAAAGCCAGGTTGCTCGTTAAAATCGGCTCTGTCTTGTGCCCACTCGTCTGAAATATAACTAATGCGTTGCTGCGCGCCTAAATCAGCATAATCGGGGCGCGACATTACTTTAGCAACCGCGCCACGAATAACTAAGTCATCTGTGGCATCCCAGGCAATGTTAAAGCTAGGCAGTACTTGGGTGTCGGTGTTTTGTTGCACTACAAGTTGGTAATCCTCGACTGAGCGATCATCACCGGTAACAGGCTCCCCTGTTTCATCATTGGTATGATCTAAAAAGTAGGTATATAAATCGGTAGAAGCACTCATGGTTTTGCTGCGTACAACCCGTACTCCTAAATTACCTCTAACTTGATTAAATTCAAAGTCACCTTGCAGATAAAAAGCCGCTATTTTTTCTTCTATATCGTATACAAAGTTGTCTTCCATACGGGTGTAAGGCACGTAGTTACTGGTAATCATATCGCGGTATTTATCCCAATCAATACTGGGCATTTGGTTTATATTAAAGCCCCCTGCAATATTGCCTTGGTTAATAAAAACATCTTGCGCTGCCGGCATACCGTTATTCCACTGGTAACTGTCAAAGCGAGTTATGCCGCCCTCTTTGGCTTCCCCAGCGACAATATCAAAACGAGGATCTAAAAAGAAGGTATTACCGGTTTCGCGGTGTAATGTGGCTTCGCGGTATTTTACGCCGGTTTTAATGGTTGTTAAAAAGCCCCAATCGGTGTAAAAATCTAGATCGCCTTGGTAGTAACTTTCTTCAAGCTCGCTGCGTACAAAGCTTGAGTTTGATGAACCCGGATCGCGCCCACCGCCTACGCCACTGAGTAAATTAGCCAGTGTATTTGGGTCTATATTGAGGGTTACATCGTTTTTACCAAGTTGCCAACCAGCATTTTGCGCTGCGTTTTCAATGGTTGTTGGGTTTTCGCTGGTATTTGAGCTTTTATAGGCGGCCTCCCAACTTTCTTCTGGGCCGCCTTTTGAGCGAGTATTGCCCGCAACAAAGCGCGCTTTAAAATCATCACCTTCGTAAGTTAAATTAAAATCGAAGGTATCTGAACTCGACTCCTCACGAACATAACTGCCACGCATCCACGGAAACTGCATGTCACCTTGTGCGCCACTCGCTGTAGCATCAAACTGCATACCATTAACAATCGTGCCCGATTCATCCAAGTTCACATCGGTTAGGTAATCGGGATTTAACGACCACTCTGGCATATCAATAACCGACTCAGTTCTGTTTTGCCCCAGCGTAAAGCCAAAATAGTTTAATCCTATTTCTACACGATTGGTTGGACGCCACTGGGTACTAAACTGTATGCCTTCACGTTCACGTTTTTCATTAAGTACCGAGCCGCGCACGACTTGTGGAAACCACACGCCATCATAATTATTACCATTGGTATCGGTAATTGTATCCCAACTATTATTGTTATTGACCGCGTTACCATTTACATCTACCGGTTGACCATCACCTGTGTAGCGCCATACATTGGCATCGGTGCCACCCGAGAGGGTACGATTAGTGCGTTCTTGGCGAGTATAACCCACTAAAAAGCCAAGTGTTTCGGCATCGTTTTTCCAAGAATATAAACCGGTTAGTTGTGGCTCACTGTTTTGCGTTACGTCACTGTAAGTCCCTTCAACATTGAGCACTCCAGAATTTGCCTCCATGCTGAGCGGCTTACGGCTATGCATTAATACTGTGCCACCTACACCGCCTTCATCTAAACGCGCTTCGGGCGATTTATATACCTCAACACTGGCTATCATGGCTGAAGGGAGTAGCGTGTAATCAAACGAACGCGAAGGCTCACCTGGTGACGAGGCAATAAAATTACCGTTAAGCTGAGTAAAAGTAAGCTCAGACGACAAACCTCGAATACTTACCGATGCGCCTTCGCCGCCATCACGTTCAATCATTACCCCTGGTATACGTTGCAATGAGTCGGCTACGTTTTTGTCTGGAAACTTACCAATATCTTCTGCGGTTATAGCATCAACAACTGAGCTAGACATGCGTTTAATGTCGAGGTTTTCGGCCATACTGGAGCGAATCCCTCGTACTTCTATTACTTCTATATCGGCATTATTTTTAGCGGTGAGGGCTGGTTGCGCCGCATACGCGCTACCTATGGCAGATAAAACAGATAAACACAGCGCTGATTTTATAAATGTTAATGCTGGTAGTGAAAAGGGGCGATTATTGCAAGTACTCATGACAGTGTGCGGTTCCGTTTTATGCGCTTTTGATACTTAGCGGCAGCGCTATCAATAAAGGTCAATAGCGGGTCAAAAATTGCTGCTAAGTCTACAGCGCCAAACTTAATGGCCGATTAATAAAGTCGATAACTTACTGAATAGCTTATGTAAATAACAAAGTGTAACAATGTTTAACGTTATTTATAAAAAAGCCGGTAAAACTTTTACCGGCTTGACGTTGCACACTATGTACTAAGTTGGGTTTTTACTTGGTTGGCTTACTTGGTTGGCTTACTTGGCAGTGGGCCGAGGATCTCAGTCATTAATGACGCAGGCGGTAAACCCATTTGCATTTTTACCGCACCATTAGCATCGTGATAAAAAGTAGCGGGGGTGGCTCTGGCACCAACACTCATCATTATTTGATGGTTTTTCATTAATTGCGCATTTATGTGCTCAGGTGGATTTTTTAGCGGCTGTAATGTACCCACTAAATTATCGTTTTCAAACTTTTTTAACACTTCTTCAGGGTTGCTTGCACTCATAATAGCCGCCGCTTTGTCTAAGCTGTCGGCTTTTAAAATACCCACTAAAATATGGCGTATTTGTACCTCACCCGCATCCACCCAAGGACGCGCATTTTGCCAAAACTGTCTGCAGTAAGGGCAGTTTGGATCAGTGAAGGTATAAACTACTCGCTTTGCCGAGGCTGAACCATCAACTATCCAATGGCTACTCTCTAATGTTTGCCAGTCTTTTTGCGCTTTAGGGCCTGTAGCGTAGTCGTTTGCTGCTTGCTCTCCTACATTATTACCATTGGCGTCAAGCATAGGGCCGGTAAATAAATATTGCTCGTCGGCGGTGATATATAAAGTAATAACTTGGCCTTTAAAGTCGGCAACATAGCCTTTCATGTTGGCAGGCGCTGCAAACTCGCTGACTATTTCGCCGCCTTGCTCAGTAACTAACTTAAGGGGTGCTGGCAGTGCTTTTTGTTGAGCCAATATGGGCGAGGTAAACGCAAGTAATGGCAATAAATAAATTAACTTCATGAGGCATCCTTATTGTGCAGACTGTTGATTTATAGCTTGCATGTAATAACGCAAACTCGCGTGTGAGAGCTCTCCCATGTGACTGGTTACTAATTTGCCATCACTGCTATAAAAAAGCGTGGTTGGTAGCCCAGCAGCTCCGGATTCACGACTTACATTACTGTTTTGATCAAAAAACACATTGCGTAAGTCGAGCTGCTCAGCATTAATAAATTTTTGTACCGTAAATAAATCCTCTCCTTGGTTAACAAAAACAAAGGCTATATTAGGATTGTTTTTTTGCGCAGCCTGTAATACCGGCATTTCTTTACGACACGGTGGGCACCACGACGCCCAAAAGTTAATAACGACAGGTTTGCCTTTAAATGACTGTAAATCAACCTCTTTACCACGCAGGTTATATACCGCAGATTGTGGCAGCTCAACCCCAGCTTTATAAATAGAGGCAGCAAAGGTAGGCACCATAATGGTAAACAACGCGACAATAGCCGCTATGAAATAGGTTTTCAGCACTGCTTTTTTGCCTCGCGCATACAGCGCCAACACAAGCGCACCCGCCACCCAGCCATAAGAAGGCATAAAGCCGCCATCACTTATATTAATAAGTTGCCACCAGTTTTCTTGATACGCATCCCACATAATCAAAACAAACATTAATCGCGCAACAATAAAGCCCACTACAAACGCTTTAAATACAGTGTCTAAAATTGCTTTTTGCTGTGGTTGCTTACGGGTTTGTAAATAGGTAAGCAACCAAAATACGCCTAAGCCTAATAAAATAATAAGCTGCGAAATGGCAATAACAAACGGCCCGAGTGAAATACTTAACATGGCTATAAATCTTCTTTAAATACGGTTAGCCGCTATAGTATACAAAGCGTTAATTAAGCCAATATTAAGAGCAAAAATTAATAGTAAATAAGCACATAGCAGTTACTTCACCAATGGAAACAGGTATTCTAGCTAGGGTGTTTTAAACAGGGTAGCGAGTATGTTTGTATTGTTAGTGGAAGATGACGACGTAATAGCCGACGCTATTTGTACTTACTTAACCCACCAAGGGCTAGCCGTTGAGCACGTTAGTACACTAAGCGCAGCCACTACTTATATGCAATCGAGCAATTTTGATTTATGCATTCTTGATTTAAACCTACCCGATGGTAATGGCATTAACTGGTTAAGCTGGCTGCGTGACAATCGTTTTTCGCTACCCGTGCTTATTCTTACCGCCAGCAATACCATAGATGACAAAGTTATTGGATTAAAAAAAGGCGCCGACGACTACCTGGTAAAACCTTTTGATTTAAGAGAGTTATTAGCGCGGCTATTAAGCTTAAAGCGCCGCGCAAGCGATAGGCTCAGCAATACAATTACTCACGGCGCACTGCAATACGATTTAGAGCAACATAAAGCATTACTCAATGGCACGCTTGTTTGCTTGTCACGTAACGAGGACTTATTACTGCAAACCTTTTTAAATAGTCCGCAACAAATTTTAACCCAAAGCCAGTTAAAAAATGTACTTTATGGCGTGTGCGATGATGTAGCGAGTAACGCACTTAACGTACATATTTTTAATTTACGTAAAAAACTAGGCGCACCGGCAATAGAAACCATACGTGGCCTAGGCTTTAGATTAGGCACAATAGAGGTGAGCCACTAATGAGCTTGCGGTTACGGTTAACGGTATTGGTTGCAGCGGTCTTTTTAGGCTTTTGGCTTATCGCCAGTGTGTGGATGATATCGGGGTTAAACAATAAGTTAGAGGTTAACTTTGATCAGCGCCTGCGCTCAACCGCTTTTATGTTAGGTAACATTTTAGCCCACGTACCCAAAGATGCGCTCAGTAAAAGCCTCCCTGATATTATAAATGCCAGTGGGGTAAACACTGAAAAAGGCCTAACCTGTCAAATTAGCTCCCTGCAAGGCAGTATAATTGCCAGCAGTAACAGCCAATCGTTTCCCAATCAGCCTAGCTTAAACCAAGGTTTTAGTTATTTAAGCTCTGAGCAAGCGCAGTGGCGTACATTCACCTTAATTACTGCGCAATATAAAATTACCATTGCCGATAAAGTGGCCGAGCGCGATGTGCTCTATCACGACTTGCTCATTAGCATACTCATTCCACCGGCGTTAGCTATTTTTGTTGCCCTAATATTACTTTGGTTTGCAATTGGCACAGGAATACGGCCAATAAAGTTATTAATACACGCGCTTGAAAAACGCGGCAGTCACGACTTAGAACCGATACAGTTAAACCAGCCTTTAAAAGAACTGCAACCGCTTATAACTAGCCAAAATGCCTTAATGGCCCGCTTAGCAAAAGGGATCAGCCGCGAAAAACACTTTACCAGTAATGCCGCGCATGAGCTAAGAACCCCACTAGCCGGCATTTTAGCGCAAATACAATTAGCTGAGCTTACGCAAGATACCACCCAGCAAAAAGCACTAGGGCAAGCTAAAAAAAGTGCGCATAGATTAAATACTATTTTAGACAATCTACTGGTGTTAGCCCATGTAGATGCCGACACGCCGCTAAACATTACAGAGCCTTGGGAGCTTGATTCGTTAATTACTACTGTGGTAACAGAATCAAACAACAATAACGCCCGCTTAACCTATAATATAACAGCAAGCCAGCCAGTGTACTGTATTCCCAGTGCCATGCTCACTATAGTGTGTCGTAATTTACTTGATAACGCATTTAAGTACAGCAAAGCGAATACACCAGTCATTTTAGCCGCTAATTTAACAGCCACAGCACTAAAAATAACCATTAGTAACCACGCCCATATTAACCAAGCTGATTTAGCTAATATGGCAACTCGTTTTTGGCGTAAAGGCGCAGCAAACGGCGCTGGGCTTGGCCTATCAATTGTGGCCAGCATCGCCGAAAAGTACCAAGGTTCAGTTGCTTTTACAAATGACGAAGACAGATTTATAGTGAGTTTTAATCTGCCAATTAAAAATGTCAATCCTCAATAAGTTAGCTTCAAATTACCTAACAACTACTAGTTAACCTTACGTACTTATCGGCAAGCTCATCAATAGTTTCACTATGGGTTGGGTCTGGCTTAATACAATCAATTGGGCAGACACTTACGCAAGTAGGCTTATCATAATGACCTACGCATTCAGTGCATTTACTGGGATCTATTTGATATATTTTAGCCCCCATATAAATAGCCTCATTTGGGCACTCTGGATCGCACATATCGCAGTTAATGCATTTACTATTTATGAGTAGAGCCACTATTTAGCCTTTCTAATTAAAATCATTATAAAACATAAATATAGAGTTAAATTAAATGTTTTTTGACTACTTTTAATACAAGTCCAGTTCAATAATAAACCTTTATTTTTCATTAAATCGTAGCACACATTCCTAACACACCGTTTTACTTTTGGGTGTAAATTACAGCCGCGAATTATGCCTATTTCTCTCTATTTCTTTGTTGATCTTAATCAATAAAAATAGCCGTAAGGCCTTTATTTATATAGGTTACAACAAAGTGAAAAACTCTTTATCAACACTTACCAAGGCTCAGTACACTAAGGCAAAAATAGAATGGAATCAGCTCAAACCGCCGTTTTCTATGCAGCACATAAATCGGTGTGCTACGCTGGCTCAAAATATCATATTTTTTGAAGAAAAAGCATTGGAAAACAAGGCCTTAAATCTAGTCGGACTAAAAAATTATCGAAATACGAAGCACAACACCATATTCGACTAATTTTCACCAAGTCTGGTACAGCCATTTTCTATTCTAATTTCCCTAAACCATCTGGCATAGCCAATACCAAATTAGGTGAAGTACCTGAATTAACGATAGCAAAAGCGCGTAAGCTTACTGAACAAAGCTTAATAGAGCGCCATAACACCGCACCTACCAAATTTGCAGCTTCATCGCTCAGAACATATCAATGCAGAATAAAAAAGCTCAGGCATCATCTCCCGGCTTAAGCGAGCGTTCCAATCTCTTTCAGCTGGAGAGTTAGAAAAAGTTATTGATAACATCAATAAGGCAGAATCCAATAACCCAGCAGCTGATATTGACGACTTTTATGTATCTGACCGTGTAGAGAGCCCCTAACTAAATATACATATCATGATCTAACTATAAGGGTATTAATTATCTAAGACGCCCGCTTTCATATATAGGCGTAACCCAGTATTTTAATGATGTGTGTTGGCATACAGGGCTTAATGCTGTTTTGATAATTTGTAGCTGCGCTAATAATATATGCACCTCAAACTGATAAAAGCTGCGATGCCCTTCTACTTGCTCAGCAATATCAAATTCACTGTGCTCCTTGCTGTAGCCTTCAATGTTTTTTAAGTTAAAGCCGGTAATGCAGTCTATGCCAATTAATATATCAACCACTTCATCTTTTATGTTTGTGGGTACATTTAGGGTAAAAAGTAACTGTTCAGCCATGTTTTTTCTCCAACCAACCATAAAAGATAGGCAGTAAATAAAGTGTTGTAATTGTTGAGGTAATTAACCCGCCAACAACCACAATCGCCAATGGCTTTTGAATCTCAGCGCCAGGGCCGGTAGCGAATACCAGTGGCAGTAAACCAAACATTGCGGTTGTGGCTGTCATTAACACTGGGCGAAGGCGTCTGCTTGCGCCATCTAAAATGCGCTGCATTACATTGGCAGAAAACATTTTCATTTGCTCTAAGTGGCTGATCATCACAATACCATTGAGTACCGCTACGCCAAGTAAAGCAACAAAACCAACCGATGCAGGCACCGAGAGGTATTCGTTACTAATAAACAGGGCAATCACTCCCCCCATTAACGCAAACGGAATATTAGCAATTATCAGCGTTGATTTAGATAACGATTTAAACGTGGTAAATAAAATAATGAAAATCAGTATTAATGCCACCGGAATAAGCACCAGCAAGTTTTGTGTTGCACGTTGCTGGCTTTCAAATTCGCCACCAAACGACAAGGTAAAACCACTGGGTAATTTTATGCTGCTATTAATTTTAGCTTCCAGTTCATTCACATAACTAACCACATCGCGGTTATCCACATTAACGCTTACAGAAGCAAAGCGTTTTGCTTTTTCTCGCTCTATTAACAATGGCCCCGTTTTAAAGCTAATATTAGCCACCTCTTCAAGTGGTAGTAGGCTGTTGTCGGGCATTAAAATTAGCTTTTGCTTTAATGCGCTCATTGACGATAACTCAAAGTGTGCTGCGCTTTCGCTTTTTTGTGCATTAAACACAATTGGGATCACGCGGTTTCCTTCTTGAAGTGCCGATACCTGCAAGCCTTCTAATTGCGACTTTAAATAATCGCTTAATCCTTCGGTGGTTAAACCAAACTGACTAGCAACCTCAGGAATAAGTTTAATATTTACGTATTTACCCCCTTCAATAAGCGCCATTTGCACATCACTTGCGCCGTCAATATTAGTGGCAAGTGCAGTGATTTTTTCAGCTAATGAGGCAAGTGTCGCAATATCATTACCAAATACTTTAATCGAAATATCACCGGTACCACCGGTGAGCATTTCTGATACCCGCATTTGTATTGGCTGAGTAAAGCCAATATTTACCCCTGGAAATTGCGTAAGTGTTTGTCGAATATCCTCGATTAGCAGCGCTTTGGAGTCAAAACGCCACGTATCTTTTGGTGCTAATTCCATAAACACATCGGTTTCGTTTAACCCCATAGGATCAAGCCCGAGTTCATCGGAGCCGGTACGGGCAACAATTTGTACGATTTCTGGGGTGTTTTTTAGCAGTGTGGCTTCAATTTGTTTATCGATATCCAGCGAGGCTTGCAAGGAAATACTCGGCGATTTTTCCAGTTGCACAATAATGTCGCCTTCATCTAAAACGGGCATAAAGCTTTTGCCAAGCCCCTGAAATAACACCCCACTGAGCACTAAAACAGCGACTGATATAACACTAATAGCCACCGGCTTTTTAATTGCTTGGGCAAGTGTTTTAGTATAAAAGCCTTGTAATAGCGTCACCATTTTAGGTTGGGTTACGGGTTCATTTTTTAATAACAACGAGGCTAAAATTGGAATAACCGTTAACGACAACAACAGCGCACTTAGCATGGCAAACACGATAGTTAACGCCACTGGGGTAAATAACTTGCCTTCTAGCCCTGTTAACATTAATAGCGGTGAAAACACGATAATTATAATGATTGTGCCTGAAAACACTGGCGTCGCGACTTCTTTACATGCGCGATAAATAACATGCAGCCGAGGGAGGTGCTGATTATTAGCCAGCCGATTTACTATGTTTTCAACAATAACTACCGATGAGTCCACCAGCATACCAATGGCAATCACTAAGCCACCTAAACTCATTAAATTAGCCGATAAATCAAACTGATTCATCATTATAAACGTCAGCAATGCCGACATAGGTAAAGACAAAGATACCACCAATGAAGAGCGAATATCGCCTAAAAACAAGGCTAGTAGCACTATCACTAAAATGATAGCTTGGCCTAATGCGCTGGTAATGGTGCTAATTGCGGTATTTATTAAGTTAGAGCGGTCGTAAAACACATTAATTTTTGTGCCTTGCGGTAATGAAGCTTCAATGGTGCGAAGTTTATCTTTTACATCTTCAACAACTTGCGCTGTATTACTATTTTTAAGCGCAATTATAAGCCCTTGTACCGCCTCTTCACTGTTTTTAGTGACTGCGCCATAACGGGTTAAACTGCCAACGTGTACCGTGGCAATATCACTTAACCGAATAACCTTATTTTGAGTGGACTTAATCACAGTATTTTCAATGGCGGTTATATCGGTGTATTTGCCCTCAGTGCGCAAAATAAAAGTGTCGTTGCCTTTTTCTAAGCGCCCTATGCCACCGTTTTGATTCGTTTGCGTGATTGCTAACTTCATTTCATCAAAGCTAACTTGATGCTGTTGCATCAATAAGGTGTTGGGAAGTATTTCATAGGTTTTTGAAAAGCCGCCAAGACTATTCACATCTGCAACGCCGGTTACAGTGCGCAGCAATGGACGAATTTGCCAATCTAAAAGCTCTCTTTTTTCAATCAGCGATAAGTGAGTACTTTCTATAGTAAACATGAACACCTCGCTCAAAGGCGTGCTCATTGGCGCCATGCCGCCACTAATATTACTGGGCAAGGTGGGCAAAATATTTAATAAACGCTCATTAACTTGCTGACGGGCCCAATAAATGTCGGTGCCCTCTTTAAAGTCAATGGTAATATCCGTAATAGAATATTTAGTAGTAGAGCGCAGCATTTGCTGTGACGGAATACCCAGTAATTCGGTTTCAATCACCCGTGTTACTTGCGATTCTATTTCAAGGGCGTTCATGCCGGGTAATTTGTAAACTATTTTAACTTGGGTGGGCGATATTTCTGGAAAAGCATCCACCGGAATACTTAACCAAGATTTAGCGCCAATGGCCATAGCAACAATAACAAAAATACTAACAAACAAACGCTGAGTAAGTGAAAACTTAATAAGCTGGTTTAACATTTACTCTCCCCCTAAGTGAAGCAACATACCTTGTAGCGCACTTACCGAGCTTATTAGTATCTTCTGATCATCTAGGTTTTTATTGGCAGTAAACACGTAGTCTTTGCCTTGTGTACCTTTGAGCTCAATCGGCAGTAACTCAAGGTTATCGCCAGATTTTAAAGCAATGTAATTAACATCTTCAAATTCAAACACCGCTGACTTTGCTATTTTAAAGCCTGTTAATTTATTTACCGGTGTGACTTTGATGGTTTGCCCCAGTGTCAGCTGGCACTCATTCGAGCTTAGCGACGCCCATACTATTTGATGGTATTTATCTACAATACTGTCATAGCTCTCAATATTTAAGCTGCAATTTTGTGACAGCTTAAAATGCGCTAACGTGTTGGTAAAACTAAGGGGGACATTAATCTTAACGCGAATACTACTTGCATCGATAATATCAAACGCGGTGTCACCCATCACACGGTTTCCCGACTCATTAGTGAGTTTTAAAATGCCCGTTTTTGGACTCACTAAGGTCACGTTTTCATTATCATCAATGTTTAAAAATGCCATTTGATGTTGCATATGTTCAAAATTTAGCTTGGCTTCAAAATAGCTTTTAGTAATTTCAACCCATTCAGAGCTTCTTATTATTTTGTTTTTTAAGTGCTGTTGGTTTATGTCGTAATGGCTTTTAGTAATAGCGAGCATGTCTTTTGCTGATTGATAGGCATCTAAAAAATGGTGTACATCGCTGCCCTCAACGCTTGCGATAGTGGCGCCCTTTTCTACCATGCTGCCGTTAGGGTATAAGTAACGAACCTGCTGTACATCAAACGCAAACAGCACCGTGTAATTGACCCCGGGTTTGAAATTGACTTCACCAATTAAACTTTGCCCGTTAATAAACTCTGTTTTTTGAATTGGCGCAAATTCGACATCAAAACCACTGAGTGAAGAAAGCTCTACAGGTGCTAAATTTTGTGAAGCATGCACAGGGATAAGTGTTAATAAAGCCACCATAAAGAATAAAAATAACGTATATTGAATACGTAAAAAGTGAAGAATTTTTGTTGTAAAATTTAACAGCATTGCGTTTGTTCACATTTGATTAATTTCATAGAATGAACCATGACTTTTTTAGACTGTTAAATCATCAGGCAAACGCCGTACGTACCCAAAAAAAGCGTGACTCACGGTATGGGACATATGTCCATTGTATTTATAAACAATTGATAATAGAGGATTTAATGAAAGACAAGTTAATCGCAGCCACCTTGTTAATAATAATGGTGCTAAACTTTTTTGATGTGATAATAGATTTGAAACTAGGAGTACCACTGTGGCATATTTTTTCTGAGAGCTTAATCGTTGCCATTTCCGCAGCCGGTGCTATTTACTTATTTAGAGATATTCGTTCGAGTACCGCCAATATCAATGTGCTGAAACAAAAATTAGCTCATTCAAAAAAAGAACTTAAAAACATATCACAAACAATGATGGATGCGCGCCATGAATACAGTGGCGTTATTCAAACCCAGTTTTCACAGTGGGCATTGACACGCAGTGAGCAAGAAGTCGCCATGTTGTTACTTAAAGGCCTAAGCTTTAAAGAAATAAGCGCGCTAAGAAGCACAAAAGAAAAAACCGTCCGTCAACAAGCTTCCGATATTTACAGCAAAGCCGATGTAGAAGGCCGACACGAGTTTGCTGCATGGTTTTTAGAAGATTTTATGCAACAAAACCATTATCAACCAAAAAGTACAGCTATAAATTAATCTAAAAAAGCCTTGACATGCTAGAGTCGGTATTTCGAGTCCACTCGGTCATCCAACCAAAAGTAATAGAATCACTTATAAATAGAAGCAGGCTCTACTCTTAATCTGTATTGTAGTGGTTAGGCGCTTTTTTCATTTAAATTAAATTTCTTAAGTTTTCTTTAAGTTTCACTCGTTAAGTTTAAACCCTGAAATATAAACAGGTTTAAATGAGCGAGCTTATGCAATTAGCCCACACTTCTACATCATTAGGTTTAACACAAAATAACAGTCAGTTTATTAGTGCTCGTATTGATGATGTGCATCGAAAAAATCTCGAAAACACAGTGAAAGAAGGTTTTTTAGTTGCGTATAACGCTAAGCTTACTTCTTTTATGCCACTACTTTGCCAATATGTTACCAAGCAAGGAAAGTGCACGTTAGGGCTAAGGCAAGCAACTTCGCCATTGTTTATTGAGCAATATTTAGCATCACCCGTTGAAGATTTTTTAGATGAGAGCATTTCTCGCAATAAAATTTTTGAACTTGGTAATCTCTGCTCTACAAATCGAAGAGCAACTCTTGCACATTTTATTATTGTTAACGAAGCTCTGCAAAGTGTGGGGGCAAAACATTTAGTGTTTTGTGCAACCAACAAAGTGCGTGCTTTATTGCGCTTACTTGGTGTTACGTGTACTGAAATTGCACTTGCGAGCAGTTTTGTAGTTGAGAACCCATTAAAGTGGGGCAGCTATTACGCCAACCAACCAACAGTATGCATTGTGAGCCTAGAGCAAGCTCACCAACAAGTATTAAATACCCCAATGCTTTATAGTTTGATGCAGCAAAACCACTGCAATATCAATTCTTTGGTAAATGCATTGGTGAATGTATGAATTACTATAATACTCATTCAGTATCGCCATTAATTATTGCCCATAATAAAGATCAAACACGTGAAATTAACGGCGATGAGTTTAACCAGCAAATACAAAAAGTAGTAAAAATACTACAAGGCTTTAGCGGCAAAGGTATCGCTTATAAGCTTGATAATACACCCGCTTGGCTTGTTATTGATGCTGCTACAGCGGTTTCTAATAAAGTGGCTGTGCCAATTGCTCACTTTTTCAGTGAACAACAAACTCAATATGTATTAGTGCAATGCGGCGCTAATTTATTTATTAGCGACACGCTAAACCATTTACTTGAGGAGCCTGTTGCCTCTATTACTGTGTTTGAACTTTACACGTTATATATTTACGAAATAGTTGTGGCTAAACCGAACAGTTACTTTCCTGAAACTCAAAAAGTAACATTTACATCAGGCTCAACTGGGCAGCCAAAGGGCGTGTGTTTATCTGCAAAGAGCCAAATGCAGGTAGCTCAATCTCTTTGCGATAAAATTAATATTAAAAAGCCTGTTCATTTATGTTTATTGCCACTAGCTGTATTGCTTGAAAATATAGCTGGTGTGTATGCCCCTTTAAAAAGTGGCGGTACAGTACACTTAATACCATTAAATGAATTAGGCTTTGTTGGAACTGCATTAAAACAGCCCGCACAGCTTATTGCTGCTATTGATAAAGTTAAGCCAAATACGCTTATTTTAGTACCTGAACTATTAGCATGCTTAGTTACTTTTGCTGAGCAAGGTTGGCAACCGCCTAGTTCGTTGCAGTTTATTGCAGTGGGTGGAGCGCTTGTCAGCGAAATGCTAATAGTTAAAGCGCGTAGCTTAAACTTACCGGTGTATCAAGGTTATGGGCTGTCTGAGGCGGCATCTGTAGTGAGTTTAAATACCCCCACAAACGATAACCGCCAAAGTGCAGGCTCTGTGTTACCTCATATTCAAACCAAAATTGAAAATGGCCAGCTTTTTATAAAAGGCGATTTGTTTTTAGGCTACTTAAACCATCAACCTCACAACAAAAAACAGTGGTATGGAACCGGTGATCTAGTCGAGCAGCATCAAAATACCTTATTTATTAAAGGCCGATTAAAAAACCTAATTATTACCAGCATGGGGCGCAACATCAGTGCCGAGTGGCCTGAATCACTATTACTCAGTCAAAGCGGTATTTTACAAGCGGTTGTGTTTGGTGAGGGGCGACCTTTTCTGAGTGCCATTATTTACGCCGATACAAAGCTAAGTAACCCAGTGTTAGCTCAATACATTAACGCAATTAATAAACAACTACCCGACTATGCTCGAATTCAAAAGTGGCATCGTTTAGCTGCCCCATTAAGTGTGCAACAAGGATTATTAACAACAAATAATCGCCCAAAACGAGATGCCATAAGTAAGCAGTACCATGATGTGTTTGAGCAATTTTACCGACTTGGAGAAGTAATTAATGAGTGATTTTTTTAACACCCTTAAAGAGCAAACTAAACAAGAGCAAAATTACCTGCTTGCAGCGCCGATTATCCAGCGTGTTTTTAAAGGCGAAGCATCACTTGAAGAATATGCCTCGTTTTTAGTGCAAGCGTATCACCATGTTAAGCACACTGTGCCTTTAATGATGTCGGTTGGTGCACGATTAACCGACGAACAAGAGTGGCTGCGCGAAGCCGTCGCAGAATACATTGAAGAAGAGATAGGTCATCAAGAATGGGTACTTAATGATATTGCAGCCTGTGGTTTTGACAAAGAAACAGTACGGTGTAGTCAGCCGCAATTTGCTACCGAAATGATGGTGTCGTATGCGTACGACTCCATTGCACGTAAAAACCCGCTGAGTTTTTTTGGCATGGTGCATGTACTTGAAGGCACTTCTATAGCGCTTGCTGATGGCGCGGCTTCAAACATTGCAAATGCTGTGGGCTTACCTAAAAAAGCATTTAGTTATTTAACCTCTCACGGTGCACTTGATATAGAGCATGTAAAGTTTTTTGAAAACCTTATGAACCAAATAACAGACGAGGCGGATCAACAAGCCATACTTCATGGTGCAAAGCGCTTTTATCGTTTATACGGCGATATATTTCGTGGACTCGATGACGAACCACTTTTTAAAGCAAGTGCACAAGGCAAATTGGCATGAGTAGTTCTTTATGTGTGCTCACTGGTGCAACAGGCGGAATAGGGCAAGCAATTGCTAAAGCCCTATATGCAAAAGGGTGGAAGTTACTACTTGTAGGGCGAAATACCCAAGCCCTTGAAAAACTGAGCCGTGAATGCCCAGACAGTGAAATATTTACAGGCGATTTAACCGACGATACAACACGTATTGACCTAGCAATAAAAGCCAAGCAACTCGGTGACGTTAAATTACTTATTAATAACGCAGGTATAAATACAATGCAAAGCCTTGAGCACACAAGTAATGAGCAAATAGATAATATGCTCATGACTAATTTGTCGGTGCCTATTAAACTATGCCAGCTATTTTTAGGACAGTTAGAGTATACCAAAGGCACTATTGTTAATGTGGGATCATCGTTTGGCAGTATTGGCTACCCGTTTCAAACGCTTTATTGCGCCAGTAAATTTGGTTTACGTGGCTTTACAGAGGCATTATCACGTGAGTTGAATGGTTCAGGCGTTAAAGTGACCTATTTAGCACCAAGAGCAACAGATACATCTATTAATAGCAGTAAAGCGCGGGCAATAAATAAAGAGCTCGGTAATAAAATGGACTCGCCAGAATTAGTTGCTCAAGAGTTATTAGCACTAATAAGTTCAAACCAAACAAGGCGCTTTATTGGTTTTCCTGAAAAATTATTTGCACGCATAAATGGCGTATTCCCAAGCGTTGTTGATAACGCTATTGCAAAGCAACTTCCTAAAATTAAACGCTTTTTAAGTTAACAAACACACACAAGGGCAAAATTATGTATAAATTTACACTCGCATTTTATTTAATATTAACGGCTATATTTACCACCGTAGTACAGGCAGATGAAGCGCAAGACCTAATTTCTATTCAACAAAAGTGGGCTATTGCCAACTACGAGCTTGAAGACGATGCGCAAATAGATGCGTTTACGCAATTAAGTGAGCAAAGCGCGTTATTTGTTGAAAACTACCCTAACTCGGCACAACCGCATATTTGGAATGGTATTGTGTTAGCTAGTTTTGCCGGCGCAAAAGGTGGCTTGGGTGCACTTGGTTTAGCAAAAGAGGCAAAAGCGTCACTTGAAAATGCACTTTCAATAGATGGTGCTGCATTAAATGGATCGGCTTACGCAAGCCTTGCAACGCTTTACAGCAAAGTACCTGGTTGGCCAATTGGTTTTGGTGATGACGACAAAGCTGAAAAATTATTTAAACAAGCACTCGCTTTTAATCTCAAAGGCATTGATACTAATTACTTATACGGTGAATACTTGTATGGCGAAGGCGATTATAAACAAGCTAAAGCACGACTACTTGTAGCACAAGCAGCGGGCATTCGTGATACTCGTGCAAAAGCAGATGAATATCGTCAACAAGCAATTAGCCAGCTATTAGTAAAAGTAGATAAAAAACTAAAAAGATAAACACACAATGCATTTATTACTTGTTGAAGACGATGCCTTAGTGGCACAAGGGCTTATTCGCTCTTTGCGCCAAGAGGGCTACAGCGTAGAGCACAGTGGCACAGTAAAACACGCCTTAGAGTGCCTTTCTAGTGGTGAAATTGAGCTTGTTATTCTCGATTTAGGATTACCTGATGGCGACGGCTCGCAAGTTTTAAAACATATTAAATCGCAAAAAAAAGTTATTCCGGTGGTTATTTTAACTGCTCGCGGCGGTATTGACGACAAAGTTAAAGGGCTTGATATGGGGGCTGATGACTACCTTGCAAAGCCGTTTGACCCCGCTGAGTTATTTGCTCGATTGCGAGTAGCAAGTCGGCGCATTAATCAAACACAATCAAGCTTATTGCGCTGTGGTGATGTAGTAATGGATACTTCTGCCCATACAGTATTGCTAAGTGGGCAATCACTTACCCTACCACGAAAAGAATACATGCTTTTAAAAGCGCTGATGGAAAATCTGGGAAGGGTGCAATCAAAACAACAGCTCGAAAATAAACTTTACCAATGGGGTGAAGAAGTTGGCTCTAATGCCATAGAGGTACATATTCATCATCTTCGTAAAAAATTCCCTAGCGATTTTATTAAAACCTTACGTGGTATCGGCTACGTGGTTGGTAAGCGTTAGAGTATGTTTATATTTCGAGGTTGAAAATGTCTATTCGTAAACGCCTGACCTTAATTTTACTTTCAATGATGGTGCTAACCTGTTTTTTAGCATTAGTAAAAGGCTATCAAAAAAGCATGCACCACGGTGAAAACTTACTTGATAATGAGCTTAAAATAGTGGCTGGCGTTTTAATTGAACAACCATTAGCACTAACCACAAATGCAGCACAAGTAAGTAGTAATAGTGCTCAGTTGTTGTACCAAATTTGGCATAATAATCGTTTACTTAGTGGCTCATCGAGTTTACCAAATAACTGTGTTAATTTTAGTGAAGGACTTCAAACTGCAAATTTAGCAGGGCAACGTATGCGAGTGTTTGTAATGAGAAAAAATACTCGTAAGGTTATCGTTGCTGAACCTATGGCAAAGCGGTTTGAATTAGCTGAAGCCGTTATTTTATCGGCAATGTTACCTATGTTATGGGCAGTTCCTCTGCTTGCTATTTTTATAAGCTTTTTTGTTAAATACGCATTAGCCCCTCTTACCCGACTGTCTAGGCAGTTGGCTTCTCGCCAAGCAAACGACTTTACCCCAATTAACTGGCAAGTAACCGACGAAGAAATTAAACCTGTTATTAATCGTTTAAACGATTTATTTAAACGAGTAGAAACTGCCTACTTACGAGAGCGCTTTTTTGCCTCAGATGCAGCTCATGAGTTACGTACTCCGCTTAGTAGTCTAAAAATTAATGTACATAATTTAGCTAATAAACAAAGTAACTCGCAAAATAATCAAGAATTAAAAGCAATGTCACAAGGTATTAATCGCTTAAGTAATATTGTTGAACAAATGCTAATTTTAGGACGCACTCAGCCAGAACAGTGGCAAAAGCAGTTTAGTGAACAGTCATTGCTAACTATTACTCAACAAGCCGTGTCGGAGCAATACGATAAAATAGACGAAAAAAACCAAACTATTAGCCTCGAAGGTAATGATTTTGTAATTAATGGTGATGAGTTTACATTAACGACGCTTATCTCTAATTTACTCAGTAATGCTATTAAATACACACCTAATGATGGTCAAATAATAATTAAATTAGCATCTAGTAATAATGACTATAGTTGGCAAATAGATGATTCAGGTTCAGGCATGACTGAAGAGCAAAAAGACCGAATATTTAATCGCTTTTATCGCGTAGGTGGCGATCAGCATCCATCAGGCGAGCAAGGCGCGGGTTTAGGCATGGCGATTGTTCAACACATAATTGCTATTTATGACGCAAATATTCATTTAGCGAATAGTCATTTAGGCGGGCTAACCGTGAAGATTACTTTTACAGGAGTAAAAAGTGACTAGACGTTTATTTAATCAATGCCTTTGTTGTTTGCTATTTTTGTCGTTTAACGCGGCGAGTAAAGAGTACCTTATTATTTTAAAAGATCACTTGTTCTATCCCTCACAAATTACTATTCCCGCGAATAAAAAAGTAAAGCTATTGATAGAAAACCAAGATAGTACACCAGAAGAGTTTGATAGTTTTGATCTAAACAGAGAAAAAGTGCTCTACCCAAATCGTAAAAGCATTATTTATATAGGACCGCTTAGTAAAGGGTATTACAAGTTTTTTGGTGAGTTTTCGCCAAATACAGCTAGGGGCGTTGTAATAGTTAGCGATGAAGGGGCACAGCATGTTAATAAATAGTTTAGTCATGAGCCTTAATCAATTACTACCTGTGGCTATTTTATTAGTGCTACTACAAGTAGTAAAAAAACAGAGTTCTTTGCGAATATGCTCTGCTGTATTAATTGGCGCGGTAATGTCGTTTTTGTACATGCAAAGCGCATCGTGGGTGAGCCAGTGGTTTGAATACCAAGGGTTAGAGTACTCACAAATAGGGCTATGTATTACTATATTTATTGCTGTGTTGGTATTTGCACTAAAGCAAAAGTCAGCGGCATTTTATATCGCAGTTATAAGCACAATAACGCTGTATTTAAGCCACTATATTATTTACCTCACCAGTTTTTGGCAAAATAATGATGCAGGGCAAAGCTTATTTATTGGCACTTTATTAGGTGTTGGAATTTGTTTAAGTTTTAGCGTATTGCTGTACTTTTTAATGAATGCAATTAAGCACCGTTTTGGTATGTACCCGCTTTTTACTTTGCTTGCTTTTAACAGCGCGGCTAAGTTATTAGTCGCACTGGATTTGGCAAGCCAAATAGACTTAATTACCAACACCTCAACCGTGTGGGATTTACGTGATTTGTTAAGCGAAAACTCTGAGCTAGGCCGCGTACTGCGTGCTCTTGTTGGTTACGAGGCCACTCCTGATTTAATGAGTGTACTTATATATAGTACAAGCAGCGTGTTATTTTTATTAATTTGTTACGTTATTCCAGCTTCAATGACTAAGGAACGTGTATGAAAGCACTCAACCTATATTTAGCGCTTAGTTTTACCGCTTTTTGTGTGTTGTTACTTCCAACCCAGGCAAGTGCTGATGGTATTGTTGTTGATAAGGTATATCACCCCTATGTTTTACCTTTTGAACGTGAGTTTGAGTGGCGACTGGTATCGCATCAAACTGATAGTGGCAATATATTAGCGCAGCGCTTAGGTGGTGGTGGTGCTATTAGCGATACAATGGCACTAGAAGGGTATTTAGTTGGTGAGCGAGACGATAACGGCGATTTTAGCTTAGAAGCTTACGAGCTTGAATTGCGCTGGCAGTTAATTGAGCAAGGTAAGTTATGGGCTGATTGGGGCGCATTATTTGAGCTTGAAAAAAAACATAACGAAGATGTATACGAAGCAACCTCGGGTTTTGTGATCGAAAAAGAGTTTGGAAAAACAAGCCTAACATTAAACGCTTTTTTGGTTTATGAATGGGGGCAGGATATTCAAAACGAATGGGAAAGTGAGTTTAGAGCACAATATCGCTACCGGTATCGTTCTGCTTTTCAACCATCTATTGAGGTTTACGTAGGTGAAGACTTTGTAGGAATTGGCCCTGGTTTTATAGGTTTGCAACGTTTTGATGGACAAAAACAATTAAAATGGGAAGCGGGTTTTATCACTGAGATAAGCCAATCAGAAAAAAATCATAGTTTTAGGCTCGCATTAGAATTTGAATTTTAATAATGAATAAAATCTAAAAACGGGCAGTTACACAGAATCCGTACAGGCTCCACAACAGATTTTCCATTCATTAAAAAATCACTCCCATTGACTGTGTACCAGAAGCCTCAAGATACAAGTGGTCAATAAAATTTGGCCACAGTTTTAGAGTTTTTGTATCTAACCTAAACTCGTTTAGCACTACGCTAGCGCTATAATGATATGGTCTAAGATTATTATTAAACCCATTTATATAATCACTAACGTTTTATTTTGTCACTGTGAGCTCTTCAACTAGCTTTATAAATTCAGGCTGTATCATGAGTGTATTTTGTAATTCTGTAAAAACTTCTAGCACTATATCTACTTGCTCTTGATGAGTATTGGCATGTTCAAACAAAGAAAGCATTGACCTTAAAATAACAATTGGATGCCATTTATTATGCTTGGCTCTCGGATCTACAGCAGTATCTATATACTCCCAATCATTAAATAATAATTTAAAACACGCTTTTAAATTATTATAATTGTCTGAATTTTTTATCATCTCTTGGCCTGTTCGATTGAAATCAAAAACTAAGCATAATTTTAATTCATTATTTATAAATTCTTTAACTCCGTGATCTCTTCCATCGAGCAACACACCGCAAAATATACCGGGAAGCCACTGCCTGCCTTTATTTTTAATGATAGGGCAAAATTCTAACCCAACTCTTGACTCAGTTCCTTGGCGTTTAAATACGGGTTCCATCCCGATAGTTTGTAACGGCCATTCTCGTTTTTGAGCCGTTTTAAAGATCGAGTCAACTTGCTCAATAAATTTTACTGCTTCTAAATAATGAGCAATAGAGAAACGATTCATTGGGGACTTTGGTCCTAATCCTTCAGATTTAAGTAATGATAAAAAATCTTCTATTGCCCAACTTGCGTGCTCATAATTTATTTTATCAACTAAACTTATTAAGCATTTATAAATATCCTCCCAGCACAATGCTGCATCTGGATTTTGAGCATGTTGAAAAGGAGTAGCTGTTATTAATATAATTCTGTAATCGTCATAAGTTTCAGATGCATACTCACGATAGTTTTTCAGCTGGTTTTGATGTAAGTCTGATTTTACTTTATGTTCGAACACTAAGGTGCAGGTCTCCCAACTTATAACTAAATCAGGGAACTTATTATTAAAATTTTCCTGCGTTGATATAAAAACTTCACCATCGGGTGCACTAATTGACGATTGCAATTTATTATTTATACATTCGAATACGCTCTGTAAAACCTCGCGGTTACTTCGCAACAGCCAAGCAAATGCTTCTGTTATAAAGTTTTCAAGGGGATCCGTATTTTCCCGAGGACGATACTTTCTTAAGTTGACTAAAAGGCTTTCCATAATTATTACCTGTAAAAGTATTTTGTTAGTTAACAATATAAACTAACTTAAATTTCGTTAAAAAATGAATTAAATTATATTTTACGAATTTGCCTTTCGATCTAGAACGATGGGATAAAAAATAAATTACATGCTTAAAATAATTTAGTTTTACTTCTTTATCTATAATTTTCAATAATTCATTTTTAGGTGTTCTTTAACTTCGAAGTAGCACCTAAAACCGATGTAAAACAAGTGCATAGTTTTATTCCTATGCGCAATGTTTAATGCATTTTGGAGATTATAATCCAATGCGTACTTGTTATTAAATTAGAAGTTGAAGCTGTGCTCCCATTTAAACACTATTTATTAGCTCTTATCACTCTAAGTTTTTTGATATCTGATCCTTTAATTTCCATAGAACGGGCAAGGGCATTGAAATGTTCTGCGTCAGTAGCATGCAAAACTTCAGGCTTTTCAAAATCTAAAAAATAAACAAAGTGCCCTAATTCGAATGCGGTGTTAATTCTTGAACTCGAAAAGCGTCCATCACTACCTCCTTTATGGAAATCTGTAATTAACACCTCTGTGCTCGCGAGTATGTGTTTGAACATTACATGATCAGCAATATCCCTTGGGGTATATACCGAATCAAAGCGCGTCATAATGCAATTTGTAACTTTTATGCCCTAACTTTTAGTTACTTTTGTATTTGTTACAACGTTTAAGTGGACTCTTTGAGTATCATGTTTTAATAATGCAATTTTATTGTCTAATTTTACTAAATCAAAAAGGCCGCACTTTTCTAATAAAACTAGCTTTTCGTTGTTTGAAATACTGAGGTAGTGAGCCAAATTAACCTCTTTTAAGTTGAGGTTATAATCACTATCAGCTACGTTGCTAGTAGACTCATCTAAAGCTAATACAGCTTCAAAAATATCATCACAAAAATTCATAATACCCTTAAGTTTAAGTCTCAATTTATCGCTACAAACATAAGCAAACAATTGCTAGTGAGAAAATAAAAGCTAGGCATACTTGTTTAACAAAGCCATTTTGTCTCAAGATATCATAATGCGAACTAGCCAGCGATATCGCTTCGCCCTAATCACGGGGGGGGCGGCCAATTTTAAATCACTACTTTTAACATCTAATGATATTTAACAGCGCCGCTGTTATGATTAAACATAACTTCAACAATAATTAAGTTTTGAAATGATAAGCGGTTTTAATAATGCCTAATTACTCTCTTGATGATTTACGTTATTTTTGCACTATAGTGCAATTAGGTAGCTTTAAAAAAGCATCCGAAAGTCTAAATGTATCATTATCAACCTTAAGCCGCAGAATACGTTTATTGGAGCAAACTCTACAGTTAACCTTACTTAATCGAGACGCTCATCGCGTTACATTAACTCATACAGGGGAGCTATATTACGCTCGCTACTGCAAACTGTTTGAGGAAGTAGACGCCATAGAGCAAGCGTTATCTGATGAGAAGCAGCAACCAAAAGGTAAAATTAGAATTTCTGCGCCAATTTACATGGGCAAGCATTTTTTAAGCGCTATTTTTTGTGATTTTTTACTGCTGTATCCAGAAATACAGTTAGATTTACGTTTTTCAAATGACTTAATTGATATCGAAAAAAAAGGCATTGATATTGCTTTTAGAGTAAGAAACCCTGCTATTGATAATTGGGTTATTAGAGAGTTGAAACTCACCCATAATATAATATGTGGCCGCCCTAACCAAACCACTCATTTAATTACCCACCCTGAGCAATTAGAAGAACAACCCAAAGTTATTTGCTTTGGATTAGCCCCGTGGCAATTAAAAAATAAACTGACTAATGAAGTGTATAACGTTGAGCCAAAAAAACACATTAGGCTTGAAGTTGATGAAATTCAAATGATGAAACATGCCGTAGAATCGGGTGTTGGCATTAGTTATATACCTGATTATATTGCATTGCCATTAATAGAGTCAGGAACGCTTGAGCGTATTCTTCCTGATTGGCAAAGTGAAGGGCAGCCTTTTTCTATGCTTTATCGCGACAGAAAACAAATCCCTCATCGTGTGAGGTTACTAATAGACTATACCTTGCAACACTTTAGCTAAAGCGCTGCAAGGTATTTTTTAATAACTCAGCCTCAGTACCATAACGCTATAAAAGTCGCTTAAAGTATTGCTGTAATTACTAAACGGCTTGCTTAAACGGATTGCGAGTATCTTGATGCTCATCAAGATTACGCATTAAAATAGCGTACGCTAAATCTAGTGCTTGAGGCAGCGCTATTTTAACAATATGGCCGGAACCTTTAGCATCGCTAATACTTTCACCCTTTTTATTTTCCATCTGCTCAAGTACAAAGCTAATATTACCTAGTGGGGTCATTAACTCTAATGAATGGCCAACACAAAACTTATTTTTTACATCAATATCAACTAAGCCGTTAGCATCTCTACCCAGCACTTCGCCAACAAACTGTTGTTTAGTTGATACCGAATGGCCGTATTCATAATTTTGATAGTCTTGGTGCGCATGGCGCTTTAAAAAGCCTTCGGTGTAGCCTCTGTGGGCTAAATTTTCTAAGGTTTTAAATAAGTTGGTATCAAACGGGCGACCAGCTACTGCGTCATCAATTGCTTTGCGATAAACCTGCGCGGTGCGTGCTACATAATAAAAAGACTTGGTGCGCCCTTCTATTTTTAAGCTATGTATACCCATTTGGGTAAGTTGCTCTACATATTGTACTGCTCGTAAATCTTTTGAGTTCATAATATAAGTACCATGCTCATCTTCATAAGCAGGCATATATTCACCGGGGCGACCTTGCTCCTCTAACATGACTATTTCGCTACTAGGAGCGCCTTCACCAAGCGTAGGTATTATACTTTTAGGATCGAACTTATGTACCATTTCACCCGTTTCGTTTTCAACGCCCGGTTTTACATCGTAATCCCAACGACAAGCATTAGTGCATGTACCTTGATTTGGATCGCGTTTGTTTATGTAACCCGACAATAAACAGCGTCCAGAGTACGCCATACACAAGGCACCATGGACAAATATTTCCAGCTCGGTATTTGGGCAAAGCCTGCGTATTTCGGCAATTTCTTCTAGCGACAGTTCGCGCGATAAAATAACTCGCTCAATCCCCTGTTTTGCCCAAAACTGTACACTCGCGTAATTTACCGCATTCGCTTGTACCGATAGATGAATAGGCATAGTCGGCCATTTTTCACGCACTAACATAATTAAACCCGGATCAGACATGATCAGCGCATCGGGCTGCATAGCAATAACCGGCTCAATGTCGCGTAAATACGAGTTAACTTTAGCGTTATGCGGCGCAATATTCGATACCACATAAAACTTTTTATTTAGTGCATGCGCTTCATCTATGCCTATTTTTAATGTTTCGAGATCAAACTCATTATTACGTACTCGTAAGCTATAGCGTGGCTGCCCTGCATATACTGCATCAGCACCATAGGCAAAGGCATAGCGCATGTTTTTTAAGCTGCCCGCGGGCGATAATAGTTCAGGGGTAAACGCAAACGGCGGTGTATTTTTTGAAGAGTTAACAGTAGTTGATGGCATGAGCGCTCCATACATAAAACTGGTTACAAGCCAGTTGCATGAATAATTAAATAACAAAGCGCGGCAGTATATAGAGTATTAATTTAAGGATAATTGATCAGCATCATGTACTGAGTATTTAGCGTTAAAAGCACAATAATTTAGCCCTTATTTAAAACACCTCTCACTAACGAAAAACTGAGTAACGTTTTGCGCTAATTTTTTGTAGTAGCCGCAGTTATTTATATTGCGATACTTGCGGCTACTTAGTCACAGGGGTTAATAAAAGCGGGTATAATTTAGGGCAATAAAATCTAGCCCTGGATTTGGCTTTTTGAAGCCGGCGTTAGAATAATGAAAGTAGCGTATAGCCACGCTTTGTCGATTATTTTTGCCAAACTTCATCACTAAACCTAAGCGGTCTTCAAATTGATAATGGGTGCTGACATTTTTGCCCGCAAACACAGTATCGTCGAGTAACGAAACACCAATCCCAAACTCTATTAAAATAGGTTTATCTGCCATCTGGGTTATCGGGTATTGGATCACTGGCGAAATAGCAAGCACTAGGTTACTGTCGTAGTCATTTTCAGCACCATACTCCCACAGGTTTAAGCTTGATTCAAAATACATATTTAAATTCTCTGAATACTGTTTTAACCAGTCAACGTGGTATTGCAGCGCTAGCTTAATCCCTTTGACATCTCCTTCACCTTGAACGTAATCAATCGAATAACTCTTGTTTTGAGTTGCGCCTGCCGAAAATACAAAACCAAACATTAGTGTCAAACTTAGAATAATATTTTTCATAGCAATATAAGCGTGTTAAGTTGAATTTGGCGGCTATTTTAATGACATTTATCACGGTTAAAATTTAATTAATTAGTATAAAACAATCGACTTAATAGAATTTAATTAACCGCCAATATTATTGCTGCAGCACACAACTACACGAACAATAGCCATTATATGAGCAAGTTTTTGCACAAACAGGCAAGTTAATTTGTTAATAGCCGTTTAATACTTGAGAAAATAACGACTAAGGTGTAGATTTTAATATTGTTTTTATAATTTTTTAGCACTGTGACTATGGTTCGATTATTCTTTATTATTGCAATTTTTATTATGCTCAATGGCTGCTCTTCTGGGCGTTTTTTGCAATTAAATGACCAACAGCCACAAATTAGCAATGCGTTGGGCTATGCTGTTTTACCTAATTTAGCGCCCTTATCGCTAGGCGCGTTACACAGCCATTGTCTGAGCGTGAGTGATGATACAGATATTGGCCTAGTATTGAGCCTACAATGTGCGCAAACTCTGTTGGCCAGACCGCAATTACCCTCTAATTTAAAAACGTATGCACTGAGCCTCTACAACAGCTCTCTTTATAAACTACTAAAAAGCGATCCCACACAATTAAACCTTGTTTCGGTTGCAATAAACGGTGAAAAACAATTTACCTTTGTAAGTAACCTATTACCTTTAGAGCCACGCCTTGCGGCTAAAACACTGGGTGAGTTGGGGGTTGCCTTAGTGGTAAAGAAACAGCAGCCCGACAACCCAAAAGCCAAATTTTACCCTGAAGAAGGTATTTACCGCGCCTACAATGCTAAGTTAAAAACAATTGAAACACAGGGTTTAACCTACCTAGTTACCATAGATATTGAACAACAAAACAACACCAAAGAAATTAGCCTAGGAAATAATCGCTACGCATTAAGTTATTCACCCGCAGCAAGTTTTTTAATGCTGCTAGAAGATGCCACCATAGACCAATTTAGTTGGCTAGGCTTTGTCTCTGCCAGCGAAGCCGAAAAGCGTCGTGGCATATTTTCACTTGCCCAATTAACTGCTGACAAAGAACCATTAGTAATGATCCACGGTTTAAATTCTGATCCACTGATTTGGCGTTACTTAACCATGGCCATATTAAATGATGCAGTATTAAGCCAACGTTATCAAATTTGGCATGTGTATTATCCCTCAGGTCCGCCACCGTTTTTTAATGCCATGAGAGTGCGTCATTTACTCAGTGAACTGAGCCAAGTTGCTAGCGGGGAGCAAGGCTTTGAGCGCGCAACAATAATTGGCCACAGTATGGGCGGAGTGATCAGTAAAACATTAACAACAAATAGCAACTACGCATTGTGGGATGCCACTTTTACCGACAGACCCGAACTGCTACTCAACGAAAAACAACGCGATATTAAAGATATTTTTGTGTTTGAGCCGGTGTTTAACTACAACCGTGTATTCTTTTTAGATACCCCACATCGCGGCTCCAGTATTGCCAGCTCAGCATTAGGCTACATAGGCGCGTCCTTAGTTACTTTGCCGCTGGAGTTTACTGGCCTTTTTAAAGCACTTATCGATAAGGTTGGCATAGCTAAACTAACTAAAGGTATGCTGCCTTTTTTAAAAGATTATGGTCCAAATAGCGTACAAGTACTCAGACCAGGGCACCCTTTAATGGATGCGTTGGGCACATTACCCGTGCAAGGAGAAGCGTATAATATTATTGGTTCTACTAATCGTCTAATCTGCGATTCAAGCGATGATTGCAGTAATATCAGCGACAGCGTAGTTGACTACCCTAGCGCTTATTACGACAAAGCTAAAGAGACTATTATAGTTAAATCAAGCCATAACTCCTTTCAAAACCCTAGTGCAATTGAGTATATTTTAACAAAGTTAAAATCGCAGTAAGCGCACAAAACAAAATATAAATAAAGCCTGCTAAATATATTCAAAGATGGTTATTAATAATAATTAGTATTTTTACGTTAAAACGCGTATAATTCGCGCCCGTTAATATTCACACTTTCACTTAAAATTATTGGAGCATTAAGATGGCTTTAGAACGTACTTTCTCAATCGTAAAACCTGATGCAGTTGCTAAAAACCACATCGGCGCTATCTACAACCGTTTCGAAACTGCTGGCCTTAAAATCGTTGCAGCTAAAATGGTTCACCTTTCACAAGAGAAAGCTGAAGGCTTCTACGCTGAACACAGCGAACGTCCTTTCTTCGGTGCTTTAGTATCTTTCATGACATCTGGTCCAGTAATGGTTACCGTTCTTGAAGGCGAAAACGCTGTTCTTAAAAATCGTGAAATCATGGGTGCTACTAACCCTGCAGACGCACTAGCAGGCACTTTACGTGCAGACTACGCTGACAGCATCGACGAAAACGCTGTTCACGGCTCTGACGCTGTTGAATCTGCTGCTCGCGAAATCGCGTACTTCTTCGCTGACGAAGAGCTTTGTTCACGTACTCGTTAATTCGAACTCGTTAACATATTGAAAAGGGCTTTCGGGCCCTTTTTTAGTCATTATGTAAGGTATTAATCAGTAAACTTATAATGTTTTACTTAATGATTAAGCTGAGTGAATTGTGTACAATTCGTCCTCGTAAATTTTTATCTCCACCGTCACCGATTGAGGTTGTTTCATGACCGAACAAAAAAAGATTAACTTATTAGATTTAAACCGAGAAGGGATGCGCGAGCTATTTGCATCGTTCGGTGAAAAGCCGTTTCGTAGTGACCAGGTGATGAAATGGATTTATCATTTTGGCGTAGATAACTTCGACGATATGAGCAACGTAAACAAAAAGCTTAAAGAAAAACTTAAAGCTGAATGCGAAATTGTTGCCCCAGAAATATCAGTGCGTCAACAAGCTAAAGATGGCACGATCAAATACGCATTAGTGCTTGAAGGCGGCCAAGAAGTAGAAGCTGTTTGGATCCCTGAAAAAGAACGCGCTACGTTATGTGTATCGTCGCAAGTTGGTTGTGCGCTTGAATGTACTTTTTGCTCTACAGCGCAACAAGGCTTTAACCGTAACTTAAAAGTATCTGAAATTATTGGCCAGGTTTGGCGTGTAGCTAAAGATATTGGCCTTGATGGTCACAGCGAAAAACGCCCGGTAACAAACGTGGTAATGATGGGCATGGGTGAGCCACTCCTTAACGTTAAAAACGTAGTCCCCGCGATGGAACTGATGTTGGACGATTGGGGTTTTGGTTTATCTAAGCGCCGCGTAACATTAAGTACTTCAGGCGTGGTACCGGCTCTGGATTTACTAAAAGAAAAAATTGACGTAGCACTGGCTATTTCATTGCATGCTCCTGATAACGCACTGCGCGATATTTTAGTGCCCGTTAATAAAAAATACCCTATTGAAGAGTTTTTAGCGGCGTGTCGTCGTTATATCGATGGCTCTAAAGCAAATAAAGACGTAACCGTTGAATACGTTATGCTCAATGGTATTAACGACAGCACCGACCAAGCGCACGCATTGGTACAAACGCTTAAAGGTACTCCTTGTAAGGTAAACCTTATTCCGTTTAACCCATTTCCGGGTAACGAATATACGCGTTCGAGTAATAGTCGTATTGACCGTTTTTCTAAGGTTTTACAAGCAGCCGGCATTACTTGTATTGTACGTCGCCCTCGCGGTGATGATATTGATGCAGCCTGTGGTCAATTAGCTGGCGATGTTGTTGATAGAACAAAACGCTTGGCTAAAAAGAAAATGCGTGACGATAACGCGATTGCCGTTAATATTCACCAAGCATAGTCTCATCTCTAAATAGCAATCAGTCTTAATTAATACCCCACATCAAGAATGATTGCTTTTAAGTCGTTTATTTTTAAATAATTGATGCAACATAGATGCTTTTAGGTAAGATAGGCGCTATGGACAAAAAATAAAGAGACAAGGTAATGCGACCTTTACTAGTTTTAACTATATCTACGCTCGCCTTAGGCGGTTGCGTTACAGAAAATAGTTATAACGGCAGTGATAAACCCGTTGTCGAAAATAAAATTAATAGCGCAGGCGCAGCTCGAACTCGCATTGCCCTTGCTTTACAATATTTAAATACGGGTAATAACTCTCAAGCAAAATATAACCTTGAACGTGCCAGCGAATATGCGCCAAACCTACCCGAAGTCCACTACTCTTTAGCGTATTACTATCAACAAGTTGGTGAAAATAAACTTGCCGATTTAGCCTATCAAAAAGCACTTGCTATTAAACCTGACGATCCTAATACCTTAAATAACTATGGGGTATTTTTATGTGGTATAGATGAATACGACCGTGCTACTGACCAGTTTTTAAAAGCAATCGCAATACCCAGCTATATCCGTGTTGCCCAAAGCTACGAAAACTTAGCGTTGTGCGCTATAGAATTTGACGACTTTGATAACGCCGAAACTTATTTTCAGCAAGCAATAAATCACAGTTCTCAGCGCGCTTCAACGCTAATTAGTTTAGCGGCTTTATATTACGCTAAAAGCGATTTATACAAAGCAAGTGCACTGTTAAAGCGCTACGACGATACCGCGCAAATATCTCCGCGTGCTTTATTACTTAGTTATTTAATTAAACAGCGCATGGGTAAAATTGAAGAAGCAGAGAAAATTGCTGCAACTATCCTACAAACTTACCCAAGTAGTGATCAGGCTTTTGCGATTAGAGATAGCCAAATAAAACAAACCGAATTTGAAGTCTTGCGCGAAAAATATCGTCAAGCGCAGCTCAATGAATTAAAACAAGATGGTAGCGAAGCGCAATTAAGTTCACAGCCTAAAATAAAAATAATTCGTAAAAAGCGTCCATCACAAAATGACTCAACAAGCTTAATTAGTGCTAATAAAACGCCCGTTGCAACAGTAACAGCCCCAGCTGCAGTAATAGCCGAAGTTAAACCAGCTCAGCCGTCAAGCAAAACTGTCGCGCCAACAAGCCAGACGAACACTGCGCTAAACGCAAAACTAATAACAAACTCAACAAACCAAAGCAGCAAGCAAGCTATTGTTAGCCCTTTAAGTACGCAGCCTGAGACACCACCAAGCACCTTGCCTGCAGCACAGGTAGCAGTTAATAATAACGTTAAAATAATTTCTTTTGGCGCTCCTCAACCTGCTAATAACAGCGCTAATAAAGCAAATACAACTAACACTACTTTCAGCCAAACGAGTGCTCAACCTAGTAATAATGGTCAGGTGGTTTTTTATAAGGCCACTAAAGATGCAGATGTATTTACTAGCAATAACAGCAACGAACTTGACACCATAGAGCTGAGAAATGCGCCAACAAGTAACGACAATAAGCTACCTATGCTCAATCCTAAGGTTGCGCCACTTACAGTACCGTTTCATATAATAGAGTTTGGTGAAAACCTATTTAGCATTTCGGTACGATACAATGTTAAACTACAAAAGCTCCTACTATGGAATGGATTAAAAGAGTCAGATCGGGTAATGAATGGCAGTAAAATTTACCTTAACGATCCTAATATTTATTATGAAATTAAAGCTGGTGATACCCTCTTTGAAATAGCTACCCAGCGGCAGGTATTAATTGATGAATTAATGCGATGGAATAAATTAAGTCCTGATATAGCACTAACACCAGGGCACAATCTTTTACTAGTGGATCCAGACTCATACCTATTATGAATGAAGAAATTACTCAGCCCCAAAGCGAACAACCTTCTCTTGGGCAAATATTAAAAACACACAGAGAAAACGCTGACATTAGCCTTGCTACTATGGCAACACATTTAAAACTGACTGTGTTACAAGTACAACGCATGGAAAATGATGAATATCAGTTACTTGGCCCTACAACCTTTGTAAAAGGGTATATAAAAAATTATTGCCGAGAGCTAAAAATTGATCATACACCTATTTTGGCTATGCTACCTGCACCTACAACGCCTGAAAAACCCGTTGATATGCAGAGTTTTTCGCGTCGTACTGAAAAAGAAGCTAACGACAGTCGTTTAATGATTGCCAGCTATATTATTTTAGCCATTGTAATTGGCTCCTCTGCCTTATGGTGGTGGCAAAATTCTATGCCAATTGAAGAACAAACAAGTAATATTAATGTTGAAAACTCGATAATGAGTGAGCAACAAGAACAGGCTGCGCAAAGTAATATTGGCGCATCACAGCAGCAAGTTCAGGAAATAAATAATGTAGCATTACCGCAAAGTGAGCAATTAAGTGCGCTACCTAGCGGTAATAGTACAATTAACACCACTACTACAGCCCCTAATGAAGCAAACAATAGTAGTACTATCGTTATGCTTTTTAATGATGAGAGCTGGGTAGAAATTTATGATGCCGAAGGTGAAAAAATTGCGTTTGGAGTAAAAAAAGCAGGCTATGAAATGACCTTAACAGGCATAGCTCCTTTTTCGGTTGTGCTGGGTAAGCATGATGCAGTTAATATTACTCTAAACGGTGAAACTGTTGATCTATCAGCTTTTCCAAAAAATCGTTTAGCTAAATTTAAATTACCACTAGCAGAGTAGCCGCTATGTTTTCAGAATCCCCAATTAAACGCAGAAAATCAACCCGTATTAATGTTGGTAATGTACCTATAGGTGATGGCGCACCCATTGCCGTGCAGTCAATGACTAACACCGACACTATGGATGTGGATGCAACCGTAGCACAGATTCAGGCAATACAAGATGCCGGCGCCGATATTGTGCGCGTATCTGTACCAACTATGGACGCCGCCGAAGCATTCAAAAGCATTAAAGAGCAGGTAACTATACCGTTAGTAGCCGATATTCACTTTGATTACCGAATTGCCTTAAAAGTGGCAAAATATGGCGTAGATTGTCTGCGTATTAACCCAGGTAATATTGGCAGCGAAGAGCGAATTAGGGCTGTGGTAGATGCGGCTCGCGAGCACAACATTCCTATTCGTATTGGTGTAAATGGCGGCTCATTAGAGCGCGATTTACAAGAAAAATACGGCGAGCCTTCGCCCGAGGCATTATTAGAGTCGGCAATGCGCCATGTAAATATATTGCGCCGTTTAGACTTTGATCAATTTAAAATATCAGTAAAAGCGTCTGACGTGTTTTTAGCTGTAGGTGCTTATCGCTTGCTAGCAAAAGAAATAGACCAACCTCTGCATTTAGGTATCACCGAAGCCGGTGGCATGCGCTCAGGCTCAGTTAAATCTGCAGTCGGTTTAGGCATGTTACTTGCCGAAGGAATTGGCGATACGCTACGTGTTTCGTTGGCAGCCGATCCGGTGCAAGAAATTAAAGTTGGTTTTGATATTTTAAAATCACTGCGTATTCGTTCTCGCGGTATTAACTTTATTGCTTGCCCTAGCTGCTCTCGCCAAGAGTTTGATGTAGTTAGCACCATGAACCAATTAGAAGAGCGCTTAGAGGATATTATTGAACCGGTTTCGGTCTCAGTGATTGGCTGTGTAGTAAACGGCCCTGGCGAAGCATTGGTAAGTGATATTGGTTTAGCCGGCGCTAGTCGTCGCTCAGGATTATATATTAATGGCGAACGCCAAAAAGCCCGCATAGATAACAATAATATTGTTGAACAACTTGAAGGCTACGTGCGCGATTTTATTGCAAAAAAACAAAACCAAACACCTATCGATATTAAAATCGTTGAGTAACACCTTTAATTAGTTAGTTTGGCCTTTATTTAAATTGTGCTATCGCTGGGTAACTTAGCAATAGCGCGCCTCTAAGCTCGCATTTACGTGTAAATTAGGGTTATAATATCGGGTCAATTTTTTTAGTTTTATGTTGTCGCAGTCAAGCATTGTACAACAACAGTTTTTAGGATTTAGCAGTGGCAAAACAAATTCAAGCAGTTCGCGGTATGAACGATTGCCTACCAGGCGATACTCAAGTTTGGCAAAAAGTAGAAAATATTTTACGCGAAACCGTTGCGTCGTTCGGTTATCAAGAAATTCGTTTTCCAATTGTAGAATCAACCGACCTATTTAAACGCTCTATTGGTGAAGTAACCGATATAGTAGAAAAAGAAATGTACACCTTTGCCGATCGTAATGGCGACTTACTTACGCTTCGCCCAGAAGGCACCGCTGTGTGTGTACGCGCAGGAAACGAAAATGGCTTACTGTATAACCAAGAGCAACGCCTTTGGTATATGGGCCCAATGTTTCGCCATGAACGTCCGCAAAAAGGCCGCTATCGCCAGTTTCACCAATTTGGTTTAGAAACCTTTGGTATTGCGAGTGCCGACATAGATGCAGAAGTTATTTTACTTACAGCGCAATTATGGGAATCGTTTGGGATTAGCGAACATGTACGTTTAGAGCTTAACTCGTTAGGTTCAAACGAAGCACGTGCCAATTACCGTGATGCACTGGTTGCCTATCTTGAGCAACACCTTGATGTACTAGACGAAGATTCAAAACGTCGCATGTATTCAAACCCGCTACGTGTACTTGATAGCAAAAACCCTGACGTGCAAGCAATTTTAATTAATGCACCTAAGCTATCTGAGCATTTAGACACTGAATCAAAAGAACATTTTGCAAATTTATGTGAACGTTTAGACGCAGCCGGCGTCAAATACACGATTAACGAAAAACTGGTACGTGGTTTAGATTATTACAACCGCACTGTGTTTGAATGGATCACCGACAGCTTAGGCGCGCAAGGTACTGTGTGTGCCGGTGGCCGTTACGATGGCTTAGTTGAGCAACTTGGTGGAAAAGCGACCCCTGCAGTAGGTTTTGCAATGGGCCTTGAGCGCTTAGTGCTACTGCTACAAGCACTTGAGTGTGTAGGTGATATTCGTCGTAATGCTGATGTATATTTAGCATCAATGGGCGACAAAGCCAGTATTCAAGCACCTATTATTGCAGCGACGCTTCGACGCGATGTGCCAAACTTACGCGTTATGGTGCATGCTGGCGGCGGCAACTTTAAAAAACAATTAAAACGTGCTGATAAAAGCGATGCACTCGTTGCCGTTATTATCGGTGAAGATGAATTAGAACAAGGCGTTGTGACCATTAAGTATTTACGCGAGCGTAAAGAACAAGTCACATTAGAATTAGAACAAGCTAAAGCGCTATTAGCAGAGCTTATTAATAGCTAATATTTTAATAAAAGCATATTAATGCCAAAGCTATCACAGAGGTAAAAATGGATATTTATTCAACAGAAGAACAACAAGCCGAAGCCATAAAGCGCTTTTTCCGTGAAAACGGCCTTTCTCTTGCACTAGGTGTAATTGTAGGTTTAGGTGGTTTATATGGCTGGAAAGCGTATAACCAAAACCAAATTACCACAGCTGAGCAAGCATCAGACGCTTACACAACATTGGTTTCAGGCGAAAGTGTATTATCGTCAGCTGATACGTTTATTAGCGAAAATAAAGATACCAACTACGCAACGTTAGCTGCATTTGTAGCGGCTAAAGATGCTGTAGAAGCAAATGACCTAGACGCCGCAAGCGAAAAGCTAAGCTGGATAGTGTCTAACGTAAAAAACGATGAATTAAAAGCCATTGCTATTACACGCCTAGCTCGCGTTCAAATTGCCCAGCAGCAGTATGATGAAGCGCTAACGTCGTTAAATGCATCATTACCTGACGCATTTTCTGCCAATGTTGCAGAGCTTAAGGGTGATATTTACACTAAGCAAGGCGACAAAAAACAAGCTCGCGCAGCATATCAAGCAGCGGTTGATGCCGGTGGACTAACCAGTAATCTACTATTACAAATTAAGTTAGATGACCTAGCAGTAACAAGCCCAGCGGCATAAGGTTTTAGCTATGAAAAAAATAACAATCGCAACGCTTGCACTTTGCATGGCAACTTTAATGGGTTGCTCGTCAAGTGATGACGAAGAAGAACTGGTTCTGCCTGAAATAGCCAACCAGTTCGAAACTAATATTGTATGGCAAGAATCAATTGGTAATGGTGTAGAGCATTATTTTTCACGCTTATCACCTGCTGTATATAAAGATACCGTATACGTTGCTAACCGCGAAGGCCAAGTAAAAGCACTTAAGCTAGAAAATGGCGATACGCTATGGAAAAGCGATGTGCGCCAAGATGTATCGTTTTGGCCATGGGCCGATAACGATAGTGCAAAATTATCGGGCGGAATATTACAAGCTTATGGTAAAATATATTTAGGTTCGGAGCATGGCTATGTTATTGCTCTAGATCGTGAAACTGGTGAAGAAGTTTGGCGTAAAAACGTACCCGGTGAAGCACTTTCAAAACCAGCTGCCGGTGACGGTTTGGTATTTGTAAATTTAGCTTCGGGTAAGTTATTAGCCCTTCATCCTGATACGGGTGAAGAACGCTGGCGCTTTGAGCAAGAAGTACCTGCGCTAACCTTACGTGGACAAAGCGCGCCTACTGTTGCAAATGGTGGTGTATTAGTTGGCCTAGAAACCGGCAAATTAAGCGTATTAATTTCAGACAGTGGTTACTCTGCATGGAGTGCCGAAATTGCAGTTGCTAAAGGTGCTTCAGAGTTTGAGCGTCTAGTTGATGTAGACACACAACCACTTATTAGCGGCCCATACGCTTATGCTATTGCTTATAATGGTAACCTAGCGGCAGTTGATATTCGTTCTGGTAATATTGTATGGAAACGTGAATACAGCAGTTACCGCGATATTGCCATGGATGCACAAAGTATTTATGTAGTAGATAGCAACGGTGTTATTTACGCATTGGATAAAGATTCAGGTATTGAACGTTGGAGCCAACCCGCTCTACGTGGTTGGTATTTAACAGGCCCTGCAGTTGCAGGTGAATATTTAGCGTTAGGTGATCAAGAAGGTAACCTACATTGGCTAAATAAAGTCACTGGCGAGCTAGTATCTCGTGAAGACTTTGACAGTTCAGGCTTTTTTGTTGAGCCTGTTGTTGCCAACGATAAACTGATTTTATATACCCGAGATGGGGAAGTTAGTGCGGTACAAATACCAAACTAACTTATGATTATTAGTATAACCCACTAATAGTTAATTATTTTTTGTAAGGCTTCGCAACGCGAAGCCTTTTGTTGTTTTTTAAAGAGGTAGTTTATGCTTCCCGTGATCGCTCTAGTTGGGCGACCCAATGTGGGCAAATCCACATTATTTAACCGTTTAACACGTACTCGTGACGCGCTCGTAGCCGATTTTCCAGGTTTAACTCGTGATAGAAAATATGGCCAAGCAAATTACGATGGCTATGAATTTATCGTGGTAGACACGGGTGGTATTGATGGTTCTGAAGAAGGCATTGAAATCGAAATGGCTGATCAGTCTCTGCTCGCCATTGAAGAAGCCGATATAGTACTGTTTTTAGTTGATGCCCGTGTAGGTATGACAGTAGCTGACCAAGCCATTGCTAATCACTTGCGCAAGCAAGAGAAAAAATGCTTTGTGGTTGCTAACAAAACCGACGGTATTGACGCCGATTCAAACTGCGCTGAGTTCTATCAATTATCGCTGGGCGAAATTCATCATATTGCTGCATCACATGGCCGCGGTATTACGTTATTACTTGAGCAAACGCTACAGCCTTTAATTGCTGAATTAGCGGCGCTTGATGAAGATGTAAGTAACGATGATGAAGAGCTTATCGATTTATACCAAGAAGACAGTGAAGATGACTCTCATCAAGCATTTGCAGACAAACCTGTAAAGCTAGCCATTATTGGTCGTCCTAACGTAGGCAAGTCAACACTTACCAACCGTATACTCGGTGAAGAACGTGTAATTGTTTACGATATGCCAGGCACAACCCGCGATTCTATTTATATTCCGATGACCCGTAACGACAAAGAATATATTTTAATCGACACAGCTGGTGTGCGTAAGCGTAAAAAAGTAAGCGACGTGGTTGAAAAGTTCTCAGTGATTAAAACCCTACAAGCAATTGAAGACTGTAACGTAGTGTTATTAGTCGTTGATGCTCGTGCGGGTATTTCTGATCAAGATTTAAGCTTATTAGGTTTTGCACTTAACTCTGGCCGTTCACTGGTTATTGCGGTGAACAAATGGGATGGCTTAGACGATTATGTTAAAGATCGTATTAAATCAGAACTAGATCGTCGCTTAGGCTTTATCGACTTTGCCCGCCTGCACTTTATATCGGCATTACACGGTACTGGCGTAGGTCATTTATTTGAGTCGGTAGATGAAGCGTACGAATCAGCTACTAAGCGTATAAGCACCGCAATGTTACGTCGTATTATGGACATGGCACAAGCAGATCATCAGCCGCCACTTGTTCGTGGTCGCCGTGTTAAGCTTAAATATGCGCATGCCGGTGGTTATAACCCACCACGTATCGTTATTCATGGTAACCAAGTTCATGATTTACCTGATAGCTATAAACGCTACCTAATGAACTACTACCGTAAAGCACTGAAAATTATGGGCACACCTATCAAAATCGAATTTAGAGAAGGTGATAACCCATTTGCCGGACGTGTTAATAAAATAACACTATCGCAAAAACGTAAAATTCGTGCGTTTAGTAAAGAAAACCGTAACAAATAGGTACTAGGTACTAGGTACTAGGTACTAGGTACTAGGTACTAAAATATTAAATGGCGTACATTAAATGTACGCCATTTTTTTGTTTAAAATAAAGTATTACGCAACCGCTTTATGAATAAGCCCAACAAGCGGCGCCGGTAATGTAATCTTACCTGTAAGTACAAACTCATGCGCTTCATCAGACATTTTTTGCCATGTACGGCGAATGATACCCATCCATTTTTCTTCATTATAATCTGGTTTTGCATTGGCAAACCCAAGCATGTAATGCTCAATAAACACCAAACTTGCTACATCTTCTACTAATTGGCTGTCTAGATTGCGCTTAATATCTTTTTTAGCAACAGCGTTATAAACACGGTTTTGGTCTGTATCGCTAAACCCAGCTTGTTTCATTAATTCAACGACTAGTGACGCATGAAAAATATAAAGAGCACTGCGCCATTGATGATAACCCTGTTTATTCATTTCAAAATCGCTACGTGGCGACTTCCAACGCTGAATATGCTGTGCACGCACTGCAATTTGCATAAGCTCATCGGCATCAGGTTTAAAGCGAGTTAGCATTTCGCTCATACGCTGTGAGTATAAATACTCTTTTGGAAAACTTTCTCCATTGTGCTGCTCAGTATTTGGGTCTTGGTTATTCGCTTCATCAATCAGCGTTATTACTTTATTAAACATGACGACCTTTATTATAATTAGTTTTTATCATTCTAAACGCTGATAAAACAATAAACTAGTGCCCCAATCAGTTATGAAGTGAAATTTGTTCAATCAAAAAGTAAAGCCTAGAGGCACAAGTTATAAAAGTAAGCGCATTGATTAAGTTAACTTGGTACTATATTGAGCACAAATTAAAATAAAAAAGCGCGACTAACTCGCCAATAACGGATGACTATGTTTAAAAAAAGTATTTTAGCTATTTGTTTAGCTGTTGCACCACTACCAAGCCTAGCCGACAGTAACACTGATTTAAAAACGATTATTGATAACCATTGGCAAAATGCAAAAGCCGAAAAAATATTCTTTCGTACCGATCCAGACGGCTGGAAACCCAGTGGTACATTGCCACATTGGACCGAGCAAGCCATTGCGAAGCGCCAAGCTTACAACAACAGTGTGTTAAAAAACTTAGCTAGTATTGACCCTAAAACGCTCAATAGCGAGCAGCTAATGAACTATCGTTTATTTAAATATGAGCGAGAAACAGAGCAGCAAAGCTACCTTTTTCAAGATAAGTATTTTCAAGTTAACTTTTTAAGTGGCTGGCATACTTACTTTGCCGAAGCACCGGCTAATATGGCGTTTTTAACGCCTGATGATTACAACGCATTTTTAGTAAGCCTTGCCGACTACCCTCGCTTTAATCAAGAAAACATTAACTTGATGAAAGAAGGTATTGAAAAGGGTTACACGCACTACTGCAAAACATTTGAAAATTACAGCCAGAGTATTAACGCTCATATTGTTAAGCAACCTGAAAACAGCGCCTTATACGAGCCCTTTACACGCATACCAAATACATTTACAGCAGAGCAAAAGGCAACATACCAAAACAAAGCAAAAGCCTTAATTAGCTCAAAAGTAGTTCCGGCTTATCAACACTTTTACGACTTTTTTGAAAACGATTACATGCCTAACTGTAGAGCGCAGCCGGGTATTTCAAGCGTTAAAGGCGGGCTTGAGTATTACAAATATACAGTTAATTACTACACCACAACCAATGCCACACCAAAGCAAATACACGAGCTTGGCTTAAAAGAAGTGGCACGTATAAAAACACAAATGCAAAACATCATTGATAAAGTAGGCTTTGATGGCTCTTACAGCGATTTTTTAGAATTTTTAGCAACCGACGAGCAATTTTACGCAACAGACGCGCAAGACCTGCTTGAAAAAACAGCCTTTATTACGCAAAAAATGTATGGCAAGTTACCAACCTATTTTAATCATTTACCACGTAATACCTTTACTATAAAAGGCTCAGCGAGTCGCGGCGCGTTTTATATGCCACCTGCTGATAACCGCTCCCCTGGCACTTACTTTTTAGCCTCAACACCTAAATTGCAACCTTTGTATAATTTAGAAGCGCTAAGCCTGCACGAGGCAATACCAGGGCACCATTTACAAAACGCTATTGCAATGGAGTTAGATGTACCCGAATTTAGACGCACACTTAGCCATTCAGCATTTGGTGAAGGCTGGGCACTTTACACCGAACGTTTAGGTAAAGAAGCCGGCTTTTATCAAGACCCATACAGCGACTTTGGTCGTTTAGGTTACGAAATGTGGCGTGCCGTGAGACTCGTTGTTGATACCGGTATTCATGCATTTGGCTGGAGCCGCCAAAAGGCAATTGACTACTTGGCAGATCACACTGCTTTGCCACAAAGCGCGGTCGAGGATCAAATAGATCGTTATATTTCATGGCCAGGCCAAGCGCTCTCTTACAAAATGGGCGAAATAAAAATACGCGAACTACGTGCAAAAGCCGAAAAAGAGCTAGGTGCTAAGTTTGATATACGCAGCTTTCACGACACCGTAATCGGCCAAGGGTCACTCCCTATGGAAGTGCTAGAAGATGTAATAAACGATTGGATAACAGAGCAAAAATCAGCTATTTAAATTTTAATAGAGACGGCTTACTTAGCCGTCTCTATTAGTTAAGTAAACTGCCGAGCTAATTAAAATACCTAACCATTAATCCTCACCCGCTTTTGCTTCGTACCACTTTAGAGTTTAAAAACCTGAGCAAACCTATGAGCAAACGTATTTTATATTGGCTACAAAACGATTTACGAATAGACGACAACCCTATTTTAAGCGAACTTGCTACTGGGCAATGTGCGCTCGATATTGTATTTGTAATAAACCCGCACTGGTTTAAAAATAATAACCACCAACAAAAGCCATATGGCGTGCACAAACAACAGTTTTTAATGCAAAGCTTATTTGAGCTGCAACAAGCACTTATTGAACGCGGGCAAACTCTTCACGTACTTGAGGGCGAAACTTTTAGTGTTTTAAAGCAGCGCATAGCTGAGCAACACATTGACGAAGTAGTGTGCAGTGAACATGTTGGAACCTATGAGCAGCGTCAACTCGCCCGACTAAAAGCACATTGCTCACATGTCATATTTAAAACAACTCAACAAGATACTCTATTTCAACAAAGTGATCTCCCTTTTGATTTAAACGAGCTACCTAAAAGCTTTACCCCATTTAGAAAAAAAGTAGAGGCGGTAAACATACCTATAACAACCTCAACCCTGCCTAAAGGTTTACTCCCTCAACCTATAACATTATGTGCGGCCAAACCAATTGAGCTTAGTGAATATACTGATGACAACAACGCGATAATGCACGGCGGATTTAAAAGTGTGCAAGCTCATTTAGCGCAGTACTTTTCGGGCTTACTGCCAAGTACCTATAAAACAACTCGAAACGAGCTTGATGGCTTTAATAACACCACAAAATTTAGTACCTGGCTTGCCTTTGGCTGTGTAAGTGCACGGCAAGTTTATAAAGCGGTTGAAGAGTACGAACATAAACATATTGCAAACGAATCTACTTATTGGATTAAGTTTGAATTGCTATGGCGAGAGTATTTTAAATGGCATGCACTCAATGCGGGCAACAGCCTGTTTAGCTTTAAAGGCCAAAAACAAACCAAGCCCCTTACTACGTTTATGCCAAATCGCTTTGCAGCGTGGTGTAATGGCTCAACGCCCTACCCATTAGTCAATGCCATTATGAATGAGCTTAATGCTACTGGTTATATATCAAACCGAGCAAGACAAGTTGCAGCAAGTTGTTTAGTTAACGAACTTGGCCTTGATTGGCGCTATGGCGCGGCTTATTTTGAACAACAATTGATTGATTACGATGTAGCCGCTAATTGGGGTAATTGGCAATATATAGCGGGTGTAGGGGTCGACCCGCGTGGTGGTAGGCACTTTAATATTGAAAAACAAACCGCGCAGTTTGATCCGCACGCTGTTTACACTAATAAATGGCAAGGCAATGAAAATACCAGCACACAGCTGGATACTTTAAACGAAGTTGATTGGCCAATTTAAGCCGCCAATCAACTTTTACCAAATAACGTTTAAAACAGCTCAGCAATGCCTATATTAATGGCAAAGCCGCCTAACGTTAAAAACAAAAATAAACACAGCGCCAGTAACAGCGGTTTAATACCCGCTTGGCGAATTGCCCCAACATGTGTGCGTAAACCCAAAGCCACCATAGCAATAGTGAGTAATATATTATCAAACCATACAATAGCGCTTGTAACCACTTGAGGAATAATAGAGAGTGAATGCACACCACTTGCCACAATAAATAACACTGCAAACCAAGGGATGGTAATACCCGTTTTTTGCTCGCCGCCATGCACGTTATTGTTTGTTTTTGCATGCTTTTTACTTTGCCAAAACGATAAACCCACTAAAAATGGCGCAAGCATCATTACGCGTAGCATTTTTTCTATAACGGCGGTATCTGCAGCATTGGCGCTTACAGCAGTGCCCGCTGCAACCACTTGCGCTACTTCATGAATAGTTGAGCCTACAAAAATACCGTAAGCGTGTTCACTCAGTCCCATAAACTCAAACATGATTGGGTAGGCAAACATGCTTAACGTGCCAAACACCACCACCGTTGCCACCGCTACCGATACTTTATGTGCCTGCGCTTTTATAACTGGCTCGGTTGCCATTACAGCTGCTGCGCCACAAATAGAGCTACCTGCGCCAATTAATATTACTGTTTGCTCATCAAGCTTAAATACGCGCTTACCTAGCTGCACTGCCAAAATAAATGTGCCTAACAGCATTACTATATCGGTTAATAGGCCATGCCAGCCTACACCCGCTACTTGCGCAAAAGTAATTCTAAACCCAAATAAAATAACGCCCGCTTTGAGTAATATACTTTTAGCGTAATCAACACCTATATCGGTTTGCGTAGCAATACGCGAAAACACACTGTTACCCACAATAATGCCAAGCACTATACCAATAGTTAAAGAGCTAAATTGCGCACTTTGCATTATAGGTAACTTACTTAATGCAACAGATGCCCCCGCCAAAACAACCACCAGCAGCATACCTAACCACCAGCGCGCATCGCCGTATTGCATAGTATTAATACCCAAATTTTTAATAGCGCTAAGCATAATATTCTCTCAATTGAACAACGTTAAACTGTTGACTTCATTTTAAGAAAGCGCAAAATATAACTCCAATACATTAAAATCATGATTCGATAACTTAAAGTTATGTGATTTGAGAGACACAATGAACTTGCATGCACTTCGGGTGTTTTATACGGTAGCAAAGCTTGGTAGTTTTTCAGGCGCAGCTGAGGCGCTTTTTATAAGCCAGCCTGCGGTATCTAAAGCGCTAAAAGAACTTGAGTATCAGCTAAATATACAACTTATTGAGCGCGCATCTAAGGGTAAAAAACTCACCTTGAGTGAAGGCGGACAAGCACTTTTTGAACATGCTCGTAGTATTTTTGCCATTGAGAAAGCCGCCATTGAAGATATTAAATCGCGCACAGGGCTTAAGCGTGGCACGCTCGTTATAGGCACTAGTACAACCATTGCCAGCTATTGGCTACCGCCCTATTTAGCTAATTTTTGCGCGCAGTACCCCCATATTAAAGTAGAAGTACAAGTGGCTAATACCGCGCAAATTGAGCTTGCCCTACTAGAATGTACTATCGATTTAGCACTGGTTGAAGGCACACCTATCGAGCCGCATATTATAAGTAAGCACTGGCAAAACGATTTAATGAGTATCGTTATACCCAGTAACTTTAAGCCCGCTAAAAACTTAAATGCATGGTTAAACAAACAGTTTTGGCTACTGCGCGAGCCGGGCTCGGGCACTTTAGAAATGTCGGTTAAGTTATTAGCCCAACATGGCGTAATAGCAGAGCGCAGTATGCAATTGGGCAGCAACGAGGCAATAGCAAGGGCTGTTGCTCAAGGTATGGGGGTCGCTTTATTGCCAAACGTAGTTACTGAGGATTTAGTGCAGTTAGGTAAATTAACGCGCCTGAGCCAAAAAAATAACGAGCAACTCTCTCGGCCACTTTATCAACTGCATTATAAAGACAGACCGTCTTCACACGCTGCGCAAGCGTTCGAAAAAAGCCTGTTTAGTGAATAGTGATTATGTGAGTTAAACTAGAACTGATCTGTAAGTAACGAATGAGCGGTTTGAAGACACTGGTTATACCCATATCGTGGTTGTTTAAGAGCGCGCCGGAAAGCCAATTCGAAAACATGCGCTTGTTACTCCATTTATCTAATGTATTAATTCATGTTAGAGGAAGTTACACTGAGCGTATTTAAACCACTAAGTGAATTCGAAAATTCTCGACCATCTCCTACGATTGAAGTGACTAAGTCAAAAAACCAAGGGTCAGAGTGGGGAGATGTTACGACTGATTCAATGAGAGTATTTAAATCCAACTTGACAGTATATCCTGCTCTGTAGGAATCTAAGATAGATCTAATCTCTTCTGGATCTTCTGAATACGGGGCGTGTCCCCCTATGACATCATTTACAAAACCAAAGTCTCTGAAACATAAACGAAATTCATTCTCGAAAGAATATGGCATGCTTTTGCAATAAATGTGTGTTAAAAGGTTGTCGCCTCTAGCTGGCATTTGGTTTTTAAAGTCTAAGTATTCAATAAGTCCACCTAGTACAGTATAGTTTTTGTTTTTTCCTAATGATGATTTAAGTCGACCTATAGTAGACTTAATTGCAATTCCGTTGTGATGATTACAGTATAACTTCCACATATGATAAGACTCATGAGTGCTGATATTCCAGCAAGTCACATAAGAATTGTAGATGGCAGCCTCATACATATTTCTTTGTAAATCGATCTCCCTCGATTTTTGTTCGGATTGCGGAACTTGCGCCATTCCTGCTTCTGGCATTCCGCCAAACTGAACTTTACTGTTACCAAAAAACTGAGGAGCAAATTTGGTATTTAGAATTCTTTCTACAAGTGATTCCCAATGTGCAGTTGGAACTTTCCCCTCCAACGGGTCAATTTCCCAGTTTTTATCTAATCTTGCAAACCAAAGGGATTGAGTTGAAAGTAAAGAAATAAACTTGCTCAAATCCATGTACTTCCAAATCACTGTATCATCATATAGGGTTTCGCCATTTGTAAATGGCTGAAAAACATTTTTGGAAATCTCTTCAGATCGCTCTGTTCGCACAAAACTAACTTCATCAGCCCACCGCTCAATATATAAAACGGTATCAGTATCACTCGCAAGTATATTGAAATTTGTTACAGAATCACCTAACGTAACTGAGACGCTGTAATGGGTATTGAGCCCCGTAATATTTCGTTCACAGTTAACCAACTCAAATTTCTCGAGAGAGTGAGTTTTTCTAAGCTGTTTGATTTGTTTTAAGTTCACCTTTACCACTCATACTAGAAGAAACAATTTATAGTGCGCCCATCATGCAAAAATCAAAGATAGCCAAATGGGTCATACCTCGACTTCACACATTAAAATACCAGGAGACTAGTTATATGAGTCCAGCAGCTACCTCATAAACCTATTTGCTAAATCGGTAAACCAAATACGAGCAAGCTGAACTTACAAACCCTGAGTTAAATCTTGCGCTAACGTACCCGTTGGTTTTTCAATTACGCGTATTAACTCTTTGCCATTTTGTTTAACAATAAACGTAGGTGTGTATTGTAAGTCGTGAGCCTGTGCAATGCCTGCATCGTCTTGCTTGTTGTAACCTACGGCCACATAGTCAATGCTTGCAAGTTGTACTTTCGATGCATCAAGTAACTTAATGAGCTTTGGCACTTCGCGCTCACTGTCGTGGCACCACGTTCCAAATAATACAATAAGCTCTTTGCCTTCTAGCTTTTGCATTAGCGCTATATCTTGCGTCGTTGGCGTAAACGCCTTGTAGTGTTCGTTAAACTTGTCGTAGTCGCTTAGCAGTGCTTGCGTACTTATCTCGCCCGAAAATGGCGCCGTAGCAGCGCAGATTATAAGCGGCATGCTTAAAGCGCACAGTAAAATTAATTGTTTAAACATAAGGTACTCTTTAAGTAGGTATTTAATTAAGTATTAAATAAAGCATTTAACGACTATACCCAATATTGAGTGTGGAGTGAACAACTCAAAACCGTTACTTTTTATCCATAAAAAAGTTAACTTGCGATAAGTTAGTTAAATATTCTCGCCTTACGTTTTTATTCTCAGCTAGCTTGTCTAAATCACAAATCAAGGTAACTAGTTTATTATGAGAATGGCTGCTTGTTTTTTTAAACTCGTCTTGCTTTTCGTCACTCTCAACACGCTCTTTTTTATTCATGTTGTAGCTGTTTTCGTTTTCTTCAAGCCAAATATCGTCAATTAAGCGAATGTTGCTTTTACTAATGGTTTGTTCTTGCATCGCCATTTGCAGCTCGTATTGATTGGTTTGCGGATTAAACTCAAACATTTTTGTATCAACATCAACCTCGTGAGACTGATCAAGCCCCACAAGTTCTTTATTTTTAACCGCAGTACCTACGTTATAACTCTCTTCTTTGTTGTAGTAATCAGGGCGACTGTATTGATAATCAAAGTGGCTACTTACATTTTTACTTTGCGTTACACCGCTAAGATCCCCTAATTGGGCTTGTTCAGTCGCTTGGCTTAGCTCAATTGTACTTTTAGGCTGATAATCGCCGTTATCAAGCGCATAAGAAAATGTAGCATCAAAATCAGCGAGCTTAGAAATACCCGCTCCTAATGTATTTGGCGCCTTATTACCAAGCCCTTGGTAACGGGCATCGTTTGTAATCATGTTATCAACCAAATCGGCAACCATGGCGCGCCCGTCATTAAAGTGCTGATCTGCAAGTGACTCCAAATTGCTATAACGCTCAGCCGCTGATGACATACTCGTAAAAGCGCCTTTAAACAATGCAAAACCTTGCTGCATTGCCTCGTCGCCTTTGCGCCCAAATGCCGACTCTTTATCGTCTTTGGTGCTGTTTACTCGGCTATCTTCTAGGCTTTGATCGAGCGACGCTAAATACCGCTGCACTTGCTGCGTGTCTTTAGCACCAATGGTCGACATATCGAGTGCAAAGTCTATTTCGTTTTGCCCACTTTCTGATTTAAACACAAGTGCTTGCTGATTCGATGCTTCATCAATTGAGTAACTTAAATCAAGCGTGTTTTCGCCTATATCAAGCACATCATTTTGCGTTGTTGAAAACGACACATTAAAACCAGATAACTGCTGATGATTAAAATCAGCTAAAAAGTCTAAGTTTATATCGCCTTGGTTTACCGGCACATAACGGCTGTTAGCATATTGACTGACTTTAAAAAACTCATCAGCCATTTCACCTACACCTGCAAGTACTTCAGTTAGCGCCTGATGCTCAGCCTCTGACAAATCCCCTTCTACTTCATAGCTAAGGCTAAAATTATCGGCCGTTTTACCGGCACTTTCATCATAACCTTGCGATGAGTTAAAGGTGATATTAATGGTATCGCCTTCTTTGGTTTTTACTGATAATTGAAAGCGGTAGTTATCGTCATCCTCATGCTTGCTACGATTAATACTCTCCATATAAGGGTTAAGCGCACGCTCAACACGCTGCTGACTAGAGGCTAAAAATGATGTTTGTTGATGCCCTAATTGCCCCAGATTAAATAAAATATCACTGGTGTTGGCGTAAGCACCCTGAATATCTGTTACCGATTTATTTAAGCGTTGTATGAGCTTATCGCTATGTTCATTTTTAAGTAGCCCTTCTTGCTGACTCGTTATTACAGTGCGTATAGCTAACTCTTCAGCGCTGTAGTGGTAGCTCGATATATTTGCTTTTTTTGCAGGAGTGATCAGCACCGAAAGTTGTTGTTGCAGTAATTGGGCAACTTTTTCGTCGCTAAACTGACTGAGAAAATCGGACGTTATTTTGGGTGATAGCTCTGTTGCTAACTCTGGTATTAATTTTGGCGCTATTTCGAGTGGGCTATGTTGCAGTTTGCTGCTAAGGGTATGGTTTGCATTATCAACTGGCAGTACTTGCTTTGTCGCTAAACTAGAGTGGTTATTTAACCCATTGTTAATCATGATCATCCTTAATCGCAAACTGCTATTAAGTATATATCGGTCGGCCAACTAAAAACTTGAGCGATTTATAACCTTGTTACTTAAATTACAAATAAAGTAACAAGGTTATCTAGGGCGTGTTGATCTTTGCGGATTAAAACTCGCTCTATTTAGGGGAATTTAATCGCTAATTTTAGCGATTAATTGTGCCTTAACTTGGCTTATCGGTCACGGCTCCGGTAGAAGCTGAGCTTACTGTTCTGGCATATTTTGCTAGTAATCCGCGGGTGTATTTTGGCGCAGGTTGTTGCCAACGTTGTTTCCTACTGGCCATTTCTTCATCAGTAATATTAAGAGTCATTTCACGGCTTTGCGCGTCAATGGTAATGCTGTCACCATTTTCTACTAGTGCAATGGCGCCGCCTTCGTAAGCTTCTGGTGTAACGTGCCCTACAACAAAACCCCTACTACCACCTGAAAAACGACCATCGGTAATAAGCGCCACATCGTTACCTAAACCTTTACCCATAATAGCTGAAGTGGGGCTTAGCATTTCACGCATACCTGGGCCACCTTTAGGACCTTCATAGCGAATTACTACAACGTCTCCGGCTACTACTTGCCCATCTATAATAGCGGCAAAGCCTTGCTCTTCTGAGTCATATACTTTTGCGTTGCCGGTAAAGCGTAAACCCTCTTTACCCGTAATTTTTGACACTGCTCCTTCTGGCGCTAAGTTGCCAGCTAATATAACTAAATGACTGTCTTTTTTAATTGGCTGATCAAAAGGTAAAATAATATTTTGCCCTGCTGGGTAATCTGCTACATCGGCTAAATTTTCGGCCATGGTTTTGCCTGTCACTGTCATACAGTCACCGTGCAGCATACCGGCATCTAATAAACGCTTCATCAGTGGCTGAATGCCACCAATTTCAATCAACTCCGACATTAAATATTGACCGCTTGGGCGCAAGTCGGCAATTACTGGTGTTTTATCGCCAATACGCACAAAGTCATCCAATGTTACTTCAACGCCTACCGCATCAGCCATAGCAATTAAATGCAGCACCGCATTGGTTGAGCCGCCTAAGGTAATGATCAGCGTAATTGCATTTTCAAACGCTTTTTTGGTCATAATATCGGAAGGTTTAATGTCATGCTCTAGCAAATAAACAATCGCTTTACCCGCATCAATACAGTCTTGTTTTTTGTTTTGTGAAATAGCATTTTGCGCAGAACTATTTGGCATACTCATGCCTAAAGCTTCAATTGCTGAGGCTAACGTATTTGCCGTGTACATACCACCACACGAACCGGCCCCTGGTATGGCTGTTTTTTCAATATGTTCTAATTGCGTAATTGGAATATCGCCTGCCGCGTAGCTGCCCACCGCTTCAAATACCGAGACTATATCGGTATGATTTTCACCGGGTAAAATTGTACCGCCGTACACAAATATAGAGGGGCGGTTTAAACGTGCTAAACCCATTAAACAACCCGGCATATTTTTATCACAACCGCCAATAGCAATAATACCGTCGTGGCCCATACCCGCCGATACCGCTTCTATTGAGTCGCAAATTACTTCGCGTGATACTAAAGAATATTTCATCCCTTCGGTGCCCATAGAAATACCATCGGATACGGTAATGGTATTATATATAACGCTTTTCGCACCGGCGCTATCTACGCCTTTACCCACTTCTTCGGCAAGTGTATTAATGTGCATATTGCACGGCGTTACCATAGACCATGTAGAGGCAATACCAACTTGAGACTTTTTAAAATCGTCATCATTAAAACCTACCGCTCGTAACATAGAACGACTAGGAGCCTGAGCGCTACCATCTACAATTTTTTGTGAATATTTACGTGGTTTTTCAGAAGTCATTTCTTACCTTACCTACTTTTTACAAGGTTTATTAATAGAACAAATTATAAAAACAAGCCCCACCTTGCATAATTAATGCGGTAGGGCTTGCTATAATAGATGGTTTTAACTTTTAAAGCAGTTAAAGTTTACAGACTTGTAATCGCTTTAAGGCAAATAGCTTTTACCCATTAAATAGCTGTCAACCTCACGCGCGCAGCGTCGACCTTCATCTATTGCCCACACAATTAAGCTTTGTCCGCGACGACTATCGCCTGCGGCAAATACGCCAGGCTTGCTTGTAGCAAACTTATCGTACTGTGCTGCAATATTAGAGCGAGCATCTTGCTCTAAACCAAATTGTGCAACAAGGCCACCTTCTGGCCCCATAAAGCCCATAGCAATCAGTACTATATCGGCAGGAATTATCTTTTCACTGCCCGCTACTTCTTGTGGCACCATTTGCCCTTTATCGTTAAGTTGCCAAGTAATATCTACAGTGTGCACAGCTTTAACATTACCTTGCCCGTCACTTTCAATTTTTTTAGTCATCACTAAATATTGACGTGGATCTTGGCCTTGTACTGCAATAGCTTCTTTTTGGCCGTAATCAACCAACAAACGTTTCGGCCATTGTGGCCAAGGATTGCTGCTCTCGTCGCGTTGCTCGGGTGGACGAGGCATAATTTCTAGCTGAATAGCACTTTTACACTGATGGCGAAGCGCAGTACCAATACAATCGGTGCCGGTATCACCGCCACCTATAACCACTACATTTTTGCCTTTCGCATTAATGAACGCTCCGTCTTGATGTTCGCTATCGAGCAAGCTTTTGGTATTGGCTGTTAAAAAGTCCATCGCAAAATGCACACCGTTAAGCTCGCGCCCTGCAACGGGTAAGTCGCGCGGTACTGTGGCACCAATACATAACACGACTGAGTCAAAGTCAGTTTCTAACTGCGCCACACTAATGTCTTTGCCTACTTCAGTATTAGTAACAAAAACAATGCCTTCTTGGGCTAAAATATCAACCCGACGTTGCACTAATTCTTTTTGTAGCTTCATGTTTGGAATACCATACATTAGCAAGCCACCAATGCGGTCGGCGCGCTCATATACAGTAACCATATGGCCAGCTTTATTTAACTGTGCTGCAGCGGCAAGGCCCGCTGGGCCCGAACCAATTACGGCTACATTTTTACCAGTGCGAGATGCAGGTGGCTCAGCAACCACCCAACCTTGCTTAAAGGCATGATCAATAATTTCTTTTTCATGTAACTTAATAGCCACCGGATCGGCGTTAATACCCAGTACACATGCCCCCTCACAAGGGGCTGGGCATACACGCCCAGTAAACTCAGGAAAGTTATTGGTTTTATGCAATAGCTCTACTGCATCTTGCCAGCGGCCGCGATAAATTAAGTCATTCCACTCCGGTATTACATTATTTACCGGACACCCAGCTACTGCCGGTGCAAATTCTGATTTTGCCGACTGACAAAACGGCACGCCACAATCCATACAACGCGAAGCTTGCTGCTCTACATCTGCTTGTGGTATTTCTTCATATACTTCCAGCCAGTCAATTAAACGTTCACCTGCGTTACGCTCAGTTGGCAAGGCACGACCTACGTTGATAAACCCTGTTGGATTTCCCATAATATATTCTCCTTGGCAGCTTAAGCTTTAGCGCTAGCTATGTTGTTTAAATGAATGTCGAATGCTTCAACGGCAATATCATATTCCGAGGTGAATTTTCCGCTACTGCGTACATCATTCATATAACCTTGCATGCGTTTGTAATCAATCGGCATTACTTTAACAAAGCGCTTAACATTGCTGTCCCAATCTTTTAATAAATCACTGGCAACATCTGAACCTGTAGCATCAAGATGTTGGCTAATTAAAGCTTTTAATTCGTGGCTTTCAGCATCGGTATCTACACTTTCAAGTGCAACCATTTCCATATTGCATTTAGCCGCAAAGTCATTATTTACATCAAGTACGTAAGCAACACCGCCCGACATACCTGCAGCAAAGTTTCGACCAGTTGCGCCCAAAATAACAACTTTACCGCCGGTCATGTATTCACAACCGTGATCCCCCACACCTTCAACAACGGCTGTTGCGCCCGAGTTACGTACGCAAAAACGCTCCCCCGCTATACCGCGTATAAAGGCGCTACCCGAAGTTGCTCCAAAAAAGGCCACATTACCAATGAGAATATTTTCACTTGCAGCAAACTTGGCTTGTTTACTAGGGTACACAACTAAATTTGCGCCAGAAAGTCCTTTACCAAAGTAATCGTTAGCATCGCCTTCAAGTTCAAAACGCAAACCCTTGGTTGAAAAACAACCAAAGCTTTGCCCCGCCGAGCCGTTAAACTTAACCTTAATAGTATCTTGCGGTAAGCCATCTGCATGGTACTTTTTAGAGATTTCGTTAGAGATCATCGCCCCTATGGTTCTGTCGGTGTTAATCACATCGTATTCAAGCGCCACACTTTGCCCAGACTCTAGTGCCGCTTGAGCATCTTTGATCATTTTGCGATCGATAATGTCGTCGATTAAATGCTTTTGCTTTATTGATTGATACAGAGTTTCGTTTTCAGCGCACTCTGCTTTGTGCAATAGTGGTGTTAAGTCAACGCCTTGATACTTCCAATGGTCAACATCTTTGCGCTGTGTAAGGCACTGAGTTTGGCCTACCATTTCTTCAATACTTCTAAAACCAAGCTCAGCCATAATTTCGCGTAAACCTTCTGCCATCATGGTAAAAAAGTTCACTAAAATATCGGCACGACCAGTAAACTTGTCGCGCAGGCCTTTATCTTGTGTGGCAATACCAACTGGGCAAGTATTTAAATGACACTTACGCATCATAATACATCCCTCAACCACCAATGCTGTGGTAGCCATACCATACTCTTCTGCACCAAGTAGCGTTGCAATGGCTAAGTCGCGTGGCGTTTTAAGTTGCCCATCGGTTTGTACCGTAATACGGCTACGCAGTTTATTACGCACCAAAGTTTGATGCGTTTCAGCCAAACCCAGTTCCCACGGTAAGCCCGTATGTTTAATTGAGCTCAGTGGTGACGCACCGGTGCCGCCATCGTGGCCCGCAATCAGTACCACATCGGCATAGGCTTTTGCCACACCCGATGCAACCGTACCTACACCTGCTTCTGATACTAATTTAACGTTAATGCGCGCGTCACGGTTGGCGTTTTTAAGATCGAAAATAAGTTGCGATAAATCTTCAATAGAATAAATATCATGGTGTGGCGGCGGCGAAATTAAGCCCACCCCTGGCGTAGAGCCACGAGTTTTACCAATCCATGCATCTACTTTATCGCCGGGTAATTGCCCACCTTCGCCCGGTTTTGCGCCCTGCGCCATTTTTATTTGTAGCTCATCGGCATTCGCTAAATAATGGCTAGTAACACCAAAACGACCCGAAGCCACTTGTTTAATTCGCGAATTCATCGAATCGCCATTTTCAAGCGCAGTATAACGAATTGGGTCTTCGCCGCCCTCACCGCTGTTACTTTTACCGCCAATGCGGTTCATAGCTATGGCTAAAGTAGTGTGTGCTTCCCACGAAATTGAGCCAAACGACATGGCACCCGAGGCAAAGCGTTTGAAAATATTGGCAACCGGTTCCACTTCGCTCAAGGCAATAGCAGGACGATCGCTATTCAATTGTAATAAACCCCTTAAGGTAAAGGCTTCTTTACTTTGATCGTCCACCGTTTTTGCATACTGTTTAAATTGCTCAACATTATTACTGGCTGTTGAATGCTGCAGTAAACGAATTACCGTGGGATTAAATAAGTGCCGTTCACCATCATGACGCCACGAGTATTCTCCGCCTGTAGGCAGTAGTTTATCTATAGCAATGCGGTTGGCCTCAGGGAAACCCTCACGGTGGCGTAATAGCGCCTCTTGGGCAATTTGATCTAGGCTTAAGCCTTCAATGCGGCTAACCGTACCGGTAAAGTACTGATCAATAACCTCTGAGTTAATGCCTAAGGCTTCAAAAACTTGCGCACCTAAATACGACTGTAGCGTTGAAATACCCATTTTAGAGAAGGTTTTTAACAAGCCGCTGCCTACCGCTTTGGTGTATTTTTGGGTAATTTGTTCATTCGTTAAGTTAGTATCAAGTACGCCTTCATCACGTAAACCATACATGCTCTCTAGGGCTAAATACGGGTTAACTGCCGCAGCGCCATAACCAATAACAGTAGCAAAATGATGCGTTTCGCGTATATCACCCGACTCCAAAATTATATCGGCAGATGAGCGTAGTTTTTCACGAATTAAATAGTGATGCACCGCAGCTGTTGCCAATACCGAAGGTATAGCAACATGGTCGCTGTCTACGCCACGGTCACTTAAAATGAGTATTTCATAATCATCTTCAACGGCATTTTTGGCATATAAACAAATACGATCCAGTGCTCTTTTTAGTGCACCTGGCCCACCGCTGGCTTTAAAAGTAATGTCGATCGTTTTAGCTTGAAGATGATTGTTATCTATATACTGTAGTTTGCGTAATTGCTCATTGGTCAATACAGGCTGTTCTATTTCAACCTTATGGCAATGCCCAGGTGTTTCATCGAGCAAGTTAAGTGAGCGGCCAATATAACCGCGCAACGACATAACCAATTCTTCACGAATAGGGTCAATAGGTGGGTTGGTTACTTGCGCAAATAACTGCTTAAAATAATGTGATAATTGTTGCGGGCGATGCGACAGCACTGCAAGCGGCGTGTCGGTACCCATAGCGCCTAGTGGCTCTTTAGCCGTACCAACCATACCCGCTAGTACTAGGTTAAGATCTTCGCTGGTGTAACCAAATGCTTTTTGTATTTTTCGCAGCTCTGCCAATGGCGGCTGGGCAAAAGACGCGCTAGGAACGGGTAAATTGTCTAATTCAATTTTGTTTTCAGCTAACCAACGAGCATACGGCTGAGCCGAGCTAACGTGTTGTTTTACTTCGTCATCACTAATAATGCGACCTTGCTCTAAGTCAGCAATAAATATTTTACCCGGTTGCAAACGCCCTTTTTCAACAACCGTTAATTGATCAACGCACAATGCACCGGTTTCAGAGCCCATCACTAGCGTGCCATCTTCGGTTAACAAGTAACGCGAAGGGCGCAAACCATTACGATCAAGGGTTGCACCAATAACATTGCCATCGGTAAACGATAAAGATGCTGGGCCATCCCATGGCTCCATAATACAGGCATAATACTCGTAAAATGCGCGCTTGGTGGCATCCATATTGGTTTGTGTTTGCCATGCTTCTGGCACCATCATCATCATTACTTGCGCCAAAGACCGCCCGCTGAGCACTAATAGCTCAATAGCCATATCAAGATTAGCCGAATCTGAGTTATCGTTATTACACACCGGATTTAACATATTCAATTCAGCATCGCTAAAATTAACCGAGCTAAACAATGCCTCACGAGCATTCATCCAGTTAATATTACCGCGTACCGTATTAATTTCACCATTGTGGGCTATATAACGAAACGGCTGCGCACGGCGCCAAGCAGGAAAAGTATTGGTTGAAAAGCGAGAATGAAACATCGCCATTCCCGAAATAGTACGCTCGTCTTGCAGATCAAGGTAATACTGGCGCACTTGCTCGGTAGTAAACTGGCCTTTATAAACAATTTTGGTAGATGACATTGAGGTTACATAAAATTCGTCACGTTCGGTGAAATCTAAACCATTAATTTTATGCGAGGTGTATTTACGCAGCACAAACAGCTTACGTTCAAATTCTTGTGCGCTTAGCGCTTGCGGCTTAGCAATAAACACTTGCTCAATATTTGGCTCGCTTTCAAATGAAGCCGCGCCTAACATAGAGTTATCGCCCGGAACATCCCGATACCCTATTAAGGTTAAACCCAGTTCGGCAATATTTTGATTTAGTATTTTTTTACACGCGTCGCTAAGTGCTTTATCGCGCGGGAAAAAAATCATCCCCACACCATAGTTTAAGGCGCTTGGCAGCGTCCACCCTAGCTTTGCGGTTTCTTGACGGAAAAACTCATGAGGAATTTGAATAAGAATACCAGCACCATCACCACTTTTAACGTCAAACCCTGTTCCACCACGATGTTCCATGCAGCTGAGCATGGTGAGTGCATTTTCGATAATATCGTGTGACTTTTTACCCTTAAGGTTAGCGACAAAGCCAATGCCGCAACTGTCATGTTCAAATTCAGCGCGATAAAGACCTTGGGATTTTTTGCTCATATCATTCATTACTTATTCCTATTTCATCAGCCTATTGCTATCAGCTAAATTGTGCTTACTAATTAAGTCATATATTTTTATATACTCGAGGTATGCGCTTATCTCATTCAAAAAATCGTTAAAATGCCTAAAACAGCCACTGTAAAATCTTTTTGAATTAGTATAGTGCAGTATTTATTAGTGAAAACTTTAATCAAAGGGGGATAAAAACTAGCCGTAAAATAACGCTGAGTCAACTAAGAAATGAATATACATTCAGATTATATGAATATATATAGTCAAAAATAGTTATTAACAGCCCATTTACACTGCATTTAATAACTATGCCTTATGTTTTAAAAAAGCGCATAGTTGATTTGGATGGGTTTGGTCTTTTTAGTTATAAAAGTGCACCACTAAGGCCTGAGGAGCGAAACTAAGGGAGGATTGGTGCATCTTTAAAAAGTAAATAAGCAATAACATTTTTATAATAATTAAAGCGCAGCTGCAATTAATTACTACAAAACAATATTCACGCTAATGGCAGCGCAAAAAAATAAGCTTACCCTATAACAGTAAGTCGCAGTTATGCAAAGGCCAAACAGTGAGTTTGGCTAGGTCTCACCTAAAAAATTAAGGTTAAAAATTAAGCCTAGAATATGTGGTTTCAATCTGCAAAACTCACTTTACCCATAGTAACGCCTGCAATTCCTTGAGCTTTATTATTAAGGTGTAGCTGCTCACCGGCTAGGCATTCGTTAGCTAAAATAGCAAAAAGCACCGCTTCTTTCGCGTCGGGATCAACTCCTAATGCGTGAGTGTTTTTAAAACCTTTAATAGCCGGACAAAGCGTTACCAAATGTTGCATTAAGAGTAAGTTGTGAATGCCGCCGCCACTGGCATACACCACACTATTGGGCGCCATTTTTACGCACGTATTTAACGCATTAGCAATAACCTCTGCGGTAAAGCGGCTTAAGGTGGCCATTACGTCTTGATGACTTAACTTTTGGGTATTTGAAGCCTGTTGCGCAGCCTCTAAATAAGCTAAATTAAACACTTCAGGGCCAGTGGTTTTTGGCATTTTTAGGGTTAAAAAATGATTGTCGCAAAGCGCTGTTAGTAACGCAGTATTAATAACGCCCGCTTTCGCTATCGCAGCGTTTTCATCGTAATGCATGTTATTAAAATAACGCTGCACATAGGCGTCCATAATGGTATTGCATGGGCCAATGTCAGAGCTAAATACTGCACTGCTATCGCCATTTTGGGGTAAAAAAGTGAGGTTAGCTATACCGCCCATATTAAGTAAAATACGGTTTTCGTCAGAGCTTGAAAAAAACAAATAATCACCATACACGGCAAGTGGTGCGCCCTCGCCGCCTGCTGCTATATGCTTTTGCCGAAAATCGCCAATGGTAGTAATACCTGTAGTAACGGCTATTTGGTCGCTATCGCCAATTTGTAAAGTGCCATTGTTAAAGTCGTTATACTGATGCTGGCTTTTAGGGCAATGGTAAATAGTTTGTCCGTGGCTGGCTATTACGTCTATGTTGGCTGGGTTTATCTGCCAGCTTTTTAAACACTGATTAACCATGTCACCATGTAATTTACCAACCCAAGGGTGCAGTAACGTAAGGTATTCTAAGTTGCATTCACGCTTGGCGAATACCTGCTTTATTTTTGTTTTATAATCATCGCTATAATCAACCGTAGTAAACTTTAAAACCTCAATTTGGGTATGCACACCCGCGGCAGTTATTTTACATAAGGCAACATCAAGCCCATCTAACGAGGTACCACTCATTAGGCCTATAATTAATCGGCTTGGCTTTAACGCACTGTTATAAAGCTTACTAATGTGTGGGTGCATAATAATTTCGCATCTATTGTTGTTAAGTTAATAGCATTCATTTTAGAGTAGTTTAAATAAAAGTTATAGCGCTATAGAAATCAGTTAATCCACTTATAAACTCACCTTAGAGTAAATACTCACACCTTGGGGTTGATTTTTTAACCGTGTGCCCAAAACTCCTGTATTAAGATATACATACTTAACCTGAGCTCTGGTTAAGAGATTTACTAACGTATTGAATCATCGTTATATTTGATTTTATTTTCTCTAGCCAGAGGTTTTCAGTGAAAACAAGGCGAATTTACGCGTCAATAGCTGGCCTATTGCAAGTAAATTCAACGCAGTTAGCGCTGAAAATAGCTGCTTGAGATAAGTTTATTATCCGGAGCTCAGGTTTCTTACTACTTATCTGCGCATTATTGTTTAGTTTCAACTTTGCTTTAAACACAAACTAAAACATTCAGATCAAAGTAGTTCACTCATCTATTGGAGATTTTATATGTCAGTAACCAGTCGACAACTCACGTTAGCATCACGCCCACACGGTGCTCCTACCGATGAAAACTTTGCATTAAAAACACTAGAGCTGCCGCCATTAAAAAATGGTGAAGTATTACTGCGTACCATTTACTTATCCCTTGACCCTTACATGCGTGGCCGCATGAGCGACGCTAAATCGTATGCCGACCCAGTAAATGTTGGCGACGTGATGGTTGGGGCAACTGTATGCCAAGTTCAAGAGTCTAAAAACGACTCCTTTAGCGAAGGCGAATGGGTATTGGCTTACACTGGTTGGCAAGACTACGCTATTAGCAACGGCGAAGGGTTAATGCAATTAGGCAAAGAGCCTGCTAATCCTTCGTATGCACTAGGTATTATGGGAATGCCGGGCTTTACCGCTTATATGGGATTACTTGATATTGGTGCACCTAAAGCAGGTGAAACCGTGGTCGTTGCTGCAGCAACAGGCCCTGTGGGCGCTACCGTTGGCCAAATTGCAAAAATTAAAGGCTGTAGAGTCGTCGGCGTTGCCGGTGGCAGTGAAAAATGTAAGCACGCAGTAGAAGTATTAGGTTTTGATGCCTGTATTGATCACAAAGCCGATGACTTTGCCGAACAATTAGAAAAAGCATGTGACCAAGGTATTGATGTTTATTATGAAAATGTGGGCGGAAAAGTGTTTGACGCCGTATTACCTTTGCTTAATACCTCAGCGCGCGTGCCTATCTGTGGTTTGGTATCGCAATATAATGCGACCAGCTTGCCTGAGGGCCCAGACCGCATGGGCATGCTAATGGGGCAATTACTAACTAAGCGCATCAAAATGCAAGGCTTTATTATTTTTGATGATTACGGCCACCGCTATGACGAATTTGCAAACGACATGCAAAAATGGCTACAAGACGGAAAAATTCAATACCGCGAACATCTAGTAGAAGGCATTGAAAACACCATCAGTGCATTTAACGATATGATCAGTGGGAAGAACTTTGGTAAAACCGTAGTAAAGATTAACAGCCCACTATAATAACATTCAGGCTGTGTTGTAATTCAACACAGCTCAATAAGGAAGAAAATGATTAAACTACACCATTTAAATAAATCTCGCTCTAAACGTATTATTTGGTTACTAGAAGAGCTTGAGGTCGATTACGAAATTGTTGCTTACCAACGTAACACTGAGACTTTTTTAGCCCCTGATGAGCTTAAAAATGTGCATCCGCTGGGTAAATCGCCAGTTATAGAAGATGATGGCTTAGTGATTGCCGAGTCTGGCGCTATCACAGATTACCTGATCACTAAATATGGCAAAGGTAAATTTGCCCCAAAAGCAAGCACCCCTGATTACGTTGACTACCAGCAATGGTTACATTTTGCAGAAAGCTCAGCAATTTTACCGCTTTTACTCAAAATGTTTGTGCAAAAAGATGGTGCTAAAACCCAGTTTTTAGAGGGCTATGCTGATGCAGAAACCGCTAAAGTGATTAGCTATTTTAACAGCCGTCTTGAAGGCAAGCGTTATTTAGTGGGCGAGACCCTAACCGGTGCCGATTTTATGATGTCGTTTATTGTTGAAATCGTTAAAAATGCAGGCCAGTTAGAGCACTTTAAAAACCTGGTTAAATACGATGAGCAATTACAATCTCATGAAAAATTTCATACCGCTAACGAGTTAGAAGCCAAGTACGACTAACCTACCTTTCGCTTTGATTGTGGTTTCACAGTCAAAGCGATGCCCGCTTTTCTATTCAGGCCTATCCAGGTAGATTTGTTTAAAATCATTAAAATGTGCTTCAAAAAGTGCAACTAAGTTTGGATCAAAATGATTACCTGCACCTTTAATTATTTCCGCTTTTGCGTCATCCATACTCCAAGGCTCTTTATAACAACGGCGACAACATAACGCATCAAACACATCAGCAATCGCAGTAATTCGTCCCTCTAAACTGATTTCTTGCTGTTTTTTTGCGTGCGGATAACCGGCTCCATCCCAACGCTCGTGATGATCAATCGCAATGTTTGCAGCCATATCAATAACAGGATTAGCTGTCCCTTTGAGAATTTCCCAGCCCTTAGTGGTATGCTGTTTCATAATTTCCCACTCGTCAGCATCTAATTTTGCCGGCTTGTTTAAAATGAGATCTGGTACACCTACCTTTCCTACATCATGTAATTGCGCAGCTAGGCTAATTTTATCGCAGTACGCTTGATTTTGATTATGCAGCTGCGCGAGTAATTTTGCATATAAGCCAACCCTAATTACGTGAGATCCCGTTTCCTTGGAGCGCGACTCCATGGCACCTCCCATCAGTGAAATAGCCAGCTGCTGGGTTTCTTCAATTGAATTAGCTAATAATAAACTTTCAAATGTGAGAACAACATTGCCCAAAAACAAGTCAACAAGCTGTTGCGCTTCTTTTTTAACCGGTTGCAATGATTGAAATGCGAGTATTGAATCTAGACCTTTTTGTGAATGATGAAAATAAACATAATGATCTTCTGCAATAAAATTCTGCTTGGTTTGTTTCGCCCTTAAAAAGTACTCTTGATGCTTTTTCGGAATACTATCAATACCACTTCCCGTGAACAGATGTATACCTGAGACTTCCCCTTCAATCATTTGCAACTTTTCATCTAACTGACAAATACCAAATACTTTAGGCGCATCAATATATAAATTGGCCGAGCTCATATTCAGTACAAGTTTTAACTCTTCCATGACAACAGAGGTAAACTCTACCAAGTCACCAATTTGGGTAATGGTAGAGATAGCTTTTATGTAAGCGCGCAATTAAACCCACATACCAATATTAATGCTACCTATGCATAATTTACTCAGCATATTAACCTGAGGTAATTATGAATAAACAGCAAAAAATAAAACACTGGCAAGGCATTTTTGAGCAGCAAAAATCGAGTGGTTTAGCCATCATTCAATTTTGTCGTGATAACAACATTAACGCATCGACTTTCTATGTTTGGCGTAAACGCCTTTCTGACGAAACGATAAGGGTTAAAAAGCAACAGGTGATCCCGTTTGTTATTCATGAGCAAGCCTTTACACACCCTTCAATCATTAAACTCACCACACCAAACGGCTATCAAATAGACTTCGAGTCGACATTAGCGCACCAAGCACTCGCCAAATTATTGAGCGTACTGTGACACCTTGCACCCACCAAGTTTACTTGGTCACGGGATTCACCGACATGCGAAAATCAATCAATGGGTTAAGTATTATTGTCAGCGATACCCTATCTCTCGATCCTTTAAGCCAAGCGTGGTTCGTTTTTTGTAATAAACAACGCGATAAATTAAAAATTTTGTTTTGGGATACCAATGGTTTTTGGCTTTATTATCGTCGCTTAGAGCAAGGACGATTTCAATGGCCAAATCATGCTCAAGCACACGTAGCCATGGGGATTGAACAACGGCAGTTACAATGGTTATTATCTGGCTTACCGGTAAATAATAAAACCCGCCACTCAACTTTATCAGGGTTATCAGTGATATAAATTAACCAGATCGTTTTTTTTACTTGAACGATCTTTCCCATGTGTCATGCTATTAAAATGCCAGACACTATTCTCATCACCGAACTACAAAATCAGCTTGCACTTATGCAGGCTAAGCTTGATGGCTTAGAAAAAGATAAAATTTCACTGCAAGAAGATAAGGTTGAAATGCAATCGCGGATTGACCACTTGCTTGCTGAGCTTAAGTTAAGTAAATCCCAAAAATACGGTAAAAAAAGTGAAAAAGCCCCGCGAGGTACCTTCAACGAAGCGGAGCAGCATAAAACGACTGAGCCGCCTAAACACCATAAGAAAGGTAAACAAATACTGGCTGAGCACTTTGAACGAGAAGAAGTTGAGCACACCTTAACCGAGTTAACGTGTCAGTGTTGCGGTGAACAACTACATCAATGTGGTAGTGAAGACAGCGAGCAAGTGAAGATTATTCCGGCGAAAGTCAGTGTCATTAAGCACAAACAATTTAAATATGCTTGCAGACATTGCGAGCATGAACAATTGGCCAGTAAAATAATCACCGCGCCTAAACCCAAGCAGCCTATTCCTGGCAGCATTGCGAGTCCAGAAGCGTTATCGGCGGTTGTTACGGGCAAATACTGCGATGCCTTACCGCTTTATCGTTTCGTTGACATACTGGGCCGTGGCGGCCTTGAACTATCGCGCGGAACATTAGCTAATTGGTGTATTAAAGCGGGCCTGCTAATCAGCCCCTTAGTGGCAGCCATGCAACGTCACTTGCTTAGTGAGCATAGTTTATGTGCCGATGAAACCCGTACACAAGTGTTAGATGAAGGTGACAACCCTAGCAGCAATTCCTACATGTGGGTTTATCGCAGCAATGAGGTCAGCCGTGAGCCTGTCGTGATTTACGATTACCAAGCAGGTCGAAGTCGCGCTTGCGCAAAAGAATTTCTTGCCGGTTATCAAGGCTATTTACAGTGCGACGGTTACCGTGTTTATGACGGTATTGAAGGCATTACCCCTGTTGGTTGCTGGGCACACGCTAGACGCAAATATAACGATGCCTTAAAAGCAGAGTCGAAAAACAAAGGTCGAGCGCATAAAGCCATCAGCTTTATCAGCCAATTATATAAACTGGAAACCCACGCTAAAAACAAACAGTTATCTCCTCAAGCGCGGTATCAGTTACGACAAGAAAAAGCCTTACCCATATTAATGCACTTTAAAGCGTGGCTTGATGAAGCCGAAGGTAAAGTAACGGCGGGGAGTTATATTGGCAAAGCGATAAAATACACGCTTAATCAATGGCCGAAATTAATGCGGTATAGTGAAGATGGCGAACTAGGGATTGATAATAATATTACTGAGCGAGATATTCGGCCGTTTACCACTGGTAGAAAAAACTGGCTATTCTCAAAATCGGTTAATGGTGCTCAGGCCAGCGCGATACTTTATAGTATTGTGATGACCTGCCGTGCCAATGACATCAATCCTTATTACTACTTTGTGCATTTATTTAAAACGTTGCCGAATCGAGATGAGGGTGATGATGATTTTACCGACCTAATGCCGTGGAATGTGCAGCTAGACTTCGATTATAGCTAAGCGCACTGCTTAAATGCGCGCTTACGCTTTTATTAGTCTTTTTAAATTATAGCGGTGAGTTTGTAGCATACAAATATCGCGGTAGGCTCGTAAAGAGGTATAAAAAATCAATTCAAGATCTTGGCTTTGCAGTTGGCTCTTCGCTTTATAGCCATCAATATCATAATCGCGAATAACACTGCGCTCAGGCGCAACCCCAGGCTGACCTGTTCGCAAAATAATTCGACTATAACCATTTTGTAAGTCTTGGCGAATAAATCGCGCAAGATCTAATCCTGCATGTTCTGTTTCCATTACGACATCTAGTAAAATTAATGCGTAACGTTCTGAGCTTTGTAGTTTCTCTTTCGCCTCAGATGCACTGTAAACACTGTGTAGTTCAACAGGGCGTTGCTCAAATTCAAAGCGCTTCATTGCAAGTTGAGTTACATGATGCACAGAGTCATCGTCATCAACAATTAAGATTTTCCATGGCTTAGCATTGCTGTTGGCAACCGCTTTATCTGACACTACATCATCTTGTAACCACTCCATAAACACACCCTGCTATTAATTAATTCGGTGGCGTTACCGGAAATTGAGTGAAAAAATAAACGCCTGTGGATTCTTTTTGCTTTACTGCAATTTGCCCTTTCAGGCGGTGAACTACGAGGTTATAAACAATATTCATCCCCAAGCCACTGCCGCCACCCGCTCTATTTGTAGTGTAAAACGGGTCAAACACTTTTTTCTGAACTTCATCTGTCATGCCTTGACCACTGTCTTGATAATGAATACAGACAGAGTCTGAGTACTCAATATGAACACTTATCTGCCCTTTTTTTCTACCATTTTGAAAACCGTGAATAATTGAATTCATTACTAAATTAGTGAAAATTTGCGCTAAGGCACCGGGATCAGAATACACTTCTGGCTCAGGCTCCGTTGCACTAATGGTAATATCAACCGGTGTTGCTTTAAGGGTATGATAGAGGCTTTTTAGCACCTCATTAAAATAACTACTTACATACAAATTACGTAATTCTTCGGTTGTTTGATCAACCGCTACACGTTTAAAACTGCTTATTAAATCAGCGGCACGTTGCATGTTTTTTAGCAAAATGTCACAGCTTAAATCAACTTCACTAATAAACTCACTAAACTCTGTTTTACTTAAGGTGCCAGAAGCCACTTTGTTTTTAGTTTCGATTAACATTTCTCGCAAATGAGATGTCGCTGTCACACAAACACCTAACGGTGTATTCACCTCATGTGCCACACCACTGACTAAACTTCCAAGTGAAGACATTTTCTCTGCTTCAACAAGCTCCTGCTGAGTGCGACGAAGCTCTATGGTTTGCTCAAGTAGAGCCTGCTCTGCCTCATGGCGTTTACTCGACATTAAATTAATAGAATCACTTAAACTGTCATAAGGGCTGCGCTTAGAAACTGTTTGAGAAAAATCCCCAGCTGCAATCGCAGAGCAAACCTGATCAATATCTTTACTGGCTTTAATTAAACGCTCAAAGCTTCTAAACATGGTGCCAAGCTCATCCTTTTGAGTCATATACTTTTGAACATGAATAGATAAATCTCCATTAGCTAGCTGTTCAACAGATTTAATCGCAATATTAATACGCTTGGTTGTTCGGTTAATAAAATACCAAAAGAGTAAAAACACCAGTAATACACTTGCAAAAGCCGCTGCCAATAATGGGCTAAATTGCGCTTGAATAGGCCCAATAATATCGGTTTCAGAGCGACGCACTATCACTGTCCAATGCCCAGTGGCAACCTTGGCTTTATCAAAATAGAATATTCCAGAATCAAAAGGATCGTTAGCAGATAATATTTCTCTTGCTTGCCCCTGTGATTTTAGCTGTTTGGCTATACTTGCATAATCTGTGTCTAAAATGGCTTTCGTTTTTAGTCCTGAATGATTTAATGTCGTGGCAATCACGTTGTCACGTTGGCTGAGTAACAAAACATCAATTTTTAGTTGCTGCTTTATGGTTTGTAAGAATTCCGTTATATCAGTAAGTGCTCTATCTACACTTGCCATACCGACAAATTCGCCATTAATAATAATTGGCGAACTTTGTTCAACCAGCATTCTTCCCTCATAAACGTAAGGCTCAGTGATCATCGTCTCGGTATTACCATCACGTAAAAACTGTTGACGTACTCCCTCATAATAAAGACTTGATTCCATATCGACCAAGGGCTCAAGTAACAAACGTTCAGAGTCATTAAAATCACGATGCCAATAAGGTAAAAAACGGCCAGTTTGGTCTACATAAACGCCCTCTTTTAACGGTGGAGCATTAATATAGGCTTGATCTTGATTATCGGCATTAGGCTCATAACCAAACGAAGCCCCCACAAATGAAGGGTTCATTTTAAGCACTGCACGAACAAAATTAATACTTGCCTCTCTATCACCAAACAACCCATTTTGCTGTGCTAAGGCCATAATCTCTGTAGTGCGTACCGCTAATTGCGTTTCTTCATTTACTTTCGCGGCAATCGTATCTGCCGTCTGGCTTAAATTTAGTTTTGCTTGTATAACAGCCTGATTAAGGCTAGTTGAATACCAATAACTCAAGATACTGGCAATAATGAGCATGACGGGCAATGCCAAATACAGCAGCATCTTTCCTTGCAAAGAGTGTATGAGTGGTAGTCGCATAATTTTAGGCTTAAACAAGCAAGCCAACATCCTGAGGATCTGAAGTATTAAGCTTAAAAATTAGACTATAAAAACTTTCTAGGCAAATGAATTGTGTAGAAATTAATGCAAAAGCGGGGTATTAAAATAACTGCGATGACGTTATTAATATAATTTATCAGACTCGCTGAGTTGTAGAGCAGACTGAAAAGTTCTTATTGTTTAATCGACCAACCGATAACCCACAGCGGGTTCAGTTAATATGTATTTTGGACTAGCAGGGTTAGCTTCTAGTTTTTGTCTGAGCTGCGCTACATGTACTCGCACATATTCAGGGCGGTTTATGTACTGCGCTCCCCAAATATGGCTTAAAATTGCATTATGAGTGAGTACTTTATCTTTATTTTGAAACAGCAATAATAATATTGCGTACTCTTTTTTAGTCAGTTTTATCTCATTCCCCGAGGTGGTTACTATGTGCTTTTGTGGATCTATTTTTATATTCCCACAGGTAAACGCCACACTCGGCTGACTTTGGGTGCGCAATAACACCCGAATTCTGGCGAGTAACTCATTCGCGCTAAACGGTTTGGTAATATAGTCATTTGCTCCATTATCAAGCGCGGTTACCTTTTCAACTTCGCCATCTCGCGCTGACAGCACCAAAACAGGTAAGGCACTCCATTGTCGAAACTCAATCAGCCAGTCTTGACCGTCCATATCTAACAAGCCTAAGTCTAATAACACAAGATCATAACTTTGCTCACTTAAACGTGCAAAACCATCTAAGCCTTTATCACAAATACTTAGCTCGTAACCACTGGCTTGCAACAAGGTTTTTAAAAAGCTTTGTAAAGGGGGAGAGTCTTCCAATATTAAGATTTTAGTCATTGTCTTTTTCCCAGATCAATTTTGCGTACGCCATCTGTGTCTCGTTGTTAATTGTTAATGTAAATGTACCTTGGTGAAATTTAGCCACCACATCACAAATAATACTGCCCAGCCCAACGCCTTCATCGCTACTTGTTTGCGCTTTAGTGATCACGTTATTAGTGAGAAGTAACTGATAACATACCTTTTGCTGATTGCTACTTTGCGTAAATTCAACGCTCACCTTCCCATCACCATAACGCCATGCATTTTCGAGCATATTAGCCAGCGCAATTTCTAATAAAGTCACATCCCCTGCGCATTTTGACTGAGCGTCTATATTGGTATCTATAACAAAATGAGTGAGTTGCTGCTGTCTGCGAGCTTTGGCTTCACTGAGTAATGCTTGTAAGTTTATTGTTTGCCAACATAGGTTTTCACCCATTTTATTAACTCGGCTTAACTCCATGACTTTATCAAAGTGCTGATTAAGTATTTTACTTTGCTCATAAATATTACTCGCTTGCTCTTTTATCACGCTGTCACTGAGGGTAATTTCATCATCTGCAAGCATGCTGGATGCGCCCATAATGGTTGCCAGTGGTGTGCGTAAATCATGTGACAAACTACGTAAAAGTGCATTTTTAGCGCGTTCTAATTCCGCTTGCACCGAAATAGCAGCCGACTGCTGGCGTAATAACGTTTTTTCATGTACTTGATAAAGCAGCGAAATAGCGGTATCAGCAAAGGCTTTTTGCCCTTGCGTTAACCGTTTAGTAAAATTAAACCCGCCCCAGCTCGGGTTAGCCTCACTAAGTAATATAAATTCACTGTTGCCTCGCGGTGCTGCAGGCATAAATATGCAAGATGCATTTAAATGCTTACCGATCCGCTGTACAAAGTACTTTTTTTGTTCATCCAGCGTATCTAGGCTATTTAGGTCTTTGGCCAGTTCATACAAGGTGCGGCTATTACTGGCATGTAATTGCACATCTCTGACTTTAGTATTGAGCTCCCCTGCTAGCTGGCTAATAACAAGCCCAACAATAAGCATAACCGTGAAGGTTACTAAATATTCAATGTTTTCAATATGAAAAGTAAAATAGGGTAAAACAAAAAACCAGTCAGTACAGGCAACACTCACCAAAGTGGTTAAGGCAGCGACTCGGCGATTGCTTCGCACAGCAACCCATGTAACCCATAACAACTGCAGCATTACAATGTCTGTGGTGGTAAACCAGTTTTTAAAAGGATAAATAACCATAGCCACAATAAATGGCATAGCTACCGCTAAAAAAAATGCTTTACACCTATTTGATTTAGCCTGTAATTGGCTCATTCGTCATTCCTCTACTACTGCCAGACTAGGTTACTATCTTTTTAACGTTAACTTTATAAAATTTTTATAAAGTTTTTTACTTTATTCATTAAATCTTTATAAAGCTTCATACCCAGCGCTGACTTTTCCATTGCATTTAGTCATATTCTAACTTACTTAATTTGTGTTGTGTGTATGTCACGTTTTCATATTTAAAAGGCGCTGTAATGATAAATTGGAGAGTGACGTTAAGGCTACTCGCCTTTCCTATAATTTGGATGGCGAGTGTGCAATTAATTTTTGCTGCGCTTTCGCTATTTGTTTTCAAAGATCGTGTAGTTACTAGTTTTATAGCCCCCGGTGCTAGCCTATTTTTTATTGCCTTACTTTTATTAATAAATTTACGTAAGGCCAACTTAGCAAAAGCTAATTTCAGAGATGCCCTTATTTATGCAACCATCACATGGGCTGTAATTGGCATATTAGGTGCAATACCGATTATTTTAGTCACTGATGTAAGCATTGTTGACGGTATTTTTGAATCCATAAGTGGGCTAACCACAACGGGCGCTACAATACTTTCAGATCTTGATGGTATGCCCCCTACCTTTTTACTTTATCGACAATTTTTACAATGGATGGGTGGACTCGGAATTGTGATTTTTGTTGTCGCCATTTTACCTATGCTGAATGTAGGCGGTATGAAACTACTAAAAGCAGAAACCCCAGGCCCCATTAAAGACGAAAAATTAACTCCTCGAGTTGCCAGTACCGCTCATTATTTATGGGGTGTTTACTTAACAATTACTCTACTCTGTACCTTAGCTTATTATGTAGGTGGCATGAGCTTTTATGATGCGATAGCGCATGCTTTTACCACAGTTTCAACTGGGGGGTTTTCAACGCATGATGCCAGTATGTGGTACTACCAAAGTCATTTATTACTATGGATCTCAAATTTATTTATGATCGCTGGGGCTGTAAACTTTGGTTTGCATTTTCGTGTTGCACATAAAAGAAGTATACGTGGTTACTATGACGATGAAGAAACCCGATACTTCATTTACATAATCATGGTATTAACAGCTCTTTTAACTTCATTGCTGTTATTAAAAGATACCTATACAAATACATTAGAGGCATTTAGCTTTTCTATGTTTCATATAATCTCTTTTATTACCAGTACAGGATTTGGTGCCGCAGGCTACACCGACTGGCCTCCTGTAGCGGGATTTTTGCTTGTTTTTGTAGGTTATTTAGGCGGGTGCGCAGGTTCAACAGCAGGAGGAAATAAAATTATACGTAATATTATTGTTGCCAAAATAATTAATCTAAATATTAAACAAACTATACACCCGCGAGCTATTTTTACCATTAAATACCAAGGTATTTCTGTAACAGAAGATATTCGCCATGCCATTATGGCATTTATGACTTTTGCTGCAGGTTCAAGCCTACTTTTTACTTTATTATTAATGGCTACAGGTCTTGATTTTTGGAGTGCATTTACAGCGGTAGCTGCCTGTGTAAATGTGCTGGGCCCTGGATTTGGTGAAGTTGGTTCAAATTTTCAACCTGTTACAGACACAGGGACACTTATTCTCTCTATCGCTATGATCGTAGGACGATTAGAATACTTTACCGTATTTGCATTATTTACACGTGCTTTTTGGCAAAAATAATAAAGGAAAATTATGGCTCACTTTACTGTTATTGGACTCGGACGATTTGGTATCGCTGCAAGTCTTGAGTTAATTCATTTAGGGCATACAGTCACAGGGGTTGATAGCAACCCTAAGCTCGCTGAGAAATATGTCGAGCATTTATCTGAAACCGTAGTATGCGACTCCACCGATGAAGCCGCACTTAAAGAGCTTGATTTAGCCAATAGCCAAGCCGTTTTAGTGGCCATTGGTGAAGACATGCAATCGAGCATTCTGTGTACGCTTGCATTAAAGAACCTAGCGGTTGAGCAAATATGGGTAAAAGCGAGCACTAAAGCCCACCATACTATTATTTCTAAACTGGGTGTTACACGGATTATTCATCCAGAAGAAGAAATGGGCGTACGCGTAGCACAAGCGCTTAATTACCCGATGGTGAACGATTATATAGCCTTAGGGAATGGATTGTATGTTGTTGAAGTTCATATAAAACCTAATTTACACGGTGTAACGATTGGCCAACTATTAAAAGATCTTAAAGGCGAAATAGAGCCGTTACTGGTAAAACGTGGCAAACAAACATTTGTAAAACTTGAACACCACTTTAGCCTGAATGAACGTGATAGCTTACTATTAACAGGTAATAGAGCTGAATTAAAACATATTGCACCAAGGCTGGTATAAACTATGGTTCAGTGGCATCCCCTACAAACTCCAATTGAGCGAAAGCCAAGAGGAAATAAAAAATTAAACGCCGCACCTCCGGTTATATTAAGCACTGGTTTTATTTTTTTAATATTGCTGGGTGCAATATTACTTAAACTCCCTTTTGCTGCACATATTCCTATTTCTTGGGAACAAAGTTTATTCACGGCAACGTCTGCTGTTACTGTAACCGGGTTGGTTGTTGTGGATACCGGCTCTGCGTTTACCGCCTTTGGGCAAGGTGTTATTGCACTATTGATTCAACTCGGTGGTTTAGGACTGATGACGTTTGCTGTGGTCACACTGATAGCACTTGGTAACAAAGTCGGATTTATGCAAAAAACTATTACTAAAGCGGCTTATAATCAAACCGATACTTCTACTTTGGTCAGCACTGCTAAGTCAGTTTTATTATTTTCACTGCTAGTAGAAAGCCTTGGTATTACCATTTTAACCTTATATTGGGGCCAAGAAATGGGCTGGCTAAAAGCATTTGCGCATGCAGTATTTTATACTATTAGTGCTTTTAATAATGCTGGCTTTGCATTGAGCCCAAACAGTTTAATGGCATATGTGGCCGACCCTGTGATTAACCTTACTATAACTGGTTTGTTTATAATTGGTGGTTTAGGCTTTACCGTATTAATGGACTTATATAAATCGAAACGTTGGGCAAAACTATGTACTTACAGTAAATTAATGTTGATCAGCACAGTTATTATTAACGTTATTGCATTATTGCTTATTTACGCGATTGAATACGATAATCCAAAAACACTGCAACCACTGTCTGAAGTAGGTAAATGGTTAGCTGCTTGGTTTCAAGCTGTCACTCCCCGTACTGCGGGATTCAATACCATTGCTATTGAAGAATTAAAAAATGCCAGCACCGCTTTAACTATGATGCTTATGTTTATTGGTGGCGGCTCTTTGAGTACCGCAAGTGGCATAAAGGTCGTTACGTTTATTGTTTTAATATTAGCAACCTATAGCTACCTCAGACGTGATAAAGGGATCACTGTGTTACGCCGAGAAATAGACAAAGAATCTGTGTATAAAGCATTAGCTTTAACTATTATTTCTGCAGGAGTTACCTGGCTTGCTATTTTCGTTTTATTGTTAGTCGAAGATGCACCTTTTATTGATATTGCATTCGAAGCGGTATCAGCAATAGGCACTGTTGGCTTATCTCGAGGTTTAACAGGTTCGCTGTCACCAATAGGTGAATTTATCATTATGTTTTTAATGTTTATGGGCAGAATAGGTCCGCTAACAATCGCCTATTTTTTAGCAAGTCCACGTAGTAAAAAACTAAGGTACCCAAGCGCGCAACTCTCTATTGGTTAACTAAAACTCGGGTAATTAGCCTTATCAAATTACCCGAGTTGTCCAAATACCAAACAATACCCGTTTAAAATAAAATATCACAAAGACGAAAAAATAATTTTAGGACAAGGGTTGTAATACATTGTTAATAAAAAGGGCTAGCAACGTTGTCTGTTATAATCTTAGTTGTCCCGCCAGGTATTTTTATTGTTATCATAAAAAGCGCCCTATTAGTTGTTGAAGTCTTGTGTATCGGTCAGTTCATTTAGACATTATTTTCAGAACAAAAAATCATGAATATAAAGCATATTAATATTCACTTTGCTTGGGCTGTTTTGAATTGTTGCGCCGTTATGGTGGAAAGTTCGCAGGAGAAAAACAAGCGTTTTCTGCAAACCACACTGGGGAAAACGCCACTGCTTCAAGTTTTGCAAAATAAAATTAGTTTGACGTCAAACGAACTAATCACAAGAAATTGGCCAGTGTTTATGGCCATCTTGGACTAAGAAGCTGAGCCAGCTTATTTACTATTCACAATTCCATTATTTAAGCCACCCCTTGCGTTTAAAATACAAGTAAGGTGAAAAACCCGCAGCAATCATTAACCCAATAGCCCATGGATAACCGAATGCCCACTTAAGCTCTGGCATAAATTCAAAATTCATCCCATACATACTAGCGATAAGCGTTGGAGGCAAAAACACGACGGCTGCAATAGAAAAAATCTTTATAATTTTATTTTGTTCTATATTGATAAAACCTTGTGTTGAATCCATCAAAAAATTGATTTTATCGAATAAAAAGGTGGTATGTGACATCAAGGTCTCAATATCCCGCATGATTTCTCTAAGCGTTTCCTGTTCTGACGATTGAACAGTCAAGTGCCTGAGTAAAAATGAGATATCTCGTTGTGTATCCATTAAACACAGACGGATTTTACCATTTGTGTCTTCCAGTCTAGCCAGCTTTCCTATTGCGTCTTCCAGTTCGGATGTCTCATCTTCCAATACTAAATAGCTTACGGCCTCTAACTCTCGATGTAAGTCTTCCAGCGAGTCAGCGTGATTCTCAACTTTTTGTTCCAATAATGTCACTAGCAAGTCTTGCGGCGAACGGGACTCCACTTGCCCACGACGCGCTCGCATTCTCAGCAAACGAAAGTCTGCAATATCGCCATCGCGGATCGTGATCAATCGTTCTTTCTGTAAAATACACGCAACACTTACCGTCTGATGACGTCCCTCAGACTGCGTCATAAACAACGAATGGATATGAATACCGGATTTATCAACAAAACAGCGTGCTGATGCTTCAATCTCTTCAATATCGTTGGATTCAGGAAGCTCTGTATGCAATAGCTCCATCAATAACGAACGATCAAATTCATTAGGCTCATGAACATCAATCCATTGCGCGCCATTTATGACACTAGATAGATTTTCAGCATCATGTTCAATTTCCTGAATAACATTCTGATGAATTGAGAATAGTCTTAACATCAGTTTACCCCTATATTTTTCATCGTATTCCACGCATTACTGCTGCTCTCGATTAGCGAACCCTTCTCTTCCCTCACAATAAAAGCGGCAACGCCATGTTCGTTAGCGACTCGTATAGCGTCACTTTCACCGAGACACAGTAGGGCTGTTGACCACGCATCTGCTTGCGTGGGGTCGTCATGAAGTACAGTAACAGATAAGGTAGAGTGAGTAACCGGTTTGCCTGTTCGTGCATCCAAAACATGACTAAAGCGCTTGCCTTGTTCATCGAAGTAGTGTCGGTAAGTGCCTGACGTCATAATAGCAATTGAATCATCCTGCTTAATATCAATCACTTTTTGAACAACCCTATCGCCAGGTAAGGGGCGTTCTATCGCAATGCGCCAGAACGAGTCATCTGGTTTGTGCCCGCGAGTTTGCATCTCACCACCTATTTCAACTAGGTAATCGGTTATTCCAGCGCTCTCAACTACCTTTGCAATACGCGACACACTATAACCTTGTGCTATCGAGGATAGATCAACACTTAATTCTGGCTGTTTTTTTAACAGGCTGGTTTGTGTTGGTGAAGTAAGATAACTTAGGCCAATTTTTTTTATGGCATTTTGGATGTCTGTTTCAGAGGGGGCATTAAATACATCTTTGCTAAACCCCCACAAATCAAAGAGCGGCTTAACGGTCAAGTCATAGCAGCCATTGGTTGCCTGACTCACTTGTCGAGCAATGTTAACCAAGCTGACAATTTCTTCCCCAACTTCAATAGCTTGAGGGTTTTCACTGCGATTAAACTGCTCAATGACTGAGTCTGAATGGTAATTCGACATCATTTTATCAATTCGCAGGAACTCAGCTTCTATCTCTTCCTGTAATCTTTCGGTATCAATTGCGGAGTTGCTCCACACTGAAACATGCCAAGTGGTGCCTTGTGCAGCGCCACTTAACATTTTTACCTCAACAGGCTTAGAGCACGCCACCAAGCCAAGCATTAAGCTGATTAACACCACCAAAGTTAATCGCTTCATGACTTATCCTTTACAGTAGATAAACGTTGCTCAGACACAACGTGCAGTGTGCGTTGTGGAAAAGGGATCGTTAGACCAGCCGCTTCAACGGCTTCTTTTACTTGTTTATTCAAATCCCAATAAGCAGACCAATAGTTTTCATTTGTTGCCCATGCTCTAAGCTGAATATTTACTGCGCTATCGGCCATGGATGCAACCATGACTTGAGGCGCTGGTTCAGTCATCAATCTTGATTCATTTGCTGCTACAGCCTGCAATATTTTAAACCCGTCATCTATCGAGTCTGAATAGGAAATACCCACAACAATATCCATTCGTCGCTTACCATTGCGCGTGAAGTTTTTGATGTTATTACCCCACAAGACGCTATTCGGCGAGGCAATGTACAATCCATCTATGGTTTCAAGCACTGTAGTGAATAAACTGATTTCTTTTACTGTCCCTTGGGTTGAGCCAAACTCGATAAAATCCCCAGTTTTAAAAGGTCGTAATATCAATAGCATGATCCCAGCAGCGATGTTGCTGAGTGTATCTTTAAGCGCAAGACCAACTGCTAGGCCTGCGGCACCAACCAGAGCGATAAGACTCGCGGTATTTACGCCAAAGATATCTAAAATAAATACACCACCAATGACATATACCGCATAACTGGCAACCGCTGAAAAGATCGGTATCAGGGTCGCGTCAATTTTATTCAGCTTAGAGTTGGTATTTTTAATCGCCTTACGTACTGCTCTTGCTATCAATGAGCTAGCCACCAAAATAACAATCGCTAAAATTAAATTATAACCGAGTGCTATTATTGTCTCAGAATGACTTTGCCAAAATTGAATAAGTGAATCTTTCATATATATCTCTTTCTTTATATGCATTTGAAGCGAATTCAAATGCAAATTTCTTAATTTTTAAATGTCGTTATCAAATAACAGACGAAACTAACCAGACATTGTAAGCACAAAATGCGACCAACAAGCCCGCACCTTCAAATCGGTTAATCCGTCCAGCGCCACGAAAGCCATACGCCATGAATAGTAACGCGAGTGTCAAGCCCATCATAACCAACCAGTCGCGAGATAGCACATCAGAAGACAAATTAGTCATGGGTGATATGACTCCGGCAATACCGGTTACTGCCAGTAAGTTAAACATGTTCGACCCCACCACATTGCCAATAGCGATGTCATGCTCACCTTTTCTAACCGCAATGATGGATGCGGCTAATTCAGGTAGCGAGGTGCCCAATGCGACAATTGTTAAACCGATAATTAAATCACTCACACCCAGTGCTTCTGCAATACTAACCGCTCCCCAGACAAGTACTCGCGAACTCACTATCAGTAATACCAGCCCAAGTACTAGCCAAAAAACCGCCTTTTTTATCGGCATGGCGTGTTCTGCCAGTTCTTGGTCCATTTCGCCTTCTAATATGTCTCCTTTGCCTTTCATGGCAGAGTATATGCTCCAGCCAATTAAGGTAAAAAAACCTACCAAAAGAAGGATTGATTCAACACGAGTTAACGCGCCATCCCAAAGAAAATAACCCAGCGCTAAACTTATCAGTAATAATAATGGGATTTCTTTTCTGACTATTTTTGACTGCACTAAAATTGGCGTAATAATGGCGGTAATACCCAGTATCAATCCGGTATTAACAATATTTGAACCCAGCGCATTACCAAGGGCCAAATCAGGATTGCCATCAATGGCCGCCATGGCAGAGACCACCATTTCAGGCGCAGACGTACCGAAACCAACAATGACCATTCCAATTAGCAGTGACGGCATGCCAGCATATTTTGCAGTCGCGGCCGCACCATCAACAAAGCGGTCAGCGCTCCAAACCAATAAAATAAAGCCACCTAAAATGGCTAAAATCGCGAGTGTCATAGTGTTACCTTACGTTAAAAAGAAAAAGTAAATTAGGCCAGCTAAGAGGATGCGATATATGACATAGGGCCACATACCGAACTGATTTAACCATTTTAAGAAAAAGTGAATTGCTGTTAATGCCATCAAAAATGATGTAATGCCCCCAATAAGGAAAGCCAGCCAGTCAACACTTGCGTTTGACTGAGCGACATCTATCAGTTTTGCGGCAGAGGCGAGCGCAGTTATGGGTATTGCTAACAAAAAGGAGAAGCGAGACGAGGCTTCTCTGCTTAGTCCCAGCAATAAAGCCATGGTAATGGTAGCCCCAGAGCGTGATGTGCCAGGAATGAGCGCAACCGCTTGCGCGACGCCGATAAAAAGCACATCTTTGAATTTCAAATCGTCTAACTGACGCTGTTTATTGGGTTTCCAATCAGCCCATCCCAATAAAAGACCAAAGAACAATGTAGTGGCAAAAATAATAGCTACTGAGCGCAGTTGATTATCGATAAGATCCATCAACAATAACCCAGCTAATACAGCGGGAATGGTTGCAACCATTATAAAAAACGCGAGTTTTCCCTGTCCAACACATTGACGATGTTGTAACGACAACAATCCATCTCGGGTTAATTCTTTAACATCTTTTCTAAAATAAAGCAGTACAGCAAACAACGTTCCAACATGTACTGCAAGATCAAATGCTACGCCTTGGTCTTGCCATCCAGCGAACAAGGGTGCCAAAATCAAATGAGCAGAACTAGAAATCGGTAAAAATTCTGTAATACCTTGAACGATGCCAAGTAAAATAGCATTAATAGAATCCATGCATATCCCCTGTATTAGGGCGTACGCATTGGCTTTTGAATATCTTCATGAACAGTTCCTTGGGGCGGCAAGAACAAAGACAAGCGAAACCCTCCACCCCGAGAGCGACACTTGCCTTAAGTCTTGTCAATCCAATTTGGACATAACCGCCACGAACTGCTGTTCGGGGACTGTTGACGATTATCTCAGTAGAGCTGAGAGACTACTCCCCTAAGGTTAGAGATATATGGTATAATCATTTATACTTATTTACAACTTAGTAATAAGTATTGAATCTGCACGCAGTATGTTGGCTCATCTTTGACTTGCTATAGAACACACAACTTTACAACATTAAGCGATAGCCGATACCCGCTTCGGTGATCAAATAACGTGGCGTGGTTGGATCATCGCCTATTTTATGGCGAATATGACTGACCACAATACGTAAATAATGGGTATTTTGTGCATGACTTGGCCCCCAAATATGTTCTAACAGCTGTTTTTGGGTAATAACACATTGTCGATGTTGAGCAAGCTTGGCAAGCACCGCATATTCTTTTGGAGTCAGTTCTACTAATTTGCCGTTACAGGTCACTAAACGCCGCGCTAAATCAATTTTTAAATGACCATCATCAAGTACAGAGGCGGTTTTATCTGGAAATCGGTCTCGCAGCTGGGCTCTCACCCGAGCTAATAACTCTTCCACGCTAAACGGTTTAGTAACATAATCTTGCGCGCCAATATCAAGGGCTTTGATTTTATCGAGATCTGCACTGCGCACTGATAACACAATCACCGGCACACTCGAAAAACTGCGAATTTCGGCTAATAGCGCTAAGCCATCGCCATCTGGCAAGCCTAAATCCAAAATAACTAAATCTGGTTGTTGGCGAACAGCTGCTGCCAACCCAGTACTCACTGATTCAGCTTCACAGACCTCATAACCGACACTTTTCAGTGCAATTCGCAACATTTTACGGATCTGAAATTCGTCATCTACAACTAAAATATGTGCCGACACGCAGGTTAACCTCTTACTGGGATGTCTTGGGGATCGGGTAAGGGCAGTTCAATAATAAAACGCGAACCACTGCCAGAGCGGGCTGTATCAGCCTTAACCTTACCGCCATGAGCCGCAATCATACCACGGCAAATGGCTAAGCCCATACCGGTATTGTGCCGTTTACTATCACCATCGGCGACCACGTAAAACATATCAAATACTTTTTCTTGTAATTCTTCAGCAATACCAGGGCCATGATCTTCGATTTCAATGCGACACAGTCGGCCATCCTGATTCGCAGTAATGATCACCGGCTCATCAATTGGGCTGTATTTTGCTGCGTTTTCCAAAATATTAAAAATGCCTTGCTCTAACAAAGCCGCATGAGCATACAGCAAAGGCAAGTTTTTTTGCTCTTGATAGTCCACTTCAATATCAGGAAATAAATATTTTAAGCGCAGTTTAGCACTGCCAATAATATCAGCCACAGGCACCCAATCGCGCTCTAATTTTAAGGTACCATGACCTAAGCGGGTCATATCGAGCAAGTTTTCAATGTAACGATCAAGACGTCGGCTTTCATGTATGATGGTTTCAAGTAAATCCACTCTGTCTTGCGCTGATAGCTGTTTATCGAGTACTTTTAAGCTTTCTGCCGAGCCCATCATGGCAGACAAAGGTGAACGTAAATCATGGGATACTGAGGCTAATAATGCCGAACGAAGCTGTTCCATTTCCGCTTTGCGAGTCGATGCTTCAAGCTCATTATTAAGATGAATACGTTGCCACACATTAACCATTTGCTGTACAAAGGTACGGATCAAATTGTTATCTTGCTCTGTGAACACCTGCTGCTCTTTGGCAAACTTTAGCAATAGTACTGCAATCGATTTATTATCAGCTTGTATTGGAAATGCCGTCCAATCACTGGCATTTAAGGTATCGCTAAAACGACCAGCCATTTGATTGTGGGCATAACACCAATCAACCATAGCTTGATCAAGTGACTGTAAAGGCTGCCCTAAACGAGGGCTGATCTGTTGCTGATGATGCTCAAAAACCACCACATGAGCTGGGCAGTCCAGTGCTTGCTGTAACTGCCCAGCCAAGGTTAGGCACAATTCATCGGCTTGATTGATCACCGTTAATTGCTGAGCAAAATCACGTTGCAGCTCAGTATAACGATTCGCCTCTTTTAATAATAAGAACTGTTGACGAATACGCGATGCCGCAGGCCCACACACAACACCAATCACAAATAAAAACAGTAAGGTGGCAATATCATCATTTTTATTAACGAAAAAGGTGTAATACGGATCGGTAAGAAAAAAGTTAAAACTTAGAAATGACAATAAAGCGGTAAAAATCGCAGGCCGCGCGCCGTATTTTAAGCCACAAAATACCACAGCTAATACATACACCAGTACTAAGTTACCACTTTGCAACCAACTTGATAATGCAAGTGCAACCGCGCTGGCTACAGCAACCAAAAGTGAACCAAACAAATAGCCCATTTTTTGGCCAAATGCCAGTGACGGAGCGGCTTCTGTTACGTACTTGTGCTGGCGTTTACTGGCTTGCCAAACCGACACTTCTATCGGTAAACCGCTATTGATTAATTGTTGATATAAAGGTTTACGCCATGGTTGCAAGCGCCGCTTAGTGCCCGCGCCCACTAACACGGTATTGATCCTATGTTCACTAATATAGGGTAAAATAGTTTGTATGCTGGAGGGACCACGTAATGTATCGGTTTCTGCTCCCAGCTCTTTTGCCAATGCAAAAGCCGATTGCAATCGTTTTTGCTCAAGCTGGTTATGTATTTTTCCAGTGTCCACCCACACCACAATCCAAGGTGTGTGGCGTTTTTCTGCCATTTGTCGGCCAATACGAATAAGGTGTTCATGATCACGGCGATTCGAGATCAACACCAACACCTTATCTTGAATTAAATAATCGTTACTGCGCGCTTTGGCTTCTTGTTCATTTTTTAGTTGATCGTCAACATGCCCGATCACCCGCTTCATCGCCATTTCACGCAGTGCGGTTAACGTTTCTAATTGAAAAAATTGCTGTATCGCTTGTTCGGCATAGTCGCCAAGATACACTTGCCCTTGGGCTAGGCGGTCCAATAAATGATTAGGAGCTAAATCGACGAACACCAGTTGCTGAGCGCGGTCAATAAACTGATCAGGTACGGTTTCTTTAACCCTAACACCACTGATCTGTAATACCAAATCGTTGAGGCTGGCAATATGCTGCACATTCATCGTGGTATACACATCAATGCCCGCTTCCAGCAATTCGGCGATATCTTGATAGCGCCTTTTATGGCGACTACCGGGAATATTGGTATGAGCGAGTTCATCGACCAAAATCAGTTGCGGTTTGGCTGCCAATGCGGCATCTAGATCAAATTCACTCAGTTGTTGATCGTGATAACTAATTTCACGTCGAGGTAAAATATCAAAGCCCTCGAGTAAACGTTGCGTCTCGGCTCTGCCGTGGGTTTCAATCAAACCTATTTTTACCGACGCGCCTTGTTGCATATATTCTCTGGCCGCATTAAGCATAGCACAGGTTTTTCCAACGCCAGGGGCGGCACCAATAAAAATTTTTAGTTGCCCACCTTGATGTTGTTGCAAGATTTTTAGTAGCGCATCGGCTTTTTGGTTACGAGGATCAACGGCCACGACAGTTCCTTTTCAGTGGAATTAAAAACTTTTTGCTGCACTTAATAGCAAACGGTTATCGCATATATCAGCGCAGGCATCACTGGCAATTGAATTGCCAACATAGCCAACTGACCAAGTTAGCCCTAGTTGCTCAGTCGACAGCGTCAGCCCCCAATCAGTATACCCTGAGCCATCCATCACTGGCGAGCCTAAAAAAGTTTTAAACTCTTGATCATTATCGAATTGATTGTACCCTAAATGCCAATTTAGCTGTAGCTCACTGGTTAATCACGGCAAGATCATTATAAATTGAACTTATAGAGCAAGTAGTGATCAGATCAAGGCATAATAATTACTTGGTCGCATAAATATGAGCACTACTTTTCTGAAACATTTTAATTCAATTACAGATCCTCGCATTGAACGTTGTAAAAAGCATGAACTTATCGATATTCTTCTCCTTGCTATTAGCGCTGTACTCTCTGGTGCAGAAGGATGGGAAGATATTGAAGACTTTGGGCACCTAAAGCTTGATTGGTTAAAAAAATACGGTACGTTCAACGCAGGAATTCCAAAACATGACACGATTGCTCGCGTCATGTGTCGGTTAAAAGCAAATGAAATAGAAAGGGCATTTCAATCTTGGATATCATCACTGATTGAAACTACAGGTGCAGATATCATCGCTATCGATGGCAAAACCGCACGGCGTTCATTTACCACAAAAGACAGAAAAAGTGCCTTACACACGGTCAGTGCATGGAGTTGCCAACACCAGTTAGTGCTTGGGCAGACGGCTGTTGATAATAAAACAAATGAAATCACCGCAATACCAGAATTACTCACCCTGCTCGATATTGAAAACAGTATCATTACGTTAGATGCGATGGGATGCCAACAAGAAATAGCAAAACAAATCATCCAACAAAAAGCAGATTATATTCTTGCACTTAAAGGTAATCATTCAGGCATGCAAAAGGAACTAGAAGCGTGGTGGCACAAGTGCGAGCGTGAAAGGTTAACTAAGCATAATTGTGATGAACATACCGAAATAAGCTCAGGACATGGGCGTGTTGAAACACGTACATGCCAGCAGTTACTTATAGATAAAAGCTGGCTAGGCAAGGATTATCGTTGGCCTGGCTTAACGAGTATTATTAAGGTCAGGGCTGAAGTTCATGATAAGTCGGCAGGGTCGGATACCACTGAAACACGCTGGTATATAAGTTCATTAGACTTAAATGCAGCGCAAGTACTCAATGCGGTACGCAGTCACTGGCAGGTTGAAAGCATGCATTGGATGCTTGATATGAACTTCAGAGAAGATGAATCGAGAATACGCAAACTTCAAGGGCCATTAATGTTTAATGTAATGCGAAAGATAGCCATGGCGCTTTTTAAACAAGATGCATCTAAGTCAGCAAGTATGGCGAGGAAAAAGAAAATGGCAGGGCTAGACGATGATTACCGCTCAACCCTGCTAGAGTCTGGGATTAAAATGCGCTAGCCGTGACTGGTTAATGTTTGTTGCCAATCAAGCGATAAATACCAAAATTTGCCCACATCGTTACCAAAATAACTATCGCTTAGTGCTAAACCAAGTTGCCAATCTTGATAGTTTAACTTAGCGTAACCTTCCATGTAGTTATAGCCTGTAGTCTCATTATCACCTTCTGGATATCGATACTGTACTAGCCCCATATCTAAAGCCCAGTTTTCATCTAAAGCCCAATTACGACCCAGTGATAAATCCAGTTCCATACTGCCTTCACCAAAGCGAATATTTGACCCCCAAGCACTGGCGTACCAACCATCCTGATGATTAATACTCACGCTACCTTGAATTGCAGGCCCCTGCTCAGTTTGCGAAATACCACGAAAATAATAATTAGATGCTAAGGTTACAGAGCCTTCACTACTGAAAGGGGCCGCCACGACGCCAGCGCTGGTCATTACGGTTGTAGCCGTTACTAAAGAAAGTATAAAACGCATTATTGTTTTCCTATAAAAAAGCGGGAGAGAAACCGTTCTGTACTAAGACGAGAGCGGCAGTCGATTGTCCCGCATCACAATCGACTAACTAATTAATTTATAGAGGGTAATTGTTATCAAGTGCTAAATTTAATAGCAGCACATTAACCCGAGGCTGACCAAAAATGCCCCATTGTGCAGGCTCGTTATATTGCGCAACCAATTGCGATACTTGCTCTGTGCTGATCCCCCGAGCTTGCGCTACACGCTCCACCTGTAACGCCGCAGCGGCTGGGCTAATGTGAGGGTCTACGCCCGAACCAGAGCTGGCCAGCAAATCGACCGGTAACTGTTCAGGCTCAAGTTGATAAGTCGAAGCCAGTGCAGCGCTTTGCTGCGCTACTCTATCGCGTAACTCAGGGTTTGATGGCGCTAAATTACTGCCCCCCGTTGCCATAGGGTCATTATCAGCGCTGCTTGGTCTGCCATGAAAATACACGGTACTCGTAAATGGCTGGGAGACTAACGCCGATCCCATTGCTTTTCCTTCAACCATCACTAAACTGCCTGTTGCTTGAGTGGGAAATAACAGACCGCCAAGGCCAGTTATAATCGCCGCATAAAAGCCGCCGCAAATCACCAACATACTAACAGCCAAGCCGATTGCAGGACGCCACGGTGCCTGTCCAGAACTATGATGTAATCTATTCATGGTTAAAATACTCCGTTAAGTAGTAGGTCAATCACTTTAATGGCGATAAACGGCAGCGCAATCCCGCCCAGACCAAAGATCAACATATTGTTGCGTAGCAGCTTTTCTGCGCTGATAGGCTTAATTTTCACACCTTTTAATGCCAGTGGAATTAGGGCTGGAATAATCACTGCATTAAATATCAGAGCCGACAACACAGCCATTTTCGGATCGGGTAACTGCATAATGTTTAACGCATTGATGCTTGGCATTGCACTGGCGAACACCGCAGGTACAATCACAAAGTATTTTGCTACATCGTTTGCTAATGAGAAGGTGGTTAATGCGCCACGGGTGATCAACATTTGTTTACCCACCGCAACAACAGCAAGTAATTTAGTGGGATCGGAATCTAAATCCACCATGTTACCCGCCTCTTTCGCAGCTTGCGTGCCTGAATTCATGGCTAAACCCACATCTGCTTGCGCCAGTGCAGGCGCATCATTCGTGCCATCGCCCACCATAGCTACGAGTCGACCTTGTGCTTGCTCTTTGCGGATCAGCTCAAGTTTATCTTCAGGTTTTGCCTCAGCCACAAAGTCATCCACCCCTGCCGCGGCCGCAATTGCACCAGCCGTGATAGGGTTATCACCGGTGATCATGACAGTACGTACGCCCAATGCTCTTAACTCAGCAAAGCGCTCGGCAACACCAGGTTTGATCACATCAGACAGTTGAATAACCCCTAAAATTCCTTTCTCGCTGGCAACCACCAAAGGGGTCGCACCTTGTTGTGCAACGCGCGTGACGATTGAATCTAAACTTTTTGGCACTGTGAGGTCACGTTGTTGCGCCCAATTTTTTACCGCATCAGTTGCCCCTTTTACCCAGCATTCACCGCTTGCTAGTTGTATTGATGAAAGACGCGTTTGCGCACTGAATGGGGTAAACTCATCTTGCTCAGTTAACGTTGGAATGCTGTATTCATCTTGCTTAGCAAGCTGAACAATTGATTTCCCCTCTGGAGTGGGATCTTGCAATGAACTCCAAAGTGCACCAGCAATTAATTCACTTTCAGCAACACCTGAGACTGGTAGAAACGCTGTTGCTTGGCGATCACCAAAGGTAATCGTGCCTGTTTTATCAAGTAGTAAGGTGTCAATATCACCAGCAACTTCAACGGCTTTACCTGACTTTGCAATAACATTTTCAGCCAAAGCACGGTTCATACCCGCAATCCCAATCGCCGGTAACAAGCCTGCAATAGTGGTAGGAATTAAACACACCACCAGTGCAATTAACATTAACCAATCCAGCTCAATACCAACAAACCCCGCCATTGCCGGTAAAGTGGCAACAGCAATTAAAAACACTAAAGTCAGGGCAGCCAACAGTACCGTTAAGGCGAGTTCATTAGGTGTTTTTTGACGGTTAGTGCCTTCAACTAGGCTGATCATTTTATCAAGAAAGCTGTTTCCTGATTCTGCGGTTACTTGCACTGTAATTGTGCCACTTAGCACTTTAGTACCGGCAATAACACCGGAATGATCGGTACCCGCTTCGCGAAGTACCGGCGCTGATTCACCGGTTAATGCCGATTCGTTGATAGTTGCCACACCGGTGACAATTTCACCGTCGGCTGGGATCAGCTCACCACTGTGAACCAAAACTATATCACCGGCTTTTAATTGACTTGCAGAAATCTGGCTTTGCGTTTTACCATCAACCCGTAAAGCAGTTAAGTCTCGACGCGTTGCTTTTAAACTACTCGCTTGATCGCGTCCTCGAGCTTCGGCAATGGCCTCCGCAAAATTGGCAAACCATAGAGTAAAAAACAGCACTAAACTACTTGCCAGAGCAAACGCAATATTGTCACCGGCAACAAACTGTTGCACCGTCATAACCATAGCTAACAGGGTGGCCACCCACACGACTAGCATAACGGGGTTTTTAACCGCCAGTTTAGGATGAAGTTTGGCAAAAGCCTGCCAACTGGCTTGTGTTAATTTTGATGTATTATTCATTTTATTCACCTGCATACTGCTATTGCGCTAGCACCACAGCGGCTTGCTGTGATATCTCAAGAGCTTCACCAATCGGACCCAATACCATAGACGGTAGGAATGACAGGAAGTTAATAATCAGGATCACTGTAATTAAAGTGACAGCAAAAGTGACGTTATACAGTGGTAAAGTACCGGCACTGGTAGGCACTTGACGCTTTTTCGCTAACGAACCAGCAATTAGTAGTGGAATAACCAAAGGGACATAACGGCCTAAGATTAGTACCACCACACAACTTAGATTCCACCATGTGGTGTCATCCCCTAGTCCTTCAAAACCAGAACCATTGTTTGCAAAGGCAGAGGTGTACTCATAAAACACTTGGGCAACGCCATGTAAGCCTGGGTTGCTATTGCCTGTTAATGTAGGAAATGCCACTGTGATCGCAGTAAAGGTTAAAATCACTGCACTTGGCAGCACTAAGAGCACGCCTAACCAACTGAGTTCACGCTTTTCTAACTTACGACCAAAAATTTCAGGGGTGCGGCCAATCATCAAGCCGGCAATAAATACCGCTAACCACACATACACCAGAAAGTTCACAAAACCACATCCAATACCGCCCCAAATACCATTGATCAACATCCCCGAGCGGGTAACAAGCCCGGCAATCGGATTAAGTGAATCATGCATGGCATTCACAGAGCCGTTAGATGTTTGAGTCGTAAACGTGGCCCAGAGCGCCGATAAGTCAATCCCAAGGCGAACTTCTTTACCCTCCATATTTCCGGCCTCTTGAGCTAACCCAGCAAAGGCGGCATTAGGCTGCTGCTCGCTATAAACAGCGGCACCAATAAAGGCCAAGCTAAGCAATCCCATGACCGCAAGCGATAACAAGGTAAATTTTTGTCGGCGCAATAGGCCACCGGCCATAAACACCACCGCCATCGGCACCAATACCAAGGCAATGGTTTGAATCGCGTTACTGACTGGGGTTGGGTTTTCTAAAGGATTACTACTGTTAGGGCCAAACCAGCCGCCGCCATTAGTGCCTAATTGCTTGATTGAGACCATAGCCGCAACCGGCCCTAGTGGGATCATTTGTTCGCTCAACGTTTGTTGTTGTTCAACCACGTCCACCGTTGGACTCGCCTGATAACTTGAAGGCACGCCTTGACTGGTTAGCGCAAGTGCAACAATCGCAGCCAGTGGCAGCATCAGTCTCAGCACTGCACGCACGGTATCTTGATAGTAATTACCTAAGTTACGCTCTTCACCTTCTTTTGCGGTTGTTGCATTACGGCCTCCTAACATACCGCGTAATACCGCAACACAAACCGCCAATGCCATTGCCGGAGTAACAAACTGCAAGGTAAGAATGACAAAGCCTTGGCTTAAATAACTCAGCTGAGCCTGCCCAGAATAGTGCTGTTGATTTGTATTGGTTAAAAACGAAACCGCCGTATGCAGCGCCAAGTCCCAATCTAATGCCTCAATATCATTAGGGTTAAGGGGCAATATATGCTGAAATTGCAACAGTAAATAGGCGATAATGCCGAGCACTAAATTACTTAACAAAAACGCGATACCGTAACTTTTCCATGTCATGCCATGACGTGGGTTAATACCCAGTAGTTTAAATATGCCATTTTCTATTGGCAAAAAAACCTTATCACTCCAGTGTGATCCCGCAGAGAATATACCGGTCATGTAACGACCCAATGGCCATGCTAACAGCACAGCTAATGTAAATATTAGTAGCACTTCCATCAGTGATTCCTTAAAACTTTTCAGGTGCCAACATGGCAACAATCAAAATGGCGCTTAACACGCCAAGTATTAATAACAATAACCAGCCCATAACGTTCCTTAGTGAGAAAACTTAAGGCTGTACAATAGGTGGGATCGGTGTAAATTTTCCAGATTGATAGTCGCCGAAGGCGTAAAGATTTCGTAAAAATGATGCAACGCCGCGCAAAAAAGTAGCTGTAGAGGTTACAATTTAGCGACATTATTTAAGAGGTGAATTTGAATGAAAACCACACTGATGCTATTAGCTATCGCCGTTTGTTTACTGGGCTGTCAGCCAACAGAGCAAGTGCAGTCTTTTTCAGGCGCGGCGCAAGGCACGACTTATCATGTTCGTTACTGGAGCGAACAACCGATTAGTCAACCCGCTTTTCTGCGGGCAGTAGAGCAAGAGTTACAGCGTATAGACAGCTTAATGTCTAATTATCGTAATGATTCTATTATCGAAAAATTTAATCAACAACACACAACGGATGCTATCAATGTGGGGCCTGAAATTGTCCAGCTCGTTACTATCGCAAAACAAATAAGTGAGGCTACATCAGGTTGTTACGATTTAACCATTGCCCCGCTTTTTTCATTGTGGGGGTTTCGTGATCAACAGCTTACAATTCCCAACGGGCACAACTTGCCCCACATATTGGTCTCAACTCAGTTAATATCGTCGCAACTGAGCAACTTGCCAAAAGCCATCCTGCTGTTAGTATTGATTTATCATCAATCGCGCAAGGCTATTCAGTACAGCGTTTAGTGGATATTGCCAAACTATGGTATTAGCAGTTAACTGACCTCCGGCAAAGCCGGAGGCTTATTTGATTACGCCCTCAAAGGGCTAAAGAAAACGCCCAAGGCGAACTACACTTGAAACTTTAATTGATCTCGGTGTTCATCATCCTTTTCTTGGTTTCGAATATAATCTATAACCATATTTTCATCTAAACCAACTGTCGATACAAAATAACCTCGAGTCCAAAAGTTTTCCCCATTAAAATTTCGTTGTCGCCCTCGAAAGTTTTTTGCTATCGAAATTGCGCTTTTTCCTTTCAAATAACCGACAACATTAGAAACTGCAAATTTTGGGGGTATACTCAGACACATATGAACGTGATCTTTCATTAAATGCCCTTCTTCGATTATTACCCCTTTTCTTTTAGCTAATTCATGAAACGTCTCACCTAAATGCTTCCTAATCGCTCCATAAATCAACTTTTGTCTCTTTTTGGGGATAAATACAATATGGTACTTACAATCCCAACGAGTATGAGACAAACTCTTATAGTCTCGCATAGGTTATTTCCTCTTTACTTTTGGTCGAGCAAAGAAGATACCCCTACCGTTGTCACGGTCAAACCTATGCGAGTCACCCCAGCTGAGCTGGGGGTTTATCAATGTTTAATTACCTGATTGAAATTGGCGGTGAACTACAAACCCAAGATAGCAAACCTGATGGCAGACACTAGCGTATCGCAATTGATAAGCCATTACCCCAGCAACAGCAACTACAAAAAATTGTTGACGTTATCAAGCCTGAGCCGCTCGCCATTATGACCTCGGGTACCTATCGGCATTATTATGATCAGGCAGGTAACCGTTATAGCCATATTATTGATGCACGTCGTTTAGCGCCCGTGTCGCATAGCACGGTGTCGGTTACTGTGTTTCATGATGATCTGAGCGAAGCCGATGCATGGTCAACAGCATTATTGTGCCTAGGCTCCGCAGCAGGTATGGATGTTGCTAAGCAATACGGGTTATCGGTATTATTTATTGATCAACATCAGGATACTTTTACTGAATACAGCTCAACAGCGCTGCAACATAACCGCGCCATTACCCTCACTCAGCCACAATACCCCTAGAAATGAAAGTGGCGAGCAAATTATGACGTTGCTCGTTAGGGCCGCTTATTTAGAAACTGCAAGCTCCTATTCTGCCGAGGCGAGCATAGCAAACTCTCCATCGGCACTTTTTGCCACTAAGTGCTTACTAGTGTGAGCAAAGTAATAAATCGCCTCGATCACAAATAACATGTAATAAAGAAGAAAGTTACGAAGACACCCATTTTAAATTTATGGAAAAAACCCGAAAATTAATCATGGTGGTTGAGATTCGACATAGTGAATATGAGTTTGGCGAATGGGGCAGAATTGAATTGAATAAAATTTAACTATCAATACATTTATAAACTAACGACAAAACAACCTTCAAACCAGCGCTTTATATGCAGGGGAAAAAGCTGTTCATTTGCAGTAATCAACTAATGTAAGCTAACAAAACTCGTCATCGCGAACCTTTATTTATCAGCTTGGTTATCAAACTAAAAGTGAGGATACCTAAAGCATCAGCAAGTAGATCAGCGATGTCTAAGGTTCTGCTAGGTATGAAGTATTGGCTTAGCTCTTCCAATAAAACGAATAGAAACACGACGCTCGAACCAATATACAAATTGCATGACAATACTGAATATGATTTTAGCTTAAACGCAAAATTAGCACCTAGAGTAAGCAAACCAAATAAACAAAAGTGCCCTACTTTATCGCCATAAGGGATACTTCTAACAAGCTCAAAGAAAATACTATGTTGCCCCGTATTAGCTTGATATATGACCCATATAATAAAGCTAAGAAAAGTAACTGACACAATAGTGATTATTTTATGCATGATTGTTTAATGTTATTGTTGAGTTACCAACCATAGCCGAATAGTGATTATGATTCAATCACTTAGTATTCTACTGCTAAAGCAACCATCAGATCCCTGCAAGGTCACGCTCGGTGATGCACTCGTCCGATGCCATTTCAAATTCGCGGCATACTAACGGGCGGTTTTCGTAGATTGAACACATTAAGGTATTGCGGTCGAGTGCTTGGCACCAACCATCATCGGCGCGTTTCATCACTTCGCTGCCCCATTTATCATATTCAATATAATGAAACGGCACGCCAGTGTCGGTCACAATACGCACCTCAAGCTGACAACAACATGCTTGGCAGTTAGCACAAGTAACAGGCTCAGGGGCTGATGTAATATTTTTTACTGCAATGACGGTTTCATCGGGGTGAACAATCTGGGGCATAAAGGCTTACTTTTAAGAATAAGCCCCTAGCATACCTGAGTGAATTTAACGCGCCAGTAATTTCGTTTTTATTTCACTGTAACGCTGCTGCTCACACAAACCAAAACCACTGAGTTGACGCACTTTGTTACGCGCAAATAACGGTACGCTCATTCCCGCTAAAAAGCGGCATTGGGTTTCAATACCTATATTATGTATACCTTTACTGGCGAGGTGACTAAGTAACTCATCAACCTTTTGATAAATTACAGCATCGTTAGCAAAGCTATGAGCGAGTGAATATTCAAGTGTTACAGCTTGGCCTCTACATACTGAGCAATGGCCGCATTGCTGTGGCGCTTGATGGTCGTCAAAATAACGAGCAAGGTTATAGCTCAAACATGTTTTAAGCTCGAAAAAGCGAATAAGTGCCGCAATACGCTTAATTTCAGCTTGCTCTTTATCAACAAAATAGCTGTGTAATTGCTTAGCCAGCTCAGGGTTATTGATTACCTCATTATGTACTTGATAGACTTGGGTGATTCGCTTTGTTTCAAGTGCTATTAAATTCTTCTCTGCTAAATAATCAAGCGCTGCAACAACGCGTTTGCGATCCACCTGAGCGGCTTGGGTAAGCGTGTCAAAATTTAGTGTGCCCCAGATTTTTTTAAATTGGGTATGGCTAAATATTAACTGTAAAAATGCTTGTCTATCAGCATCAAAGTGACCAAGTAAAGCGGCTTTATCAACCAAAAACTTATATTTAAAGTCGGCGTAATAAGCATAAAGTGGTGTTATTGCACCTTGCATTTCCAATTGTACTAACAAGGTTTTAAGCGCTAATTGGCGAATATTACTATCACTTGAAAGGCTGTATTCTTGCATTTCCCATTGCTGACTTTCTTTTGAGTGATCGCTTTGGTGTTGGCGAATATCGTTGATCACATGCTCAATACCGCTAAGCTCTGGGGTATCGCCATAAACAAAGTTTTCAACCGTGTTTAAGCCATCTAAATTGGCCAATGTAAAACACTGCGATGGTTGTCCGTCTCTCCCTGCACGACCAATTTCTTGGCTGTAGTTTTCAATCGACTTTGGTAAATCATAATGAATAACAAAACGGATATCTGATTTATCAACCCCCATGCCAAAGGCAATAGTGGCGACCACTACATTTATTTTTCCTGCCATAAAATCATCTTGAATTTGCCCGCGTAGGGTGTCTTCAAGCCCTGCATGATACGCCACCGCTTGCAGGCCCTGTGCGCTTAACATATTGGCCACTTGCTCAGCACTTTGCTGCAGCGTGACATACACAATACCGGGGCCGGTTTGCGCACGGACAATTTCAGTAAGCTCAGTATTTTTATCCGCCGTTTTTACACTCAGCACACTTAAGTCTAAATTAGCGCGGTAAAAACCGGTTTGTACAATGCATTCTGGGGCAATGGCAAAGCGCTCGGCCATATCGCGCTTTACTTTTTTAGTCGCGGTGGCGGTTAATAATAATACCAGCGGAATATTAAGCTCTTCACGGTAGCGTGGTAGTTTTAAGTAGTCGGGTCTAAAGTTGTGTCCCCACTCAGAAATACAGTGCGCTTCGTCAACAACCAACATAGACACTGCTATTTGGTTAATAAACTCTCTAAAACGCTCATTTTTAAAGCGCTCAACCGACACCATTAAGACTTTAATTTTACCGCTGCGAACATCGTTCATTACTGTGCTGCTTTGCATTTGGTCTTGGCTCGAATCAAGGCTGGCAGCATAAATACCTTTGCTGTTTAAAAAGCTAATTTGATCTTTCATCAATGCCAATAATGGCGACACCACTAAGGTTAAATGTGGTAAATGCAACGCGGTTAATTGATAACACAAAGACTTACCCGAGCCGGTGGGAAATATAGCCAACGACGATTGCCCATTTAACAGCTGCTCTATGGTTTGCTGCTGCCCGCCTCTAAACTGATTAAAGCCAAAGTGTTGCTCAAGTGATTGAATTAATGAAGGGGTCATAAAATATCCTGTTTAAATATTTCCCTCAAAAGGAAAAATATTCCTACACGGTAAAACCTAAGTAAGTATAAAGATACACACTATTTAGCTTTAAAAGTGTGAGTATAACTTATTCATTATTTTTTGCTGACACATCCTTTATTTAGGCGCAGAATATAGCCATATAAATAATGAGTTTAGCCTTTGCCAAAATAACTTGATTCATACCCAAGTAACCTCAAAAAAATAATTCTACATAGATTATTTGGGTATATTATTTTTAAAGGCAGCGTTATGAATATTACCACACCTAAAATCGTCGTTATTGGCGGTGGGGCTGGCGGATTAGAGCTTGCAACCCAACTAGGACATAAACTAGGAAAGAAAAAACACGCAGACATACTACTCATAGATAAAAACCGCACCCACATATGGAAGCCGTTACTGCACGAAGTAGCGACCGGTTCTATTGACCCAGATTTAGATGGCGTAGTGTACAGCGCTCATGCTGCTAAACATCATTATCGCTTTCAGCTTGGTACATTTTGTAATATTGACCAAAGCAATAAAACTATTACCCTCGCACCACTTTATGACGAATTAGGCCACACTATTTTACCCGAGCGCAACGTGCGCTACGACCATCTTGTTATTGCCATAGGCAGCGTAAGTAACGACTTTAATACCCCTGGTATAAAAGAGCATTGCTATTTTTTAGATTCTAATCAGCAAGCAGAGCGCTTTCAGCATTCGTTACTCGACAGTTTTACCCGCCTGCACCAAGACGACAATCAACAACAATCTTTAAACATTGCCATTGTGGGCGGCGGCGCAACCGGTGTAGAACTCTCGGCTGAGTTGTATCATGTTTCTGAGTTATTAAAGCTATACGGCTTAACTAATATGTCGTCCAAACGTTTACATATTCATTTAATTGAAGCCGGGCCACGTATTTTACCCGCACTGCCCGAGCGCATTGCCGTTAGTGCCAAGCGCGAGCTGCTAAAATTAGGGGTTAATGTACGCGAACAAACGCAAGTAAAAGAGGCCACCGAGCACGGCTTCATTACCAAAGACGATGAGCACATTAATGCCGATATTATGCTTTGGGCTGCAGGAGTAAAAGCTCCTGATTTTATTAAAGACCTAGGTATTTTTGAGCTCACTCGCAGCAATCAAATTCAAGTTAACCAATTTTTACAAAGCACGGTTGATGACAGCATTTTTGTATTGGGCGATTGCTGCGCCTTTACCCAAGCCGACGGCAAACAAGTGCCACCGCGGGCGCAATCGGCGCATCAAATGGCGCAATGTGTTGAAAAAAATCTTATAGCCACATTAAAACAGCAACCATTGAGTGGCTTTAAGTACAGCGATCACGGCTCTTTAGTTAATCTGTCTCGCTACAGTACAGTTGGTAATTTAATGGGTAATCTCACCAGTAATAGCTTTTTTATTGAAGGTAAAATTGCCCGCTTTATGTATATTTCGCTCTATCGCATGCATCAACGCGCCATTCACGGCAGTGCAAAAACCTTTGCCTTGTGGATCAGCGAAAAAATACTGCGCGTGGTACGCCCTAAAATGAAGTTACATTAAAGTTTTGCAGAGTTTAAACACCACAGCGGTGAATTTATTACCGCTGTCATTAATATTTAACACTTTTACGTTATATATCCAAACCATCTCAAAATGCAAAGTTCAGCATTTCAAAGGCTTGCTTTGGGTATAAAGTAAAAAAGCTTAGGAGGTAATATGCAATGACGGCTAAAACACTCATTTTTAACTTTGATGGCACCGGTGCTGAGCCTAGAGACGCCGAGCAGTTTAGTGCTGATCATTTTAAAGAAGACAGCAGTATTTCTAATATTCTTAAACTACACTTACTCGCTGGCGGACAACTTAATAACTCTCCTAATACTAAATTAACCAATCAACTTAGTTTTTATTATCAAGGTATTGGTACTAAAGGCAGCCGCTTAAAACGTTTTTTAAATCAAACACTCGCACCACGTAACGACGATGTAGCTAGCATTTTAAAACAAGCCCTAAGTGATTTTAAAAGCCATTATAAGCTAGGCGACATTGTCTTATTAACTGGTTTTAGCCGAGGCGCTGCACTCGCTAGGCGCTTAGCAAAATTATTAGAACCATTAATAAGTGAGCAAGTATACCTGTGTGTATTTGACACTATTGCCTCTATTGGTTTATCAAAAATAACCAAAGCGACCCGTGGCGCAGAGCATGTAATTTTTGAAAACCACACCATAGCAAGTAATGTTACTCAAGCCTTACATTTTGTAGCCCTGGATGAAAAGCGTCGCGCGTTTGAACCCACACTAATGAACCAACAAAGCAACATTACCGAATTGTGGTTTGCCGGTGCGCATTCTGATATTGGTGGCGGTTACTATCGCGATGGTTTAGCCGATATTTGCTTACGCTATGCAATAGAGTGGTTAATCTCGCAGCCGTTAAATATCACCTTTTTAACCAGTCACGATATTGACTATATAGCCTTACTACCTAACAATAAAGTAATCGCGCAAGACGATATAACAATTACACCCGACCCGTTGGCATTAAGCCATCAGCAAAATTATTTTTGGTTTAACCCATTTTTTAAACTAGTAGATAGAGAATGCTATGCACTGATAGATAACGAACCAAGTCCCCTTGAGCCATTAGTGCACCACAGCGTGGCCGAACGCATTAACAAACTCACCAGTTACCGCCCAGAGTCACTTAAAAACCTGCCTTATAAAATAATCTATAACGATAATACCCAACTTAGTTTTACCGGGTTAAGTGCACATATTATGCTTGCTAACCAAAATATGAGCGTACTGGCAGTAAAGCAAAGCCAAGATGTGGTGGTATTTGCCAGTGAAGCCTACAACGCCACTGGTTTAATGCTAGAGCAAGGCGCAACGTATCGCTTTACCCCTTACCATGATCAGTATTGGTTCGACGACGGTATAAAATGTACTGCGCTTGGCTGGCACCGCGATGACGTGCAACTTGGCGTAAAAGAAATCTCTATGGCATTGCTCGAGCCATTTAGACGACTGCCAAATGCACAGTGGTTTTCGTTAATTGGCGCTATTAATAAAAGTGACAAGAACTTATTTGCAATAGCCGACGGCGCAGATGTTAAAATAGTGCAATCAGGCGAATTTACTCCATTTGCCAACGACTTAAGCAAATTTTATGGCGCTAACGCCGGTAAAATTAAAGTAAAAGTAACGAGGTTAAAATAAAACAGCGCTCAGGCATTAAGTTTCAGGTAGAGACTAGGCTAGCTGAAGGTGGAAGTTTACATAGCACTATTAGCAACAAGTGCGAGGCGAAAGTAATAAGTTAAGCTAGTACCTAATCTCTAATAACTAAAAGCATTAGCAAAAGCCCTATTTGATCACAGCTATTTAAGCGGCGATTAAATAGGACTCTTGTCCTGAATGCTTGTTGCTGCGCTTAAAAGAGCCTTTACCTTTTTTAGCTTTAACCACTTGTGGTTTAAACACTTTAGAGGTAACCAGTGCAGCCAACGCATTGTGCCTTATAACACCGCGGCCAGTATCTACGGCGCTGTTAGTGGCCGTTTTTGTTTTCGATTTTTTAGTCATCATTTTTCCTATAAACCAACTAATTATAAAATAGATTGTATGTTACTTAACCTGAACTCTGGTTAAGAGATTTACTAACGTACTAAATCATAGTTATATTTAAATTTATTTTCTCTAGCCAGAGATTTTCAGTGAAAACAAGGCGAATTTACGCGTCAATAGCTGGCCTATTGCAAGTAAATTCAACGCAGTTAGCGCTGAAAGTAGCTGCTTGAGATATATTTATTATCCAAAGTTCAGGTTAATTATATATGGCGATTGTATGCTTAATTTACAAGCTTGCAAGTGATTTAAAGCGCCATTTAAAAAATATGTCACTCCCCCTTCCCCCCCTATTTCACAGCCCTCATTTGTATAAAATTAAGGCAAAAAAAAGCGCAGTAAATAACTGCGCTTGTTACTGTTTAGCTGCTATTAAATATTAAAAGCTAAAGCTTAATTTTGCATAGTAGCTACGGCCATCAAAACCATAAGGTACGGCACGTAATGGGTATTTAAATCCGCCATTAGAGATAAAGTTAAGTACTTCATCATCACCTAATTCATCTGGCGTTTCGTCAAATACGTTATCAGCACCAACCGATACAGCAAACGTATCGTTAATTTGGTAAGTCACGTTTAAGTCAACCAATACTGCTGACTCAACCGTGCTGGTAGGCTTAAATGAACCCGTAGGTGATAAAAACCCAGGTAACGAAATATGGTCGTTAGCAAAGTATTTAACATCGGTTTCGCCAAAGTAGTTAAAGCGTATCATTGAACTATAAGCATCGCGCTCATAATCAAAGGTTAACGTACCACGCTCACCTGGTTGGCCGTCTGTTAAAAAGCTGCTTTGTATATCATCAAGCGCGACATTTTTTGGAATACCGGGTGCTGCATTTACATTATCAATTTTAGTTTCGTTTAGGTTACCCGCAAAAGTAATACCTAAGTTACCACCGTCCAGTTCAGTACGGTAAGATGCAATAATATCAACACCTTGCGTAGTTGAATCTAAAGAATTTGAGAAATAGTTTGCTTGCACTGCACCGGTTGCTTGTAATGCAGCAACTGCCTCTGCACTAAATGCCACATCATCTGCTGATAATAAACTACCTAGCGTTATACGGTCTTTAATTTCTACGTGGTAAAAATCAACCGTTAACGAAAGCTCGCTGGTTACATCATAAACAAAGCCTGCGCTTAAGTTTTTAGATGTTTCTAGCTCTAAACTATTAACCCCTAAAGCAGAAGGAAATGCCGAACCTGTGGTTGCTGTAAACGATTGGCTTAACGTGCCGTCTGAGCCTAAGTTAGTGGTAAACGCTGTATAGCCACTTTGTTGTAACGACGGTGCTCTAAAGCCTGTAGATGCAGCAGCGCGCACGGCAAAGTCATCATTAAACTCATAACGCGTTGCTAATTTACCAATTAAATCATCGCCTGCATCCGAGAAATCTTCGTAGCGCAGTGCACCACTTACGTTCCATGCATCGGTGATCATGGTTTCAGCATCTACATAAAATGCATAACTGTCGCGGCTTTGTGAATTTGACGCTTCAGGGCGCAAACCGTTATAAGCTTGAAAACCACACTCTGCAAATTGATTAGGATCGTTAACTGACGGATACGAGGTATCCATATTAGCTAAACCACACGCATAAGAAGCTTCTTCCCCTGGGACTATTTCGTAATTTTCTTTACGGTACTCTGCGCCAAACGACAAATAAAGAGGCTCACTACGACCAATATCTATAATGCCATTAATGTCGGCATTAACTGTAGTTTGATCAAAACGGAAACCACCTGAATACCCACCACTTGGGCCCGCATTAGCCGCTATATCAGCGTCACTCGCATTTGGGTTATTAGCAACATACTCTGCCGCATACGAGGCATTAATGCTGTTACGTGAAGTAAAGTCGTATTGGTTTTCACCATACACCGCCGATACATCGTATCCCCAGTCGGTATTAATTTCGCCTTTAAGTCCAAGTGCAAGTGAAATATCTTGTGCTTCGTTAAAAATCTGCGGTAAAAAACCATCTGCGTATACTTGAGTTACGTTTTTGCCAGCTTCATTAAAGTTTCGGTAAAAACCATTACCTAAAGCGGTACGTTCAGAATAGCCACCAAATGAGTAAAGTTCATTATCGCCACCAACTGGCAGTGCCATATTATAAAATAGTGAGGTAAATTCGCTCTCTGCATTACCTTGGCTCCAGCGTACATCTTTAGAAAGCGTACCAGGTGCTACATCAAGTGAGCCGCCAATATCGCGCTCTGCACGGTTAGTGCTTTGTGCATCACGGTGCTCAAGTGATAGGTTAATAAATCCACCTTCGCTGCCTAAATCAAAACCACGATTTAAGCCAACCGATACTGTTTCGCCATCGCCTTCGCCGGTTTCGCTATATTGTACATAACCTGTAGTAACGCCGGTTGAATTGTTAAGCGATAAGTTAATAACCCCTGCAATAGCATCAGAGCCATACTGTGCTGCAGCGCCATCGCGTAGTACTTCAACACCTTTTAAAGCAACTAGCGGAATCGCATTCATATCGGTGCCCGCTGAACCACCACCAACCGTACTGGTTAAACCAAAAATGGCTTGATTATGACGGCGCTTACCATTTATTAATACTAGTGTTTGATCTGGCTGTAAACCACGTAAAGTGGCAGGTCTAAATAAATCAGAGCCGTCAGATACTTGCGTACGCGAAAAGTTAAATGAAGGTGCGGTTGCTTGTAAGCTTTGCCCAAGTTCGGTAAAGCCACCTTTATTTAGATCGTCCGCGTCAATTAAATCAATAGGAGATGAAGATTCAGTAGAAGTACGATTTGATACGCGTGATCCTAATACTGATATTTGCTCAATATTTTTTACAGCTTTAACCGGTGCTTCTTGTGCGTTAACCATGCTTGGCGCGCTAAAAGCAAAAGCAACGGCAACAGCGAGTGTGTTTAAACGATATGTTGACATAGTGACGACCCTGTTTTGTGTTCTTATAATTTATAAAAGGTTGTTACATACAAACCTTGCTGCCAACATCCTAGAACATATGTAAATAAAAAGATACTAAAATACATAAATAATTAGTCTATGTATGCAAATAACTTCTAAAATAGAAAATTAACACCTTAAATAGATTAAAATACCAGCAACTCGGCATTTTATTTTAAATATTAAAAAGTTAACGTATTGTTTACACTGACCTTCAACTCACTGACTGCTCATTTTACAGCCAAACCATGGTTACTTATCTTTACAGCCTGTAACCTGGTGTTTACAGTGCACTAAAATGGCAGGTTTTTTAGTTTTTATATAAAAAGTAATAACCTCAAAGTATCTAATCGTGCTGATTTTTTAAAATTATAATTAAAACAACTAAATGATTGATCTAAACAGTGCTTTTTTTCGTTACACTATGCCTTAATAGTTATTTCTGAATATTTTGCTTGAAGGAGCATAACGTGTCGCGATTTTCTGCCGTTACCGATAATCCCCATGATGGGCGTTTCAATCAAAAAACAGGCATATTACTCACCAACTTAGGCAGCCCTGATGCGCCAACAGCAAGTGCTTTGCGTACTTATTTACGTGAGTTTTTATCAGATCCACGTATTGTAGAAATACCACGTTTTGTATGGATGATTATTCTCCATGGTATTATTTTACGTATTCGCCCAAAACGCTCTGCCAAGCTTTATGAAAGTATATGGACCGAAAACGGCTCACCACTTACCCATATTACTCGCCAGCAAAGCCTAAAATTAAATGCGCTATTAAAAGAGCATGGCTATACCAATACCGAAGTGGTTATGGCTATGCGTTACGGCAATCCTTCAATTGAAGCTGGGTTGGAACAACTTCGCGATAAAGGCCTTACGCGCATAATTGTATTACCGTTATACCCACAATACTCAAGCCCAACTACGGGCTCAACCTTTGACGCGGTATCAAACGTGCTGCGTAAATGGCGCTGGGTTCCTGAGCTGCATTTTATAAACGGCTATCACAAAAACACGCGTTACATAGAGTCGTTAGCTAACAGTATTAGCGAAGATTTAGCAGCCAATGGTATGCCACAAAAACTCGTTTTTTCGTACCATGGTATGCCTAAACTATTTTTAGAACGAGGCGATCCGTATCACTGTTTATGCCTACAAACCACACGTTTAGTAATCGAAAAGCTTGGCCTTGATAAAGACCAAGTAATAAGTACCTTTCAAAGCCGCTTTGGTAAAGCAGAATGGTTAAAGCCTTATACCGACGCTACCCTTGAAAGCTTTCCTGCACAAGGCATAAAAGATATTGCCATAATTAGCCCCGCGTTTAGTGCTGACTGCTTAGAAACCCTCGAGGAGTTAGAGGGCGAAAACCGTGAAATTTTTGAACATGCCGGCGGTGAGAAATACCGTTACATTGCTGCACTAAACGAGCGAGACGATCACATAGACGCCATGTTTGATATATTAAAACCAATGCTTTAAAGGCAGTAAAAGAGCAGATTTAGGTATCAGGCTTTAGGCTCGAAGCCCTTCGCCTCTTTGTGCATAAATCACTTAACGATCTTTTGCACAAAGAGCAGACAATGAGAGTGAATGAGCAAATATAAAATACATCGTTCTTGCCATTATCATTCCTCTAAAAGCGCAGCGTCTCATACTCTCTTTGTGAATAAGTGGGCTTAAATACTTTTGCACAAAAAGTAGACAATGAGAGTAAATGAGCAAATATAAAATACATCGTTCTTGCCATTATCATTCCTCTAAAAGCGCAGCGTCTCATACCCTCTTTGTGAATAAGTGGGCTTAAATACTTTTGCACAAAAAGTAGACAATTAGAGTGAATGAGCAAATATAAAATACATCGTTCTTGCCATTATCATTCCTCTAAAAGCGCAGCGTCTCATACCCTCTTTGTGAATAAGTGGGCTTAAACACTTTTGCACAAAAAGCAGACAATGAGAGTGAATGAAAAGACACATATAAAATAGATATCAGTAAAAGAAGAAATCTAATATCAGAAAAACATTCGGGCTGCGCCCACACGTGAGCAGCATAGCTGTTTATTTTGCCCTTAGATCGTCGCCCAAATCCTTTTTCTTCTCTAAAGCGCAGCGTCTCATGCCCTCTTTGTGAATTAATAACTTAAAGAGCCTTTGCTCTAAGCTCGATGCCCTTTGCCCGATGCTTTAACCCTTACGGATAATAAATAGCGTTAATACGCCGGCTATAATTCCCCAGCAAGCTGAGCCTACCGACCACAGGGTTAAATCTGACGCGGTGACTAAAAATGTAATTATGGCGGCTTCGCTATATTGTGAGCTATGCAGTGCTTGCTGCAGGCTTGAAGCAATAGTGCCAAATAATGCAATACCCGCTAAAGCTAAAATTAATGCTTGCGGTAAGCTGGCCACTACGGCTACTAATGTTGCTGCGCACAGCGCCATAATAATATAAAAAACGCCACCGGCTATGCTCGCCCAATAACGTTTATCGGGGTTTTTATCTGCATCTTCACTCATACAAATGGCGGCTGTTATGGCAGCCAAATTAATTGAATAGGTGCCAAATGGCGCTGTTACTAAATTAATAAAACCCGTTACATTAAGTGACGCCGAAATTGGCGCTTTATAATTATGGGCTTTTAGTACTGCAATACCGGGTAAGTTTTGTGAGGTCATGGTTACTATATATAAAGGAATACTAATACTAATAAATGCCTGAAAGTTAAAACTTGGGGCTATATAAGCAAAACTACTAGCTTGCCATTGCAAGTTGCTGGTATCAATATGGCCCATATTCCACGCCAGTAATACGCCGGTTATTAGTACACTTAACATAGTAAAACGTGCAAAGTAACGTTTACCTATGCAGTAAACTAATACCATTAAGCCAATCATTAACGGTAATTCGTTCATAAAGTTAAATACGTCAATGCCAAAAGTAACTAATACGCCCGCAAGCATGGCACAGGCAAGCTCACTGGGAATACGGTTCATAACTTTTTCAAACCAGCCCGTCACTCCCGATAAAAATACCAATAGTGCACAGAGCATAAATGCCCCTACGGCCTCATTTAGGTTATAGCCATCGGCGGTAGAAATTAGCAGTGCAGCCCCTGTAGTCGACCACGCAATTAATATAGGCACTTTATAATAATACGATAAAATAATAGAGGTGCTGCCCATTACTAAGCCCAGCATTAAAATCCAGCTGGCTACTAACTCAGGCGTGCCACCAAGCACAATAACCACCTGGTAAATCAGTGCTACTGAGCTGGTAAAGCCAATAATAACGGCCACCAACCCTGCCATTACACGGCTAACTAACTGATCAATCCCTGCCATAAGTTTCTCTATATATTATTGTTATATTTTTAACATACGTGGCAGTTAAATACTTTGCAATTAGCAAGAGGTCTAATTTGAGTGAAAAATAGTCATGTCAGTTTACAGGCATAAAAAAGCGGCTAATTAGCCGCTTAGGTATTATGTAGTTTACAGCCTAAGCTGTTATTTTTTAGACTACAGATTAATGCACTATCATTTTTCGCTGCACAGCGGGCATTAAGCTTTTACCGTCGCCGTCGGTTTTACTAAGTAACTTTAGCCCCATTATTTTTGCCAATACCGGGTAAATATCTAAGTTATTAACTTGCTCAATACTCATACCCTTTTTAAACGCAGGGCCAACAGCTAAAAAGGTTGCTGCCATATCATCGGTATAAGCATAACCGTGGGTGCCTATAGGGCCTGCTTTTTCTGAACTAGCAAATATTGCTGGTGCCGTTGTTTGCACTACAATATCGCCTACACGGGTGCCTTTATTATAATGATAGCCCGCTAACTGCTCAGCCGTTAATACCGTATAACGTCCTTTAGCTGCTTGTTGTAAACGCGCTTTATAGCCCTCAATATCGGCATTAACCGCCTCAGGTTTTGTATAAATAAGTAACCGCGGGCCGGTATTTTTTACTAAAAAGTTGTCATCTTTAGGTAAACTACTAACTAATATACTTTTAGCTGGATCAAGCTGCGCCATACCATGATCCGACACTATCACTAAGTTTACTTCTTGATCTAATTTGCTTAAACGCGCTTGTAACTGCCCCATTAACTCATCGAGTTGTTTAACTGCATCGCGCGTTTGAATCGCATCGGGCCCATATTTATGTCCCATGCTATCTACCAATGAAAAATAACCTGCAACAAACCGCGGGCGCTGCGCTTTAGGTAAACTTAACCACTGCACTATTTGATCAACCCGGTCTTGATAGTCACTATGCTGCGAGTAATGAAAATAGTAGTCAGGGGTCATGCCGTTAAAACGCGCATCCGACTCAGGCCAAAAATAAACTGCCGATTTAAGTCCCTGCATTTTAGCCAAGTTCCACAACGGCGTACCGCTAACCCAAGTACTATCGGTAAAGCCTTTGCCCATGCTATAGCATTCATTATTACGGGCTTTATCACAAAATCTATTGTCAACAATGCCATGATTAACAGGGAGTAAGCCGGTAATAATTGAAAGATGGTTAGGAAACGTTTTGGTAGGATAAACCGGAATCAACTTTTGCGCTCTTACACCGCGATCACCCATTGCTTTTAAATTAGGCGCACCATGTTTTTCTATATAATCCCAGCGCATACCATCAATTGATATAAGTACTACCGTTTGCTCTTTTGCGGCAAACGCATTACTCATCCCTAATAAAAGGCAAACCGATATTGCCTTTACAATCCACTGTTTCATTTTAATACCCTGTTTAACATAACGTTTATTTATAAAATATGTGTGCAAATGAGCACGTTTGGCTCATCTCTACCAAAGCGCTAAAAATTAAAAGCTACGCTTTTCGCGCCAGCAAGCTATGCGCCTACAAAGTAACAGCGCGAGGTAAACTCCCGCCTACCTACAATCACCGCACTTGGCTAACCTTTACCTGACATCTAAAAACCTGCTTTGTAATTCGATCTTAAAGCAATATATTAATTTAAGATACAAACTGATAGATTAAAGCAAATTAATGAAAAACATATGACGATGCGCTAAAACTATGCCTGTCATCAGCTTAAAAAAGGACAAGATGATGATCGATTTTAGTAAAAAAATAACCCCCGCACGTATGTATCGCACTACCGCTAACTTACAAATGGCACTAGAGAGCGATCGGGGCCGAATTATAAACAGCGCCGCTATTCGTCGCCTACAACAAAAAACCCAAGTGTTTCCACTAGAGCGCAACGCCGCGGTACGTTCTCGCCTTACTCACTCGTTAGAAGTACAACAAGTAGGGCGCTTTATAGTACAACGTATTTTTGCATCACTAAGTTATCAGCAGCTGCAAGACTACGGACTCACCGAGCTAGAGCGGCCGTTAGAAAGCCTAGTTGAAATGGCCTGCCTAATGCACGATATAGGCAATCCGCCGTTTGGTCACTTTGGTGAAGCCGCCATAAACCATTGGTTTAATAATAATTTAGCAAGTGTAACCCCCGAGCGCTGTAAACAGCCTAATTCTGGTATTGGGGTTGTTTTTAAAAGCCTAGCACACGACATTTGCAGCTTTGAAGGCAATGCCCAAGGCATACGTATTATTCACTCATTACAATTACTTAATTTAACCTACAGCCAAAGTGCCGGTATTTTAAAATATACCCGCCCTGCAGGGCTCGACAAAAAAGAGATACCACAAAACAAAAATTATTTAATGAAAAAGGTCGGTTACTACTACAGCGAAAAAAAATTTGTAGAGGCACTGCAAACTGCGCTTGAAATTCAGCCGTATTGCCGCCACCCCGCAAGTTATATTATGGAAGCTGCCGATGATATTTCCTATTGCCTAGCCGATATAGAAGACGCCGTAGAAAAAGACATAATAAGCACCGAACTATTATGCCAAAAGCTTAAAAGTCATTATACAAAAGTACTTATAAACCTCACTATCGACGACAGCCAACATCAAGACTTTGTAAATAAAGCCGTAGACTACGCACTTGAGCGTGCCAACGCACAACCTTATAATTTTAATAGTGAATTTTTTATATACTTACGCGTAGCGCTGCTGCATCCGTTAGTTAATCATGTGGCTAAACGCTTTATTAAACACATAGAACCCATTTATCATGGCGATTTTAACCAAGCACTACTTGAGGATCGCAGCTATTTACACGCACTCACCATAACCCTTAAACAAGTGGCGCTTGAATATGTATTTTCAAACAAAGAAGTAGAAAAACTCGAACTACAAGGCTACCGCATTATTAACGGCCTGCTCGATTGTTACAAACCACTGCTATTATTAAGCAGTGACGATTTTAAACGAGCGCTCAATGGCGATTCACGCTTATTAATAGAATCGCGACTGGTTAAAAAGCTTTCTAAAAAGCACTTAAACAGCTATCAGCACGCCATAGATGCAATGCAAGAAGAGCCTGATCACTTTACCGCCTATGAGTTTTATTACCGCTGCCGGTTAATTCAAGATTATATAAGCGGCATGACCGATCAATTTGCCTACGACGAATATCGCAGCCTAATGGTAATTGAGTAGCCCACAGTAGATATATTTTAAATTAGCGCTTAAAATCAAACTATTGATGCTTAAGCGCTACTGAACTTTATGATAAAAATACTCACACGCCTGACCCTTTGTGTTGCCCTATTTTATAGCTTTAATAGCGCAGCCTATAACCAAGCTATGTGCATACTTATAAAACAAGAAATGCAGCAGCACAGTAATAACAAAACGGGCCGCAGCTACCGCAATGCCGCGCGCGACTATAATAAAAATTGCAATAAGCCGGTAGTAACACCAACTCAGCCAAAACCTAAGCCACATGCTATTGTTAATGATCCAGAGCCGCAGAAGGCACTGCCCGAGCCTATTACTGAGTCGGTTAAAGCGCCTATTGTTGAGCCTTTAAAAACACACTCTGAGACAGACAATACCGCGAGTATTAATACCGAGTTACAAGCAAGCCCTAGTCAAACAAGCCAAGTAACAACTGATGAACCTATTGCCAATATTAAAAGTTCGGATGTAAAAAGCACTGATATAAAAAATCCTGTGGCTGAAAGTACACAGGCAAACGCTACAGAAATAAGCGCAGAGCCCATCGCAGCAGCACAAAAGCCGGCAAATATAAAACCTACGCCAGTATCAAAACCAAACACCGAAAGCGCCGCCTCACTACTGCTACCTAGCTTATTATTATTGCTAATAGTACTTATTGGCGTAATGGTTTTAGTACGTATGCGCCGCTCTAAACAAAGTAATTCTGAGGTGGCAACAGTACTGCCAACGAGCCCAGCTGTTACCACACCCGCTCCTAAATCAGTAGTTAAATCAGTAGTTAAATCGGCAGCTAAGCCAAGCCCTAGCGCCGTAAATACGCAAAATACGACAACAGCACAAATTGCGGCAGAATCTGTTTCAATGCAGCAAATTGATGCCGCGCTGGCAAAACCACAAGCAAGTACTAGCGAGCCAGAAACCGTAGCTAAAACAACAAATACAACATTTAGTAATGAAAAACCCAAAACAAAAACAAAAACAAAAGCAGAGCCCAATACCGCAGAGTTTGAAGCCGCGGCTAAAAACACCTTAGAGCGAATAAAAAATGCCAGCGACTTTGCCGAGCCAGAAGTACGCATGTTCGATCCCGATGCACCACTGCCTACTAAAAAGCAGCGCCAACAACAGGTTACTCAACAAGTGCCAGCAGCAATTAATGATCAAACGCCAGCTCAAAATACAATTGAGCCCGCCAATATCAGCCCAGAGCCAATTATTGCGCAGCAACCAACAACGAATATACACCCCCCTGTAAACAGCACCACAGAGCAAGCAACTTCATTTAATACCGAGCACGAATTTAAAGAGCCCGAAGTACGTACTTTCGATCCCGATGCACCGCTACCAGGTAGTAAAGCAAAGCCTGTAATAAAAGCAGATACAAACCAACAGCCAGAACCAGTAGCTGAGCCTAAAGAGCAAAATGTGCAAATAGACAACAGCAACCCATTTGCTAACCTATCGCTGGATGATAGCTGGGATCCAAATTCATCGGTAAAACCTAAAATAGCAGAGAAAAAACGTGAACCTAAATCTCAAGCCCTGATCGAAGCCGAGCAGCGTGCTAAAAATATGCAAACTAAAGAATAGAGTTAAAGGTTTTATACATTGGTAAGTTAAGTGCCAATATAAAATCGCACCTACAAGTAAATCCAAGTACCAAGCTTGATAGGGCGTATTGACCTTGATACGACCCTAGTGCGGTTTACTTTATCGGGGTCGTATCATCTATCTAAAAGCTAAAGCCCGACACCTAAAAGCTGCTCTTTTGCTAAACCTTACCCTCTAACTTTTGCTGCTCTGCGTGTGATGAGCTTACAAGCTGTTTAAAGTAATCGCTTTGTGCTGCGCTCAGTGGCATTTTTTTCCATTGTGCAGTGAGCTCAGTGGCGCGCTGCCCTACCCAATCACTGTGATCCTGATTATTAGCGACAAGCTGCGTCAACATAAGCCCCGACGGAGTTAGCTCTGGCTGTTGTAATAATGGCTTGTAGTGTTGTATCGCCTCACTGTAGCCGCTACCAGCTTGATCAAGTAACTCTGCTATAGCATCTAGCTCTGCAAATAGCTGTTCGCTCCAAGCACTGCGACTAAGCTCACCATTAGCAGTTTCTAGCAGTAAATCAGGGCATCGCCCCTGCTCGGTCACACGGGTATGATTGCGTGCCAAGCGCTGTTGTTCTTGCTCGCCAATTTCTGGGCTATCTTGTAATAAGCAAAACAGTAAAAATGTATCTAAAAAGCGAATTTGAGTGTCATCAATACCTAGCGCCAACATGGGGTTAATATCGAGATTACGTACTTCTATGTATTCAACCCCGCGATCGTTCATAGCCTGCAGTGGTGTTTCACCCGCGTGGGTAACACGTTTAGGGCGAATATCGCTGTAGTATTCGTTTTCAATTTGTAAAATATTATCGTTTAGCTGACGCTTTTCACCATTTACCTCAACCCCTATACGCGTATAAGGTGCATGTGGCGTGTGAAGCGCTTGTGTTAAATCGCGGCTATATTCAGCTAAGTTATTGGTACTTACATTTAAACTCGCTTGGGCATCGTTTTGATAGCCAAAACCACTCATTCGCAACGAAGTTGCATAAGGCATATAAAGCGTATCGCTGCCCAAACTGGCTAACTGATGCGCGCGGCCATCAACAAACGAGCGGCTTAACGCAGGAGATGCACCAAATAAATAAAGCAATAACCAACCATAGCGACGAAAGTTACGGATCAGCGCAAAATACTGGGCAGAACGAAAATCAGCAAGCGAGTCTTGGTTACCCTGTAGAGTTTGATACCCCTGCCAAAAGCTATCCGGTAATGAAAAATTAAAATGAATACCCGCAATACTTTGCATAATACGCCCGTAGCGCATATCTAGCCCACGACGATAAGTGTGCTTCATTTGTCCTTGCACCGAGCTACCATATTGAGCAATAGGCACACTATCATTACCTTGAAGCGCACACGGCATACTTGCTGGCCATATATTTTGCGCGGTTAGTTCAGTGGCAGTATAACGGTGCAATTGTTGTAAAAAGTCGAGTGTGTCATCAATACTTTCAACTGCTGGGGTAATAAACTCCAATAACGACTCTGAGTAATCTGTAGTGATATGAGGATGAGTTAGCGCCGAGCCTAAATTATAAGGATGAGGGTTTTGTGCCAACAAACCATCTGTAGTTACTCGTAAAGCTTCCTTTTCGATACCCCTTTTAATATGCGCCAATGGTTGGATCAAATCAGCATTGGCTAACTGTGTTAGGCGTGGAGTTAGGGATAACGTCATAAAAACCTCTGTAATAATTCAGTTAATCAGGAAGTTCCCCTGATCCTTTTTACTTGTGCTGCTTTCGCGCCTTAACCTAGGCATACGATTACTGTGCTAGTAAAAATAAGTAGAGCATTATATTTCTTATGCATTAATAAATAATCCCCTCATTGTGTAAATGACTTTTACTAAGTGGTAATAGTGCCAAAGGCGAAGTGCAAATTTAAAAAGCAATCTAAAAGGTTAAAAACTAAAGCGGCTAAGTTGACCCAAAACTCTCACTGTAAATATTAAACCTAAAGCGCGAGCTAAAATGACATCTAAAAATGGCCCTTTAACACCGAGCTTGGCAAGTTTTTAGCAGATTACTAATACCTGCTATTTATAACGCTGGCCCTCCCTATTTAATGAGAATAATGCTACAATATCAAAAGCTAAAAACATTTTTGTGTAAACAAACCCATGTTTATTATCGCTTATTATTTTACCTATTAAAAAATGAAAACCAGTTCATACTTAGCAGCAGAGTAACTACTATCCCATGCTCTAGTGCATAACTTACAATAACGACCTAACCCAGCCCTTAGCTACAAATGAGAATAATATATGTTTTTGATTGATCAAATAATATTGTTAGCCGCGGTATTAATTTTACTGGGTATTGTATCCAGTAAATTATCAGCTCGTCTCGGTTTGCCTGTACTGGTAATGTTTTTAATGGTCGGTATGCTCGCTGGTGAAGATGGCCCCGGAGGCATATTTTTTGACAATGCAGCAGCGGCGCATTCTTTAGGTACGCTCGCATTAGCAATGATATTATTTGATGGCGGTTTGCAAACGCCCTTAAAAGCGATAAAAAAAGTCTGGAAACCCGCCTCCGTGTTGGCCACCCTTGGGGTACTAATTACCAGCGCAGTAACTGGAGTTGCTGCCGCATACATGCTTGATATTCCTTTGCTACAAGGCTTATTGTTTGGCGCTATTGTAGGCTCAACCGATGCCGCAGCCGTATTTGCGCTACTGCGTAATGCCGGTATTCATTTAAACACCAAACTAAAAGCCACCCTCGAAATAGAAAGTGCCTCAAACGACCCCATGGCAATATTTTTAACCGTAGGCTTACTAGAGGTTCTGGTAAACGACATGAAGCTAGGCACAGGCCTATTACTCATGTTTGTATCACAAATGGGCTTAGGCGCATTAGTCGGCTTAGCCGTGGGTTGGAGCTCTGTTAAATTAATTAATAAAATTCAATTAGTTGCTACCGGTTTGTATCCGGTATTGGTTGCTGCGTGTGGTTTACTCTCATTTGGTATTACCGCAAACATTGGTGGTAGCGGGTTTTTAGCGGTATTTATTACCGGTGTGGTTATTGGCAACAGCCGTTTTGTGTTTCAGCGCAGTACGTTTTTATTCCACGACGGGTTAGCTTGGTTAGGTCAAATTACCATGTTCGTGGTGTTGGGCTTATTAATAAACCCAACCTCGTTATTAGATGTGTGGTTTGAGGGACTGATCATTGCATTAGTGCTTATATTTATTGCTCGCCCTTTGGCGGTTATTCCGGTGTTAGCGCTATTTGGTTTTAAAGCGCGTGAAATCACCTTAGTGTCTTGGGTTGGGCTACGCGGCTCAGTCCCTATTATTTTAGCAATATTTCCTCTTATGTTTGGCCTGCCTGGCGCCGAACTCATATTTAACGTAGTATTTTTTGTGGTGTTAATTTCAGCCACACTGCAAGGCTCAACGCTTGCTTTAATGGCCCGCAAACTAAAGCTTACTTTACCACCGCCAGTGACTCCCGCAGCCACGTTAGAGATCACTGCTTTAGGCGATGTTGACGCCGATATTGTTGAATACACCATAGGCAAAATGTCACGCGCTGTTGGCCGTCGTTTATCGCAATTAGCACTACCCGATAGCACAGTAATGGCAATGATCAGTCGTAATAATAATATTATTGCCCCGCGCGGCTCTACGTTATTACAGGCAGACGATCAGCTATTTATGGTACTAAAACCGCATACCCGCGAGTTTGTTGACTGTGTTTTTTCAAGCACGATTGATCAAGATATTACCGAGCTTTCGGCAAAAGAGCTAAGAGTTAAAGGCAATACCAGCGTAGCCAGCATAGCCTATTCTTACGATATTCATATTGCGGCTGAACCAAACGATACGCTAGAGCAAGTACTAAAAACCTCGCTAAACAGCTTACCTAAGGTAGATGACTTTATTGAACTTGATGACGTAAAACTCACTATTTGTGAAATGGTTGGCGACCGTATTATTACCGTTGGTATTATAATTACCCTAGATGAAAGCCTAGAAGAATAAAGAGCTTACCATGGCTTTTAAGTAGTAAATTACATTTAATACAGCTATTAGCTAACAGCCTTACACGGCTGTTAGCTTTAAAAGCGCAACGTTAAGGTTGTAGTAACAGTGAGGTAAGTCGTTGCAACCCTTTACCTTTATTAGTTATTTTCCAGGCAATAAATAGATCTTGGCAAGGTCGTTGCTCGGTTAGCTTTACCTCCACTAACTGCCCCGACCCTATATACTGCTCAATTAAACGCTTGGGTAAATAACCAATACCTATACCGGCAATAATAGCCGCAATTTTTTGCGCAACAGAGCTAACAAAAAAGCGCTGGGTGCCCTCTATTATATTTGCCGACCATGGAATTTCTTGCTCTGCAGAGTCGTGTACTATCACACTGCGGTACTGAGCAAGGCTACTCATATCGAGTGGTTGCTGCTGCGTTGCTAACGGGTGCGTGCTATTTACCACAAGTACACTTTGATACTCATCTATTTTAACCGCGCGAATGCCTTTTTGGTTCGGCACTGGCGACGGCGCGCCAATAACTAAATCAACTTTATCTTCAATCAGCACTTCCCAGCTGCCGTTCATTACCTGTTCTTGTACATCTATTTCAATATTTTTATGCTCTACTAAAAACTGCTCTATACTGGTAAATATCGGTTTTATATCAATAATAGAATCCAAAGCAATACGAATTTTTGGCTCCCAGCCGTTCGCAATTGTTTGTGTTTGCTCCGACAATGAATTAATCGCCGTAAGCAACTTGCGCCCCTCGGTCAGTAAATGTTTGCCCGCAGGAGTCAACACAGCACGACGCCCCTGACGCTGAAACAAAGTCACGTTTAATTGCTCTTCTAGTTTTTGTACTATGTAGGACAGCGCCGAAGGTACTTTATTTAATTGCTCTGCGGCTGCCGCATAACTGCCACGATGCTCAATAGCGTCAAGCACCAGTAACGCTTCAATACTAATAGGAGGTGTACTCATGGTTTTTTTCATCCAAATAACAACTATTCAAATTATTTGAACATATCAAGCAAATAATAGGCGTTATTTAATTACATAACAACAACTACAATGGCTACATACTCAATTAAACATACTTACTTAACATCAATAAGGGCAAAAATTATGACTATTAAAAATATTGCTAATGTTATCACTAAAACTGAACAATCACTGGCTGCAGTACCACTGCGCGTTATTGCAGGTATTATTTTTGCCGCTCACGGTGCACAAAAATTATTTGCATGGTTTGGTGGTTATGGCTTAGAAGGCACAGGACAATGGATGGAATCAATTGGCCTAGCACCAGGGTTTTTAATGGCCTTAATGGCAGGTAGTGCAGAATTTTTTGGTGGCTTATTTTTAATTGTTGGTCTACTAACAAGACCTGCTAGCTTTGTACTGGCTATTACTATGGTTGTGGCTATATTTACCACTCACATTGATAACGGCTTATTTATGAGCAACAACGGTTACGAATTTGGCCTAGCGCTATTAGCAATCACACTGGCTTTAGTTATCCAAGGTGGCGGTAAATTCTCACTTGATAACGTAATTAACCGTAACTTAAACAAAGCGTAATATTAGTTATTTAAAACACACACCACATAGCTATGCGGTGTGTTTATGCATTTACAGCACATTAAGGAGTTAATAATGGGATTAATCGTAGACGGAAAATGGGTTGACCAATGGTACGACACCAAAAAATCTGGCGGTAAGTTTGAGCGCCAAGCAAGCCGCTTTACCCAACAAATTTCAAACGCCGCCGATAGCAAATTTAAACCCGAAGCGGGACGTTACCATTTATATGTGTCGCTAGCTTGCCCATGGGCACACCGCACCATGATAATGCGTAAATTAAAGCAACTCGAAAACGTAATTACACTTAGCGTAGTAAAGCCCGAAATGCTCGAAAATGGCTGGGAATTTGGTGAGCACGGCGATCCGCTTTATAACCTAGATTACGCCTACCAATTGTATTTAAAAGCCGATGCCAATTACGAAGGCCGCGCCACTATTCCTATTTTATGGGATAAAAAAACCCATACTATAGTTAATAACGAATCATCAAACATCATGCGCATTTTAAATACCGCGTTTAACGAGCTAACCGGCAATACCGACGACTACTACCCGCAAGCACTACAAGCAGAAATCGACAGCGTAAACGAGCGCATTTACAACACGGTAAATAACGGCGTATATAAAGCAGGCTTTGCCACCACGCAAAGTGCTTATAACAGCGCTTACCATGCATTATTCGAAAGCCTAGACTGGTTAGAGCAACGCCTAGCTACACAGCGCTACTTAGTTGGTGAGCAAATTACCGAAGCCGATTGGCGCTTATTTACTACTTTAGTGCGCTTTGACGCTGTGTATCATGGCCACTTTAAGTGTAATCAGCAAAAAATTAGCGAATACCCTAACCTATATAACTATGTCACTGAGCTGTACCAAGTACCAGGCATTAAAGACACTGTTGACTTGGAATACACCAAAATACACTACTACGCCAGCCACAAAACTATTAACCCCACCGGCGTAGTACCGCTAGGGCCTAAAACACAATTTGAGCAACCGCACGATCGCGACCGCCGGTATTAATCGGGCTTAGAGCTTCGGCAAAATTATGCCGAAGCTCTAAAGTAAGTAAACAACCAGTAAAAATTCACAAAGAGGGTATGAGGCGCTGCGCTTTAGAGAAAAAACAATCCACGGTCAGTTTCCAGTTAGCCCTCTGCTCGTAGCTTTTATTTACTAACAAATATAATGATGTAACACTAAACCCATATTGCGCAGAACGAGCTAATAAATGAAACTAGGACGAAATGATCCCTGCCCATGTGGCAGTGGCAAAAAGCACAAACATTGTTGTATGAACACTGTATCTACTAAACAGCATGCACAAATATTTGATGACATAACGCAAACTTTAGCCATGAATCCAGAGTTAAGTTTAGATGAGCTAAACCTTGTCGCAGAACAAACAATAGCTGCGCGAAACAACCAAGCCGATAGTGATTTTTGCGGGCTTTGCCCAACGCAAATATCTAATTGGCTCTATGCCCCGTTCAACGAATTAACAAAAGTTACTTTTAATACTCCAGCAGATTTATCAAGTAGCCCAGTGATGAGCTATTTAGCATTAATTTTTACTGAAGCCATGCAACAAGGCGGCTCAATTAAAGCAACGGCTAAAGGCAATTTACCTGCTAAATTAGTCAAACAAGCCTCTGAGCTACTACCTAACTTTGCTGTTTCTAAATACCCCATCCATATCAGTATTAGTGAATTTGCAGGCAGTAACGAAGATAAGTTTAACGCCCTACACTACACGCGTACTTTGGCTGATGTTGCCGGTATTATTTACTATAAAAGTGGCCATTTTCATATTAAAAAATCGGTGCAAAAGCTGTATCAAACCCAGGGGATTAATGCTTTTTACCTCCCTATGCTCGAAGCCGCCATCATGCAATACAATTGGCGTTACTTCGACAGCTTTACCGATAGCGTGGATCTGCGCGCATTTTGGCTATTTATGCTGTGGCGACTACAAAAACATGCCTCGGTCGAGCAACTAATTGACGAAGTCATTACCGCATTCCCAGCGTTACTTAGTCACGCTCCAGCGTCTCAATACTCAAGTCCGAGTGAGCTATTAGGCAGACTGATTGAATCTCGATTCATCAATCGCTTTTTAGAATTTTGGGGATTTGTTAGCATCGATCCAAAGCGTAGGGGAAATGCCAATATACAGCCATTGCTAACGCAAACCTTTCAGTTTGCAATTTAGTACCACACATACAATTATTATTCGCCTCACACAATGAGGCGAATAGTATAACTAATTGCCTCATTGCGCTAAGCCCGAAACCTTTAAATTGTAGGCGGGGGCTTACCTCGCGCCTAGGCTTTTAATTGCAAATTTGAGTTATATGTCGCGTTGGCGACGGCAGCTAAAGCTTTATGTTATTTAACACTTGATTGCAATATAACTTAAATACATCAAATGCTTGCTGCCAATTAAGGCTATTATTGCCATAAACCATAGGTACTACATATTGGTTAAAGCGTTCTTCATATAATGTATTGGTTTGTAGTAAGCTTAAGCCAAACTTCAGTTCAGCAATCGGACTTTTCATAAATTCAGCGTGTTGGTTTGAGTAACGCGTTAAGTCTTCCGCAATAACTTTACTTACCAAAGACATTACGTCAGAAGCACTCGCAAGCCCAGCTTGTTGAATATAATACGTATCATAAATATGGCGTATTAATGCAGGATCATCATCTCTTATATTATCGCGCGCAAAACTTGCTGTTCGCCTCAACATAGAGACTAGCTTTTCCGCTTGTGTACTCTTAATACTCGAAAACCCCATTAGCGCAACTTCAGGAGGCTTTTGAGTGACCTCATTCATTAAAGAACATATATCTCTACTCACTACTTGATCATAAAGCAAGGTCTCTATCAGCTCTAACTTAATAAACGGCCTTAGGCATGGAACTTTTGAATGTGCTTGAGGATAACGTATATCAATTTGTTGATAACGATATTCATCATAAATAGTAGGGCGGTTTTCTACCGAAAAAGAGTTGTGCAGACTAATGGCATTAAGTAATTGAAGATGTAACTCTTTCCTAGCCTTTCTTTTTTGTGTTTTTGAAATATTAGCAAACACATCTGTAGGTATGATTTTAATATCAATGTCTTCAGACATTCGATGAGTTTTAATGCCCGACTTTGTTAATGCGGTACCACCAGAAAAAACCAATAAGTGCGTATCAAAAGACAATTCAGAAAGTAGTTTTAGTAATGCAACAACATAATAATCTTTTTCAACAATAGCAGGGTTACCCATACCAAGAGCATCGGCAACATCTAAAAACAGGTCACTATCAATTAGCATTAATAGCACTATTATTTACGACAATTTTGCGTTTAAAGCGATTATTTGTAATTATTTTCAGAGACGCTGGAATTTGCAAGCTTTCACCATTGATACTACGTTGTGAAAACTCATCAAATTTGTAGTCAACACCTAGCTTTTCAATCGCTTCTAATATAACACCATCAGCTCCCGCAGGAGATGCCGGCATTAACTTACCCGTAATGCGATTTTCTCTCGCTTTAGTGTAAAGCCCATAACCAATACGCAATAAATGACCATTATCAACCAGCTTTTTTAATACCCGGCCAACTTGGTCGTAACCAGCAATATCTGCAAAATCAGCACGATCAAAAACATAACGCTTTGAGCGGTTTATTCTTGTTGTTACTTTACTTGCTATTGTCATAATAAATACCCTCGTTTCTTGTATTAAATATAGCAAATATACGACACCTTAACAACGCAAACATACGACATTTAATAATAGATTGGGTAAGGTAGCTATCAACACTTAATTTGCTGACGCGAAAAGCCTAGCTTTTAAATTGTAGGCAAGAGTTTACCTCGCGTTTAGGCTTTTAATTGCAAGTATTAGTTATATGTCGCGTTGTCGATGACTTTAAAGCTTCCTAATCAACATTAAAGCCTTAATCGTATTGCTATTAGGTACATCAGTGATATCCTATCCACACGCATGATTGAATGGAAGCCTCATGATTTTAAAAGATAAAATACTCACCACCAGTAACTCTGCAAAAATACAAGCAGGCCAAAAACAAGAGCTCGACGTGGCATTTTATTTACGCCGTGCATTTAAAGATCACCCTCAAGTTTTTGTGTTTAACGACCTCAAATTTAAACACAACGACGAAACAGCTCAAATAGACCACCTTATTGTATATACCTACGGCTTTATTCTCATCGAATCTAAAAGCATTACAGGGGAAGTAACGATTAATGAACATCAAGAATGGAGCCGAAGTTACCGTGGTAACTGGCAAGGTATGCCCTCACCAATAAAGCAAGTTGAGCTACAACTAGCAGTACTAAAAAGCCTATTACGAGCCAATGCCCCATTATTACTGCCAAAAATATTTGGTAAACTACAACAAGGCTTTGGTGGCCGAGAATGGCAAAGTGTTTGTGCAATATCGAGCAATGCTATTATCAACAGGGATCACACACCAAAAGCAACACAAGAGCGGTTAGTTAAATCAGAATTCATAGCTGATAAACTACTACAAATGATGAAACTACCCGCATCGACACCTAATGCTTTACATTTTTTATCCACTAACGTTAGACCATGGTTTAACGAAGAAAGTTTGGGCAAAATTTGCCAATTTATTTTAGAGAAAAACATATCACTTAGTTCACAAAATCATTCAAATGCCACGACACAAATAAATGAACTTAAACCGCCCTATCAACAAGTAGTAACGCATACTGAACCTGTTATTGAGGCACAGACCGAGCCTGAAGTAACACTAAGCAAAGAGATAGTTTTAACGTGTAAACAGTGTAATAGCTCAGCCAGTTTACAACCACGTTCTGGTCGCTATGGTTACTTTGTTACCTGTGGCATTTGCGAAGCTAATACACCAATGAAAGCTCCTTGCCCGCAATGTTCTAACGCCCATACTAAAGCAAGTAAGCGTAAGGATAGTTACTCATTAGTGTGCGGGAATTGTGACGAGACTGTGCCAATTCGGTTTTAGTTATAAAATTTATAATATAACTTAGCCATTTGAAAGTATTGATCTTATTTTCATAAAAATTTGTGTATCATGGCGCTTAATCAAAGCTTTTAGGTTTGCACTTGGTAAAAGTGCGATATTTACCCTTATATGGAAATAAATATATGTTAAAGAAACTCACTATAACTGCCGCTTTCTTATCCATTTTATCTGGTTGTACTATACAAAACTCATTCCCTGTGGAATACCATAAAAAAACAATTGAAAATGTTGAGGTTAAAAATATCGACTCTATTGGTGTAACCCAATGGAGAGATAAAAGAAACCTTGCCACTGTTAAAGATGAATTAGCAGAAAAAGCAGTTATGCGGATGGGCCCTGCAACAATCGGCATGACAAGTGATGGACAGGAATTTGTAAGAGTTGCTGACTTTATAAGAAATGCCTTTATTAATGAGCTTCAATCTTTAGGTGTAAATGCAAAAAAGATTGACATAATACCTGCATCTAGTGATGCGAAGCTATTAAGTAATATCGCAATAAATAATCAAGTAGAAATGTTAATTTCTGCAGACCTTATGAGTTTTGATGTTAATTGTCATGGTGCATGGACTTTAGACTGCAATAGAAATGTTTCTTTTTCACTTTCATTAGTAAATAAGCTAGGGGAAGAATTAATTACACGTGAATTATTTGATGCAACTATGGCCAATAATGAAGGTATGGGAGTTCTCCATAAAACATTATTAGATCAATTAACTAACGAAGTTATGCGCAGCGCTTTAAAAAAAGCTGTAATTAGAACTGTTGAAGAAATTAATAAACAATCTAAATAACTAAAGAAAAAGTCGCGTTGGCGACGGCAACCAAGGGGCGCTCTTTACCAAGTTAAAGCGCCGACCGCCCCTTGGAACCACACGGCGCCCCGAGGATCACACTATCTCCTCAATTGTAATTAATGATATGAACGTAATCAGCGTAGATAGGCCATCCGTGGCCAAGCTACGCTTTATCGCGCATTGCCTAAAGGGATTTAGGTACTTGGAATTTGTCGGGAACAAAATTCCGCCATGCGCAGCTATTACTCATCATTAATTCAATTTCTGGTGTGATCACGGGGAAATATCTCAGCGTCAGCCTTCAAATTGTAGGCGGGAGTTTACCTCGCGCTTTGTTTTTAGATCCGAGTTTAATTCGCGTAGTGCTTTGCATAACTCCTTAAAAACTCTGTTTTCTAAATGGGGTTTTCAACCATTGTCTATAGTCTTTATCCAATTGCGGAAAATGCTGATACAGCATATTTTTTAACTCTGCTGCAGTGAGTTTACTGCATGGCGATTTTTGCTCGGCTAGCATGATGCTTTTTAAAAACTGTTTGCCTTTATTAGAATCCATCATAAAATATATAGCAGCCCAACTGCTCGCATAAAGTTTAGTGTCATCGCCTGTTTGCCACGTGTCATCTAAACCTATCAACCAATTAATAGTAAAAACACTTTGCGCTACGCGCTTATTATTTACCCAGCCAGGATGTGGCTCAACACTAACTAGTTGCATGCTGTTTTTGGTATATTCAAAATACTCAGCTAACCCCTCATTGAGCCAGCGAGGAGTAGAGCCTAATATTGCTTTGTTAACCGCATGCACCGCTTCGTGTACCGCTGTGCGCATAGCACTTTGCTCATTTCTATAATTTATTAAAGCTGAGTTGGTAGAATGAAAATACATACCATCGGTGTTTGTTGGATCGGCCCCGCGCAGTTTAATTGCTTGCTCATAGCTTCTTCGTGTTGCAAATACAGTTAAATTTAACCTTACTTTTTTTAATGCATCAACACCTATAATTTGACCATACACCTTAAAAACAGTATTCAATTTTATACGTAACTCTTCAGTAAACGAGGGCGGTAAGTTAGCTGCATGTAGCGTTAATTCAAAGTAATCGAGCGGCTCAACAAAGTCTGTGTCGAGTGTTGCGGCCTCAAAGTCAGGCTTTTCATCACTAAAATGTGGCACGCCATTACTATCTGTCCAAGTGTAAATATTGCCATTACGCTTATATTTAACCTTACCTAATGACACATCTACACAGCGCGTAGTGTCGGCTTGTGGTAAATGTTTTTGCATTGCAGTTTTAGCAGAAAGTGACGGAGCGGCAATCGTTTTAATAGCGGTTAGTTCAGACTCTTCAGCCATTTCGATTTTAGTTTTTATATCTTCGTAAATAGCCCTAACACTGCCAATAGGATCATGATAATTAAATACCCGTCCTGTCAAATGATTAGCAATAAGTGCCGATGCAATTAACAGCACAATAAATACAAATAGCACTCGCCATTGTGTGTTTAACATATTTATGGCCGCTTACTCCACTGCTCTTCAAATAATCGTTTTTGCTCACCGCGGTACTCACTGCACCATACAAAATCGGATGACTCCATTCCCTTAGCTCGGCAACGTTTAGGTAAAGTATAAAACTCAGACCAAGCTTTAAGCTTACCTGGGTCGTTATAGCTATCACTATAAAATTGCATATTCGGCATTTTTGTGTGTAATAACGCGTTATTACTAGTGCTATAAACGGAAGATCGTTGATATGTTCGATTGGTTTGTTTGGGGTTATCACAATGCTTTGCAAGTTCTTCAAATAAAGATTTGAATCGTGCTTTTAATCGCTCACCTTCTTTCACTCTATAGCCTTGACGCAACCGTGAACGTATTGTTTCACGTTCTTTTTCAATACTATCGCAATGCCCTTGCGAGTAAGGTTCGTATGCTTGCGGGAAAGAAGTAAATAGACCAAGTAGTATCAATAAAATCCATTTAATCATTATTTATCCTTAAATTGAGTGCTTTCTTCCTTTATGCTCCTAGAGTGAATATAAGGGATTGGATATAAAATAGAAACAGATAGTTTAGGGGAATTGGTAAGTCGTGCTTTAGCGCAATAGTAAAAGTAAAAGTAATTTTGTAGATACCATCTCTCATTTTAAGCTTCAAGGTCGTATTTAACTTTCTTGGAGCTTAAACGCTTCTTGGTTTTTTATTACACCAAAACATATATGAATGAGCTTTCGCATATTTGCACACACAGCTTGCATCGGTGTTTTACCATTATTTATTAACGTTAACTTGTGTCTCTTTATTGTTTTATTCCATTGCCCTGCAACAATGGCCGCCATATAAAGTTTGCATCGAATTCTGGCTGGCCCAAGTTTACTGATTGATGTTCGCCCTTTTAATTTACCCGATTCATTATGCCGTGGGATTAATCCACAATAAGCCGCCGCTTCTTTGGCTTTATTAAATTTTTTAGCGGCAAATAAATACGTCAGCTCTCTCGATAGTACGGGCCCAATGCCAGGGATAGACTCAAGTAGTTTCCTGTTTCTTTTTAAATCAGGTTCATTATCTATGTGGTTATCAATGTCAGATTTAAGCTGTTTAATTTCGTCATCTAAAAACGCGATAGTCACTTTTATCGATTGGCAAACACGCGCGGAAACGTTGCTGAATTCACTTGCTTCTAATCGGTTAGCTTCTCGTTGCCGGTTACTTTCAAGCGCATCTAAACGACGGATAAGGGCTTTAAGCTCTCTAATTGCTAATGCTTCAGGCTGCCAATAATTAACGACTGCGTGCTTAGCACAGCCGTAATGGGCAAGCATTGTTGCATCAGACTTGTCTGTTTTATGAATTATGTTTAAAGCGTCTGCATACTTTTTAGCTTTACCGGGATTCGCTAAAATAATATTAAAGCCTTGCTCGTGTAAAAAATACATCAGTGCTTCATGATAAACACCTGTTGGTTCGAGAGTGATAACGAGCTTACTAGCAGCGCTTTTAGTTGTATTTAACAGCCATTTTTCTATTGCTAAAAAGTCTTGATGATTGTTTTTAAAGACTTTTGTTTTAATTTTATTTGTAAGTTGGTCTCTCAACCACGATATATCAATCTTCTCTTTACTAATATCAATGCCGATAAACATCATCTCTACTTACTCCCCTTGTACATACAGCATCTACTTAAATAAAAGTGTGCTTGGATACCATTCAGTTTGTGAGAATAGAAAGTCAGGGCTTTATCTACCGAGCAGTATTAAATACTAGGCGTAAAGGCAAGCTCACTGACTTCGATGTGATAAATGATAGCTAATCATTTATCAATGAGAGATACAAGGCGTTAAGTTTGCTGACACCAAAAGCGCAACTTTTGAATTGTAGGCGGGAGTTTACCTCGCACTTGGGCTTTTAAATTGCAAATTATTTATACATATCGCGTTGGCGACGGCACCCAAAGAAAGGCAAACGCTGGTCTCTCTTTGGAATCTCACAGCGCCCCGAGGATCACACTGTTTCTTCAATTGTAATTAATGATATGAACGTAATCAGCGTAGATAGGCCATCCATGGCCAAGCTACGCTTTATCGCGCATCCATGCGCAGCTATTACTCATCATTAATTCAATTTCTGGTGTGATCACGGGGTGTTGTCTTAGCACCAGCCTTTAGTTCAACAATGAGTTAATGCTTGTTTACATTGCATTTTTTAGTAAACTGAATGTTCGCAAACAGGGAGTGGCTTTAATGCAGCAGATTGGTATTTACGAGCAGTTAATTACGCAAGTAATTGAACAAAATTTAAATCATGATACGATTTTTTAATTGCAAATATTAGTTATATGTCGCGTTGGCGACGGCAACCAAAGAAAGGCAAACGCCGGCCTCTCTTTGGAATCTCACAGCGCCCCGAGGATCACACTGTTTCCTCAATTGTAATTAATGATATGAACGTAACCAGCGTAGATAGGCCATCCGTGGCCTAGCTACGCTTTTTAACAGCATCCATGCTGTAAATTACTCATCATTAATTCAATTTCAGGTGTGATCACGGGGAGTTGTCTTAGCAGCTGCCTTTAGTTCAACAATGAGTTAATGCTTGTTTACATTGCATTTTTTAGTAAACTGAATGTTCGCAAACAGGGAGTGGTTTTAATGCAGCAAATTGGTATTTACGAGCAGTTAATTACGCAAGTAATTAAGCAAAACTTAAATCGTGATCAATTTTATGTAGGTGAGCGCCAGCTTGAAACGGCCGAAGCCGCAACATGGCTTTCACGATTTTTAGGTAAACTTGTTGCTCATGCAATCGATGCTATTCCTAATTCAAACGAGCGGTTACAAGAGCAAATTAGCCTTGCTAACAACCTTGTTCTTTGGCTTAAAGATCATATAAAAGATGATGAGCTCATTAACGAAAACCTTATCGACAGCCAAGGCCGAATACTTACTGCACTGTTTAATACCCTAAACCCTATTGCTGCAAACCTTAAAGATTACTCACACGATATATTCCCGCTAACGGGCCTTACGCAAAGCGAATTGTTTAGCGGCGCTAATGCAGGTATATCACTCGAAACAGAGCTTAAACGCGAGATTAAATCGTCCGATACCATTTATTGGTTGGTCTCATTTATAAAATGGACAGGGCTGCGCATATTTAAAAATGAGCTGGAAGCGTTTACCAAAAGCGGCAACAAACTCAAAGTAATTACTACTTCGTATATGGGCGCAACAGATGCTAAAGCGGTTGAATTTTTAGCGAGCCTGCCAAATACCGAAGTAAAGCTAAGTTATAACAATCAGCAAGAGCGCTTACATGCTAAATCTTACTTATTTATGCGTAATACGGGTTTTCATACCGGTTATATTGGCTCGTCTAATTTATCGCATTCGGCGCTTACCAGCGGCCTTGAGTGGAACTTAAAAATTACCGCGCAAGAAATTCCGCACATCATAGCTAAAACCAAAAGTACCTTTGAAACCTATTGGCAGTCGCCAGATTTCGAGCTGTTTACTGGCAAAGCTGAATGTAAAGAAAAGCTCATAAATTCACTTAATGAGCAACGCGGTGTTGGCCAAGCAAGCAGCCAGTTTTATTTTGATATAACACCTAAAACCCACCAACTCGCTATTTTAGAAAAACTAAGCGTTGAGCGTAGCGTTCATGATCGCTTTAAAAATTTAGTGGTTGCCGCAACCGGCACAGGTAAAACAATCATATCGGCGTTTGACTTTAAAACCGTTTACGATAAAAACCCAAACGCAAACTTTTTGTTTGTAGCCCACCGTGAAGAAATACTCAAACAAGCACAAAGCGCTTACCGTGGTGTGCTTAAAAATAACGACTTTGGTGAGCTGTGGGTGGGTAACTATAAACCGCAGCGCTACAACCAATTATTTGCATCAATCCAAACGCTGAACAGCCAAATTGAATCGCTCAATTTAACTCACGATTACTACGACTACATTGTGATAGACGAAGTGCATCACGTAAGCGCAGCCAGTTATCGCGCTATTTTGAACCACTTTACGCCCACAATATTACTTGGCTTAACCGCCACACCAGAGCGACAAGATAGCGCAAATATACTCGATGATTTTTGCGGCGTAATAGCCGCTGAAATTCGCTTGCCAGAGGCAATAAACCAACGCCACTTATGCCCATTTCAGTACTTTGGCCTTGATGATGACACCGACCTAAGTCAAATAACATGGCGAGGCGGCCGTTACGATATAAGCGAGCTAAGTAACCTTTATACAGGGGAGAACAGCCGCGCTAACAAAATTATATCGAGTCTTGCTGATATAGTGACTAATGTTCATAACATTAAAGCATTGGCATTTTGCGTAAGCCAAAAACACGCTGAATTTATGGCATCTAAATTCAACTTAGCTGGCATAAACGCCGACGTTCTCATTAGCAAAAACACCAATGAACGGGCGCACAAACAACAAGCACTGCGCCAAGGCGAAATTCAAATACTCTGTGTGGTTGATATTTTTAACGAAGGTGTCGATATTCCAGAAGTCGATACTCTGTTATTTTTACGCCCAACTGAAAGCTTAACGCTATTTTTACAACAACTCGGCCGTGGCTTGCGTTTACCAGATAATAGCCAAAAGCAGTGCTGCACCGTACTCGACTTTGTAGGCAACGCTCGCCCAGAATACGACTTTGCCAGCAAGTTCCGAGCGTTAATTGGTAAAAGCAACCAACCAATAAAAACCGAGATCGAAAACAACTTCCCGCATTTACCGCTGGGTTGTCGTATTGAACTCCAAGAGCGCACGCAAAAAACGATATTAAAAAATATTCAGCAAGCCATAAACACTAAACGCCGTTTACACCAACTGATAACTGCTTACCCGCAACATACCAATGATGCGCTAACGCTAAGTAACTTTTTACACATAAATCCACAAGTCACGCTTGAAGACATATACAAACCAAAAGATAAAAAGCTCGGTGGCTGGCACTGGCTAAAAGGCGATGAAATACCCGCAGAGCAAACCAACATTTACGCCGCGTATTACCGCGCAATCAACACCCAGTTACTCGGCTGCGACTCGCTCAGCTACTTATGCTTTTTACGTGATTTATGTAACAACGACTTTAGCTTTACGCCAACAGCTCAAAACCAACAGTACGCGCTTATGGCGCATTACAACTTTTGGGATACCACAGGCACAAGTTTAGGGGTTAAAACGCTTGAGCAAAGCTTACAAGCACTTAAACACCGAGAGTTACAGCAGGAACTTGCCCAAGTGATTGCGCTGTTGATAAACCGTATTCACCAGCAGGAAAGCGATTTAACGTGCCTACCTAATCACGCAATCAAATTACACAGCCGCTACACGCGCCAACAAATACTCGCCGCGTTTGGCGCACACACGTTTGATAAAAAATCGACCGCCCGCGAAGGTGTTTTAGAATTTAAAAATCAAAACCTAGAGCTGTTATTTGTAACACTCAACAAGTGCGAAAAAACCTACTCGCCCACCACGCTGTATCACGACTACGCAATCAGCCCTACCCTGTTTCATTGGCAAACACAAAACAGCGCCCGCCCAGAACACGGCCGCGGCCTAAGTTATATTGAACACCAGCAAACAGGCAAAACCATCCTGTTATTTGTGCGCGAGCAAGGCAAAGACGAAAACGGCCGAACCATGGGGTTTGTAAACTACGGCGAGGTTAAATACCAAAGCCACAACGGCAGCCAGCCGATGAATATAACGTGGGAATTAACTAACCCCATGCCAAGTGAAATGTGGCATGAGGCTGGAAAGTTGGCGGTTGGGTGATGATTTTTAATTAGAGGATTGTAAATGAGTGATTTTTTTCAAGACACCAAAATTGTTGCAGCTCTAATTACAGCCGCAGCAGCCTTAATAATTGCATCTACAGGTGCATTTGCTTTCTTTTATAGATCTCGACGAGATGATAAAAGAAATGCAAAAAAGTATTATTTCTGCTACTAGAAGTTCATCATGCTATTAAGTTGAAAAACACTACCCATAGATAAAATATAAAATGTGGATTAAAAGCTCTATGCCAAGTGAAATTGGCATAGAGTAAAAAACAGCCGATTAGATAGTTTTTAAGTTAAGAGTACAATCTTGCAAGACTATCTAACCTTTAAAGATAATGGCTCATTATAAAAGTACTCAACTTTACCTGGTAGGTATAGACCATTATGCGTTGAGGTCAGCTTATATCCAAAGTATTCAAAAATTCTAGTAAAGTCAGAAAGTCGCTCTTCGCTAACAGTTAGGTGTGGTTTATCCGTTTCTAACCAGTTCATAGCATCTTTAAATAACTTAATACCAAGGCCTTTACCTGCATATTCAGGAATTACTCTGACCGTACAAACTTTCAATTCTGTTTCACTTTTTTTAGCAATACACAATGCAACTACTTTTTCATCTCTGCGATAAATGAAAAGCTTACGGGTTCCATTACTTAAGCCTGGAACAACTTTATTTATAAACCAACCATCAATGCCAGGGTAACCACCTGATAGACAAGACAAAAAATCTAAAGATTCAGCTTCATCTTTATCTAGATAAGATTTTTCAATATTACTTTCCACGCAAAAAATATCTTTTTTTAACAATTTTGTATTTAACATGTAATAACTCCTTGCTCAGTCTATTTGAAGCAAAACAAATATCCTAGAACATCCTCTTGGCAAATATACCATAAATTTAAAAAACTAGTACTAAATATAATTTGATTCTAGACTTCAGTTAATAGTTTCAGAGGCACTTACTGATTGTGGCATTTCTTCTTTTTCTTCGACATTTTTACTTAATGGTATCGCAATATCCACTGTATTAGGTTGCAACCACAAAGACCACTTCTCCTTAGCGCTAGTAATTCCTTCAGGCCCTGTGTAAATAAAGCTGCCAATCAAACTTCCCAATAAACCAACTAAAAATGCAATAGTCATATATTTAAGTATAGTAGATGTACTACTTAAATTAACTTTTAGCTTAACAAAAGCTACAAAATCATTGAAAGACTCATTTGGTTCTGAGACAGTATTTCTAACTTTTTTCCAATGATAAACTAACATCCCTCTCGTGATTAACTCAGCAACATACTCATGATTTCCTTTAAAATAATCCTTCCATAGTAGCGGCTCTAAAAAACGAGATTTATGAAATTCTTTCCTTGCACCGGTTATATCAGCAACTAAGTTTACAGCAAGCAAAAAATCAATTCGGTTCATTGGTAAAGCGGTACATTTTTGCTCATCAACGATTTTTCTCTGAACAAGTTGCGGTAATAATCTAAACTCATTGATTCGAAAATCAATAAATTCGGTTTTTTCATAACTGCTTTTAAAAAGCTTATCTTTTGGATCAATCCCCCTAAGAAATACTTGCTTATCATTTCCCTCTAACGCAACCCTAAACCGATAATAAGCTAAGGAACCTGAAGCTCTAAAAGCTGAGAAAGCTTCTTTTTTAAGGGTAAGCACTGAACCTTCTCCAGTTTCAATTTCTTCGCAAGAAATTAAACTAGATTCAGCTATGATATTAGATTGATTTTTAGCAAACTTTCGAATTCGGCATAATTCATTACCGTTTTTAATCAAACTGAAACAATGCTGCTCTTCAGGTTTTCCGGGGTCAACTTTCAAATTTTCATTAAATATTGCACCTGCAACCTCATAATTACTAAGCAGTGGTGAAATATCTTCAATATCACTAATTGAAGCGAGGAAAGGCAGATAAATAGATACACTATCTAAACTTTCAGCTAAGGGAAGCATCAAACCAATATCGATAAAATCAGGTGTATCCCTACTTGAGCGTCTGTTAGTCCTTTTAAAAAAATTAAATAACCTTGTAATCGCTCCCCTTTTCTCATATGAAAAATGCCAATAATTAACATGCATCTGCATTTTTTCATTCAGAAAAGAGAGTTTATCATCTTCTGTCTTACACCATATAGCGATGCTTTTTGCCTGGCTCAAATGAATCTCCTTAGCCAATAGTCGGAACTTTGTTATTTTTATACTTACAAGTATTTTTACACAGTTAGATCAGAGATAGCTGAGAAATAACTTTACAAACTGTAGGCTGTTTTATTATTTGAATGTTGATATTTAAAGAGCATGCAACACTTTGGCTGTACTGTATCTCTCTATTCTGTGCTTTCAAAATAGAACTTTCAGTCTCTTCAACCCTCATTCTACTTAAATCACTCTTCCTTCTTTCTAAAATAGTTACAGGGTCTTCTTCTAAAACGATAATAGAATCTAATTGTAATAACTGGACAGCTTTGACTGGTATTTCAAATTTATCAAAGGTTAAATGTCCATCAATTAGAACTAAACTACCATCGAAGCTTTCTATTGATGCTCTTATTCTACGAGTTAAGTTAGTCTGATTATAATCAATTTCATCATTTTTCTTAGCAAACTTACTGGCTGTAAGATGAAGCGACTGGGGATACTTTTCAGTAATAGACTTACATAATGTACTTTTACCGACTCCCGATACCCCCACTATTAAAATTATTCTTTTTCCCATTACTTTTCCTTATGGATAAGTTCAGTCTCTGTTTCCTTTAAATAGCGCCAAGAAACAGGTGGAGTAAAGTTATAATTTTTACGCAATTCTTTAAGTGATTTCTCATGCTGTTTAATTGGTTGTTCAACAATAAGAGCAACTCCAGTTTCTTTGCCTTTAAAGTAATCAAAGAACTCGTCTCTAGTTGCCATAGTCCAAATAGCATATTCATTCCACAAACTTTCAAGTTTATTTACATCTATTTTTTTTAGTTTAATGGTACCTATAATTGCAGATATAGGAGCTGATGCATAAATAATAGCTGTACTACCTAGCGACACACTTTTTGAAAATGACTTTCTGAGTTCGACTTTTTTCTCACCACTCATGATTAGCTTAGCCCACTTAGGCTTCACACTAATAACTATATGCTTACTTTCAGCCATGACTTTCTCCAATAATTGTAATCAAAGTTTATGCTGACAATATAATACTTCCTCACAAGTAATTTACTAAGGAAATAACTCCTAAACAATCTATAAGGAATAAAACCTTTGAGTCTACAAACAAGACTATCTAAATATGAGACCTAAACTCCCGCCTAACTTCATAAACACCAATCTATCAGACACTCCATCTCCCCGTGATCACAGCTGAAACTGAGTTAATGATGAGTAATTTACAGCATGGATGCTGTAAAAAGCGTAGCTTGGCCATGGATGGCCTATCTACGCTGATTACGTTCACATCATTAACGATGTTGAAGATCAAGTGTGATCCTCGGGCGCGCCGAGAGAGTCCAGAGAGAGGTCGGCGGCAGCCTCTCTTTGGTTGCCATCGCCAACGCGATAAAACCTCGAATAGAGGTTATTAAATCCCTTTTCCCAAAACCATGTAAAAATCACGGCTCAAGCCAATTCCTACACTTTAAAAGCGCGAGGTAAACTCCCACCTACGGCACGACCTACAATTTTAAAAGCTGCGCTTTTCGCGCGAGCAAGCTCTGCGCCTACAAGTTAAAGCGCGACGACAAACTACTCTGCAACCACTTGTTTAAACCGCGCAAATGTTCGCATGCTTTCATCTGCAATCATTACTTCGTAATCTGGGTTTTGAGCGATTAACTCATATTGCCCATTTGGTAATTTATTAACTTTGCGCAGTAAATACTGGCCATCTCCACCTATATCATCTCGCTCTATCGCGACAATTTGGCCGCGTAGCGATCCGGCTTTATCGGAGGTTATAAGCTCAAGTAACAGTAAATCGCCATCGTTAATCGGATTTTTACCACCATTCATTGAGTTACCCGATGCATGCGCTAAAAAGTGTACTTGCGGATCGAGCTTGCCTGCACCAAGTGGCGCATCCATTAATTCCATGTCGCTCTCATCCCCTGTTTTAAAATGCCCACAAGCAATTTTTATATTGGGGAAATACGGCAGCTTTAATGCATTATCAGTTGATTTTAAGCTAATAACAGGCTCTGCAACTTGATTTAACTCTGTTTGTTTTGCTTGCGGGAAAGCCACTATATCGGCGGTTGGTTTTGCTTGCTCAAAATGGTCTTTATTTCCAAGCCATAATTTAGCGTTGTTGGCTTGTGCCACCTGATACGCCCAATTGCTTACTGCGAGTGACTTATCTGCATCGCAGTGAAAATACGCACTTAGCTCATTACTAATAATTTGGCTGTTAACAACCAAGTTTTGATTTTGCCAGCGCTCGCGATGCTGTTGCGCAGCTAAAAAGTCGCGCTTATTGTTATTACATGTGCGATGCGCTGCTACAAAGTTATGGCCTAGATCGTTTGCGTAACGGGCAAACGGTATAAAGTGGTCGACCTCAATATCGTTTTTCATTGGCTTTTGGCAATAAAAGCATGAGTTTGATTGCAGCTCTACTAACACAGGTTTTGCTTTTGTGAGTGCGTTACGGTCAAAGCCAAATAAAAAATCATGCAGTTGGCTTTGCGGGCCAATAAGTGTTTGGTTGTACTTTATACTTTGAATTTTTTGCAGCCACGCATTTTTAGCTAAGTACACGACTAAATCATAAAAACGTCTAAAGCAACTGGCGATACCTGCGTTTAAGGTAATGAATTTAGTGTTTTTAGTGTGTGGGTATAAAAAGCATTCTTCTTGTTTGGCAAGTATTTGTAATCGCCAAAGCGGACCACTTTTTAATGTTGCCATAGCAGCGTTAAATGTTGGTTTGTAAAATGAACTTTGCTTTAGCTGGCGTAAATTACGAATATTGTTTTGTTGGCATTCAAACAATACGCTAATTACTTTTGATTGCGCGCCTGTGTTTTGCAAAAGCAGAGCGCTTTCACCGGTATGTTCTGACGGAAACGGCATTGCATGATGCCAATATAAGGTAATTAATTTATCGGCAAGTGTAGGTAACTCTATTACTAACTCACTTTGATCTGACAATAACGGCTGTTCTACACATACATCGGCAATAGCATGCAGCAGGGCAAACTTATAAGTTGCGCTAAAGTCCCCTTCAACTAACATTCGTTGAATATACGCAATAAAGTCGAGCTGTTGCTGCATTGCTCCAATCATAAAACGTGCACTACTTTAATCAACGCATTTAGCCACACTTCGCTTTCGCGCTCTGGGCGCTGATCAACACTTTGCCATTGTTTAATAGCTTTTAACTGCGTATGGCTAAGTAAATGCGTTAAAGAATTTTCGTTTAAATCGGTAAATTCGCGACCATTATGCACACGCTCTGTATCGCCATATTTAAACGATACATACAAAACACCATTTGGTTTTAGTGCAGTTTGTAGGTTTAAAAACACCTGCGGAAGTTCAGCTTTTGGCACGTGCAATAAGCTAGCGCAGCACCAAATAGCATCGTATTTATTAACGCAATCTAGCTGTTGGAAGGTTTTAACGTCGACGGGTTGTTGTAAGTAACTGCTTGCTAATGCGGCAAGCTCTGCGCTTGCATCAAACGCACTTACAGTAAAACCCTGCTTTTTAAAATAAGCTGCATCGCGGGCACTACCGCAACCTGCATCTAAAATATGGCCGTGTTCGGTAACGTGTGGCAAAAACTCAGCATACAGCACTGACATATCAACATTTAGGGTTGAGTCACTAAAGTTTTGTGCGTTTTGATTGTAGTAACTAAGTGTGGAGTTTGACACGAGACACACCGCTCCTTGGTTTATCTGTTAATAACTAACGTATTATTAAGTTAGTATTCATTTAAAACAATTTACCTGATTGGTAAAAATAAATATAGGCTTATTAGTTATATAACCAATAAAAACTACGCCGTTATCATTAATACGCGCCTGCTTTTACAATTATGTAAATTTAGCCTTAACTTTTAAACAATTAAGTACAAGCTTTTGTTATTACTAAATTTAAAAAACCACACAACACGTTTAAATTAATCCGAAGGTATAATCGTGCCTACACATCAAAAGCTGTGCTTTTCGCGCCAGCAAGCTCAACGCCTACAGCCCATAAGCGCGAAGTAAACTTCCGCCTACTCTTGTACATTAACCTTGGTTAATTTTTATCTAAAACCTCAAGCCTGACACCTAAAAGCTGCTCTTGCCCTACTGGCTATTTTTTAAGTTTCTTTTACCTTTCATCTTTGGCTTTGGATCTGTATAATTCGCCAGCTAATTTACCCTATTGTCTGGTTCTTGTTTGTGGCGTTTTGCTGCGGCCTATCCCTGTCAGTACTTTTTCTAGGATTACATTTTTTTGATCTCCACCGCAAATATCACGATGCAGTTTGGCGCAGAGCCGTTGTTTGAAAACATTTCAGCTAAATTTGGTAACGGTAACCGTTACGGTTTAATTGGCGCTAACGGCTGCGGCAAGTCGACTTTCATGAAAATTTTAAGCGGGGCACTTGTGCCAAGTGCGGGTAATGTATCTATTACTCCAGGGTTAAAAGTAGGTAACCTAAGCCAAGACCAGTTTGCGTTTGAAGAGTTTAGCGTTGTTGACGCTGTAATTATGGGCGACGTGGAGCTTTGGAAAGTAAAGCAAGAGCGCGAACGTATTTACTCTTTGCCAGAAATGAGCGAAGACGATGGCATGAAAGTAGCTGAGCTAGAAAGCGTATTTGCAGAAATGGACGGTTACACGGCAGAAAGCCGCGCTGAAGAGATTTTGCTTGAAGCGGGTATCGATAAAGAATTTCATTACGGTTTAATGGCAAACGTAGCGCCGGGCTGGAAATTACGTGTGCTTTTAGCACAGGCGTTATTTGCAAACCCTGATATTTTGCTACTCGATGAACCTACAAATAACTTGGATATTCATACAATTACCTGGCTTGCTAACGAGCTTAACAAGCGTAAATGTACCATGATTATTATTTCGCATGACCGTCACTTTTTAAACTCGGTATGTACACACATGGCCGACATTGATTACGGCGAGCTGCGTATTTACCCTGGTAACTACGAGAAGTTTTTAGAAGCTGCTGGCCTACAACGCGAGCAATTACTTGCTGAAAACGCGAAGAAGAGCGCTGAAATTGACGAACTACAAGACTTTGTTAACCGTTTTGGTGCTAACGCATCTAAAGCGAAACAAGCAAGTTCGCGTGCTAAAAAAATGGATAAAATTAAACTTGATGAAGTTAAATCGTCAAGCCGTATGAGCCCTTCGCTGAGCTTTGACGAAGGTAAAAAAATGTATCGCCAAGCGCTTGAAGTTAACAAAATTGGCCATGGCTTTGATGGCGAAATGTTGTTCTCTGGCGGCGACTTATTACTTGAAGCCGGCGCTAAGCTTGCAGTAATTGGCGAAAATGGTGTGGGTAAAACTACCTTTTTACGCTGTTTAGTAGACGAGCTTAAAAGCTTAGAGGGCGAAGTTAAGTGGTCTGAAAATGCTACTTTTGGTTATTGCCCGCAAGACAGCACTAAAGATTTTGATAACGACTTAACCTTGTTTGATTGGATGTCGCAGTGGCGCACCGCTAAGCACAACGATTTAATGGTACGTGGCATGTTAGGTCGTTTGTTGTTTACAGCAGACGATTCAAACAAAAAAGCGCGTAACTGTTCAGGTGGTGAAAAAAACCGTTTGTTATTTGGTAAGTTAATGATGCAAGACGTTAACGTACTCGTAATGGACGAGCCTACAAACCACATGGATATGGAAGCCATTGAAGCACTTAACAATGCGTTAAAAGACTTCCAAGGTACGCTTATTTTTGTAAGCCATGACCGTGAGTTTGTATCGTCATTAGCTACGCGTATTATTGATATTAAAGATAAACAAGTAATCGACTTTCAAGGCTCGTTTGACGAATACCTAGCCAGTTGCGAAGAGAAAAAAATAGCGTAATAACAGGCTTTAAATACTTTATTTAAGTATTAAGTAAAAACGGTGCTAACTTTAGCGCCGTTTTTTTGTGCTTGTTATTTGCGTTTCGAGTTGCGAGCTTGGGCTTTGGCCTGTGAGCAATCGCTTTTAAGTAATTAACTCACAAAGAGGCTATGAGGCGCTGCGCTTTAGAGGGTGAAAAGAGCTGTAAGTTTCGAACTGCGGATAAAATGGAACTGCTCTACTCATTTACTCTTGCTGCCTACTCTATGTGCAATCTTTTGTAGGCGGGGCTTTATGCCGCGCATTTTAAATTAAAAAACCTATTCACAAAGAGACTATGAGGCGCTGCGCTTTTAGAGGGTGAAAAGAGCTGTAAGTTTCGAACTGCGGATAAAATGGAACTGCTCTACTCATTTACTCTCATTATCTTCTCTATGTGCCATTTTTGTAGGCAGGGCTTTATGCCGCGCATTTAAAATTAAAAAACCTATTCACAAAGAGACTATGAGGCGCTGCGCTTTTAGAGGGTGAAAGCGCTGTGGGTGGTGTGAAAAATAAATATACTCTCATTGCCTTCTCTTTGTCTTCTATTTGTGAAAATTGTGTTGCTGGGGCTTTATGCCGCGCATTTTAAATAATAAAAATGATCGCTTTTAAAATAAGCGACGTAATGTAATGTGAAGGGCTTAAAAAGTTGGCTGTCGGGTAACCAAGGTCACTGTGTATATCCCCCTTCGCCATGTAAGTTAAAAAAGGTATATTTTTTGTAACTATTCAGCCTCATCTGAAATGAATATATCAGGCAGCTGATTTTTGAATAATAACTCAAGGGCTAGGCTTGCAGATACATATTGTTTTCTGCAAGTCGATAAATAGCTTCTCAGCAAGCAGAACATTTCAGCTCCTTGCTTACTTCTAAAACACCCCGATATTTTTTGATGAACCTTGGTCATCCTAATATCATTCTCGCCTTGGTTGTTGGTAAATGGCACGCCAGTGCTCATCATGAAACGTAAAACATCATCTTGATAATCTCTTAGTCGTTCCAATAATGCGCGGGATTTGGTTCGCTTTAATCGGCCTCGCTGACCTTCCACTCGGCTACTTTTATCTGGTGGTGGACATTTAGCGTCACCTTGAAGCAATATTTTTTGATATTGCTCACGATATTTCTGTTTAGCCCCTTTATCTAGGTCGGGATTATCTATTTGAGCTTTATTCATTTCTTTAAGTAAGGTTTGCATATCCTTCGCCCATTGCATGCCGTCTTGCTCCCAAGCCCTTTCTAATTCTCGGATGTGGTGAGCATTACATAATGCATGTTGGCATTGGGTATATTGATAATATGGCTTCCAATGGTCATGACATAGCACACCGGTAAAGTGCGGTAAAATACCGGCCTCATCCATCGCTATTTTTCCTCTTTTTTCATGAGGATAAAAATAAGTCCACCAAGTCGTTGATGCACCATGAAGCCATCGCCGTTTACCGCCGATATTAATGCCAGTCTCATCAACATGCAAAGTTTGATGCGGGCTTTGTAATGCCGCTTTGATGATACCTTCTGCGCCCGATGACTTTACCAGTGCCGCTGCTTGTTCATTAAAGTTAAATAAACTGCCGGCACTGATCGGAATACCTAGTTGGTCACTAAAGTATTCTTCAATGCGGTTATAAGGGAGTAATTGATATTGTGATAAGTAAACCGCATGGGCTTTCACACCAACACCATATTGAATAGGACCGTTAACACCTTGGGGGAATTCACCAACAAACCGCTTCCCTTGCTCATTCTCAAGGATTTGAGCCTGGTATTCGGTCACCACTTTACTGATATCTATATCGACGACTTGTCGCTTTTGAAAACCCACCTCACGATAGTGACCTTTAGGTAAAAAATCTCGGTCAACTAAAATGACTTGTACCTCATCAGGTGTTTCTGTTTGAGTCAGCGTTTTACCTACTCGGCCTTTTTGTCCGCCAGCTGATTTTTCTGACTTCTCTCTCGTTGGCTTTGTTCGGTTGATATCTTTTGATGGAGGAATGCTACTATTTTGACTATTAAGTCCTAATTTACTAGCTAGCATAACAACGACAACAAGAATGAGTTCAATAGACATCTTCAACGCTGGCGAGAGTGTTTTATCTTCTTGTAACTGAGTTTTAGTTTGCTCAACTATTTCAGTGATATTTATGCTGTTTAAATTCATTAAAGCTAGAGCGATAGGGTAATAGCTCTAGCTTGGCATACTGGCAGGATCAGTCAATAGCTAAAAAAGATCCTTAGAAAATAATTTGTCTTGGTGAATAGTTACTATTTTTTGATGATTTATACACCTTATTTATTTTTGTAACTTAATTTAAAGTATTGAATTGAGTTAAGTAATTGTTCAGCTTAGTCGCGTTATTATGCAATCTAACTTATTGTTTTTCCCTTTGACATTATGTTGTTTTAAGTAGTTTTTGCCAGCTCACCTTGAGCTGGTTTTTTTTGCCTAATTTTTATCAATAGCGTCTAAAAATGTCTAATTGCTGCAAACTAACGTTAATTACCTAACCGGCGCTATAAAGTGTTTAACGAAACAGCAACCTCCTCTAGTACCCTGAATCTGTGCATGTTAAAGTTGCCTTAGCGATTTATTGATTTTATTTATTAGGCGTACTATGCGTTACTTTTTATTACTATTGTTTATTTGCGTAACTTTTAATTCTACAGCGATCATTGCTGCTGAAGATGACCCTTTTTCGGCTCCCACCGAGCAGCAACAAAACCAAGCTGTTGATGGGCTAGCTGCTCCTATGTATAAGCCGCTAATGGAGCGTTATATTCTTGATGAGCTTAGAGCTGTGCGTCAAGATCAGCAAAAACTACGTGAGGATGTAACAAAACAAGTTACTCATGCCCAGCTAGATACCGCCGACCGTGCAATTACCTACACTACTGATACCATTAATAATGTATTTTTTATTATTACGGCTACCGCATCAATTTTAGTATTAGTGGGTTGGAACTCACTGCGCGATGTTAAAAATAAAGTAGAAGACATAGTAAATACCCGAGTAAGCGTTATTACCGATGAGTATGAAGATCGCTTAAAAATTCTTGAAGAAAAACTGCGCGTTCGCTCTGAAGAAATACTCAGTAACCAAGAACGGATTTCGGTCACTAATGAAGTTCACTCACTGTGGATGCGGGCTAATTTAGAAAGTGATTTTGCTAACAAAATTGAAATTTTTGACGAAATTTTAAAACGTAAACCTGAAGACGTAGAAGCCATTGCTTATAAAGCCGATGCGCTGCTAGAAATTAACGATACAACACAAGCTATTGAGCTATGTAACCAAGCAATAGAGATAGACAGTGATTATGGCTATGCTTATTGGCAACGTGCGTGTGCTTATGCGTTAATTCATGAACATGCCGATGCGTTAGCCGATATAAAAATGGCGTTAGATTACTCACCTAACTTACGCAATGAACTACTGCACGAGAGTGCGTTTGCTAGCCTACACGACAACGAAAGCTTTAACGAAATTTTGAGTGCGACTAGCGTTTAAAGTACAGATCTATTGCTTTACTGAGCAGCTCGTCGAGCTGCTCTTCAAACTCTACTATATTTATTTGAAAGTGATCAAAATACAGCTTGGCCTGAACTTGCGATAAGTTGCGGCTATTTACGCTGTATTGACGTTCACTTTTTTGCTTGTCGTAACGAGGGGTAAATAAAAATTGCGCATAATATGGTGATTTAATATGCTTATTAGCATAGCGACAAAAATCTTCTATGTGGCTTAGCCCTTGTGGGCCTAAACAGCCTGGCTCTACCCGATACTCTAGGCGAATTTTTTTCTCGTCGTTTAACTGCATTTTGATACTTACTTACCTAGTTATGAGTTATCGAAAAAATAACACACGAATTATTTTACCATCTTTAACTTGATAGCTTGAAATAAGCTCTGAGCGTTTATCTATTACGTTTTCATCTACTGAGCAGGTTTCTGATAATTCATGATCAATTACTATGTCGCCATGTACTATGCGTTTGATTGGTGATGAATGAATGCATTTTAGCTTTTTAAACATTAAGCCATAACGGGCTATTAGTTTTTCCTTACCTTTAAATAGCAGCTCGTTAGGGAAAATATAAAATTCAACGTCTTCGGCATAAACCCGAATAAACTCTTCAATATTACGGGCGTTATAGGCTTTAACTAATTGTTCAACCACAGCTAATGATTCGCGCGATTGTTTGGCTTTTGTTTGCTGCCTTTGCGTTAAGGCTTCTTTTGCTTGCGTTACCACTTGCTCAGCTTTGGCAATAGCGGCCGCTTTTTCCTCTTTATTTTTAATCTTTTCAACTGGCTTAGGGGTTTCGGTGCCAAGTACTTTTGAGTCGTCTACTTTGTTAGGATCAACAACTGGTTTTGTTAATACTGCCTCTTTATGCTCAAGGGTATTGAGTCTATCTGTAGCTTGTTGTTTTGACTCGTCGGCAGCTTGCTGCTCTTTTTCAATTGCAGGTTTAGCTTGCTCTGTACTGCTTTGCGCCGTTGTGTTGGTTTCTTGCTCTGTTGCGTAAACAAGTGCCGCGGCACCAATAAATATAAAAGCAAAAACGATAGGTAAAGATTTCATAGTTTTCCTAAAATGAGCACGAAATACTGTTAGGGCGCAACATAGCAAATTTTGCGGTTTTGGGGTAGTGATTATCTGTTTAGTACTAGGGCATGTTTGGTATTTAGCATGGTTATTACCCATTTAAAGGAATATCCACACTAAATAGGTACTTATTTACCTAAAAACCAAACACCCGGCTACACGTTTAAACAGGTAAAATAAACACACCTAACTACCAATATTGCTCAACCGTTATGTGGCCGGGGGTTCTGCGCCGATTGCGTTGGTAATTTTGGTTTATGAGTAACTCTGTGGTGTCTTTCACCATTTGCGGATTACCACAAATCATAAACTGTGCGTTTTCGGGCGTTGCATTTAGCCCAACGTGCGAAAATAATTGCTTATTCGCAATCATATCCGTTATTCGGCCATGTAACCCTACATCAGCTTGCTCACGACTCACTACAGGAATGTAATTTAACTGTTTGGGATGAGCTTCAAGTAACGTGTTTATAAGCTCCTGATAGCTTAAATCGTCATTTAAACGCACGCCATGCACTAGGTTTATATGTTGATACTTTTGCCATACTTCGCTCTGTTGTAGCATGGACAAAAACGGCCCCAAAGCGGTGCCTGTACTTAGCATCCATAACTGTTCGCTGGCGGGTATTTCGTCAAGGGTAAAAAAGCCTGTAGCACGGCGCTCTATTAATACATTATCGCCTGGTTGTAGCTTGGCTAAATACGATGAGAGTAAACCGTCAACTACGTTGATTAAATAAAACTCTAAATTGGGGTCATCAGGGGCATTAACGTAGGAGTAAGCCCGTGCAATACGCTTATCGCCATCCATTATAGATAACTTAGTAAACTGCCCCGCTTTAAATGGCTCAACGTCGGCATTTACCGTTATGCTAAATAACGAGTCTGTCCACCAAGTAATTTTTTTTACTGTTGCATCAACCCAATTAGACATAGTTAGCTCCTATATTATCAGCTATAAAGTATTAAGGTTACTGACTTTAAACATGCGTTTTTATAGCTTAAACCTTAACACTAAGTAACAAATACTTATAGCTAAAACACTGTGTAATTGCAGGTAAAACAATCAGGATCAACCAGTCAAAATAAAGAGGGTATATGTAGTTAATGTCTGTGTTTATTTTGCGTTAGATTGGCTTTTTTACTTTTAGATCTGATATTTTTTAAAATATAATATATTTAATGATTCGCACTGCGTGCGCGCGGCAGCAAGCTACTCGCCTACGGTCAATTTTACAATGGGGCTGTTTTAAGCAAATAATTAACTATTAGCTATCTTTAATTCTTCGCCTTTCTCTTTAAGCTAAAACGCACGATATGAAATTGCACTTAATATAAGATTGCACCTATAAAAAAAGCCGCATAAATGCGGCTTTGGGGTTTAGTCTCACTTCACTTTGGGCGTGTCTCCAAAATTTAGTGAATACGTTACCAAGGAACTGTTTTACTACAATAGTTAATTACTTAGATAGACTCTAAGGCAATTTTAACCATTTCGTTAAATGTGCTTTGACGCTCGTCTGCTGGAGTTGCTTCGCCAGTGATCACATGATCACTTACAGTGAATAATGCCATTGCTTTTGCGCCATATTCGGCTGCAACGCCATATAAACCGGCTGTTTCCATATCAACGGCAAGCACACCTAATTTATCTAAATCTTTATAAAAAGTGTCATCGGCTTGATAAAATGTGTCGGTAGTAAATACGTTGCCCACTTTTGCTTTAATACCAAGATCTTTTGCAGCATTTACGCCGTTTAAAAGCAGGTCAAAGTCAGCAATTGCAGCAAAATCTGTACCGCGCACACGGGCACGATTTACGTTTGAATCGGTGCATGCACCTTGTGCAAAAATAACATCGCGTATTTTAACGTCGCTACCAATACCGCCACACGTGCCAATACGAATCAGGTTTTTAACCCCAAAAGTAACAATTAGCTCACGCGCATACAAAGACATTGATGGAATGCCCATGCCCGAGCCCATAATGCTTACAGGCTTACCTTTGTAAGTGCCCGTAAAGCCAAGCATGTTACGTACACTGGTTACTTGTTTTGCGTCATCTAAAAAGTTTTCAGCAATATATTTTGCGCGTAGCGGATCGCCTGGCATTAATACTGTTTCGGCGAAATCACCTACGTTTGCATTGATATGCGGAGTACTCATTAATCTTTCCTTTTTATTTAGATGTAGTTAGCTTATCTATAAAGCCATCACCATATTCAAGCGCAGGTAAGTTAAACCATTGTGCTAAGGTTTGACCTATGTCTGCAAAACTATTTCGCTCACCAAGTGGGGTGTCGGTCATGGCCGGTTGGTAAGCAATTACTGGTACGTATTCACGGGTGTGCTCAGAACCTGGAAAGGTTGGATCGCAGCCATGATCGGCAGTAATAATTAGTAAATCATCGGCTTTTAGTGCGTTTAATATAGTTGGCAAGTAATCGTCAAACTCTTTTAACGCTTTTGCATACCCAACAGGATTACGACGATGGCCAAACATTTCGTCAAAGTCGACCAAGTTAGTAAATATTAAGCTGTGATCGGGCGCACTTTGCATTAATTCGTTAGTTTTTTTCAGCAAGTTTATTAACCCTGGTGCTTTATGCTTTTGGGTAATACCTTGATGCGCGTATATATCTGAAATTTTGCCAATGCTTATTACTTCGCCACCGTCTTTTGCCAGTACGTCTAGCAATGTAGGAGCTGGCGGTAATACCGAGTAGTCACGGCGATTGCTGGTGCGGGCAAAATCTTGATTATTTGAACCCAAAAATGGCCGCGCAATCACTCGCCCTATATTCATTTCATCAAGTAGCGACCGTGCAGTTTCGCAAACCTGATAAAGCTTTTCTAGGCCGAATGACTCTTCATGCGCGGCTATTTGAAACACGCTGTCAGCTGAGGTGTAACAGATAGGTTTACCTGTTTTAACGTGCTCTTCACCTAGCTGCTCTAAAATAGTGGTTCCTGATGCATGGCAGTTACCTAATATGCCAGGAATACCGGTACGAGCAATAAGCTCGTCAATAAATTCTTGTGGGAAGCTTGGCTGAGTTTTAGGAAAATAACCCCAATCAAATAAAACGGGTACTCCCGCCATTTCCCAATGGCCTGATGGCGTATCTTTACCGCTCGAAAGCTCTTTAGCGTATCCCCATGCACCTTGCGATGCTGAACGGTTTGACACTAAACAAGGCTCTTTACCGGCCGCTTCGCAGGCATCAATTAACCCTAACTTTGATAAGTTTGGTAGCGATAATGCTGTGCCTGTTTCGTCATAATATGCTTTTAGCAGATGTGCTAAAGTATTTGCGCCAATATCACCAAATTTATCTGCATCTGGTGCTGCACCAATTCCTAAACTGTCTGCCATTAGGATAATTGCTCTTGCCATTGTGACCTCCCGTTATTCAATATGGTTACTTTATCTGCTCTTCGATTTTTACGCACAGGACATAAGTCCTGTTTCATATAACCTAAACATTATAAATTTACGTCCTTAAGCGAAGCAAAAGAGATTAATCGTGTCTTTTTTGCTATTGTGATCTACCAACAATATATCTTCCTGTGTGGGTGAGAACTTTAGTGACACGAACTATTATAGCCATTGCTGGCGCATCAGCGTCGGGTAAATCTCTTTTTAGCCAAACAATTTACAATGAATTGGTTAATGAACTTGAACCAGGCGCTATCGCCATTATCGAAGAAGATGCTTATTATAAGGATCAGTCGCATTTACCGTTTGCACATCGTACGCAAACTAACTACGACCATCCTGATGCATTTGAATATAAGTTAATGCATGAGCATTTAACACAACTTCGTAACGGCCACGCTGTAGAAGTACCTATTTATGATTACGCACAACATACTCGCAGCGAAACAACGCGGTATGTAACTGCAGCTAAAATATTAATCGTAGAAGGCATTTTACTACTTAGCGATAAAGCGCTTAATAAAGAATTTGATATTAAGGTGTTTATAGACACTCCCTTAGACATTTGCTTAATGCGTAGAATGCAACGCGATATGGAGCAAAGGGGCAGAACATTACAATCTGTTGTTGAACAATACCAAGCAACTGTTAGACCGATGTTTTATCAATTTATAGAACCGTCAAAGCATAATGCAGATCTAGTTGTCACTCGAGGCGGCATGAATCGCGTTGCGATTGATATAATAAAAAGTAAAATCAAACATATTCTTCAAGAATAGTAACGGGAAACATTTGTATGACAACTTTTATGAGCGTAGTTGGCATGTTTGTGCTGCTAGCTATTGCATTTGCGGCGTCAACTAATCGCAAAGCTATAAAGCTTAGAACGGTAGGTATCGCATTTGCGATGCAAGTAATTATTGGTGGTTTTGTATTATTTTTTGATGCAGGTAAAAATGCATTAGCAAGTGTATCTTCCGCTGTTTCATCGGTTATTGGTTTTGCTAACGACGGTATAAGCTTTTTGTTTGGACCTTTAGCATCGCAAGATACATTAGGATTTATTTTTGCTATTCAAGTACTGCCGGTAATTGTATTTTTCTCTGCGTTAGTGGCCGTGTTATATCATTTAGGCATTATGGCGTGGGTTATTAAGATTTTAGGTGGCGGCTTGCAAAAGCTGTTAAAAACCTCACGTACTGAATCACTATCGGCCACTGCTAATATTTTTGTTGGTCAAACAGAAGCACCGTTAATTGTTAAACCCTTTATTGCCACTATGACCAAGTCGGAATTATTTGCCGTAATGGTAGGTGGTTTGGCAACGGTAGCAGGCTCTGTTATGGCCGGTTACGTAATTATTGGTATTGACCTTAAGTATTTAATAGCAGCTAGCTTTATGGCGGCTCCTGGTGGCTTTTTAATGGCCAAAATGATTGTACCAGAAACCGAAACGCCTAAAGACAATTTAGCTGACTTAGATGTAGATGATGAAAAGCCCGTTAACGTTATTGATGCTGCTGCATCGGGTGCTGCAAGTGGTATGCACTTGGCACTAAACGTAGGTGCAATGCTACTTGCTTTTGTAGCATTAATTGCATTGTTAAACGGTTTATTAGGTGGTATTGGCGGCTGGTTTGACTACCCGACATTAACGCTGCAAGAAATTTTAGGTTATGTATTTGCGCCTGTTGCATGGTTACTTGGTGTGCCATGGAATGAAGCAATACTAGCCGGTAGCTTTATTGGTCAAAAGTTAGTAGTGAATGAATTTGTTGCTTACTTAGACTTTATAAATTATCGCGATACGTTAAGTGCGCACACACAAGCAATTGTTACTTTTGCACTGTGTGGCTTTGCTAACTTATCATCGATAGCCATTTTACTAGGTGGATTAGGCGGTATGGCGCCTAGTCGGCGAAAGGATATCGCTCGCTTAGGGCTCAGAGCAGTGTTAGCAGGATCTATGGCTAACCTTATGAGCGCCGCAATTGCTGGATTTTTCCTCTCGCTAGCTTAGAAACTTAATGAGATGAACCACTGTTGCAAAACAATAGGATAGTGCTTTAAGGGGTTAAAGCTCTATCTGACTTGAACGATACTTCATCAAGGGCCGCAAGGCCCTTTTATCGTTTTGGGCTTATAAATAGGCTTATAATGAGCTTAAAGGCTAATCTTTGAATCATATAATAAAATAAAGAACCACCTGCCAACCACCGCCTTTAAACACTAAAATGGTATTCACCAGCAACCAGAGATCAACATCAGATAACAGTCCCCTGTCATAAGCGTAATATAAAGCAGTAAAAAGCGTGCGAGATAAACTCCCGTCTACTTCCATAACCATTAACTTGGGTGGGATTATAACTACTCGCTAATAATTAAGAAGTTGATAGTTGACTGGCAGACAGCTCAAGCCTGAGTGCTGTCCCTTTTCGTATTTACAGCCAAAGCTAAACATTGAGCTTGCTTAGTTACTTTATTGAGCTTGCATCAAACACCTGACGCCTAAAACATGAAATATAAACCTGTTTTTACCTCATGCTGGCATTTCATCTCTAGGGTTTAAATCACTACTTTGTGATCTCATCACCTTTTACAAATACGTTTTTCGTACTACGAGCGTGCGGCAGGTAACAAGCTACTCGCCCAGGGTAAGTTTATACCCAGCATCGAAAACACAGCAAAAAGCGCGAGGTAAACTCCCGCCTTGTATCTCTCAGTAATAGATGATTAGCTATCATTTATTACATCGGATGCTAGTGAGCTTGTATTCCCGCCCAGTACTCGATACTGAGATGTAGATTAAGCCCTAGCGTCCAATTCTCAACAAACTGAATGGTATCCAAGCACACTTAAATTAAGTTGATGCTGTATGTACAAGGGGAGTAAGTAGAGATGATGTTTATCGGTTTTGATATTAGTAAGGATAAAGTAGATTTATGCTGGCTGAGAGATCCAACTACCAACAAAAAGAAAACGAAAGTATTTAAAAACAACCAGCTATCTTTCAAAGATATTGAGCAGTGGCTTTTAAGTACAACCCAAGCTGTAGCTGAGGAGGTCGTTATCACGGTAGAGCCAACGGGTGTTTACCATGAACCGCTGATGTACTTTTTATACCAGCAAGGATTCAATATTGTGCTCGCTAATCCAGGCAAAGCAAAGAAATATGCCGAGGCTCTAAATATTGTTCATAAAACAGATAAGTCAGATGCGATAATGCTTGCAAGCTATGGTTATGCAAAGCATTCAATTGTTAACTATTGGCAACCTGAAGCAAAAGAAATTAGAGAGCTTAAGGCATTACTGCGCCGACTTGATGCATTAGAATCCAGCAAGCAAAGGGAGCATAATCGATTAGAAGCAAGTGAGTTTAATGCGGCGTCGGAGCGAGTTATTCAATCATTAAAAGAAACGATTAATTTTTTTGATGATGAGATAAAAAAACTTAAATTAGATATCGATAATCACATAGACAGCTTCCCTAATTTAAAAAAAGATAGAGCGTTACTAGAAACAATCCCCGGTATTGGGCCCGTTATGTCTCGAGAGCTCACGTATATATTCGCAGCTAAAAAATTCAACCAAGCTAAGCAGGCAGCAGCTTACTGTGGCTTAATACCGAAGTTGCATGAGTCAGGGAAAATGAAGGGCCGTACAACTTTAAGTAAGCTAGGGCCCTCGAGAATACGAAGTAAGCTTTATATGGCAGCAGTAGTCGCTGGGCAGTGGAATTATCAAATAAAACAGCAAAAAATAAGATTGATGAATCATGGCAAAACATCGATGCAAATCATTGGTGCCAATATGCGTAAACTCATTCATATATGTTTTGGCGTAGTAAAGAATCAAGAAGCGTTTAAGCTTCAAGAAAGTTAAATACGATCTTGAAGCATAAAATGAGAGATGGTATCTACTTTCGCAGCCATTAATTTGGATGGGGTTCTAACTGCTCGCTGATAGTTGATTGATAGCTCAAGTCTGAGCGCTACCTTTTGCATTTACGGCCAAAGCTATACACATTGAGCTTGGCAAATTCTGCCTGAGATATAAATCCTGAAACCTAGAGCCTAAAGCTTGGAGCCTGGCACCTGTATTTTAGCGAAGCTTGGCTAGTTAAGTTTAATACGTTGAAATACAATACTGTGGGGGGAGTTACCGAGGAATACCAAATTTTAGGCACAAAAAAAGCGCCTTAAGCGCTTTTTTTCATTTTACTTAAAAAGTAAAATTATACAGCTGTGATGTTATCAGCTTGTGGACCTTTTTGACCTTGTGAAAGAGTGAACTCTACACGTTGGCCTTCAGCTAAAGTTTTGAAACCTTCGCTTTTGATTGCTGAGAAATGTGCGAAAACGTCTGGGCCATTTTCTTGCTCGATGAAACCAAAACCTTTAGACTCGTTAAACCACTTAACTGTACCTGATACGATGTTTGACATTGTAATATCCTGATATAAAAATAAAAATATGCTCATATGAGCGGGTATAGCAAAAAATGAGATGGTACTTTAAAAACTTCAGGACGGTACTACAAGTATTACTTATACAACATCGAAATGGAGATTTATAGATTACATACTTTCTTTCTAGCTGCGGCCCACTATATAGAAGTTTTAATTTGTGTCAAGCTTATTATTTAAATAATTTAAAATATTAAACCTTGTTTAAATTAGTTAAGGGCCTTGCAGTTACTCTATTAAATTAGCAATAACGCTACGGTTACGACCATGCTCTTTTGCATAGTAAAGTGCGTTATCGGCTTTTTTAAATACTTGCTCAATATTAGTGCCGTGCTCTGGGTAACTAGCAATACCTATTGATATGGTTATGTAACCAACTGTATCTATATGTGACGACTCAACTGCAAGGCGCAGCCTTTCAGCTATTTTAAATGCACCTTCACTGTTTTGATTAGGTATTACAAGTACAAACTCTTCGCCGCCAATGCGCGCAACAATATCGTCTTTGCGAGCAACACTTTGAATAAGCTTGGTTAATGCTTTGAGTGCTTCATCGCCTTGTCGTGGCCATATGTGTCATTTACGCGTTTAAAAAAGTCGATGTCTATTTCTAAAATGGTAAATAACGTTTGTTCGTGGATTAGTTTATCAAGCCATGCTTTTAAACTTCTGCGATTATGAATCCCCGTTAGAGGATCTGTTTGTGCATCGTGGCGTAACTGCCCTATTTGCAGCTGTAAAATACTTTCGCCTTTTAGCATTGCTGTTCTTAATTGCTGACTATGAACTACTCGTAGCTAAAACTATCGAGTTTCCAAGACGCCAGTAACACTGGCGTCCATTGTTGTAAGAGAGTTTCTTTGTACAAGGCTTGCCGTCGATGACGGTCTTACGTCAGCTTGCGTGCGTGAGCACACAAGGGACACATCAGTTGATGCAGTCTCTAACTCCCCTGATTTTTCAGTTGAGGCCAGTTCGCTCCCCAACGGCGGTGTTACCGCCTTTTTACGTACTGCTGTTTTCTTACGAGTTTTTGCTTTCTGGGCAAACGTAGACTCTTGTATGTAAGGTACAGCTCGTTGCGCTACGACAATGCTGGCATTGTCGTCCGCATGAAAAGTTCCGCAGCCATTTAAACAAATTAATGTATCTTGCTGAGGTCTTATCGTATTTTTTTCACCGCACATATGGCACGTCTGCGACGTGCCTGCGGGGCTCACTTCGACTACGGCCTTACCGTAGTCGTTCGCTTTATACTTGATGAAGTCACCAAGCTTTCCTAAAGCGACATTTAATAATGAGCGATTTAAACTGCTCTTGGCATTCGCGTTGTTACGCGCATAGCCACGGCCATGCTTGCCGCGCTTTGGTTTAGCACGCTTGGTCATGTTTTTGAGTTTTAAGTCTTCCAAAGCGATTATAGACTTCGCCGAAAGCACGACCTCTTTCGAGGTCTGGTGCAAAAAGTCGTGCCTAATTCGCGCAGTCTTGGCGTCGAAGTTAGCTATCTTATCTGCTAGCTTTTGCTGCTCATTAGACTCAACACGTCTAGTGTTTTTGTTATTGTTTTGGCGCTTTTTACGCGCCAAAATACGCTGATACCGAGCCTTCTTTTGCACTAATCGCTTTAGCCTTTCAGTCGTCTCAGGGCTATAGGCTTTGCGCAAACCGTCGCTTGTTGCAATAGGCAGCTTAACGCCACGGTCGATACCTGTGATTTGGGATAGTAATTCGTCATCACTGAGGCTTTGTGCAACAAAGCCTTTCAACAGTTCCTCATTCGTTGCAGACTCAACACCGTCGTTATACGACCCTGAGAGGTAGAAGCGTCTACCTTGGCGCGATATACGGAACTGCTTTGCGAGCTGGTCGGGTTCGTAGTCGAGCTTTATAGAAAACATACGTGCGGGCTTCTTCGAAGCCTTCTCGTAGAATGTCAGAAGTGCCCGACCTTCGTTTAGCGGCTCAAGGATGAACATTTCCTTTGTTACTACACAGCTACGCTTGCGATTACGCCCTTTGGGCTTAGGAAACTTCCGAAGCCCACTTCGGCACGCATTAATATCACTAAATAACATACTTGCAGCGTTTCGAAGTATTTGTGGTGGTATTTCTTTTAAGAAGGAAAGCTCAGGTTTAGCCTTAATACCTGCATACTTCTGATCAATATCCGAGCCTTTGTCGGCTCGGATAAGTTCGAGGCTTTCCTCAATTCTCTGATTACGCATGACATTCGATCCACCAATCCACCGCGCAAAATGAGTAGCTGCTTTACTACTCATTTTGTAAGTTATTTCGATATTAAAGCCACGAATTGCCATTAATTAAATGCCTTGAACAGTCACTAAACACAGAATATTATAGCGCTATACAAAAAACAATCATGAGTTTAATATGCACGAATGGAGAACTGGCAGGAACTGCGTTTATAAGAACCAAGTACACCTAGCATTCGTTGCAAAATACCGCTGTGACGTGTTCGCTCGCAGCGTAAGCCACCCTCTGAACTAGCTGTAAAATAGAGTAAAGCTGTAGCAAAACACAACCACTAAAACCGCAGGGCTTAACTCGTAGCTAAAGCCGACGAGAATGCACCCTGCAAATGTTCAAGAAAGCTATCTGTTGCTGAAGCAAGCTTATTAGCATAAGCGTAATTACTGTGTAACGTGTAGTTGATTAACTGCTCTTTTTGCACTTGGTAAGTAGCATAAAAACTACTTACTAAGGTGCAAATAGAGGCAAGTAAAACAAGTAATAGTATAAGAAACCTGAGGTTTAATGTTGGTAATAGTTTGTGAAACACTCTGTCTATACCTCACGTACAACTTGCATGCATAATATATTCAATACATTTTATACTACCTGCTTTAAAACCAAGAATCTAACCAACTTTAATAATGTGAAGTACTAATTAACCTAAGCTTTGGATAACAAAACTATCTCAAGTAGCTATTTACAACGCTAACTGCGTTGAATTTACTTGCAATAGGCCAGCTATTGACGCGTAAACTCGCTAAAAGCCTCTGGCTAGAGAAAATAAATTTAAATATAAGTATGATTCAATACGTTAATAAATCTCTTAACCAGAGTTCCGGTTAATTATTGCCTACCTATCGGTAGACAATAATTATAAATGTGTTGTATCAAGTTAACTTTTATAACTGTCGCTCAATTTATTACACAGTGCTATCCACTGCTTCGGTTGCTCTTTACCTTCAACCCTGCGGCCAAATAAGGTCATCACTGTGTTGCTGCTCTCATCAAAAAACTCTATTGAGTGCACCACAGTATTACCGTTATCTGTTGGCTTTTTAACGACAAAAGCACGCGCTAAACCTTCACTTTTAATATGTAAATTAAAGTCTTCATCAAGTACGTTATACCAAGGGCCTACTTGCTTTAAGTTATTGAGTGCTCCTGAGTATATTTGCACCGCGGCGTTGTTATTTACAAAAATCATTACCTCGCTTTGCTGCTCTTTTAACGTGCTAAATATTAATGGTAAGCTTGCGGTTGGTATTTCTTGTGCCCAATTGGGCTGTGCAAGTTCAAGTGCTTGTATTCTGCCTACTTTAAACTCGGTTAATAATGCCGGAAAATGATGCACATCTTGCAAGTTTTCCCATGCGGTTAAAAAGCCTGCTACATTTATATTTTCTTGCGGTGTGGTCTCAAGCTCTTGGGTTTTGATTGGCTCTACCACTAATGTAGTGCTTTGCTCTGGGTCGCTATATTTACTAATTAGCGCCTGATACGCAGTTAAATTAGTTTTATCGGTATTAAATATTTTATGAACAGCTCGGCCATGTTTATCAAAGCACTGAATGCTCACCATGTTATTTAACTTAACAGCAAATACACTGGCCCATTGCGATAAAAACAACCTTAAATCTATGCCTCCTGGGTTAATTGCTATTCCCATTTTTTTATTATTACGCTGTGAAGTATATAGTTTTTCGTAGCAGCCTTTAATTTCACTCACTACAACGCCGTTGCGTGTAAGTGCCATTACATGTTCTAGCTTTTTTAACCCTTTGAGAATGTTTTCGATTTGATTAATATTTAATTTAATTGCTTGCTGCCCTACTTGAGAAGCAATAAGTTGTGCTTCTGTGGTGCCAAGTTGTACGGCGGCATCTACACTGCGAATATTGGGCTGCGCTACTTTTAATGTTTGATATTGGTTAACTAAGGTATTCATAATTTACTCCTAAAAGGTAATGGCCTAAGTGACCATTACGGCAACTTAAAATTTAAAACTAATTTGCGTTTTAATATTACGGCCAACACCATAGTCGCCAATGGCGCCTGTAGTACCCGCTATAACTTGGTATTCTTTATCAAATAAATTATCTATTGCTAAGCGGGCATTCCAGCTGTCGTTAATATCCCAACTGGCGTTTATACCGGCTAAAACATAACTTTTATGTTGCTGCTCAATACCTGCTACAAGTACAGTGCGATCATTAACATGTTGAATATTAAAGCCTGTTTTTAGCACGTCGTTAAAAAAGTTTAACCCGCTACTTAGTGCAAATTTATCTGCTGGTAAATACCAAAGTGGTTCATTGTTTTGGTTTTCACCTGATATTCGACTATAAGAAAAGTTGGCATAACCTAAGGTATGTGCATAATTAATTTCAAACTCAATGCCGTCTCGTTGGTTTTCGCCACTATTGTTATAACGCGCTGCGGGTTCGGGATTAGTGGCTATATTGGTGTTTGATTGAATTTCGTCATCTATTTTTACTTTAAAATAAATAACACGGGCAGTTAAAGCATCTCTGTTTGTAAATATGTTTTGGTTTTGGTAACTCGCACCTATTTCTTTATTGGTGCTGTTTTCTACTTTAAGTTCGAGTGCCGGATCACGGCCACCATATTGATCATAAAGCTCATCTATTAATGGGGCTCTAAATCCTTGCTGATAACTTGAAAAAACAGCTAGCTGGTTATTAATTTGATAGTGAGCGGTTAATGCAGGCACCACTTGAGAGTGATCAACATCGGTATCTAAATTATTAAATGAGTTGGCAAAGCTAGAGGTTGCTGTGGTTTTATACTTTTCATAACGTAGCCCTGTGGTAAGCGTTAATGCCTGCCAAGTAAATTCGTCTTGTAGGTAAACGCCTATACGTTTTTGAGTACCTCCGGGCTGAGATGTTATTTCGTCTTGTATTGCTTGCTCTGCATAATCAATACATTGATAAGTTTGCATGTCTAAATTAAGGCATGGATAACTTAACTTGGTTCCCACTCGATCTTTTTCAGAATACTGCATGCCATAGGTTAAAGTATGCTGTTTAATTAAAGATGTATTCGCAATATCAAGTGTAGTTATGTTGTATTCGTAGTTAGACTCTAAGCCAATAAAATCTTTTAAAGTGCCTGAACCATCACTTTCAACAACCTGACTTTGGGTGCGCCCTAAGCGTGCTGTTAAATTTACATAAGGATTATTGGCGGGGTTAAGCTCATAGCTTAAATTAGTAACCGATTGTTCAATTTCTCTATATACCGTACCCCATGCGCCAGGATCGGTAGTATTAAACTCGGTGCGCTGATTGTCTTCACTTTTTGTATACGACAATCCAATTAAGGAGTCTTCGTTTAAGTAATATTCAGCTTTTAAAAGCAACGATTCGGCCTCAATACCCGAATTATCGAGCGTTTCACCATTTGATAACTTAAAGTCGTCACTGCTGCGCTTTACGTACGAAGTAAGTATATCTAATGAGTCAGTAGGGCGTGCATAAGCATATACGGTACCGTTATTTTCATTATTATTGCCATGGTGACCTAGCTTAACTTTAACGCCACCTTGCTCACCCGGTGCTAAAAAGTCGCTGGCATCTTTAAGTTCCATTTCTACCACACCACCTAAAGCACCACCGCCATGCAAAACAGTACTTGGTCCACGTTTAACATTTACAGAGCGATAAAGTTCAGGATCTGAAAAAAAACTTCCCATTCGATACTTTTCAAATGTTTGAATTGCACCATCTACACTTATCAACACATCTTCTGCGTCACTAAAACCACGTACATTAAACTTTTGTCCCATATTACGTGGGCCACCGGTTGCAGTAACGTTAGGAATACTAATAAGGCTGTCGAATACGCTACTAGCAAGTACTTGCTCTATTTGTTCTGCGTTAATAACATTAACGGCTTGAGCTGAATTTAGTGCAGACTTTGCGGTACGGGTTGCCGTAACGGTTACGGCATCAAGTGCTGTAACCGGCATATTAGTGTGGTTAGGGTTTTCAAGATCAGCTGCCATTAAGGGCGAAGACAGAGTGGCAAGGCAAGCTGCCAGTTTGGTAATACGCATTATTTACTCCATTTAATAATTATATTTTGTTTACTCTTTTGCTCTACTTATATTGAATGCAAAAAAATTACATAACGCTTTGGGTTAGCCCCTACTGCCTAAAGCAACTTGACTATAACAAAATAAACATTAAATGATAATAGTTATCAATCGCTTTTAACTAAAATATTTGCAACTTGATACTTTTCAGCAGAAAGTTTAGCTAATAGCTTTACTAATTCGCCGCTAGGTACTTGCTGATCAACCGCTAAATACAGAGGTAAGCTTTCTTTACTGTTTTTTAAGGCGTTAATCGCTTCATTTAACGTAGTAAATGATTCTTTTTCGAGGGCGTATTGAAGCTTATTATGCTCTAACCGAATACTAAGCACCTGTACATCTGCTTGTTGTACCGGTGTGCTGGTGTTTTTACCTGTATCGGGAAGCGTTACATCAAGCATATTTAACTTAACCGCTGCTGTAAGTAATAAAAAAACCAATAAAATAAATAACACATCAAGCAAAGCGGTTAAGTCTGGCACTAATTGCGCCGCTGTATTACGCGGTGGCAAGCTAAGCATAAGGTGAGTCACTATAGGTAAACTTATAATTTAAATGATTGATAATTCTTGTAAAATCATTTTGTAACCCTTCTAGTATGGTGTTTAATAAGCCGCTAACTAATAAACATGGAATAGCAATAACTAATCCAGCCATAGTTGAATACATAGCTTCCCACAAGCCATCAGCTAGTAAAGCAGGCGTAACCGCTTGGTTAGTTTCGGCAATACGTTTAAACATAACGACCAACCCCCACACAGTACCAAGTAACCCCATTAAAGGGCTTAAAGAGGCCAATAAGCTCAATATGTTTAGCCGTTTTCGCCAATCAATTAAGCAGTCTTGTAAATACAATTGACACCATTGCAAACGTTGCTCACTGTGCAGCAACTGCTTAGCTTGCAGCGTAATTGCAAATTGACTTGTCCCTAGTTTATGTTGCTTTAATTGCCACTTAGCAATAATTAAAATAGTGCTGCGCTCCAGCACAATAGCCAAAGCTATAATTGACACCAATAGTAATGGCCAAGCCATAATACCTACCGCATTAAAAGTTGACTGCATGTTATTACTCTTTGTTATACGTTTAACGAAAACCGAATTGGCACGCTAAATCGTGCTTTTATCGGGTGGTTATTTTTAACAACAGGATGAAACTGCCACTGCGCTACATTATTTAAAGCAGCTTTGTCGAGCTCAGTAAATCCGCTGCTTTTTAACACAGTTAATTTTGCTATATGCCCCTGCTTATTCAACTCAATTTGTAATAACGTAACCCCTTCGTAACCTCTTTTTTTAGCCCGTAACGGATACGTTAATATTGGCTTAGGGGCTTTAAATAATGGTAATTCGGTTACGGTAACTAATTGATTAGTAGCAGAGTGCTGGTTACTTAGTTTTGTGGTACTAGAACTGGGCGCAGCAGGCTTTATTTTATTTTTGTTTGCAGGGGCATTTTTTACAGACTTTTTATGTTCAGTGCTTTTAGCTATGTTAACCGGTTTGGCTTTAGCTGGTTTTTTTGGCGGGTTATCTATTATTTTTTTTATATTTTTAGGTGTTTTTTTTACTATTTTAAGGTGCTGCTTGGTGCCCGAAAACTCAGTACTAACATTATCGTTTTTAACCACAGGCGCTGTTAGTTTTGGCTCAGCTGGTATTTTTTTAGCTACTTTACTGGCGTTAACCTGGGTTGAGTTAATAATATTAATTGCTACACGATCGGCTTTTTGCCCCTGCGAAAATGTCATAGCTTTAGGGGGAGCAGGTTGCATAAACAACCCAATATAATGAGCAACTGCTGACAGTAATATAAAAATAGTAAACTTCATAGCTTTTAAATATAAATGATAACTGTTATTGTTCGTGTTTATTGATAATATCAACATTGGATTTGTTATGAAACCCCTATTCACATATTTAATTACGCTTACCTTGTTAACATTTGCTTGTAGCAGTAATTCAGCTCCATTCTCGGCACAAAGAATTGTTGTTTCGGGAGGCTCAATAACTGAAATTATTTATGCCTTTAATGAGCAGCATCGTATTGTAGGTGTAGACAGCACCAGTGTATTTCCAAGTGCTGCGACTAAAAAACCGCAAATAGGGTACGTACGAAAAATAAGTACAGAGGGGATATTATCGCTCAGCCCAGATTTACTCTTAGGCGAAGCCGACACAGGACCTCAAAAGGTAGTAGAGCAGCTAAAAAGTACGGGAATAAACATGACCATACTTACACAAGAAGATAACTTTTTAGGTATTGAAGCTAAAATAAAACACATTGCACGTTTACTCAATGTACCTAAAAAGGGAGAGCAACTTGCAAATAGTTTGGCAATAGACAGAGCTGCTTTAAACACTGTTTTACAACAAAGTACTTATAAGCCGAGAGTACTATTTATTCTTAATGTACGCAGCGGGCAACCTATTGTAGCCGGGGCAAATACCTCTGCAAATGAATTAATAAATGCCGCTGGAGCAATTAATATTGCAGCAGAGCATATACAAAATTGGAAACCGCTTTCAACTGAAGCGGCCCTTGCTCTTAATCCAGACGCAATTATTACTATGGGACGACACGGCGACACCCCTATGGAAAACGTCTCAAAACTAGCACATTTTAAGTTCTCTAATGCAGTTAAAAATAAGCAAGTTTATAGCTTCGATGGCAGTTATTTATTAGGCATGGGCCCACGTACACCACAAGCGGTAGTTGAGCTTGCAAGTGTTTTACACCCTAATGCTAAATTACCTACAACGTATAAGTTTCGCTTTGCTAAAACCTCTCAACCTAACATTGAGCTAAGTGAGTAATAACTATGCTGGCATTAGGAAGTACGCTATTAACCGAACAAAAACAGCGAAAAATGGCCATTCCCTGTTTATTTTTAGCCTGTGTTTTTATGTTTTTTATTGCACTAAGTAAAGGGGGCGTAAATTTAAGCTTGAGTGAAATAGTCGCAATAATTAACCAGCTTGAAACTGATAGCTTAAAAAACGCTATTATTTGGCAAATACGCTTACCACGCATAGTGTTAGCCATGGTGGTAGGTGCAGGGTTAGCCGCGTGTGGCTGTGCTATGCAGGCAATTTTTAGAAACCCATTAGCCGATCCGGGTTTAATTGGTGTGTCGAGTGGTGCAGCACTTGGCGCTGTAGCCACTATAGTATTAGGCAGTAGTTTATTTGCTAACTTTAGCAGTACCTTGGGCGTTTATGCGGTACCGGTTGGCGCATTTATTGGCTGTATTAGTGTATGTGTATTTATTTATAGATTAAGCGCTCACAGTGGTCAGTTTACAATTATTAGCTTATTACTAGCTGGTATTGCTGTTAATGCCATTGTGGGATCGCTCATTGGTGGGCTTACATTAATTAGTAACGAGCAACAACTGCGCGATTTAACATTTTGGAGTATGGGTTCTTTAGCCGGTAATCACTTTGCAATGATGCTGCCCTCTTTATGTATTATTGTTTTGAGTGTGGTTTTATTACTACGCCTAGCAAAACCTCTTAATTTATATTTACTAGGCGAAGCGCAAGCTAAACACTTAGGTATTAATGTAACGCGGCTTAAAAAGCAGGTATTTATTTGCACGGCATTGTGCACCGGAGCAGCTGTCTCTATTACCGGTATTATTGGTTTTGTTGGTTTTATTGTGCCGCATATTGTAAGGCTTGTTTTAGGGCCCGATCATCGTTACTTAATGCCAGCAAGTATTTTAGGCGGCGCGCTGCTATTAAGCTTTGCTGATTTATTTGCACGCACTGTAATGCTCCCTGCAGAGTTACCTATTGGCTTAATAACCAGTGCTATTGGTGGCCCTTTCTTTTTAATTATGTTGCTAAAAACTTATCAGCAACGGAGCTTATAAATGCTGTGCGCTAATAATGTATCGGCCCAAATTGGGCAAAAAAAACTACTCAAGCATATTAACTTTTATGTAAAACCTAACGAGTTAGTGGTAATTATAGGCCCTAATGGGGCGGGTAAATCGTCGTTATTAAAAGCTTTATGCGGCGATATAAAAATTAATAATGGCGATATTACGCTTAATGACCGCTTGCTTAGCGACTACTCAATAGCAAGTTTGGCTACATTACGCGCTGTGCTTACGCAAAATTACGAACTCGACTTTCCATTTAGCGTAGCTGAAGTGGTTGATATGGCGCACTTTGCCCATCAAGCAGACTATAGTAAACAGCAGCTTATGCATTTTTCAGAGCAAGTAATGCAAGCACTTAGTGTAACGCACTTAAAAACCCATACCTTTACACAACTCTCTGGCGGAGAAAAACAACGCGTACAACTTGCGCGGGTATTATGCCAAATTCAGCCTAGCCTAGTTGCCAATAAAACACCTTACTTACTAATTGACGAGCCCACCTCTAGCTTAGATATTTTTCATCAATACGATGTAATGGCTCAAGCTAAAAGTATTGCTAGCCAAGGCGCAGGAGTAGTTGCCGTGATCCACGACCTATCGCTTGCTGCCAGTTTTGCAGATCGAATTTACATGCTTAATAATGGCGAGGTAGCAGCATGTGGTACACCAAAAGAAGTGCTTACCCCTGCGCTACTTAAACGGGTATATAATATTAACGCCAGGCTTGAAAATAACACCAGCGAGGCTATGCCACACATTCAAATGTGTTACTAAAATACTTAACTAATATCAGCGTTTATTCAGCTTTAAAAATCAATAAGACTTAAACGCACCGCTATTGCGTATCTGCTTTGCAGTTGCACTAAAAAATAGATAAGCTGCATGCACTTATCTATTTTATTTAGCTTTGGAGTGTGTTTTGCTAAATAAGTATGCTGTATCGTCTATTGCTTTTTTAATCGGGTGTTTAATGCCATTACAATCTTCTATAGCTCAACCTGCGCTTACGCTTGAACAACAACTTGGCCAAAAGCTATTACTCGACTTTCGCTATTTTTGTCATCAAGGTGCAAGCAAACAGTGCCGAACGCCAATGACTCAATTACCCAATGAACTGGCAAACGCCATTAGTAAATACAATATTGGCGGGGTGATTTTATTTTCTGAAAACACCCAATCTATTGAACAAATAATTACCCTTAACCAACAATTACAACATGCTGCAAGTAAATCGAGTTCGGCATTACCTTTGTTTATTTCGGTAGATCAAGAAGGCGGCCGTGTTGCACGCCTACCGCGCGATGTAGCAACCTCGTTTACCGGTAATATGTCGATTGGTGCTACTTTTGAAAAACACGACAGTTATTTTGCCGCGCAAACCGCTAAAGTAATGGCCACCGAGCTAAGTGCTTTGGGTATTAACGTTAATTATGCGCCTTCAATCGACGTAAATATGAACCCAGATAACCCCGTTATTAATGTACGCTCGTTTGGCGAGGATCCTAAGCGCGTTGCAACTTTAGGTGCAGCTCAAGTTGCTGGATTTGAAAATAACGGCATTATTAGTTCGCTTAAACATTTTCCGGGCCACGGCGACACTAACGTAGATAGCCATACGGGCTTACCTAGAGTTAACCATTCAAAAGAGGTTATTTACCAACAAGACCTAGCCCCTTTTAAACAGATTATTGCCACGCAAAGCCCTGGCATGATCATGACCGCACATATTCAGTACCCTGCGCTTGATAGCAGTACCTTTACCAGTGTAGATGGTAAAAGCATGATTAAGCCCGCAACTATGTCGCGTAAAATAATTACTGATATTTTACGCCATGAGCTTAATTATAATGGCGTAGTAGTAACCGATGCACTTGATATGGCAGGTATTAGTCACTTTTTCAATCCTACTCAAGCGGTTATAAATACCTTTGCTGCAGGGGTCGATATTGCCTTAATGCCAATAGAAATTCGCAGCATAGATGACTTAACCAAACTTGATCAGCTCATTACAGATTTAGTTACAGCGGTTAAAACTAAGCAACTTAATCAGCAAGAAATAACTGAGTCGGCGCAGCGTATTACAGCGCTTAAAAGTAAGTTTAAACTTAACACCAGTTTTAACGCCATTAATGCGCTAGTTAACGCCAAGCATGTTATTGGTAGTAAAGCGCATCGCAATATTGAAGCTCAACTTGCGGTAGAGGCTATTACACAAGTTAAAAACACTCACAATACACTGCCACTTACACTTAAAGCCGGGCAACATATACATATTATAATGCCCGACACCCGCAAATGTATGGCACTACAACAAGCCCTGCAAAGCATTAGTAAACATACGCTTAACTATACTTGTAGCAGCTTGCAAGGCTTTGATCCGCAACAAGCGCACACAGACATTAATAAAGCCGATGTTGTTATAGCGGGCAATGCAACGCCAAATCAAAGTGCGGTAGAAATTGGCGGTATGGATGATTTAAAAAACGATCCTCAATTTGCACTTAGCAACGCACAGCAACCAAAAGCACTTGAGTCGTTATTAAAAGTGGCCAAAAAGCAAAATAAAAACACGGTATTTATTAGCCTAAGAGCGCCTTACGACATTGCTGAGTTTAGCGATTATGCGCATGCTGTACTTGCATCGTATGCCTATAATATTGATCACGATAAAAACGATATTGTAACAGGCCCCGCATTTACCGCTTTAGCACACGTACTGTTAGGAAAATTGCCAGCTAATGGCACTTTGCCTGTAACAATAAAAAAGTAAGGAGAACTTAAATGCTATTAAATTGCGATTTAGGTGAAAGCTTTGGTGCTTGGAAAATGGGCTTAGATGAAGAGGTTATGCCGCACATTAATATGGCTAACATCGCTTGTGGTTTTCATGCGGGTGATGCCGATGTAATGGCAAATACGCTCAAGCTGGCAAAACAGCATAAGGTACAAATTGGCGCTCATCCTAGCTACCCAGATCAACAAGGTTTTGGCAGACGATCTATGGCACTTAGTGCAAGCGAGCTTACAAATTGTCTGCACTATCAAATTGCTGCGCTAGAAGGTATGGCCAAAGTACAAGGCTTAAGCCTTAGTTATGTTAAGCCCCATGGCGCACTTTATAACGATATGATGCTTAACGAGCAGCTTTTAACTAGCGTAATGAGCGCGGTAGCACACTACCCTAGCCCATTAAAATTAATGATTTTAGCAACGGCTGATGCTAAAAAGCATCAAAAAATGGCCGACACTTTAGGGATAAAATTAATATTAGAAGCCTTTGCCGACAGACAATACACCGACGAAGGGCTTTTAGTGTCAAGGCAGTTAGCAGGTAGTGTGCATAACGAGCAAGCTTTAATCGAGCAAGTAAAGCAACTGTTAGCTGATGGTAGTGTAACTACGCGTTCAGGTAAAAAGTTAATTTTAAATGCCGATAGTTTATGCGTTCACGGCGATAACCCTGCCGGTATTGCACTCATTCAACAAATAAAATTATTGTGTAAACGGTAAAGCATTATTTAATATGTTCAGCTGTAAACCCCCTTTACAGCCGAACCGTTTTACAGATTCAGTCTACCCACGCAATTACTTCATCGCCCTAGCTATTATTTTTAAACTCTCTAACATATAACTATTATTATTAACAACCACAGGGATTTTAAATGAAAACATTTTTTGCGCTTAGTCTATTAATAAGCACGGGTAATCTTGCCTTTGCCAATAGCAGCACCCTACAGTTAGAAGATGTATTTACGCTTGAATACGCTAACCAGCTAGACATTACCAAAGACGGTAAAACAGTTTATTTTGTACGTAACAGAATGGATATAAAAACCGACCGTAAAATAGGTAATATTTGGACAATGAACAACTCCCACTAAACGCTGCGCGTTTTGAAGGAGTTTCAAAAAGAAAGCCTAAGCTACCTTTTTAGGCTGGTTCCCAGCCTGAATACCTAACGCCCAGTTTAAGTTAACTTGCGCACTGGCTACATCGCGGGGCTTCTCACAACCACATTCGCATGAGTGCCAGCGGTCTGCTAAGGATTTCTTCTTCTTAGCTCCGCAGTCTGGACAGGTTTGACTTGGCTTAACTTGCTTTGTTGGTACTTCAACAAATTCGCTACTAGCTTCTTCCGCTTTGTATCGCAGCAAATTAAGAGTCATGGCTGGCGCGGTGTTCAGAATTTCCCGATTCAGACCAGCCTTTTGTTTCACCATTTTTCCGTTTTTCTCGACAGTACCTTTGGCACTACGAGTCATGTTCTTAACGGTGAGTTTTTCGGTGGCGATCAATGCCGCCACTTCAACTAATTTTGCAGTTTCTTTATGAGTAAAATCGAGTCTTTGACGGGCGATTTTCTGGTGGAGTTTGGCAATTTGATGCTTTAATTTTCGCTGGGTGCGAGTGCCTTTTTTCGCTAACGCGAGGTCACGTTGTAAAGAGGTTAATCGCTCTTTGCTGTTTCTGAGGTAACGGGGGTTTTCGACTTGCTCAAAATTACCATCCTGATCGATAGTCGAAAAGTAATGAGAAACACCCCAATCCAAGCCAACAGCTTTAGTGCCACAGTTTCTCTCAATGGTGTCATACTCCATTGAAACTGAAATGAACCACTCACCATTCTTTCGGATGATTTCGGCAGTTTTCGGCTTGCCTCCTGTGTTTCTAGCTTTACCTCGGATCTTAACGATACCAACATCAGCCAAATAAACAGCACCATGCTTTTTTTCTTTCAGGTTGAGCTTCCAACCATCACCATGAGCCTTGTAGCCCCAACCTTTAAAGCGTTGAAATGGTTTAAAACGTGGGAATCCAGCTTTCTTATCACCTTTTTTGAGCCGTCTAAAAAAACCGTCAAAAGCCAGTGCAACACGTTTTAATGTGACTTGCTCACTCTGAGCATTAGCATTGAAAATGCCATGCGCTTTACGATTATTACGCCACAGAGTGTTGATTTTGCACTGTTCGTGAAAGTTAAGACTGTAATTAGAATCACGATATGTTTCGATGCGATCACGTAAAGCCCAGTTGTACAACTGGTGATGGTGGACAAACAAATCCATCAGCGATTCTTCTTGAGAAACTGATGATTTCATTTTATATGTAACTTTACGGATTGCTTTTTTCATAACAACTAATTATATTTAGTGGTTATGAAAAAATATTATGAAAAAACAAGCCCTAAAAACGCTGTATTACAGCGTTTATAATATTCACTATCATTTAGTTCTTGTAACTAAATATCGTCGTCGCTGTATCACGCCAGAGGTTGCCGCGTACTTAGAATCTCAGTACAAAAGGTTGTTAAAATCTTGGGATTGTGAGCTTTTGGAGTGCAATGGTGAGCCAGATCACCTTCACCTTTTAATTTCTGCTAATCCCAAGATGCAACCAAGTAAAATGGTGAACAGTTTAAAAACTGCTACATCAAGACTTGTGCGAAAGGAGTTTTCCGAACACTTGGGTGAGTTTTACTGGAAGCCAGTTTTTTACAGCAGAAGTTATTGTCTGGTTAGTTGCGGAGGTGCACCACTTGAAATCGTGAAGCAATATTTAGCTCAGCAGGAAGGATTTGATTAAAGCCACCACTTCGTGGTGGTGCGCCTTTCACCACCACCTAAATTAACTCGCTTTGGCTCATTAGATTTAGATGGAGCACTTGGCGCTATTGGGTAGAATATAAAACACGACAAATTCAACCGCTTACTTCTGGCGTACATATGGATCATTCGCCAAAGTTGTCGCCGGACGGCTCTCGTTTAGCGTTTATTTCAAACCGTGACGGTAGCAACCAAATTTACATGAAATGGCTTAAAACTGGCGCGGTTAGCAAAATAAGTAACCTTACAAGTACGCCAAAAGCGCTAAGCTGGAGCCCAGATGCTAAGCAACTCGCATTTAGTATGTTTGTTGCCACCACATCAAGCTCACCCATTAACTTACCTGGTAAACCTGAAGGCGCTACTTGGTCAGAGCCAGCTAAATATATTGACGACGTGTATTATCGTGCTGATGGTGCTGGTTACTCTAAAAAGGGCTTTGAGCAATTATTTATTATTGACGCAAATGGCGGCAATGCTAAACAACTTACCTTTGATGAATTTAATAACGGCGGCGAAGTTAGCTTTAGTAAAGATAAAAAAGCGTTATATTTTTCGGCTAATAGGCATAACAATTACTTGTTAAAGCCAACTAACAGCGAAGTATATAAACTTAATTTAATTACGCTTGAAGTAACCGCTGTAACCGATAGAAACGGCCCCGACCGCCAACCTCAAGTATCGCCTAATGGCCGCTATCTTGCGTATACCGGTTACGATGATAAACAAACTAATTACGAAAACACCCAATTGTATATTCGCGACCTACGTTCGGGTAAAACAACTAATTTAACTGCTGACTTAGACCGCAGCGTAGCTAAAATAAAATGGAGCGGTAACTCTAAAGGCATTTACTTTAGTTACGCTGATCAAGGGCAAACCACGTTAGCGTACCAACCTCGTAGCGGTTCACGTAAAGTTATTACCGAAAAAATTGGCAGCGTTTCCTTTGGTCGTCCTTATTCTGGTGGCGACTTTGATGTGAGCGAAGATGACGAAATTGTGTTTACCCTAGCCGACACGCAGCGCCCTGCCGATGTAGCGGCAATTAAACGTGGTAAAGCACAGCGCTTAACAAGTTTAAATGACAACTCGCTGGGGCATAAACAACTAGCCAAGGTAGAAGAACTATGGCTTAAATCGAGCCACGATCAACTGCCAATTCAAGCTTGGGTAGCCTACCCGCCTGGTTTTGACAGTAATAAAAAGTACCCATTAATTCTTGAAATTCATGGTGGCCCGGTAGCCAATTACGGCCCGCACTTTAGCGCCGAGGTACAATTATATGCGGCTAAGGGGAACGTTGTATTGTATATGAACCCTCGCGGGAGTGACTCTTACGGCAAAGAGTTTGCACAAACTATTCATCATAATTACCCAAGTAACGATTATGACGACTTAATGACTGGAGTAGATGCTTTAATTGCCAAAGGTTTTATTGATGAGTCTAAATTGTTTGTTACCGGTGGCTCTGGTGGCGGCGTACTTACCGCGTGGATAGTTGGCCATACCGACCGTTTTGCCGCAGCCGTGGTTGCTAAACCTGTAATTAACTGGATCAGTTTTGTACTAACTGCCGACTTTTACCCGTTCTTTGCTGACTATTGGTTTCCGGGTAAGCCGTGGGATCATATAGAACATTATATGAAACGCTCGCCAATTAGTTATGTCGGCAATGTAAAAACACCCACTATGCTACTAACTGGTGAATCTGATTTCCGTACACCGATTTCAGAAACCGAACAGTTTTATCAAGCATTAAAGCTACAAGGTGTTGAAACCGCTATGGTACGTATTCCCGATGCATCACATGGTATTACCGCTCGTCCGTCTAATTTAATGGCTAAAGTTGCCTATATTCAATGGTAATCTATAAACACACTAAATAACCTAAACATACCCCTTGGTATGTAAGTTAAAGCCACTTTTTTAAAGTGGCTTTTTTGCATTACCAATAAGTGTAAAGGGGGTTTACAGTAAGTAACCTAAACTCAGATTAGGTATTTTTAATAGTAACACCAAGGCAAACCACAAACGCCGCGGCAAGTTAATTAACCTGAACTCTGGTTAAGAGATTTACTAACGTATTGAATCATATTTATATTTAATTTTATTTTCTCTAGCCAGAGGTTTTCAGTGAAAACAAGGCGAATTTACGCGTCAATAGCTGGCCTATTGCAAGTAAATTCAACGCAGTTAGCGCTGAAAATAGCTGCTTGAGATAAGTTTATTATCCGGAGATCAGGTTAATATAGCCAAAAAGTACTCACTACCCCTTTAGGGATATAGTCCACTTTAACTATATTCACCTACACGCTAACATCAGCAATATAGAGATAAAGCCATCTAAATGCTTACTAATACTTAAGCTATCTTAATGCCTAGCTTAAGTATCGGACTTAACTATTATTTGAGTTGGTAAAATTTCGGTTTATACAATTAAATACCCACTGAGTTGGTAAAAAACCGGTTTGAGCTAGTGTTTATAGGCCCTCAGTTAGTAAAAAAGTGTTTTGTGGATTGCTCAAGTTAGTAAAAAATCGGTTTATTATAAGGTGAGTGTTCACTCAAAAAGCTAAAATCAGTCACTTATGGCCTTTATTTACAGTTTATAAAGCCATAAAAGTGCTAAAAAGGTTAAATAATGGGCTTTACACTAAGCTTGGTTAAACTCTGATCCGTAATTATAGCCAGCTAGTTAAATACTGATCTGTTGTGGGTAGCTACTTAACTGAACTGGTTAAAAGGTTTACTAAAGTATTAAACTGTAATGATAATTTTATTTTCTTTAATCAGAGGTTTTTGAGGAGTGGGGAGGAAACAAGGCAGCTTTACGCGCCCATAGCTGGCCTATTGCAAACAAATTCAATGCAGTTAACGTCAAAAAGCGACTAAAGCTAGCTTTATTACCCACAGACAGGTTACTTAATTATACGCATAAAAAAAGGGCCTTTCGGCCCTTTACGTAACACTATCTAGTTGAATTAGAATTGGTTCATGGTGTTATCTTCACCACCGGCTTTAAGCGCATTATCACCAGAGAAGTACTCTTTGTGTGTATCGCCAATGTTAGAGCCTGCAAGGTCTTGGTGCTTAACAGACGCTTGTTCGCGACGAATCTCTTGACGCTGTACATCACGTACATAAGCCAGCATGCCTAAGTCACCAAAGTAACCTTCTGACAAAATATCCGTACTTAATGCTGCTGTATGGTACGTTGGCAATGTGATTAAGTGATGGAAAATACCGGCTTCACGTGCACCATCACGTTGGAAGTTTTGTACTAGTAAATCGGCTGCTACTGCAAGCTCGGTAGCATCCATTTCTGGTGCCATAAGGCCTTTATTGTCACCCAAGCTTGGGTAAGCGCTAAGGTCACGGCCCGCTTCTTGCCATTCTTGATACACTTGCTCACGAAACTTAAGTGTCCAGTTAAACGACGGTGAGTTGTTATAAACAAGCTTAGCATCTGGCACTTGCTCTTTAACACGATTAACCAGCTCAGCAATTTGCTTAACATGTGGTTTTTCGGTTTCAATCCACAGTAAATCTGCACCCGACTGTAGGCTAGTTACACAATCTAGTACTACGCGGTCTTTTTCTGTACCTTCGCGGAACTGGAATAAACCATTATCAAGGCGCGTTGGTTTGCAAAGTTGGCCATTAAGCTTCATTGCAGTGTCGCCTTCATTTAAGTCATCAACACCGTTAATTGGCGTAGTTTCTAAAAATGCATTGTACTGGCTAGCTAAGTCACCTGGAGTTTGTGAAACCGGTACTTTTTGCGTTAGGCTGGCGCCTAGTGAATCGGTACGCGCAACAATAATACCGTTATCAATGCCCAGTTCTAAAAATGCGTAACGTACTGCGTTAATTTTAGCTAAAAAGTCTTCGTGCGGTACGGTTACTTTACCTGCTTGGTGGCCACATTGCTTAGCGTCAGACACTTGGTTTTCGATTTGAATTGCACAAGCACCTGCTTCAATCATTTTTTTAGCGAGTAGGTAAGTCGCTTCTTCGTTACCAAAACCGGCATCAATATCAGCAATAATTGGCACTACGTGCGTTTCAAAGTTATCAATTTTATCTAGTACCGCTTGTACGTCGCCGCCGTTTGCTTTAGCTGCATCTAGGTCATTAAATAAATGGTCTAGTTCACGTGCATCGGCTTGCTTTAAAAAGGTGTAAATTTCTTCAATTAGTGCCGGAACTGAGGTTTTTTCGTGCATACTTTGATCCGGAAGCGGACCAAACTCTGAACGAAGTGCCGCAACCATCCAGCCACTTAAGTATACATAACTACGCTTAGTTGTTTTTTGATGGCGCTTAATAGCCATCATCATTTGTTGCGCAGTAAATCCATGCCAACAACCTAAAGACTGAGTGTACTGGCTTGTATCTGCGTCGTATGCGGCCATGTCTTCACGCATAATGTCAGCAGTAAACTGTGCAATTTCTACCCCAGTACGAAAGCGATTTTGTAAACGCATACGTGTTGCATATTCAGGGTTAATGGTTTTCCATGCACTACCTTGTTTTTTACAAAGTGTTGCTAATGTATCTGTTTCGCTTTTATATGTAGTCATAATTAAAATCCTTTGAACGGGGTAAATTATTATAGTGTTATGAGAGTGACTGCTTTAGTTGCTCTGCAGCGCTTAATTAAACATTAGGCTTATTTTTCAGATTTAGTAAATTTATAGTTGTTATTGCGGCTATACATATCATGAATGAGTAAAATGCACTCAACCCCTCTTTTTTACGTTATGGTTACACTACGCACACTAAAATTTACAATATCGCGACCGTTTAAGGATTATTAAAATGCCCCATACTCTCACTCACTCAGGACTCAGCGTAGACAACCAACTAGCTGACTTTGTTAAAAACCAGCTATTACCTGGTACACATTTAAATGAGCAGCAATTTTGGCAGCGCTTTGCGCATATTGTACAAACATTAACGCCAGTAAATAGAGCTCTACTTGCTAAACGCGAACAGCTACAACAGCAAATTGATGAGTATCATCTGGCTAATAAAAGCTGGGATAAAGCCCAGTACCAGACGTTTTTAACCGACATAGGTTACCTTGTAAACGAACCTGAAAATTTTAGTATTGAAACAAAGAATGTTGAGCCCGAAATAGCACAAACAGCGGGACCACAGCTAGTAGTGCCGGTAAGCAATGCACGCTTTGCACTTAATGCTGCAAACGCACGTTGGGGTTCGTTATACGATGCCCTATACGGCACTGATGTACTAAGCGAAGAAGATGGTGCCGAAAAAGGCCGTACTTATAACTCAGTTCGTGGCTTTAAAGTAATGGCATACGCGAGGCAGTTTTTAGATAAAGCCTTGCCACTAGAAAACGGCTCGCATATAGAGAGCACTAATTATTCTGTTGTTGACGGTGCGCTGTCAATTACTCTACGCGACAGCTCACAAACCAAACTAAAAAAGCCTGAGCAATTAGTGGGTTACCAAGGTGAAGCACAAAACCCTAGCGTTATTTTGCTCAAAAATAATGGCCTACACCTTGAGCTACATATAGATCACCATCACCCAATAGGCCAAGCAGATAAAGCTGGCTTAAAAGATGTGGTACTTGAAGCTGCACTTACCACTATTATGGACTGCGAGGATTCTATAGCTGCGGTTGATGCAGAGGATAAAGTACAAGTTTATAAAAACTGGTTAGGTTTAATGCAAGGCAACTTAGTTGAATCGTTTAAAAAAGGCGATAACACAGTTGAACGTACCCTGCAAAGCGATCGACAATATACGGCGCTAAATGGTGAAACCCTAAGCTTAAAAGGCCGCAGCATGATGTTTGTGCGCAATGTAGGCCACCTAATGACCAATCCAGCAATTACCGACGTAAGCGGTAACGATGTGTTTGAAGGCATTATGGACGCCATGTTTACTGCAACAGCGGCGCTGCATGATTTAAATTCTAGCAGTGCGCTTAAAAACTCCAGTGCGCAAAGTATAAATATTGTAAAACCTAAAATGCATGGTCCTGAAGAAGTGGCATTAACTAACACGCTATTTAACATGGTTGAAGAAGCACTTGGCTTAGAAAAAAACACCATTAAAATGGGCATTATGGATGAAGAGCGCCGTACTTCAGCTAACCTAAAAGCCTGTATTCATGCAGCAAAAGAGCGTGTAGTATTTATTAATACCGGATTTTTAGATAGAACAGGTGATGAAATTCATACCTCAATGCACGCCGGTGTGGTACTGCCTAAAGCCGCTATTAAATTAGAGCCGTGGATCAGCGCCTACGAAGATCGCAACGTAGACATTGGTTTGGCTTGTGGCTTAAGCCATAAAGCACAAATAGGTAAAGGTATGTGGGCTATGCCCGATAAAATGGCATTAATGATGGAGCAAAAAATAGCTCATCCTAAATCAGGTGCTAATACCGCGTGGGTGCCCTCCCCTACTGCAGCAACTCTGCATGCTATGCATTATCATGATGTAGATGTATTTAGCGAGCAGCAAAGCATTGCAAAGCGTGCTATTGCCAGCCTAGATGAGCTACTTACCCCGCCATTAATGGACGAGCCTGAGCTACTTAGCAAAGAAGATATTAAAACCGAGCTTGAAAACAACGCCCAAGGTATTTTAGGTTATGTAGTACGCTGGATTGACCAAGGGATTGGCTGCTCTAAAGTGCCCGACATAAACCACATTGGCCTTATGGAAGACAGAGCAACACTGCGTATTTCAAGCCAACATATGGCTAACTGGCTGCATCATGGTATTTGCAGCGAGCAACAAATTAGATCAACCATGGCTAAAATGGCAAAAGTGGTAGATGGCCAAAATGAACACGACAGTGCTTATAAGCCTATGGCAATTAGTGAGCAATCACTTGCTAATAATATTGCCTACCAAGCTGCACTAGCCTTAGTGTTAGAAGGAGCTAAGCAACCAAGTGGCTACACTGAGCCTTTATTGCACAGCTACCGCTTAAAATATAAAGCGCAGCAGGGTACTTAACACTTAACTTCAAGTAATAAAACACCCTAGTTAGCATACAAAAACCAGCCAAAGTGCTGGTTTTTATTTATTTGCCAAAAATACCAGCCATTATTAATAACTAAGGTGAATGGCTAACATTCATCTTAGTAGCCGTTATTAGTTTTTAACCACAAAAAAGCGCGTTTTGCTTACACAAAACACGCTTTTTCTTAAATTATTACCGCTTTAATATACAGCTTTAATTAGTTTTTGATGATTGCGTTGTGATAAATATTTTGTACGTCATCACAATCCTCAAGCATAGTGATGAACTTATCAAAGTTAGCAATTACTTCTTCATCTGTAATTTCAATATGCACTTGCGGGACAAAAGTAATTTCGTCTACTTCAAAATTAATGCCTTCAAACGCCTCTTCAAGGGCTGTTTTAGCTTTAAAGTATTCTGTATGTGGGGCAAACACCGATACTTTACCGTCTTCTACTTCAACATCGGTTACATCAACGTCAGCCATCATTAGTGCTTCTAACACAACTTCGTCGTCATCGCCTGAAAAACCAAGCACAGCAAAATGATCAAACATATGCGCTACACAACCCGGTGTACCAATTTTTGAATCTGTTTTAGTAAAAGGCAAACGTACATCTTTAATAGTACGATTTGGGTTATCGGTTAAACAGTCAACAATAACCATACAATTTCCAGGGCCATAACCTTCGTAACGTGCAGTTGAGTAATCCTCCCCTGCTCCACCGGCGGCTTTTTCAATTGCTTTTTCGATAACATGCGCAGGCACTTGATCTTTTTTTGCCTTTTCGATTAAGCGGCGCAAAGTTTGGTTTACATCTGGGTCAGGTTCGCCGTTTTTAGCTGCAACGTAAATTTCTTTGCCGTATTTTGAATTTACTTTAGTTTTTGCGTTAGCCGTTTTAGCCATCGAACTTTTACGAACTTCAAATGCTCTGCCCATCATGTACCTCTAATGAATACGTTAAACTTGTCGACATTTTACCAATTCAAAACGTATTGGGCTAGCACCACGTTAATATATAACGTTTATAACACCACACTAATTACATAAAAAAATAAACAAGGCGCTATTTAACATAACACAACTTTTTGTGCGTAATTGTCAATTAAAGTAACTAACTGCGTAAAATCATGTAATACATAATCGGCCTGGCTAGCATAACTAGGAGTAACATCGGGGGCGTATAAACATGCACGCATATTGGCATTATGCGCTGCCTGAATATCATATAAAAAATCGCCCACATACAATAAATTACTTGGGCTCATATTCCACAAGGTAGCAATATTATTTAATGCACTCGGATCGGGTTTTGCTGGCGCGTCACTTCGGGTAAGTACTATTTCTATTGGCAGTGGATTATTTTGTAACTTAATAGCGGCCGCTTTGTCAAAATTGCGTGTAACTATCGCCATTGGAATGTTTTTAGCTTTAAGGGCATTTACAGCCTCACTCACACCGGGTAGCATTTTGGCATGTTGAGCGTCGAGTAACTCATGCTGATGTACAATATTCATTGCTTCTTCGCGCATATATGCTGAAGGCAATTGGGCAATATAATCGAGTAAGTCTTGCTCACACGGGCACCCTATTTGCGCTTTAATTAATGAAAAATCTAATTCTGATGACACTAAAGTGCCATCTAAATCAAAAATCACACCTTTAATCGCTTCAATCTGCATTTATATATCCTTCCTTGTATTTAATACCCATTGAATTAAACCCTATATAAAAATAACTTCATCGTTTATAAAACTAAATCACTGATGAATAACAAAATTTATATACCTAACCTGACCTCTGGTTAAGAGATTTACTAACATACTAAATCATAGTTATATTTAAATTTATTTTCTCTAGCCAGAGATTTTCAGTGAAAACAAGGCGAATTTACGCGTCAATAGCTGGCCTATTGCAAGTAAATTCAACGCAGTTAGCGCTGAAAGTAGCTGCTTGAGATAGATTTATTATCCAAAGTTCAGGTTACCTTGCTTGCTAAAAAGCACACTAATATACAAGGTATATTAACGTAATTTAGTATTAAGTCGATCAGAAAAACGGGAATGAAAATAACAAAAACGCGCACAGTGACTGTGCGCGTAGTTTGTAGGATTATTGTTGCTCAAACCTTGCTTCAAGCCAAGTGTCGTCTTGAGTAAAGTTTAAGGTTTTTATTTTTCCTTGTCCTTCAACGTTAACCATATTAACTTGCGAAGGCCATAAGTCGCGCAGTGCACCGTTACTCATTTTAATTCCTGCAATTTTTACCGGAATTGGCGCTTCTTGGTAAACCCAAAAAAACTTGCCATCAACTTGTGCTCCTACAAAGTTAAGCGGCAGTGGTTCACCGTTTAACGTTTGTAGCGCAACATGCGACTCTACATACTTAGCAAAGCGTTGTTGATCTATTTTATTGCTAATAATATCAACCTTACCTTTAAATAAGTGCGCCACAGCATGCTCAGTATCGTGCAAATAAAAACGATGCATTAGCTCAATATTATTAGTACGTTTATTAAAAAGCACAGTAGTAACAGACGACTTTAATTGATGCGCCATGCTAGGCGCAGCAATTAATAAACCAACAATAATTAGCAATATGCGCATTATTGTTGCTCCTCACTATTATTATTTTCGTCGCCTTTAGATTCGTCTTTTTTAAGCTCGGTTTTAATATCTTGCATAATATCGCGGCTTACTTTTGCTTTGCTCTTTTCTTTTTTAAATACTTCTATGCGTGATGGAATAATACGACGTGGGTAGTTATTATTTTCAATATCTACGTCAGCCGTTTCCCAGCGCGGATCGATAGTAACCGACACCAGCGATTTATTTTTGTCTGTCACTATTAGTTTTTGCACATTTTTATAATTACGACGCCAAATTTCGGCCGCAATATAACGCTCTTCTTTGCTGCCATCTTCAAAAGTCAGCTCTAATAGAATAGGCATTACTAAGCCGCCTACGTTAGAAAACTCCATTACGTAGTAGTTTTGGTCTTCTTTTATTGCACGCTCAAGCGTTTTACGCTCCCACGGCTCTAAGCCCTTTAAAAACTTGTTGTACGCGTTGCGTTCTTTATTAGTAACGGTAAAACGGTCGTTTTCATCATAAAAGTCTGTAACATCGGGATTTTCTTCTACCCAGGTTTTTTTACCTTGTGCGCGGTTACGCTCTACAAACAGCGAAGTTGGCTTATTTGCTTCAATATCGCGTAGGCGACTAAAATCAATATCAGGGTTTTTAGTGTCTAAACGCAGTTGATATACCTTATCTAAAGCAATATCTACGTGATCTGTGGTAAAAAACCAACCACGCCAAAACCAATCTAAATCAACACCCGAAGCTTCTTCCATGGTACGAAAAAAATCAGCTGGGGTAGGGCGCTTATACTTCCAGCGCTGGGCGTATTCTTTAAACGCAAAATCAAACAGCTCTCGGCCTAAAATAACTTCACGTAAAATATTAAGTGCAGCAGCGGGTTTAGTGTACGCGTTAGGGCCTAAACGCAATACGCTGTCTGACTGGGTCATTATAGGCACTTGAATTTCTGACTTCATATACGCCACTATATCGCGCGGCTCAACACCCCATGGAATGCTTGGATCCCACTCTCGCCCTGCAACACCGTCTAAAAAGCTATTTAAACCTTCATCCATCCAAGTCCATTGGCGCTCATCTGAGTTTACTATCATCGGAAAGTAAATATGACCCACTTCATGGATCACTACACCGAGTAAAAATCGTTTTTCTGCTTGAGAGTAAGTACGAGTTCCATCATCTTGCAGCTTAGTGCGCGGGCCATTAAAGGTGATCATTGGGTATTCCATACCACCAACAGGGCCATTTACTGACTGCGCGGTTGGGTATGGGTAATCAAATGAATACTTTGAATACACTTCCATAGTGTGAATAACAGCTTCGGTTGAATATTTTTTCCATAAATCGCCCCCTTCTTTAGGGTAAAACGACATAGCCATAACCAATGGCTGCTCATCACCGCCTTGCTGATAGCCTTTAGCATCCCACATAAATTTGCGTGACGACGCCCAAGCAAAGTCGCGTACGTTATTAGCTTTAAAGTGCCAAGTTTTAGTTTTATCTGTACTGGATTTTTCGTTATCGAGCGCTTCTTCTTCACTAACAATAAACACAGGGCGTTTAGCATTTTCGGCTTGCTTTAAACGTTTGCGTTGCGTGCTCGTTAATACGCTACTTGCGTTATTAAGCTTACCCGTTGCCGACACGATATGGTCCGCAGGTACGGTAATTTCAACATCGTAATCACCAAACTCTAAGGTAAATTCGCCGCCACCTAAAAATGTTTTATTAGTCCAAGCTTCGTAATCAGTATAAGCAGCTAAACGCGGAAACCACTGCGCCACTAAAAATATATCGTTACCATCTTTCTCAAAGTGCTCATAGCCCGAACGTGCGCCTACTGCATCTTCTTCAACTAAGTTAAACGCAAAGTTCATGCTAAATTCGGCTTCTTTACCTGGCTTTAACGGTTTATTTAGGTCAATGCGCATTAATGTATCAACTACGGTTACACGTAACTCGTCGCCATTGTCATCTTTTACATTGCTAATTGTATAGCCAAGCTCGTTGTCACTCATAAACTGTTGACGACGAAGGTCGCCTAAACTTAACTTGGCGGGTTTATCGGCTGGTAAACTTGTTAAAGTACTTTTAAACGTTTGAGTGGTTTCTGCAATTGAATCATTTTTAAAAACGTTTTGATCTAACTGTAACCATAAGTACTTTAATGTGTGTGGTGAATTGTTTTTATATTCTATTTTTTGGCTACCGCTTATACGGCGCTTTTTTTCGTCTAATTGTACGTCAATATCGTAATTAACGCGTTGCTGCCAATAATTTTCGCCAGGTTCTCCGGCAGCACTTCTATAAACATTTGGTGTTGGCAATGCTTCGTCTAGTTGACGAAACTTATCGATATAGCTGCCTTTGGTTTGCTCAATAGCAGACGCTAAAACAGTGCTCGACATTGCTATTGGCAATATAACCGCACTTAGCGTATAAATTATTTTTTTCATTATTAAACCTGTTAGATTTTAGTGTGCGCACTTTGACAAAATTATCGTTTTTCTTCAATAAAATAACGATAAAGTGCGACTTTTTCAGGCTAGTTTTCACTATTTTTTTACAATTAAAGCGCATTATTCTTTTAGATAAAATTAATTAAACGTGAATTAAAATAATAAAACTGTAAAGGGGCTTTACAGTTTGTCGTTTTAAATAAAAATAATTGCCAAATATCAGCTAAAAATAACGGCTTACAGCTACTAAATCTCCCTCTGTATTTTGGCTTCAAAGGTAGCCAAATGTAATTATTTAGCAAAAAAGTTAATCCCTTTGTATGAGAAACCGCCAATAGTGAAGTTTAAGGTTGATCTTTGTATCCATTTGTACTTAGAATCGCCCACTTTTTTCATTTGAGGGTAATTTAATATAATTATTTTCAAATATGTTTATTAATATTTTAGTGTTGAAAAGTGTGGTGGTGTATGGATTTTTATGTTCTAAAAAAGCAGCAAAAACTAATTGCTATTCCAGCAGACGCGCAAAACTGTAAGCAGTATTTAAACTCAGGTTATTTGTATATTGACAAAGTGGCCGCTTGTAACGAAAAAAATGCATTGAAAGCGTTACAAGCTAAAAAAGCCAAAGCAATTAAACTGCCGTTATTTATGGCACTTTTAGCCTTGCCTCTTATTTATGTTGGTTGGTTTAGCTTAGGAGCTAGCTAAAGCCCATTCACCCTAGCAAGATGAGCCTATAAGGTTGCATCTTTAACTGCCTTGGGTATATTGGCGCTCTTACGATTTTTTAAGAGCGCTACATGAAAGTTCTGCACACTTCTGATTGGCACCTTGGCCAACAATTTTATGAATATGACCGTCGTCATGAACACCTTGCTTTTTTCACTTGGCTGTTAGCCACTCTCGTTGAGCAACAAATAGATTTACTGCTCGTTGCTGGCGATATTTATCATACTGCAACCCCCAGTGCTAGCGCCGAGAATCAACTCTATCAATTTATTAAAGATGCCAAAAAGCAGTGCCCTAATTTACATGTAGTAATTATTGCCGGGAACCACGACTCTGCAAATCGTATTTTAGCCGCGCAACCGTTACTCGCTCAATTTGATACCCATGTTGTAGGGCGTTTTGAGGCAACAGCAGCGGCTGATAGCGTAATCACTATTAACACTAACAAAAAACGCGCTGTAATCGTTGCCATGCCATTTTTGCGCGCAAGCGATGTAACTACACTCAGTCAAACCAAAAGCGGCCCTAGCTATGCCCAAGGCGTTAAAAAGGCATATGAACTTGCCCTTGAGCATGCAGCTACTTTACAAAGTGAAAATACCCCGTTAATTGTTATGGGGCACCTTCATGCTAAAGGCGGCGATATATCGAGTGACTCTGAGCGCAACTTAGTAATAGGCGGCGAAGAAGCCATATCTGCCAACGTATTTGGTAAACAAGCACACTACGTTGCGCTGGGGCATTTACATAAAGCGCAGCAAGTTGCTAAAAATGAATGCATTAGATACAGCGGTACGCCAATTCCTATGTCGTTTTCAGAGCGAAATTACAGCCACCAAGTAAATGTAGTTGAATTTAATAGCGATGAAAAACAGCAAATTAGTGTAACTGTAAACCCCCTTTACATTCCTCGTTTAGCCGATGTAATAGTTTTACCGAAAGGGGAGTGCGTACCATTAGCTGAGCTATGCGAGGAAATTAAAGCCCTCGACACCACAGCCAATACAATAGCACCCTATTTACGGGTAAAACTTAAATCTAGCGATACCGACACCACCTTCAGAGAACAAATAGAACAAGCTCTTGAGGGTAAACATATTCGTTTTTGTGGCATAGAGCGCGTGCGCGAACAATCAGCTAACAATGAAGGCGGCGCAGTATTTGAAGATTTAACTGAAGTTGAAATGCTCAACCCACTTAATTTATTAGAACAAGCATTTGCAAACGACAAAGATATGCACGGTGAAAGCGTACCCGACGCACTAAAAAATCTATTAAACGATGTTATTAACGAACTAGAGGAGCAACAGCAACTATGAAAATAACCGCAGTGCGTATTCATAACTTAGCTTCTATTGTTGATGCCGAAATAGACTTTTTAGCAGCCCCGCTAAAAGACGCCGGATTATTTGCAATTACCGGCGATACCGGCGCAGGTAAAAGTACTATTTTAGATGCTATTTGCTTAGCTTTATATGCTAAAACCGCAAGGTTAGGTGGCGATAGAGGCAATAAGGTAGAGTTTCAAGGCGACAGCATTAGGCTTAATGACGCACGTAATTTACTTAGGCGAGGAACGTCTAATGGCTTTGCTGAAGTAGACTTTGTAGGACAAGATAAAGAAAGTTACCGAGCGTGTTGGAGCGTTAATCGCTCGCGAGGCAAAAGCGACGGCAATTTACAAGCAGCACAGCATACGCTTTATTTGTTACCTGATGATACGTTAATTTCATCAGATAAAAGTAAAACAGTAAAACAAATAGAAGCCAAAATAGGCTTAACCTTTGATCAGTTTTCGCGAGCAGTGTTATTAGCGCAACACGAATTTGCCGCGTTTTTAAAAGCCACCGGCGATGAGCGCGCACAGCTTTTAGAATGCTTAACCGGTACCGATAAATTTAGCCGTATTGGTGTACGTATTTTTGAGCGTAATAAAGAGCTAAAAGAAAAGTTTGAATTACTCCAAGCGAGTTTAGCAAGTTACACATTACTAAGTGAAGATGAATTAGCCGCTAAACAAACTTCGCTTAATGAATTAAAACTGCAAATTGAACACACTAAAAAAACCTTAACAACTACAGAGAAAAATTTAAATTGGTATAAACAAGCCAATACGCTTGAGCAAGCACTTAAACAAGCACAGCAAAACCAGCAACAAGCGCAAAACGAGCTTAATGCTATTGCTCAGCAAAGTGAGCAAGCTAAACAAGCACAATGCGCACTTGAAATTAAAGATAACCGCAGTCGCTTTAAAAGTTTAACAGCTCAAAATATTGAGTTAAGTACGAAAGTAAGTGACTTAAAAAGTATAGATCACACTGCAATAATTACTGCGCATGCTAATACGCTTAGTAAGCACCAAGAGATATTACAAACAGCTAAAGAACAAAAACAAACTGCTGAGCCTATTATTGCTAAAGCGCGCGAGCTCGACAGTCAATTAGCTATTCAAGCACAAACCATTGCAAGCCTTACCCAGCAAAGCGAAAAAGAGCAATTACAATTAAACGATTTGCAGCAGCAATTTAAGCAAAGCCAATCTGTGCTTGATGAAGCTACAAAATTAAGTGCCCAGCATCAGCAGTGGTTAACTACGCATACACAATTAAAACCTTTAGCCAATGATTGGAATTACTATCAGCACAGTTTTAATCAGTTTTTAAACGCAACTGAGCAATTAAAAACAACGGCACATCAAAACCAAAAGTTAGTGGCTGAGCAGGCTAAGCAAGCGACGCTTTTAACCGCGCAAAATGCAAAGGTTGAGTCACAAGAACAGCTACTTGCTAGTGAGCAAAAAAATCTTAACCAATTAAATGAGCAGCAACGCCAATTTAATATTGAACAGTGCGATGTAAAGCTTAAAAATATTGATTACTTAAAAGATCAACGCGAGCGCTATAAACAGTTTAATCATGAACTAAAATACAGCACACAACAGCAAACACGCGTTGCAGAAAAACTTATCCAAAGTGAGCAAGCGCAAAACGCATTATTACAAAATTTGGCTTCGTGCGAGCAAACGCTTAAGCACAACGAATACACGCTTAGCCAAGCACGCCTTCGCGCCAGTGAAAATGTAGAACACTTACGTACACAACTTGCTCCTAACGAGCCATGTTTAGTGTGCGGTGCAACTGAGCACCCATATGCAAGCACTCAAAACCAGCAATTAAATAACTTAATAGCCGATTTTGAAACAGCTTATAACAATGCAAAACAGCAACGCGATAGCGCCCAAACCCAGCTGCATCAGCACCAAACACAACATGCTGTGTTAGTGGCCGAGCAAACGCAACATAGCCAAGCAATACAAATTGCACAGGCTAAGCAGCTAGAAATTAAAACGACCATGCAAGACGCACGCACCGAGCTTAACGATTTAACAACCGAGAAGCTTGATGAAACCTATAAGCAACTCAGCGAGCAAAAAGCCCAGTACTTTGAAGTACAAACACAGCTGCGTACCTTACAAGAAAAAGTAAATCAGCAGTTTAATGCTTTAAAAACCGAGCAACACGCACAGCAGCAATTACAAAACCAGCATGTTGAGTTAACTAATCAGCTAAACCAATTAAGCCGTAAACATAACGAGCTAAGCGTACAAATAAACGAGCTAAGCGCAGCGCTTAACGCGCAATTTGAACACAGCGATTTTTGGCAGCAGCTGCAAAGTGAATCGCTTACCCTAAGCGATTTAAACAAACAGGTTGAGCAATACCAGCAAACACTAACGCAGCTTGAGCAAAGCCAAAAACAGCTCGACAGTGCAAACCAGCAACTACAGCAATTAACGCCATTAATCACTAAAAGTGAGCACGCACTTAAAGCATTAAATGACGATTTAGCCAAAGCGCAGCAACAGCAAAATATTACGCAAAGCGAGCGCTTAGCTTTATTTAATAATGAGCAAATAAGCGCAAGCGACTATCAAACCAAACTAGCCATGCAGCTTGAGCAATGTCAAACACAGCTAAATGCCAGCCAACAAGCGCACGAAAAAGCAATTAAACAGCGCGACGAGCATGCCATAACACTTAAAAATGTTGAGCAACGCTTGCAAGAGCACGCCCAGGAGCTAACCAGCCTTGAGGCACGTTACTTAGAGTGGTTTACTGACTTTAAAGCGCAACATAGCGATGCAACACACGAACAGGTCACTATTTTACTAACCTTAAGTAGCGAGCAAATTAAAGCGCACTTAAAACAGTTTGAACAAGTATCACAAACGCTAACCGATACAAATGCGGCGCTTAAACAGCAACAAAAATCGTACACTGAGCATCAAAATACTGACAAACCTTCAAAAAACCACGATGAGTTAACTGAGCAGCTAAATGTATTAAATACCCAGCAAACAGAGCTACAAAATAGCTTGCTTGCCACTAATACCGCTATTGAGCAACACAACCAAAATGCTAAAACGCTCAAAGGCAAACAAGCTGAGTTAACTACGCTTAAAACGCAAGTTGATCAGTGGCATTTACTTAATAAAGTATTAGGCGATGCAACCGGTAAAACCATGCGTAATTTAGCGCAAACGCAAACTTTAAAAATACTGCTGCACTATGCAAATAGTCATTTAAAAACCCTTAATAAACGCTATGAATTAACCGCTATTGAGCACTCTTTAGATATTGCTATTATTGACCGCGACATGGCCGATGAGCAACGCTCTGTAAATACGCTCTCTGGTGGTGAATCATTTTTAGTCTCTTTGGCGCTGGCTTTAGGGCTTGCTTCATTGTCGTCAAACAAAGTACGAATCAATTCTTTGTTTATTGACGAAGGGTTTGGTACGTTAGACAGCGAAACGCTCAGTGTTGCAATGGATGCACTTGATTCATTACAAGCACAAGGGCGAAAAGTAGGTGTTATATCGCATGTAAGCGAAATGAGTGAGCGCGTAGCAACACAAGTCCATGTGGCTAAAAAGCCGGGCGGTTATTCTAGCGTAGAAATTGTGTGAGGTTAATTTATATTGATAACACCCATTGTATTTATGATCCCCAAAAAACTTGGGGTCTATAAAGGAAGTAATAATGCCAACATTTACAGATGATCAAGCAACACAATACGATAGCCGCATTACGCGACTAGTACCAGGCTACGAGTTATTGCATCAACTAACTAATGCGCAACTGCAAGCCACATTAAAAGATAACGCACATATTTTAGTGGTAGGGGCGGGGACTGGCAAAGAGGTAATTGAATTAGCTAGCATTAATCCAACATGGAAGTTTACCGCACAAGATACCTCAAACGACATGCTTAGTGTTGCTAGCGATAAGTTTGCTGAGCAAGGAATAAGCGATAGAGTAACTGTACATTGCGGACCTTTAGAAAAACTTAAAACTAAAGCCGATGCAGCCTTATGCTTATTAGTGCTACAGTTTGTAGAAGATAATGGCGATAAAAAGCAAGTTCTTAAAAACATTAAAGCAAGTCTGAACAAAGATGCTGCGCTGTATATTGCTGATTTAATGCGCCCAGAAACCTTATTTGAGCGTGATGCCCAGCTTTTAACTTGTGCAAAACTAGGCTTAGGTGAGGCTGGACAAACTCATATTCGTCATAGCCTAGAAAATGAATTTTATCCGTTAGATCGCATGCGTTTTAGCGAGCTACTGCATGAGTGTGGATTTAGCACTATTCCTAAATTGTACTTTAAAGCGCTAGGTTTTAGCGGCTATGTAATTTAGTAACTGCTTAACTTAGTAACTTAGTAACTTAGTAACTACACCACCTAGTAGCTAAGCTTTAAATATTAAACAGCCCCGCCTAGCGCAGGGCTTTTTTAATGGGGTATATAATTAAAAATGCAGGTTTCGGGCTCGAACAATATCTTTCATCACAATGGTTGAGGTTAAACGTTGCACGCCTGGCAGCGCCGACAGTTTATCATCGTATAATTTTTGAAACGCGCCTAAATCCCTAGTCACCACATGTATTAAATAATCAGGTGTACCAAACAAACGCTGCGCATTAGTTATTTGTGGAATATCTTCAACTGCTAATTCAAGTTTAGCCAACGATGCTTTATCACCTTCTTTAATAGTAATAAAAACCAACGCAGAAAAATTAAGCCCTACTTTTTCTGGAGAGATCTCCGTCCTATAGCCCACAATAGCTTTGGTTTTTTCTAATTCTTTAACTCGGCGGTGACATGGCGAAACACTAAGCCCCACGCGATCTGCAAGTTCTGAAAGAGTGAGTCGGCCATCAACTTGCAGCTCAGCAAGAATTTTCCGATCTATGCTATCCATATTCAATTATTTCCTAATAATGGCGTTTAATAAGGTAAAATATAGTATTTTTTCCCCATAAGAAAGCAATAAAATAAGCTCCCAATTATTTTAGGTCATTGTTGATGGATATTAATGTTATTTTTTCTTTTTGGCTGGTGTCAATATTGTTTGTACTTACCCCTGGTGCTGATTGGGCGTATACCATAAGCGCAGGAATTGCGGGAGATAAAATTATTCCGGCAGTTTCAGGGCTCTTGTTAGGCCACCTTATTGCCGCGCTGATTGTAGTGGTAGGTTTGGGTGCTATTTTAGCTTCACATGTGATGTTAATGAAATTTTTAACCTTATTTGGCGCACTGTATGTTGTTTGGATCGCGGTTTCGCTTTATAAAAACCCGCCAGTACCCGCAGTATATAATGGCGCTGCTAGTGAATTAGGCGAAACACCATTAAAGTGGATGAAAAAAGGCTTTATTATTAGCGGGTTAAATCCTAAAGTAATGCTGCTATTTTTAGCATTATTGCCACAATTTGTATTTCCGACCTTTTCATTTTCGAACACCGAGCAGCTGTTAGTATTAAGCGTAATTCATTTAATTGGCTGTGGCTTTGTATATTGGTTTATTGGTGTTAGCGCCCGAAAAATATTAAGCAATAACCCGGCACTTGCGATTAAATTTGGTCGACTTTCTGCCATTATATTATTTATTTTAGGCTCTTTAATGCTGTTTGATAGCGCACAAAAGCTACTAGTACACTTACAGTAATACACGCATAAAAAATAAAGCCTAAGCAGTACTTTAAACACCGCTTAGGCTTTTTTATTACTAATATTGTCTTGACCTCAAATATATTTAAAACGTAGGTCGGTTAAGCGAAGCGCCACCCGACGGGCGAATATCACCATTACTTCAGATCATTGTTATATCAACTTAAAATAGTTCTCACTTAACACTCAAAGCCAAAAAATTAAATTGACACCCACTCTAATTATTAATCTCTTTGGAAAATTAAAATGACACCCACCCTAATTATTAATACCTTTGGTGTTTATCTAAACAAACATTGCTAGGCTTAAAAGCATCCTTAATTTTTAAAATCCCTCTGCTTATTCAAATAACGCTGTATTTATCTACTTTTCACTCATTTTTAAACATGCGAAATACTGTGCTTTCACAGTGAAGGGAATTACGGAGAGTTTTTGAAGTGAAATTTTAAGCCAGTAGCTTTTCGCAGTTACTAACGTTGGCGCGCCGCTTTCTGTTTAGGTGTTCGCAGTATCCTTCGTGCGACGCTGGGCGACCTACTGCACCATGAAATACGCGACTAAATTGTGTGGTGAGTTTTAGCCAGTTTTCGGGGGTAATGTTTACTCTTTGTAACAGGGGTAAAGTGATACTCTCAATATGGCCTTTCTTGCCTTCGCGTATACAACGTCCAGTTAATTCTACTAGTTCAAGGTAAGATTTAAGCGCAAAGGGTAATCCTTTTGCCATGTGCTTTTTTGATTTACCTGAAAAGCGCAGGAGTTGCTTCGGTTGCTTACCTGCAGTGGCACTTTCAATGCGTATTTTTACGCTGGTATGCTCTGATGTTTCTGGTGTTGCTGCTGCCTTTGCTCTTATTGGGTTTAAATCAACATATGCCATACAGGCGATTAATGCGGCTTCATCTAAGAGGGCTTGTGATTTAAAACGTCCCTCCCAAAACCGTCCGGTACAGTTATCTTCTTTATTAGCTCTGCGCGCAATGTCTTCATTTAATAAGCGCATAAACCAACTGATATTAGCTAAGCGTTCTCGGTATTCACTGATTGTTTCATTTAGAAAGAGCCATTCAATTTTACTTAGCTCTTCACCTTGCAGATATTTGTTAGTGAGAACAGTGCCTTTACAAAGCCTGTGCCACCGCTGAATAATGGCTTTATCGGTTAGTCGCTTGGCTTTTTTATCATCAACATAGAGTACTAAGTGGGTGTGATTACTCATTACTGCATATGCGCACACATCGATACAAAATACGTTAGCGAGGGCAAGTAATTTGCTTTCAACCCACCCTCTGCGATGTTCATACGATTGATTAGTAAAGTTGTCTACGCCGCATAAAAATGCACGGCGTACACAGCGCGAAATACAGTGGTAGTATTTTGTATCGACCAAACTTACCTGACGCTTTCTTGCGATAGCCATGTGACACCCTGCTTAATTATTGCACTAAAAAGAGCATAGTTAATTACACTGATATTACAAATATTAAGATGGGTGTTTGTTTAAAGAATTCTAGCCAGAGCTTAGTTAATCATGCTGATATTACAAATATTAAAATGGGTGTCATCTTAAAGAGTTTTCTAAAAAGAGCATAGTTAATTACACTGATATTACAAATATTAGGGTGGGTGTCTATTTAAAGAATTCTAGCCAGAGCTTAGTTAATCATGCTGATATTGCAAATATTAGGGTGGGTGTCATCTTAAAGAATTTGTTAGCGTCGCTTTTAAAAGCTTTAACATAAGAAAGTTACAAAACGCAGGTCAGTTAAGCGAAGCGCCACCCGAAGAACGAATGCCACCATCACTCAGATCATTGTATATCACCTTAAAATAGCTCTCATTTAACATTTAAAGCCAAGCTAGTCTAACCAATCTCTTTCAGCGCATTTAACGCTGCGTGGGCTTTATCTGCTTGTACAAAAATATGGTCGTGATAAAACGCAGCTACCACATTAGCGCTAATGCCATGCTCTGTCAGTTTGGCAGATACTGCCGCTGTTAAGCCTACAGCCTCAAGGCTGGAATGTACGTTAAGAGTAATTAAACTATATTTTCCCTCGTAAGTAATTCCTGCTTTATCGGCAGTTTCAGCTTTCAAAATAAGGGTTAGCCCTTCTTCTTCAGCGTAAGTAGCAAGTGGGTTTAAATGAACATAATCGGCAAGTGAGCCTGCCAAACAGCAAAATATATATTCGCCTTGATTAAGCACAGGCTGCATTGATTTTAATAATTCGTTTATAGCTAAAATTCCGGCCATAACTGTTCCTTGTACTATTTTTTGAATTGTTTGTAGCGCTCATAAACTACTTTTAAGTTGCGCGACAAGCTCGCTAAGCCTCGCTATTTTTATATTACTTAGTTGCCTGTAATCAAAATACGGGCACACAATAATATTATTAATAGCGTCTATTGCAAACTCGTCATCGAGCCAATCAAACTGCGTTTGTAATTTACCGTGTTGGAGTAAATTTTTAGCGTGGGTGCGCCCGGCAATTATGTGCAGTTGGTTTTTATTGCTAGAAGCTTTATCTGCAGAAGTAATAGTAAGATTAGGCGCGCTAAACAGTAGGGCGGTTTTACTGTTTTTTTGAAGTAAAAATTCATCGCGATATTGCTGCCAAGTAGGTGCTTGTTTTGCAAATGAGTAATGCTCACTAGGCAGGGCAAACAATACTTTAGCGTATACGTTAAATACTTTACGCCAACCATTACCGCAATGTTGGTTTATAGTATTTATTTGCTCATTAATAACGGGCTCTAGGCTGTTGAGCGTTTCGAAGTAGGGCATTGGCGGGGCCTTTGCTACATACACCGCCACGTTAAATTGCTCGTCACCTAAACCAATTAACTGCTTGCTCAAATTAGCCTGCCTTATTTTGCGCTAAAATACGATCGAGATTATTAGCAAAGTTTTGGCGATCGGTTTGGCTAAGCGGCGGCGGCCCGCCACTCATTTCTACGCCGCTCGAGCGCATGGTATCCATAAAGTCGCGTACATTAAGTATTGAGCGAATATTCTCAGTAGTATAAAGCTCGCCACGCGGGTTGAGTGCTTGCCCGCCGTTGTCTATTACTTCACTGGCCAGTGGAATATCGCCGGTGATCACTAAGTCACCTTTAGCAATACGTTTTACTATTTCGTCATCAGCAACATCAAAACCCGAAGACACTTGTAAGCGGCTAATATATTTTGATGGCGGGATACGCATGGCATGATTAGCCACTAATATGGTTTCGGTTTGTGTGCGCTCAGCGGCCCTAAAAAGTATTTCTTTGATAACCACTGGACACGCGTCTGCATCTACCCAAATTTTCATGATTAAATCTTTAAATTGCTCTAGTATTTAATTGATCCTATAGCAATTTTTTTTAATCGGCTAGCAAACTTTATTATAGCTATTACGTAATATTAATAACCACTCAAAAAGGAGCTTAAATGAACAAAATAAAATATTTTTTACTCACCATTACACTATTTTCACTCAGTGCATGTACTAGTCCGCCAGAAGGGATCACTGCGGTTAAAAACTTTGACTTACAAAAATATCAAGGTAAATGGTACGAAATAGCACGGCTAAATCATTCGTTCGAAGAGGGTATGGAGCAGGTTACTGCTAACTATACTATTAATGACGATGGCACTGTAAAGGTAATTAATAAGGGCTATATTACTAAAGAACAACAATGGAAGAATGCTCAAGGCCTTGCAAAATTTGTGGGGGATTCTGACATAGGACATTTTAAAGTATCGTTTTTTGGTCCATTTTATGGGGCTTACGTTATTTTTGAACTTGAGCAAGCTGATTACCAATATGCATTTATAACGAGTTATAACAAAGATTACTTATGGTTTTTATCACGTACGCCACAGGTAGGCGATGAGTTAAAAGAGCACTTTTTAAAAACAGTTAAAGACTTAGGCTTTGCAACTGAGCAAATTATTTGGGTTAAGCAAAAATAAATGTAAAGGGGGTTTACAGTAAATATTTACCGCTAGAGCAATTGTAATAACTATTTAAACTTAATGCTCGCAATAACTAAAATGGCAAGCAATGAGCTTCCCATTTTAGTTATTTACTACTTATTTAAAACTACATTAGCAGATCAGTATTTTACTAACTTAGCCTAGTTTAATACTAAAAGTAGAGTAGTTAAGGCTGTTACAACCAAATTTAACACACTAAAAACTTTAACAAGCTGAGTTATAAAATTATAAAAAACCATTATAATTAAAGTACTTAGCGACATATAACCACAAAAAAGCAACGCACCATACCCGCTTTGATCATTCACACAAAGGAGCAGACTTAGTAAAATACTGATCCAAGCGGTAACTAGGAGGTATTTTCTTTGCAAATTAGTCGGCCGTTTTTTAAAAACATCTTTAAAATGATTAAATTTAGCCAACGCAAACGCGTTAAAAGCCAGCAAACAGAGGCTAAATTGTAATAACTCCATCATGCTTTTTGTCCTTTTAAGTCAGAACTAGTATTTTTTTTTATCGCTTTTGTAGTTGGCTTGGCAGTACGTAATTTTTCGGTTTGTATAAAAAACAATATGCCTGAGAGTATAAACAGCGCATCAAAGGTGAATAACGCCCACTGTTTATTTATTAAATAACTAACTATATTACCGTTAGTTGTTAGCGCATTAATTACAGGCACTGCTAAACAGGCTAAACCATTTATTGCCGCCATAACTCGCCATTGCACTCTATCACGCTTTATAAGCGCTACAATAGCCACCACAAGCCAGGTTAAAAAGAACGCCAACACTTCTTTATCAGCACGCCCGGCAACTTGTAGGCTAAGTACTCTATTAGCAATAAAAAACGCACAGGTAGCTAATGGAAGCCCCATTAAAGTAGTTAGGTTTAATCCTTCTACTAATTTTAAGCCAAACGATGGGTGAGCATTTTTTTTCATTCGCTCACGTAAACGTTTTGCCCACATAATGCAGCCAGAGGCAATCATTACAAAACCCGCAATACCTCCTAAAAAGTAGAGCCAACGAAGTAATGGTTCGGCTAAGCGCCCGGTATGCATTGAGTTTAACGATTCATAAAGCGCTTTGCCTGCACTTAGTTCTTCATCGGTTTGGGCTACTAACTCCCCTGTGGCGCCACTAAATATTAACCGCGGCGTTTGGTCACGAAATGCTTTTTGTGGGCTAACTAGTACAGTGATAGTTGATGCTGCCATATTAGGATTACTTACCTGTACACGGCGAATATCAGCATTTGGCCACTTAGTATAAAGTTGATCTAAAATGCTATTTACTTTTACCATAGGCGCTGCACCCTGCGCTTTGTCAGTTACATTATTACGCGGGGTAACATCATTAAAAAAGTCTCGCATACCTTTGTCGTAACTAGTTTCTGCCGGGTAAGGAAACAGCATAAAGATTAAGGTAATTAACCCAGTGTAGGTAATCATTAAATGAAAGGGCAGGGCTAATACTGAGCTTATATTATGAGCGTCGAGCCATGTACGGCTGCCTTTATTGCGCCTAAAGGTAAACATATCTTTAAAAATACGCTTGTGGATCACCACCCCCGACACAATGGCAATCAGCATAAATAAACTTGCAAAACACACAATCCAGCGCGCTGTAATAACATCTATGTAATGTAAATCAAAATGCAGGCGATAAAAAAAGTTACCGCCTTTGGTTTCTCTAAAAGATGCAAGCGGCTGCATAGTATTTGGATCTAATTGCGTGTCTTCAAATTTACTTCTACGCTGGCCCGGCTCTTTAGGTTTTGCAAAGCCGTAGGTTAAGTAAGGTACGCGTTGTTCAGGAAGTGTTATACGCCAATTTGGGGCATTGCTTGCTTGAGCGTTTAAGTAATCAAAACCTGTAATTATTTGCTGTTTTTGGGCACTTATACGATCAGATTGTGCTTGAATATTATGAATTTCGGGCTGATTCCATAAACTCATTTCGTCTCTAAAAAAGCTCAACGTACCAGAAAAAAAGATCAAATAAAGTAACCAACACACTAATAGCCCAACCCAGGTATGTAACCAGGTCATTGAACGAAAAAAACTATCCTTCATACCCAACCCTTTATTAGTGCTAATAAAATTAATTGTGCTGCAGTAGCTAGTAAAATACTGATCCATACTGTTTTTAATGACTTAACATAAAAAGCGTAAATAAATACCAGCGTATAAATTAAAATACTTAACGACACGCTCATCAAAACTGCATCCGCTTTATTTAGTGGCAAAATAGCGCTCAGTAGCGAACAGCTCACCGCGGTAAAAAAGTAGCCACCGACAATGGCAATTAAAAAGCGTAAACACACTTTAAAAGCATAACTAAAATGGCTTATGTGCTGAAATATCAAAAGCGGCTTTAATAAAAGCAGCTTAGTTGACCCTAAACTAAGTGATGAAGCCTGCATAATGAGTCAATCCCTTAAATATGGCGAAAAATAAAAGTGCTATTATATAGTTTATGAATACAAAAGATAGTGATTCCTATTTGCATGTGTAAATTAACTTTAACTTAGTATAATATTGATCCCAAATACGCTTAAGCGCCTTGCTTGGTAGTTAACTTAGGTTTATGGTTAATTTACCCTTTAAAAATAGTAAGTAGAATAATGATGAATAATCACGAAAAGCTAAACTATGTAGAGTTTCCAGCCGCTAATTTAACCGCAACTAAAGCGTTTTTTAGCCAAGTTTTTAATTGGCAATTTACCGACTACGGCCCAGACTACACGGCTTTTAGCGGGCAAGAGCTTAATGGTGGGTTTTACCAATCGCCGTTAAAATCGAGTACTGAAGAGGGTGGGGCGCTATTGGTTTTTTACAGCAGCGATATTCATGCAACACAAAGAAAAGTAACCTTATACGGCGGTAAAGTAATTAAACCTATTTTTGAATTTCCTGGCGGTTGTAGGTTTCATTTTACCGAGCCAAGCGGTAATGAGTTTGCAGTATGGGCTGAAAAACACTAGGTTATATAATAGGTTAAGTGCATAACCAGTAATAGATCACTATTATACTAACTAGTAGTTAGGCACGCTAAAATAAACCGATTTTTTACCAACTCAATACCACAAATAACGAATAGAGGCCTAAATTTGAGTGAAAAACAGTCAAAAAAGATAGAATTGAATGAATTAGTAGCTCAAGTTAGTAAATGCGTGATCTGCGAGCCGCAATTACCGTTAGGAGCGCGCCCCGTAATACAATTTAACCCTAACGCCCGAATATTAATTGCAGGCCAAGCGCCCGGTATAAAAGTACACCAAAGCGGTATACCGTTTAACGATCAAAGCGGTGAACGCCTAAGGCAGTGGTTAGGGCTTACTAACGATCAGTTTTATGATGCCAATAACATTGCAATTTTACCTATGGGGTTTTGCTATCCGGGTAAAGGCAAGTCGGGCGATTTACCACCACGTAAAGAATGTGCCCCAGCTTGGCGCGCGCAGCTTTTAGCCGCCTTGCCTAATTTACAGCTCACTATTGTGCTAGGTAAGTATGCTCAGGCTTATCATTTACCCGACACTAAAAAGCTACCGCTTACTGAGTTAGTAAAATCGTGGCGTGACTATTGGCCAAGCCATTTAGTACTACCACACCCCAGCCCGCGTAATAATATTTGGCTTAAAAAGAATCCTTGGTTTGAACAGGAGGTACTGCCAGAGTTAAAAAAACGCGTAGCAGAGGTATTATTGTAGGCAAGTAGCTTGTTGCCGCGCACACCTAATGCAAACATTTAAATAATTATATTTTCGTTGAAAATATTGCGCCAGCAAGCATAGCTTGCCTACGAGTAAAACCAAGTACGTTTGCTTTTGTCTACTCATATTACGCGTATCTAATGCAAACATTTAAATAATTATATTTTCGTTGAAAATATCGCGCCAGCAAGCTTAGCAACTTCGAGTAAACCTATGGCTGTGCTTAAATTTTATTGTAAGTGCGACTTTAAATCGCACTTAGTACTAAACGCTTTATTTTTACTGATTTTGCAACAAAGACAATAACTGATCTTTTGATAATTGCCCGGTGTTGCTGCTGCCGCTGAGTACTTTGTCGGCAAGGGCTTGTTTGTGCTCATGCAGTTGCAGTATTTTTTCTTCTATGGTGTTTTGCGCAATTAAACGATACACGGTTACAGGGCGTGTTTGCCCTAAGCGGTGCGCTCTGTCGGAGGCTTGCTGCTCAACCGCGGGGTTCCACCAAGGATCTAAGTGCAGCACATAGTCGGCGGCAGTTAAATTAAGCCCGGTGCCGCCAGCTTTTAAACTAATTAAAAATAAAGGCGCCTCACCTGCCTGAAACTTATCAACCTGTTGCTTGCGTTTGTTGCTGCTCATGCTGCCATCAAGGTAACAATATGCTATACCGCGTTTTTTTAGTCGCTGTTCAACTAATTTAAGTACATCAACAAACTGGCTAAAAATAAGTGCTTGGTGATCATTTTCAAGTAATTCTTCAATTATTGCTTCGGCGGTGTCGAGTTTACTTGACGGTAACTTACTGTTTTCAATTAATAACTGCGGAGCAATACACGCGCGGCGCAATTTAGTTAATGACGCCAATATAGTAATGTATTGGCTGTCTTCTTGGCTGGCTTGCTCAAGCGCGTTTAAGCGAGTGGCTTCGTAAAGAGCTTGCTCTTTATCGCTGAGCGCAAAAGTAAGGTTTATTTCGGTTTTATCGGGTAACTCGGTCAGTACCGTTTTTTTATTACGGCGTAAAATAAACGGCGCAATTAATGTTTTTAGCGTATCAGCCTGCTGCTGGTTTTTATCGGCATTACCAAAGCGCTTTTTAAACTCAGCTAATGAATGTAAAAAACCCGGCATTAAAAAGTTAAATAGGCTCCACAGTTCACCTAAATGATTTTCGATAGGTGTGCCCGAAAGCGCAACTTTAAACTGGCCATTAAGTGCAAAAGCAGCTTTAGCACGAAGGCTTAATGGATTTTTAATGGCTTGTGCTTCGTCTAGTACAATATTGGCAAATTCGTACGCAGCTAATTGATCCCCTATTAAAGGTAATAAGCCATAACTAACAATTACTAGGTCATTAGCGGTAGCACCGGCTAGCACCTCATCAGTTGCGGCTGCATTATCAATAGTTTTAATATTGAGGGTAGGGGTAAATCGCGCAGCCTCTACCTGCCAGTTATGACATACCGATTTTGGCGCTATAACTAAGCTGGCACCTAAAGCACTGCGCATTTGTAATACGTTGAGTGTTTGTAGCGTTTTACCTAAGCCCATATCATCGGCTAAACAGGCATTTAACCCCCAGTTAGCCAGTTGCATTAACCATTTTACGCCAACCACTTGGTAGTCGCGTAATATATTAACTAAATGCGCGGGTAATACGGGTTCACTTGGGCGCTCAAATTTAGCTAAGCGCTGTTGCCAGTTTGCACCAAAGCTAACATCACTCAATTCTGCAGCACTGTGATACAAAGGAAGAGCGCGCGCATTAGCAATACGAAGTTGATCGTCGGGGGCGTTTTTAGTTTTACTTTGCATGCCCTCTAAGCGATTTAATAAGTTAGTTAGGCGCTGATCTAATAATAACGAGTTATTTTCGTCAAACTCTATAATACTGCCACGACGCGGGGCTTTAAGGAGTGTTTGCAAAGCAATAATTTGACCATCGGGGAGCGATAATTTACCACTAACACTGAGCCAATCGTTATCATCATTTAAATTAAGAGAAAGGTGCTTACTATTGGCAACCTTCATACCTTGGGCGTTTTCATCCCAACTTAATACTAGTGCGTTGTCTTTTTGCGCGGCTTCTAATTGTATTATGGCTTGGCTAATATCTTCTGGTAAATAAAACTGCTGATGCGCGCTGTTATACTGCGGATGCTCTTGATCGGCAAATACGCCAGCTAAATTACTAAGTAGGTTTTTTAAAGCGCGTTTTTCTGCTTTTAAATCACGTTTTACAACGCTGTTATCGGCTTGCTCGTTATCGCTATAGGCTAAGGTTATTGCGCCTATTGCGGGCTCAACCCATGGGCCGTCAACACCAAATGGCATAGTATAAAAGTTAACGTCTATACCCATTGGGGTTAACTTAATTACTGCGGCTAAATCAACAAGCCCTTGGCGCACGTTATTAACCGCAGAAAACTCGCTGCGGCTACTGCTAATATAATGCTCCTCCGACAAGGCCTCTAATGCCGCATTAAGTTGTGGCAGTTTTTCTTCTGTTAAGTTATTAGGTTGCTGAGCAAGCAGGCTATTTAGTTTGTGTTGTTTGTCGTCTACTACAAATACTTGGTAACTATTAGCGTGGCTGTGGGTAAGTAAAAAGTCGCCGTCTATGTCGGTAATTTTAGGCTGTATAATTAATTGGTAACAGTCGTTAATATTTTGCCCAATTTCAATTATAAACTCACCTTTGTTAAGCGTAACTAAATTACCTTTAATGTCTTCAAGCCCTTTGAAGTTAATTAGCGCTTGCAACACCGCGCTGGTTGCTTGTACTTCACTGTAACCAAAGCCCGCATGATTACTAATTACTTGCACTAAATTATGATCGGCTGGGCTAAGTAAATGTCGGTATTGAGCATTGTCAAGATCATAAATATTTACTTTACGGCCTTTAGTCCATTCGCCTTTGCTGTTGTGTTTTTGCACTTTGGCTTGAATAAGTGGCAGGTCTAAATGGGTAAGGTCTAGCTGCCAAACTAGGCGCTCATTTTGCGTTGGAGTATCTATTTTACTTACTTCATTTAACCAACGCTGCCATTGTGGCACGCGTTTAAAATGCTGTAATAAACCGGTATCTGGCAATGGTGTATCGTGCGTTAGCCAATTTGCTAAATGCGTGCACTGCTCACCTAGCCAGTGCTGATGCTGTTGGCTTGAATGAATTAATTGGCTCAGCAGTTTACTGTTATCTCTAAGGGCATTAATTTGCTCTTCGCTGCCGTGCTTTATTAAAGCCAATAATAGGCAAAAAAGAGGCGCTAGTGCATTTGGGTTTGCCTGTAGGTTTGCAATCGTATCGTGTAGTAAGCGCTGCTCAAAACTTATTACTTTTTCGGGTGCGAGTAACAAAAATTCAATGGCTTGCGTTGTGCTACTGAGCTCGCCGAGTTGTTTGTTATACCAATTTTTATGTGTTTTTAGCTGTTTTAAATCGGCTTCAGTACCACTGGCATATAAACACACCATATACAGTAAACCGCTTATTTCACACGGATAGCTACCCTTAACAAAGGTTTTACGATAAAGCGTTAACCCCGTTTTAAATTGTTGCAGCGCTAATTCTAAATGAGTGCCGTCAATGGCAAGGCTATTAGCCTGACTAAATATTACTAAGTTACTGTGCGACTTATCAATGAGTAATTCATTATAGTCAGGTTGTTGCAGCAGCGTAGCTAAGCTTTCGTTTAGGTAAATTCGCTTACTTGGCTCAATAGTGGTCGCGGTACTTTGTACTATTGATGGCCATGAATGCTCAGCAGTTAGATTAAAAAATTCACCGCGAATAAAATGCTCTAAACATATTTGTTGCCACTGCGCGGGTAAAGCTAACCACAGCTGCTTACTGTATTTTGATTGTGCTAGTAAATTAATAAAGTGATGATCAATTTCAGGCTCTGCAGATGACGCTAACGGCGAGCCTTCACTTTTCTCAATGCTATTAAATAGCTCAAACATAAACATTAAAGCACTGTCGTTAAAGCGGTATATGGTGGTTATTTGCGTTAAAAAGCTTTTAATTAAGCCAGGGCAGTACTCTAACAAACTTACAATTGCATATACGATGGCATCAATAGAAAGTTTATGATTTTGCCTAAACGGTTGCTCCCAAACCAGTGATTGTTCTTCTAACTCGCGGGTAATTTTTTTTACTTCGGCGAGTGAAAACGAATACCCGTTTATAAAATGATTAAATAGCAGTTTAGAAAACAGCTGAGGCGAATTTTGATAGCTGTAAGATGAAGAACTTAAAAGTAAACTTAATAAAACACAAAGCTTTTTTTGATCATCAATCGTGGTTACTGGGGCAAAAGTAGATAAAGACATAAAACACTATAATAAACACAAGATAACTGAGTATATACTCCCGCGCCTTTAGGTTACAACCTAAAGGGCTGCTTAACCCGTTAAGGGTTAAATTTACGCCAATTAATAGCTGCTTACCTTGATTTGGGTATAGTTAATTACAAATGGTATACTAGATTTTTATAAAAACTAGCTGAGTCTAATGTTAACTATTTCAAATACCGTGACCATTGATGAATGGGAAGTCGAATTAACCGCAGTTCGCTCGCAAGGTGCCGGTGGACAAAACGTTAATAAAGTAGCCAGCGCTATCCATCTTCGTTTTGATATTAACCGCTCTAAATTACCCGACTTTTATAAAGAACGTTTACTTGCACTAAACGACAGCCGCATAACCAAAGACGGCGTATTAATAATAAAAGCGCAAAGCCACCGCACACAAGAGCTTAATCGCGAAGATGCATTTAAACGCTTAAAAGATCTAATTATTAGCGCAACTAAAGTAAATAAAGCCCGCAGAGCCACTAAACCGAGCCGTAATTCGCAGCGTAAACGCATGGATAAAAAAACCAAACACGGCCAAACCAAAGCGTTACGCGGCAATATTAAGCTTTAAAAGTAAGGCGTTAAGCTTGCTGACGCGCGGGCGAAGCCCGAATATTTTCTTGATATAAGACTTCTTCTTTTTCTGATATCTATTTTATATGCGTCTGTTTTTTGTGTAATAGCCCATTAAGTAAATTATTCACAAAAAAGGGATGAGGCGCTGCGCTTTAAAGAAGAAAGGGAAGTGGGCTGCAAACTCAGCGCTTGTAACCCAAAATCAGCATCGATGTTAACGCTAATCGTAGGTATGATGGCGTGTAGTATTAAATTTATTTAATAATCTATGCATCGCATATACCGCACTTAAGCTAATAACAACAGCCACTGTCACAGAGCTAAACCTATACAGCGCACTGTAAATCAAGTCTTGCCCCGGGGCTAACGACTGCCCAAATAAAATACCAAACGTGGTTAAAACACCAAAGCCAATGCCCGGCGGCCCCCCACCTAAAATATGAAAACGACTAAATATAAACGATAAAATCCACAACACAATAACAGGAAACAGTAAAAAGTCGGTATGGGTGTATAAAAATAGCTGCGACAAAAGTGCGGCATTACAGCCTATAAGCGTGCCAATTATACGCTGCCAACTGGCTATGCCTGCGGCTTTCCAGCATAACGAAAATAAAATTAAAATAGATGCCGCCTGCGCCGAAATAGAGTCTTGTAAATCCAGTGCCTGAAAAACAATAAACGATAACGTAGCCACGCTCGAGCACAACAGCACTTCGTGGCGAATACTTGCTTTATCTTTTGTTGGCACTGCACGCCCAGGGCGCGCAGTAACATCGGGAAATAAACCATGCATTACTGCTGCAATTACTACAGTTAAAATAATGGCTATACCGTTACTTAAAATAAGCGGATAAATACTGCTACTACCAGTTACATAGCTGGCAAAGTGTAATTGAATCGATAAACTAACCGCACCTAAGGCACCAAACAAAAAGCCACTTCCGCTACTCATTTGGTAAAATAAAATACAAAAGCAGGCAAATACAATCAGTACCATAAGTACCGGCAAGTGCGAAAATAACCCCTGCAATATAAGCACAACAAGCGCGCTAAATGCGGCACTGGCAAAAAACTGCCTAACCACAGATTTATTTAACGTTGGCACTAAACCTAATAGCAGCATGGGGTAAACAGTAAAAAAAATCCCATTTGGCCAGTTCATTAATTTACTAATAGCAAACCCTAACGTGCACCCGCCGGCAATACGCAGCGCTTGGCGTAGGCCGTTAGAGTCAAGTTGTGGAGACTGGCTAATTTTTTGACTCATTTTGCCTCCACTAATAAATGTAATGTAACCAGCTAATAAAACGTATTTGTGATGCGCCTAACCATTGTCCAAATTTTGACTCAGGAAGTAGTTGCACCGTAGCACGCGCGCCACTAGGCATATTAGCAATTAGCGCTTGATCGTTTTTTAATAACTGCAAATGAATACGTTGGCGCTGTGCGTCGCGTACCCAACGGTTACTGGTTTCGGTAGTGCTTAGCAAGCCATTGGCACTTAATTGGCCATCGCTTACACCCGCTTCAAAAGTACTAATTTTTGCGTCGTATACTTCACCGGGACAGCTATCAAAAACCACTTTTGCTAAACTACCTGGGTGCATATTAAGCAGTGATTTTTCACGAAAGTCGGCTACTAAATCAGCCTTTTTAGCCACAATAGCTAACAAAGGTTGGCCACTAAGAGCATAAGCACCGTCAAGTAATTGCAAGTTGGCAACCACACCATCGCTTAAAGCACGTACTTGTGTATACGATAAGTTAAGCTCAGCTTGCGCTAACTGATTCGCTCCATGGCGCAGCGCTAAGTTATCCTCCCCTGATGTGCCACGCGCTAAAACAGCTTCGGCTAATTGCGCTTCAAAAGCCGCTACGTTTGATTTACTTGCAGCAAAGTTAGCCCGAATACTCTCCAGCTCTTGTTCCGATATAGAGTTTTGCTTATAGAGCTTTTCGCCTCTACTTTTTAATAAGCTTTGCTCATGTTGTTTTGCTTTAGCTGCACTAATTTGTGCCTCAAGCGCTTTAACATTAGTATCAAGGCGTTTATTTTGTAATTTGGCATCATCGAGGGTTAGTTTAGCTTGTTCAACAGCCAGTAAGTAAGTACTTTGATCTATCTCAAACAATATATCACCAGCCTTTACCGGTTGGTTATTGCTAACTAACACCTTAGTAACACGGCCACTTATTTGCGGTGAGATTTGTACTACTGGGTGGTAAACACGCGCTTGTGGCGTTACTGGCAGCCAAATATCGGCTATAACATAGTATAAAAACACTAAAATGAATCCAACGAGTGAAAGCCTCACATAGCGCGCAAATTTTTGATCAGGTGTCATTGTTAACCTTATTAGAACTGTGATATTTAATATAATTTTTTGCGTTGTCTTCCATTTTAATTAAACCATGAGCCATTACATCTAACTGCTCATCGTTTAGTCCATTATAAAGCTGATTTTTAATATCAGTGATCTGTGCCTCTACCGCCTTTAATATATTGCGGCCTTGCTCTGTAAAATAAATTTTTTTACTGCGCTTATCGTGCTTATCAACTTGACGGGTAATAAGAAAAAGCTCTTCGAGTTGCTTAAGGGTACGCGTAAGCGACGGCATTTCTATGCCTAAACTATGCGCCAACGCTTGTTGAGTTACTCCCTCTTTCAGCATATTTATATGCACCAAAGCAATCCAACGCGATTGAGTTAAGCCTAGCGGCTCAACGGCAACTGTAACAACTTCTCGGCATAATCTATGCACTCGACCCATACTGCCACACAAGGTTAAATCGAGTGTTTCATGAAAAGGAACCGGTTTAGACATTTCAACCTCTAACTACTTAGCATGCTAAGCACTTTACCATTAGTTAGCATGCTAAGTAAATATTTAGCTAGGGTTTAGTAAAGGTTTAGCCGCTAAAACACTAGGGGTTGTTGATCTTTTAAGATTTAATTTGCAGCGTTATATTTGGTTTTAGGTAAGGCAGAGCCTGTGTAGTGTGGTTACTCCCATAAAAAGGCGGTAACCACACATAAATACCAAACACGCCCTAGGCTAAAAGTTGAGTAGGTTAGCGGGGGAGTATTGATCGGTAAGGACTTTTGTATTTTCAGGCCAATCGTGATTATTTTTTGTAAAGTGCAGCATTTGGCTAATAGCTTTAATATTTACACCGTAAGGCAATAGCAGAGGGGTTAACTCACTTACGCGTTTATTAATATGCGCTTGGGTAAGGGTACTTTTATTGCCGGCTAAAATAATACGATTACTGTAGTTTTTTCGGCTAACGTTAATAAAGTCGCCAAAAACAGCGTTATAAGTGGCCGACTCGTGCTCGTACAGTTTGCTCGATGAAAACGTATTTGCCGCAATAACGCCGTCACTCGCAAGCACACTTTTTAACTCTTCAAAAAACTCTTTAGTTAGTAAATGCTCGGGAATGTAGTCGCCATTAAATGCATCTAAAATTATCCAATCAAACTGCTGTTTTTTAAGCGCCGCACGTTTTATAAAAATACGACCGTCTTGTACTTTTGCCGTTACCTTAGTACTTTCTTTAAAATTAAAGTAATCGCGGGCCACTTTAATTACCGCAGGATCTATTTCAATATTTTCGATTATTGCCTTAGGGTAAAGCTCTGAAATGGTGTTAGACAAAGTGCCACCGCCTAAACCAATAATAAGTACTTTTTTAGGATCATCTATTAGCAACAAGCTTGAAAACACCAATTTAGTGTAATTAAAAACTAACTTTTTTGGCTCGTTAATATACATGCAACTTTGACTACTTTGGCTAGATTTTTCATCAAACTTTAAACAGCGTAAATTACCGGTTTCTTCCACTAATATATTACGATAAAGCGAGCGCTCGCTATGTATTGTTTTAGCCACACTTAAGTGTGAAAACAACAAGCTTAATAACATCAGCACATATAAAACCATGTAAAAATTGCTTTTATGCATAACGACGCTCCGCTAAAAATAGTTTATTTACCAGTATGGCTAGTAAGCCTAATACCGCTAAAGTTAAGGCAAAACCAATTATTATGGCGTTTACGTCAAACGCGAGCACCATATAAAATGAGGTAATAATAGTGCCTAGTGCGCTGCCCAAGGTACTTACAAAATATAACCCGCCAGCAACTTGGCCGCTGTGTTCGCTGTCGGTAACTAAAAGCCGAACCGAGTAAGGGGAGATCATGCCTAATATAATAGTAGGAACAAAAAATAATGCCGTAGAGGCGAGTAACGAGCCATAGCGGCTGTCTTCAATGTGAGTAAAAATAAATTCCATTATCGGGTTAGCAAATAACGCAATGGGCAACACCATAATGCTTGCCAATAAAAAAATACTCCCGTACTTGGCTAGGCTAGGGCGCTTAATTGACAATTTACCGCCAAGTAAATAACCAAACGATAGGCTCAGCATAAATACCGTAATTATACTGCCCCAAATATGTACGCTACTACCAAAAAACGGCGCTAAAATACGCCCACCTAATAGCTCAATTCCCATAATACTAAAGCCACTACTAAAGGCCAAAAAGTAAATAAGTGCATTGGTTTTGTTTAACATTTTATAATTCTTATCGTGTTATTTTTGTCCATATTAACGTGATGCTCAATAACTGGCTATGCTTTATTTTTATACTGTAAAGGGCGTTTACAGTACTGCCCCAAATGAAGCAGCTAAGGCAACCAACTAAAACCCAATTAAGTAGACACCCACTTTAAAAACCAGTGATTATTTAACCAAGAATAGTTTTACTCAAATATTGATAATAAGTGTAGGTGTCTACTTAACTCTCTATCTGAAATAATTATCTAGACACCTAACTATCTGAATACCCACTTAAAAACCAGTGACTATTCAACTAAGAATAGTTTTGTTCAAATACCCTAAATTCGGATAATAAGTGTGGGTGTCTACTTAATTTTAGGCAATAAAAAAGCTGCAGTAGCTTACTGCAGCCTTTATATATTTAAATACTAGCTACACACTAACTTAGTATGCACCGGCACTATAAATAAGTTCGTAGCTGTGGCTGTATATTTCTAGGATATTACCAAACGGGTCTTCCATGTAGATCATGCGGTATGGTTTTTCACCTGGGTAGTAATAACGTGGCTCGGCCATACGTTTTTTACCACCGGCGGCTACAATACGCTCTGCTAGGCCTTCAACATCTGGGTCTTGCACACAAAAATGAAAAATACCGGTTTTCCAATATTCAAAGTTATCTTTTGGGTTTTCTTGGTTTTTAAATTCAAAAATTTCTACACCAATACGATCGCCTGTAGATAAGTGCGCTATTTTAAATTTTTCCCATTTTTCACCAAACACTTCAGTACACATTTCGCCTATTGGGCTTTTGTCTTCGAGTATTTCGGTTGGCTCCATAATAGTGTACCAACCCATAACTTGAGTATAAAACTCTACTGCTTTTTCAACGTTTGGTACCGAAATACCAATATGCGAAAAACTACGTGGATAGGTATGACTCATAATAATGTTCCTGCTTATCTTGTTACTGGTTAATGCGTTTAGTTTACGAAGCCAGTTAAATTAAGTAAAATAATCATTAATCATCATTTTGAGTACATTTTGTAATGATAAATCCCATATGGTTAAATACGTTTTGTACTTTGGTTGAGGTAAACCACTTTACGCAAACAGCCGATCGCCTCCACATGACCCAGTCGGGTGTAAGCCAACACATTAAAAAATTAGAGCAGCACGTTAACTGTGCTTTGCTAGAAAGACACGGCAAACAGTTTTCGCTTACTGTGCATGGGCAAAATCTATATCAACAAGGCAGTTTATTACTTAAAGAGTGGCAGTTTTTAGAGCAGCAATTAAAAGACGACTCGCCTTACAGCGGTAAAGTAAAAATACAGTCGCCTGGTAGTTGTGGATTGCAGTTTTATAGCCAGTTATTAGCTTTGCAAACAAAGCACCAAGGGCTGAATATTGACTACCGCTTTGCGCCAAATATAAGTGTTGAGCAGGCTGTAGCTAACCATAATGCCGACATTGGTTTTTTAACCCAAGCACCCACACTTAGCGAAGTAACCAGCCATAAAATAGGTACAGAGCCGTTACTATTAGTTACCCCTGCACATATTAAAACCCCAACATGGCAAGCTTTATGTGAACTTGGCTTTATTGCTCACCCCGACGCTAAACACCACGCGCAACTTTTGTTGAGCGAAAACTACCCGCAGTTTGAACATTTAGAGCAAATAAAACACACCGGTTTTTCTAATCAAATTAGTTTAATACTGGAGCCGGTAAGCTTAGGCCTGGGCTTTACTGTGTTACCTGCGCATGCAATAAGTGCGTTTAATAAGCCTAAACTTATACAAACTCATTATTTGGCAAACCCTATAAGTGAAAATATTTACGTGTGCCACCATCGCAACAGGCCATTAGCAAAACGTATGCATACAGTAATTTACACAATAAAAGAGAGTTTATAATTGCTGTAATAATAAATCCCTTAACCAGAGTTCAAATTAAATAATTTAAAGGACTTATAAATAGTTACAGTCCATAATAGTTTTTCTGTTACGTTATAGTTACGTTAAAGCTAAGTGATTGAAGTAAGGAAGGTCATAATGCAAGTAAAGCAACTCCCAAGTATAACTTTAACTGGTTTAAAGGTAAGAACGTGTAACGCCGATGAAATGAACTCTGGCACTGCAAAAATAACGGAGCTTTGGCAAAAATTTGGTGAAAAGCATGGACAACAGCTAACAAAAAATACAAAAACGTATGGTGTTTACACTAACTATGAAAGCGATGTAACCGGTGAATTTGATGTAATAGCCTGTTGCGACGACTTATCGATTGGAGATCAAAAGTCAGTAAAAGTAACTACCGAGGCAGGGAGTTATTTAGTATTTAACGGGACAGGTGAAATGCCCGATGCGGTAATCGACCTGTGGGGCGAAATTTGGCAATACTTTAGCTCAGACGACTGTCGTTTTACTCGTACCTACAGCAGCGACTACGAATATTACAAAAGTGCTGATGAAGTAGAAATAGCCATAGCGGTTAAAGAATAAAGCTTTAGGCTTTAGGCTTTAGGCATAATTAAAAACGCTAGCTTAACTTGCTAGCGTTTTTTTATGCGCGTAAATATTAATTTTAGCGACTAGCACTTTTAAAGCCCTATATTACTAAGCTTCTAGCGCCATTGCTGCCATTTTCATCGCACTTGCAAACGACTTTGCGCCAGCAATAAATAAACCGTTATGACAAAAAACAGCATCTTCAAGCCCAGTTTCGTCCTGAAATTCTTTATCAGATAAACCAGCCCACGGTTTTGGGAGTGACTTGCGGTCTTCAAACGATCCTGGCTCAACCGGTACAGTTTGCACAATCCACTGGCCAGAGTGCGAAGGATAAACCATATATAATGCTTTATCAGAAAGCGCATGCACGGTTTTTTTCCACGGTGTGTATTGCTCTAACACAATTACACGTGGATCAGCTGCATTTTCAATCGCTTTAGCAACAATTGCTTTTGCATTAATGCCACCGTTAGCCGCAGCTATAAAGCGAGTTAAAATGCGCGATGCAAACTCAACCGCTTCATCAAAACAGGCATCAAAGTTACTTTCTTCTTGCCACGTTGGGTTAAACATTGAAATAGTTTGGCTAAGGCTAATGCCTTTAGCAACGCCTTCAACATGGCCGCAGTCAATTGCATCAATAGTAGATACTAAACCAGAGTCAATTGCATTGGCTATTTCTTGGCTGCCTTGGCATATTTCAAGACCATATTTTTGCCAAATTAAACCAAATGAAGAAAAAGGAATACCATTTTCACGCGCACCGGCACCGCCACGTTGGTGGTGATCAAAACGGCCTGTCTCTGGGTTATGCTCGCCACCTACATCAATCACAACATCGGCTTTGCTTATAAGCTTCATATCGCGGGTGCGTATAAGTTTAAAAGAAGGATAAATATACTTAAGTGCAGCTACACTAAAAACATCATCTGCATGAAAAGTACCGTTGTGGGTTGCTATCGTTATATCATTCATTGGTTTTGTATCATTTTCTAAAAGGATAAGAAGGTCTCGCTATTTAAACGTTACGGTTTTGAAAATACTTAACAAGTAAAAATCATAAGGCGGATTCTATCTGATGAGCGCTAACAAAAACAGTAAACTGTTTTTTATCCTTGTTAAAGCAATTAAGCTCGCATGCAATAGCCCACTAATTATAGAGAGATGCAAAGCCACACGTTATTATTTTGCTGCGTTATTTTTGTATCAATAACCAAACTTTAGTTAAATTATCAGCTAAAGCATGGCTAAATGCCCTATTTTCTTAAACAACATAATATAAATGCAGATAAAGTTATTTTAATTTTTATTATTGCTGTAAATACTAAAAAATAACTCACTGCACTTTAACTTTCATAAAACAACTTAAACCATTGTTTATAAACAATTAAATAAAATACAGCACCAAATCCTAAATTCAGCCATAGGAATATAAATGTTACAAAATAGTTTCATACAAGACCTTTGACTAATCGTAATCTGTTGCTAGCTGCTTTATCCTGCCGCCTCAATTTTTATTTGCTTTAAACAAAGCTGTATTTTTATTTTGAGTGAGCAACTATGTTGCAGGAGAAGCCATGAATACCACGCCGCAAGATGATATTTCATCTGATGCAAAACCAGGAGCGGATACTCAAACCGCTACCAATAGCTATAAAAATCTACACAAGCCTAGCTCTGAGTTTAATAGCCGAGACGAATACCTAGAACACGAGCTGCAAATTATGCAGCCTAAACGCTGGCGCCCAAACTTACCCTTTAGAGATTACAGGTTCGAATTTGAAGACGCTATTCCTGCAATGGCTGCCACCATAGGTAAAGTGGTTATGGTTGCCGCCATTGCCGCAACGTTTGCAAGCCCACTGGGGTTAAGCGACGCTTTTGTTTTAGAAAACGTGCGTTACGAATTACTTATCGTCGCCTTTTTTATTATTTTGTTTTCAGGCTTTATTTTACCTACCGCTAACTTAGCCGGTACTCATGGCCCTTTAATTCCGTTAATTCCAATTGTAGTTGCAGCAGGGGGGCATCCTATGGCATTTGGCTTGCTCATAGCTGCCTTTGGTTTAATTTTGGCAATAAGTAAAGGCGGAACCCTACTGGCTAAACTAACCAGTAAGGGCGTATGTGGCGGGCTTTTACTCTACCTAGGGTTTATAGGCATAACCTCGCAAGTTAAAAAGCTGTTTGCATGGGCCGAAGCCATCGATATGACCCACATTGCCTTTATTGTTATTTTTTCCACTATAATTTTATATGCCATGTTAGAGCATTTTAAAAAGCGTTGGTTAGCCGTACCACTTAGCTGTATTTTAGGCGGCGCAATAGCCTTTGCATTAGGCGCACCGTTTGAGTTTCATACTGCACCGGGGCTGCCAAACATGGACCCTATGTACTGGTGGGGCGAAGACACTGGCTGGATGTTAGGCCTACCTACCCTAGAAAGCTTTGTAGTAGTACTGCCATTTGCAGTGCTTGCTGTTGCTATGTGGTCGCCGGACTTTTTAGGCCATCAGGTATTTCAAAAAATAAGCTACCCAAAACGTACCGAAAAAGTACAAATGAACATAGACGACACCATGCTTAGCGCATCAGTTAGGCAAACCTTTGGCTCGCTACTGGGCGGCGCTAACTTTGCATCATCGTGGGGTACTTACATAGTGCCAGCAGCCATTGCTAAACGCCCAATACCAGCAGGCGCTATTTTAACCGCACTATTTTGTATTATTGCCGGCGTATGGGGCTACCCTATGGACCTTGCAATTTGGCAACCAGTGCTATGTGTAGCGCTAATAGTAGGGGTATTTATTCCACTACTAGAAGCCGGCATGGAAATGACCCGCGTAGGTAAAACCACCCAATCAGCTGCTATTGTAGTATTTGCTTCAAGCTTAGTTAACCCAGCATTTGGTTGGTCACTCACCATATTGCTAGACAACTTAGGCTTTATTGGCTGTAAAGAAAGAAGTAAAGAACTCACCCGCATGAGCCGCTGGATCATTCCACTGGTCATGTTTGTACTACTAACCAGCGTAATGGCCATGGTAGGCATGCTGCCAGGTATACCCGCGCTAGTATCAAGCTTTAGGCACTAACTTTAAAAGTTAGCTTAAAGTAAATTACTCCCAGTAAGCGCATTTTATATGCGCTTACTGCGTTTTAAAGCTTAATTTTTTAGGTGGCAGCATAGAGCGAGAAGCAGACGGTCGGTTAAACTCGTTTTTGGACATAAGCTCGCTAGGGTAAAAGTTCTTTGAGTAATGATTGCCATTAGGAAAAGTATGACAATCAGGTATGTGATAACGCCAACCTAACCAGCGGCGTGCTAAAGCAGAATTTTGCGTATCTTTTGCTAAAAGCACTATAGTTTAAGCCGTCAGGTTTAGGTTCTAGTTAGCACTTTGTTTGAGGATTTCTCATCCCATGTTTCAAGTACAAAAAGTGCTAAAGTATGCGCTGAATGAATAGCAAGCCTTGCGTGGCGTGGCTTCAAATTATATACCTTTCGTCCTTCACCATGTGCAGAGCTCGCATGAGTTCTAAATGCGCCAATACCGCCTACGATTGATAGCATTCCTGATATTATCTTTTTTAGATCATCATCTTGTACAAGTTTAGTATCGAAGCCTAAATCATCCCTTACTACTTTCCAGACACCTTGAAGATCTTGTTTTTGTGGAAATGGTAATTTTTCATCTGCAATATACACCTTAAAAATCGACTCTAATATATTACATGCAGCTGAAACAGCCTCTCTAGGCTCTGAATTTACATTCTCTAATGCTCGGTTAAATTCAGCTTCAATTGAAGGAATATCGCGCCCTTTAATTAGTTCAGATAATGATTTACTCGGCGCTGAACTGCCGTCTGATATTACGCCGCCAGTGATGTAAGTTAAATTACAGCGCTCTAATATGGCGTTTAATTTAACTTTAAATTCTTTCTTCTGCTCTGAAACGTTTACACCCCACTGATAGTTATTTTGTTCTAACTCATCAGGCAGTTCCATGTATGTTTCAATAAGTTTCCCTAGAACTTTTAAAGGGAAATCTGATTCTTTGTTTATGCGCCGTAACCATGCTTGTGTTTTAACAGGCTTAGAACCCTCGGGTGGTTCTCCTGGGGCATCAGCATACAAAAAAAGATTATCTAATCCAGCATGTGACTCTATGTCGCATAAATTATCAGATAAGACAGCAATAATTGGTGCAGGAATTTCTTTACGCATACTACCTCGATATGTGATGAAGAGTGCTAGCAACTTAGTATTTATGCGTTGCTCATATATTTGGCAAAAACGCACAGGCAGATTTAACAAACCTATTACTTAGGCTTACTTAAGTAAAGCTATTGATTTATAACTACTCTACCAGAGTAATACTGAATAAACGAGTACGAGAAATTGTAAAATGAGCATTGATATGGTTACCACATTACAAACCTTCAGTCATTGTCATTTATCGATTAGTAAAAGTAGGTCAACTGGCTTGTTTCTTATCTGTGCGGCTTATCGCCTCTAACCCACAATGGGGCAAAGGCGAGTTATATACATAACCCGTCTCTGGACAGAAATGAGTTAGAGCCGAAGGACGGCTCTGTGCCAAAAGCAGACAATAGAAGTTGCAGCAGTCGTATTATAACTTTTCAATGAAAGCTTAGGTTAATGAAGATAAACAAAGGCTTTAAAATTTTGGAGACAACAATGATTTGCGAAAAAAGTTAACAATGCTGGATTCTTAATTTTGTGTTTCAAGATGTCACAGGTTCTAGAGGACTTAGTGTGGCTAAATTGAAGTGTCCGAATCAGTCCGACCACACCGAAGCAATAGCAGCCGCCTGTCGGCAAGCTGCTATTAATTAATTGATCCTGTGGCTTGTTAAAGCTTCAATATTTCGCCATCGTTTGGGACTTTGACACTTTGCGTCAGGCTATTGGCTTTAACAAATTCTCTCAGTTCTTTACGAGACAAGGCTGCATGGTTCACTGCATCCATATGCACGCCAATAATGGTTGCTTGAGGTGCAATGTTTTTGGTTCGAGTCACGTCTTCTTTTCCCATGATAATAGAGTTTGGAAATCCCTCAAGCTGTGCATAGCCGGTATTCAGGATCACAACTTCCGGCTGGTGCTTGTTTAAAGCTTGTTCTACAACACCGTTCCAGATCGTATCCCCAACCACGTATGTTGTTTTGTAACCGGGAGCCTGAAATACAACGCCCATTGCTTCACCAAGCAAAGCGGCCAATTGCGGAACTGCGTACATGTCGTCCGTACCATGTTGACCACCGGTTTTAGTCAATGTAATACCTTCAAACTCAGTGCGATCATGGATGACAGTAACCTGTTTAAACCCCTGCGATTTGATTAATGCTGCATCTGCTTCATGCTGCACAAATATTGGCAGATCTTTAGGCAGTAATTGCTGTGCGGCTTCATCCCAGTGATCCAAGTGCGTGTGCGTGACAATAATGGCGTCCACTCCGGAAATGACTTCGTCAACAGACATAGGTAATTCCAGCAATGGGTTTCTTAACGTACTACGGTAGGTGCCTTCAAACCCCGGATAAGCTCCTTTTTTCGCCAACATAGGGTCGAGCAGAAAGGTGGTATCCGCATAGCTAATTTTGAGTGTCGCATTTCGCACCAGCTGGATTTGTGTCTGCTTGTGGGCTGGCGTGTTTTTATCCGGCGTTGCCTGAGCTAATGCAGGCCCGGTCAACAAAACGCTACCAACTATTAGACTGGACATTAAGGTTCTTAAGTTCATCTTTGTTCTCCATATCAACTAAGTGAGGTGTTCAACACAGTGGCTATGATAAAGAACAATACAATTGACAAAAACTGACCTAAATGACAATATTCGAAAGTATTGGGCCACATCAGTAGAATTCAAACTTTCAGACGTTGCGGGGACGCTATGACAAAACTAAAAATTGGCTTGGTGCTTTATCCTTCCTTCAGCCCATTTCATGTTTCTGTACCCTATATGATTTTTGGGTCTATCCTCCCTGAAGAATCGCTGTTTGAATTGTTTCTAATTGCACCCGATAGCAGCGCCATCAACGCCGAGCGGAGTATGTTTGTTCAACCTGACGGAGGGCTGGAGCTGCTGGCAACAATGGATGTGGTTATTGTACCCGGCTGGCATAAGCTGGATGAAAAACCCAGTGCTCAGATGCTTTATTCGTTGCGAGAAGCCTACAACAGAGGGGCTTATCTGGTAGGGCTTTGTTACGGCACTTATGCTTTAGCCTACGCAGGTATTCTGGATGGGAAAAAAGCCTGTACTCATTGGTTAGCTGAGCAGGATTTTAAAACCAGATTTCCCCAAATCCAGTTAGACACCAATGCGCTTTATAGCGAAGACCAGCGGCTTATTACCTCAGCTGGTACAGGGGCAAGTTTAGATTGTTGCCTCTATATCGTCAGAAAGTTTTTTGGGGTGAAAATTGCCAACAAATTTGCCCGTTTAATGGTGGTTCCGCCCCATCGTGAGGGAGGGCAGGCACAATTTATAGAACACCCAATCGCTCGCTCGACTTCGGAAGCTCAAATTAACACACTGATCGATTTTCTGCGTGAGAACATCGCCAAACCACATAGTATCGATGAACTTGCTACTGTAGTTGGGATGAGTAGACGTACCTTTACTAGGCGGTTTCAAAAGGCAACCGGGATGACTGTTGTCGAATGGTTAGTGAATGAGCGCTTGCAGCGCAGCCGTGAATTGTTAGAACTCACCGCATTGTCGATTGAACAAATCGCTGAACGGGTTGGATTTCAAACCGCCACTTCATTTAGGTTACATTTTAAACAAAAACATGCAGTCTCTCCAACAGCATGGCGAAGGACTTTCGGTGCTAATACTTTGATAGAAATGCCCTTTCCTTTAAACCATTAATTGGATTTAAGTAAGGGACATTGAAATTCTCCGTGCTCATGTAAATTTCACCTATGAAAGTGTTGCGGACATTTGTTTTTGAACGAATCGACTCTTTTTTTGTCTGCTTTTCGCTCTTTTGAGGCATTCGCCTCAACACGTTTTGGGGCAGAAACGAGTTGATCATGAATGACTGCTCATGGCACTTTTACGAAGTTCGGTTTGAGTGAAAACCAAGTATTAGGATAGGCTGAAATTCAGCTCTACAATCGTAAATACTGAAATTCTACCTATACCTTTGTTTACGTTCTGACGATAGCTATTCACCAACGACAGACTAAAGCAGTGAAGTCCATACATATAAATGTTAACCGCTATGTCACTGTATGGTTTTATTTTATGTCATTGTATGGTGTCGGATTGTCTGTAAGTGACTGATATGTCAATCCAGTGCTTGTCACGCTTTGCTTACAGCGACATATGGGGCGAATGATAATTCCCTAATTAGTTGGACTAATTATGCTCTTTGCGCCATCTGGCTGATTTATGGTCAAGTCAACCAGATGTGCATAATTGCTTATTATTCTTTTTGATTTGAACTAATAATATGTAAATCTCGTTGAGGGAATGTGAGCGTCTAGCGAACTACACCTATGTTTTAAAATTCCAGGGTAACAAGCTGTCGATATCGGGCTCAGGCTGGCACAGTTCATCAAGGCAAGCACAGATGTAATTAAATGGGATTAGACCATTTATCTTGGCGGTTTCCACAATGCTGTAAAGGGTGGCACTAGCATGGGCACCGTTAGCCGTTTGGCTAAATAACCAATTCTTTCGGCCTATCACAAACGGTTTTACCGCGCGTTCTGCTCTATTATTATCGATGCTAAGTCGGCCATCATCAACATAGCGTATGAGCTTGTGCCATTGATTTGCCAGGTAATTAGCTGCCTCTATCAGTTTGCTGTTCCCCACTAAATTTGGCTGATCCTGCTCAAGCCATATTTTTAGCTTGCTAAGAATAGGCAGGCTAACCTCTTGTCTTGCCGTATATTTGTCATCCACACTTTTATCTTTGATGCGTGACTCAACGCCGTACAGTTTTTGGATAAGGCTCAATACCACATCCACTTTGCCGGTTTTGTTTTTACCTTGTAGCTTTTTCGCGTCGATAAATTTACGACGAGCATGCGCCCAGCAGCCGATTAAGGTTGCCTCTGTTCTGGCATAGGCTTGATAGCCATCCACGTGCAAGTACCCTTGATATCCATCAAGATAATTGACCACGCAGGCGGCCGCGCGACTATTGTGGAAGTCGTAAAGTACGATATTAGGGATAGGATTATTCGGGTCTGGTGAATCTCGACCCGAGCAATACACCCACATGTAACTGTTTACTTTGTCCGATTTCACCACCTTTAATGGCGTTTCATCGGCAAACAGCGTGGGTTGCCTTAACAGCTCGGCTTTAAGCCGTTCAACTAATGGCGCGAAGAGTGTGGCTGATTTGTCTATCCAGCTGCTCATGGTCTGTCGACTGAGTTCAATACCGTATTGCTTAAACATCGCTTCCTGGCGATACAGCGGTAACCCGTATTGGTATTTACTGGTGATAAGCTGACTGAGCAAACTGCTGGTTGCAATGCCTTTGTTGATGGGCATGGCAGGCATTGAGGCTTGTTTAATCTGTGTCTGAGTTGAGGATTTATCACAGTGACGGCAGGCGTATTTAGGCCTAATATGCTCAATCACTTTGATTTTAGCGGGTATGAACTCAAGCTTTTCTGACTTATCTTCACCCATTCTATGTAGCTCACCGCCACAGCAATCACAGGTTTTGTCGATGATGTCGTGAATAACTTGCTCACGAGGTAAGTCTTTTGGCAGTGGCTTACGCACCGGCTTTTTACGGGTATAGCTAATGGATTGTTGCTCTGCCTCAACTTCCTCAACAATTTCTTCCACTTCATTGAATAACTCGCCTTGCCCGGCAAAGCCTTCAGCACTTTTGCCGAATTGTTTTTGTTGGGCCAAGCTCCAGCGCTCTTCCAATGCCGCAATCTGGGCATCCTTCTGCGCTAACAGTTTTTCAAGTTCAGCAATGCGCTGTTTAAGGGCGAGTTCATTTTTCATGACGCCTATTTTAAGGCATCATCAAAGGCTTTGCAGTGCTAACTGAACTCACTTTGATGATCATCAATCGATCGCAAATATTAAAGCATTTGCTTACCTGCGACATCAATTTTACTGTGTCCAATCACATCATAACCCGATAATAACCAGTGTAATTGCTGCTCGCTTAAGGTCATGGTGGGTGACATGAGTTTGGGCCATTTGAACTTATGCTTATCTAATCGCTTATACCACAGTGCAAAACCGGTGTTATCCCAGTAAAGCAGTTTGAGTTTGTCACGGCCTTTATTACAAAACACAAATAGCGCACCACTGAGCACGGGTAGTTCAAGCTCTGCTTCCACCAACGCCGCCAGACCATTAATTGATTTTCGAAAATCAACGGCATCGGCACATAAATAGACGGTGGGTACATCAACGAACATCCTCATACCGTTAGCCCTTTAATAATGGCAACGATATCGGCCGTCGCTAAATCGATAGGAAACGTGAGTTGGCCGGTTAGCGTATCAAACTGCAGCGTATTTTGACGAGTTTGCGCGCAGACTTCAGTAGTTTGTTTTACCTGGACAAAACGTGATGATGTAAGGCACTGCGTGTGCACTGGCAAGGTGGAATTAGGCTGGTCTTTTGCCAGTAAAGCACGTTGTTTATAATAAGTCGTAATAGCGACATTATGGTGTTGGCAGAATTCAATATTAGTACCACTAAACGTACTGCGTTTCAGCAAAAGCTGCTGCCACTGTGCGCTTGTTCTGTAAGTTTTCATCACCTGCTCCGAATTTATCATTGAGCAGGTATTTTTAGATAATCAGAACATCGATGCTAGGTGTGGTTCGCTAGACGCTTACGAGGGAATGGGATCGTAATGCCTTTACTTTCAACTCTTTCTTTCACTTTACGCTGTGTTTTCCAGTAAATATTCCAATAGTCAGGTGTTGGGACCCACGCGCGTAGCTGCAAGTTTACTGAGCTATCTGCTAGGGTATGGACAAGATATTGTGGCTCTGGGGTTGTTATTATTCGAGATTCTTCCGCAGCTAATTCTCTTAATGCGGCTAAGCCGTCTTCAATTGAATCACCATAAGAAATACCAATCGTAATATCCATTCTTCGTTTTGCATTTCGACTGAAGTTTTTTATTGCACTCGCCCAAACAGTACTATTGGGCAGAGAAATAAATATTCCATCTGCGGTCTCTAGCTCTGTCGTAAATAAGCCTAAATCGGTTACGCTTCCTGAATTTCCTGATACCTCTACAAACTCAGATTTTTTTAGCGGTTTAAGGAACAGTAGCATTACACCTGCGGCAACATTACTTAAAGTGTCTTTTAAAGCTAAGCCAATCGCTAAACCAGCAGCACCCACTAGTGCAACTAAGCTCGCTGTATTGACACCAAACAGGTCAAGAATAATGACGAGGGCAATAAGATAGATAATATACCCAGAAAGTGTGGTTAGTAGTTTAGTGATTATTTCGTCTTGCTTACTTAAACGATAGACACCTTTACGTACTGCGCGCCTTATTAGTTTTGAGCCGATACTCGCGGCAATTAAAATGAACAAAGTAAGTATTGTATTCTTCGCTATCGCAATAAGTTGCAATTGATGCTCAGAAAAAAAAGTAATGATGCTTTGCATTGCTTTTCCTTAAAATGATGATTCCGAAATCGAATATATTGGAGCCTTATTAAGTGCTTACAGACTCCGTATATAGGGTATTTATTATTTTCTAAGGCACTACTAAAGTATTTTATATAATCCCCATAATCAGGTAAGCGTTATAGCCTAAATAAGCACTAAAGAGTACCGTACCTTCTAGACGGCTTATTTTCCCTTGGCGACCAAAACCATAAGCCATGACCAATAACATTAGGGTAAGTATAAGCATGACTCCCCAATCTCTTTTAAAGACCTCTGAGGAAATGTGATTAATTGGCTCTATTACACCCGCTATACCAATAACAGCCAGAATATTGAAAATATTAGAACCAACAACATTACCGATAGCAATGTCGTGCTCACCTTTTTTAGCCGCCAAAATACACGCTGCCAGCTCTGGCAGAGAGGTTCCTAATGCCACAATCGTTAAACCAATAATTAAATCGCTGACCCCCAGAGAAGTTGCTATTTCAACAGCACCCCAAACCAATATGCGTGAACTAATAATTAGCAGTGTTAAGCCTACAAATAGCCAGAAAATTGCTTTTGAAATTGGCATAGAATGGCTTTTTAATTCATCATCAAATTCTTTTTCTAATGTATCTGCCGAACTGTTTCTACCTGAATGCACAGACCAAATAAGAAAAAGCAGCAAGCTACCTAAAAGTAGCAAGGCATCAACGAAAGTTAATGCTCCGTCATACAGTAAATAACCACACAGGAGCACTGTAGAGACCAATATTGGTAGTTCTTTTTTTACTATATTTGATTGAACTACAATGGGGGCAATGAGAGCGGTAACACCCAGTATTAAACTTATATTGACAATATTTGAACCGAGTGCGTTCCCCAAGGCTAGTTCGGGGTTCCCATCACTTGCAGCCATGGCTGAAACAACCATTTCAGGTGCAGATGTACCGAACCCCACAACTACCATGCCAATTAAAATTGATGATAGACCAACATGACGGGCTGTAGCAGCAGCGCCTTCAACAAAGCGATCAGCACTCCATACTAATAGTGCAAAGCCTGTGATAATTGCGAGAGATGCTAATAGCATAGCGCTGCTCCCTCTGACTCAAGAAAGTATCTGGTGTTTGAACTAATGAATAGTCGATTGTGTTCAGTGTAGTTTGTAAAGTTAGATAAGACGTGCAACATTTTGGCTCTCGTAGGGCAGAATTTTACAAAAGGTAAGAAACCACATCTGCCCGATATGATTATTTACCTTAAGTCTTGTCAAAGCTAATTAAGCTTGAAACAGCCACGAGCATTGAGTGCTCGGAGATTGTTGACTGTTTCCCTGCATACGCAAGAGACTACTCCCCTAAGTTCAGTTCAAAGTAATATATAAAACCCTAAAAATCTAGCATAAAGTTAAATTAGTTTCGTAATATTTCTACTCAACTAGCTTGCTTTCGGCGGCGATTTGAAAGCATTTAAATCATAAGTTATTTTGCAATGCATCAATACGCTTCGCTACTTCGTTAAGTTCTAGGAATTCTCCATGCTCAATCACTTCTAGTGGCGAACGACCTGCAAAAAAGTCATTATGGTTTTTCATTTTCATAAACTTCCTGACATTTTCGGGGTTGCTAAACATGCAACGTAATGCGTGGTGAATATTGAGTAGACAACTTATACGTTCTAATTGCTCGTTGTTGAGCTTCACAGTCTCAGGAGCAGCGTTAAATTTATGATAGGAAGTTTTTGAGAGCTTAAGTATACGTTGAGCTTGCTCAGAACTGCATTCCCACAATGATAAAATGTTGCATGCTGTTTTAAAGCCTGTACTGGTGAATGATATTGAATCACTATCTGTGTGCATACGTAATCTCCTTTTGTGAGCCGATACGCCAAAATATTTCAATAAAGGATAGTTGTAAGGTTGAAATCTTTCATAACCCTAACCGTGTAGTATGGCTTATAAAGTATAATAATAAGTAACGGCAACAGATGCTTTAAAGCCGAATTTCTTGCATTTGTCATGAGTATGCACTAATTTGGGGTCACATTAATAAAGGAATATATTAAGTAATGACTACATTAAGGGAATACCCAAAACCAGATAGGGCTGCAAATCCAACTCCGCTAGATATGGCAATTTATAACTTTGAACTCAAAGCTAAAAGTTATCACGATGAAAGCATCAAAAAAATCCAAGCGCCGAAAAATTAAAAAAGCTAGCTTTAGATTATGACCATTTACAAATAGAAAAAAAGAGGATTGAATCTGTTTCGATTGCTCAGTCTGCTCTTGAGTCGTATCGCGTTACTAGCAGCCATTCGACACGTAAAGCATTACTTGAAGAAACTCATCATACAACCAATACCACCAATAATTAAGCCCGATTTCTTTTTGCTGTTGGTGAACCAAAACCGACGAAATATCATGAGGCACACCATATTATTCCTGGTACAGGGCGTGATAACAAACAGGCTGTATTACGAGCAAGATTAAATTTGCAGTAATAATTTACGTTAAATTAAGTAAAACAGGTGAACTCAGCAAAGTTATGCCAACAGGCTAAACTTGGTTATTACAAGCTCGGCGCTGAATTACTGCGGCTCTAATATGGTCGTAACTCAAGTTAAATAAAAAAGCATAAATAGTAATAAAAATAGTCACGCCTAAATCCATTAAAAAAGCATTCCATAAGCTCACCGATAATAAATAAGCCATAATTGGAATAGTTAACACCAGTAAACCCGCTTCAAATAAGATAACGTGAAATAGCCGCATTGAAAAAGTACGCTTAGTTTTATCTCCTTTAACATAAAGATCAAAAACCCAATTAAAAGCATAATTCCAAACCATGGCGACACTCGCAATAACTATCATAGTTCCTGATAATGCAGCGATATCGTGCTCAGTAAAAGCAGCTAAACCGGCAATCGATAAAGTTACTGCTATTACTTCAAATGACACAGAGTGAAACACACGCTCTACAGCTCTCATTGTTATATTTCTCCAATAAAGGTCTTACTTTAAAATTAAGTGATTAACACAAAGCAATTAACACTAAGGTGATAAAAAAGGATAACGAAATTATTAAGCGGCGATTATGACAGTCAATCAAAACAGATAAAGTTAACAGCTATCACGAATAGTGATAATCTGAGCCAAATACCTGTAACTCTCAGACACACCATGTATAGCTTCGAGCAATTGAAAGTATTTATCACTGTATGCGACACCGGATCTTTTTCAGCTGCTGCTCGTAAATTAAAGCGTGCTCAATCGGGGGTAAGCCAAGCCATTGCAAACCTTGAAATAGCCATTAATCAAGAGCTGTTCAATCGTGATAAAAACACTCCGGTATTAACTGATAACGGCAAAACCTTGCTGCCAATTGCAAAGTCTATTTTGCATCAACAAAAGTATTTTGATCAAACAATAGAATCGCTAGCAAAAGAGCATGAGCATGAAATGGTTATTGCTGTTGATGAGAGTGTAATGAGCCCAGACTTTTTAAATATTCTCATGCCGCTTGCCGATAAATACCCAATAACTCACTTTGATATCATCACCACCTCAACCTTTGATGTAGAACAACTCGTTCGGGTAGGGCGCAAGCCGGTATTGTTTATGCCGACGGTGAGTTAAAGGTGGATATGGATTTTTTCTTGCTAGGGCAAGCACGCTTTTTAACCGTAGCATCATCGACCCACGAATTAGCCAAACTAGCTAAAGTGCAAGGCTCTGATTTAAAACGTTATAGACAATGTGTACATCGCAGTGCTTAACATAAAGAGTTATGGTTTAGTTACGGTATTAGCTCTATGTTGTGGTATGCCAACACTCACCAAACACTGGTTGAGTTAGTTCATGCGGGCATGGGGTGGGCAAACGTACCTGAGCTATCAGTAAAAGAGCAGATAAACCAAGGCCATATTGTCGCATTGCCTGTTACCCATGAGTACAATGGGTGGTTAACGCCTGTAGGATGCTTAATTTCTCGAAGCCATCAATCGGGGCCTGTACTAACGAGTTTAATTGACACTCTTCAACAGTATCATTTTAGTAAAAACAGCTGGAAAATCAGATAAGCTACCCATTGTTTTGATAGAATAATTGTCACTTTTAAACAAATTAATCTATCATAAATACATAAATTTTAGAGCCTGCTTTATGATAATTTAAGGGCGTTTTTCTGCTTAAATTTTGCATTTAAAAAACCAGGGATTAATGCTTTCCTTACTCCTGCGTTTAGTAAAATATTAATTTTATTTCAGCTTTTTATGAGCAACGTCCTTTTCAAAGCCTTGTTATTCCCAAGGGCAATTTTAAAGTTGAGTTAAAAACAACAAATGGAGCAGCTCGTTGGATCAACTACGTGCAATTAGGTATTTTAGTAAAGTAGTCGAAACTGGCAGCTTTACCAAAGCAGCCAGTACTTTTAACGTGCCGCCGTCGTCGTTATCAAGGCGCGTTGCAGATTTAGAAAAAAGCTTAGGCGCTACGCTGTTAAAACGCTCAACCCGACTCGTTAAATTAACAGAAGTAGGGCAAATTTATTATAACGATATACAGCAAATTTTGAGTCAACTAGAACAAAGTAATGAAACCGTACGCAGTTATCAAACAACGCCAATGGGGCGTTTACGTATTAGCTCTATGGTGGGGTTTGGTGAGCAAATATTATTACCTTTGCTAGATGAATTTAGCGCCTTATACCCTGAAATAGTGCTGGATGTTAGTTTAACTGATCAGCTATCGACACTCGGACGCGACGATGTTGATATTGCTATTCGCGGTGGTTACGCACCCAATGAGCGAGTACTAGCAATAAGGTTAATGGACAATGGTTTTATTCCGGTGGCATCACCTTGTTATTTAAAAAAACACGGAACACCTAACAATGCGATGGAACTAAAGCAGCATAATGGCCTTTATTTTAAAGCGCCAACGGGGCCAACGCCTTGGTTATGTAATATGGACGGCCAATGGCATGATGTATCTGGCCCTGCTGTGGCTATTTCTAATAGCGGATCGTGGCTAGCAAAAAAAGCGTGCAACGGTGAAGGTATTTTAATGTCGACTCGGTGGGCGTTAGCCCCTTATATTGACTCAGGTAAGTTGCAACAACTTCACTTTGAACATGAGTTAGCTATAACTCAAAATGCTAATATGGCTGTGTATTTGCTGTATCAAAAACAGCGCTACTTAGTACCTAAAGTAAAAGCGGCAGTAGACTTTTTAGTGCAAAAAATAAAGACAGAAAATGAACAATAAACACAAAGTAACAGATTCCCTAGGCTGATTAATTTACAACTGTGTGGCTTGTTAAACAAAACCAACCGCAGGTTACTTTCGTTTTTTGCTTATGCAAACTGTAAACCCCCATTACAGTTTGCACAAAAGCCACAAATTAACACTGCATTTTACGCTATAGGCACTGTGCTAATAAAAGGATTAAGCTTAACTTTTAACGTGTTTAAAAAACACCTTAAAGCGAGTGTTCGCGTTTGAGGTTACCACTATGTTGCCCCCATTTGCTGTAACTAGCGCTTTTACTATCGCAAGTCCTAAACCCGCGCCGTTGCCTTGTCGCTGCCTTGATTTATCGGCTCGATAAAATCGGTCAAATAAATAGGGTAAATGCTCTGCTGCTATTTTTTCGCCTGGGTTGGTAACCGCAATACACACTTGATCATTTCCAGTGCGCTCACTACTAATAGTTATCGATTCGCCTGCTGGGGTATACCTAATCGCATTTGATAATAAATTAGATAACAACTGCCTAAAGTGTAATTGTTCACAATAAAACTCAACATTACTACCTTGTTTAATAAAGGTAATATTGGCATCTTCTGCTACCGCATCAAAGTATTCTAGTAACGCGTCTATTTCTTCATCACTTTGTAATACTTGTTGTTGTGCTTTTATCAGTCCATTTTGAGTTTTTGCCAACCACAGCATATCACTCACCATTTTTGTTAGTCGCTCTAGTTCTTCAAGGTTTGAAAACAACAGTTCTTGGTATTGCACAAGGTCGCGCTGTTTTGTTAAGCCAACTTGTGTTTGAGTAATAATATTAGTAAGCGGGGTACGCAGTTCGTGGGCTATATCGGTAGAAAAATTTGATAAACGCATAAACTCATCTTGTAATCTATCCAGCATGGCATTAAATGAATGCACCATATTCACCAGCTCAATTGGCACTTTACTTTCATCTAACCTAACATCCATTTTATGGGTTTGAATGTCATATATTTTTTTGCTTAAGCCACGCAGTGGATTTAACCCCTGATGTACCGCAAACCAAGCAACGAGTAAAATGAGCACAGCTGAGCCAAACATAATCACCCATAGGCTTTGTTTAAATTGGCGCAAAAAATGTTTATGAAAACTCATATCAATGGCGGCGGTAATTTTATAATGCTGTTGCTGCACGTTAAAGTCGCTAACTAATGCGCGATAGGTATGATCATTGGCTTGCCAATGCACTATGTTATCGCGATTAAAACCAAGCGCCGATGGCGCACTCATAATCTGCTTAGTAAAATCGCGACCTGAACTTTGGTAAATTAAGGCTCCTTGCTGGCTATTTACTTGATAATAAACACCATGATGTCCTGCCACAGCTTTAGATAATGCCTGCCCTAAAGGTTCACTTGAGCTATGCTGCTGGGCTAAAACAGCTGCAACTGACTGGCTAATAACCTTTAACTCGCCACTGTCTTGCTCAATAAAGTGATGCTCAATGGAGGAGTTAATTAATGACGCTACTAAGGTTAAACAGGCTATTACAGTAACAGCAATAAACAATACCACCCGCATGGTCAACGACATTGGTCGAGCGTTAATTTTGGGCATTTTCGACCTCTAATTTATAGCCCATACCGCGCACTGTATGAATAAGTTTAATACTATACTCATCGTCAACCTTGCCCCGCAGGCGTCTAATCGCAACATCTATTACATTGGTATCACTTTCAAAGTTCATATCCCATACTTGCGACGCTATAAGTGAGCGAGATAGCACTTCGCCTTCTCGGCGCAGTAGTAGCTCTAATAAGCTAAACTCTTTATTACTGAGCAAAATACGCTTGCCTGCTCGCTGTATTTTACGCTTTGGTATATCCATTTCTAAGTCTGCAATTGTGAGTATGTCGGCCACTTTTTGCACGCCACCACGGCGAATAAGCGTACGTACGCGGGCAAGTACTTCTGAAAAAGCAAACGGTTTTATTAAGTAATCATCTGCGCCAAGTTCAAGCCCTTTTACTCTGTCATCAACACTATCGCGAGCCGATAAAAATAATACTGGCGTGTCGTTTTTGGCTTCTCGTACCGACTCTAAAATTCGCCAGCCAGATACATCGGGCAACATTATATCTAATATAATCACATCAAATAATTCGGTCATTGCTAAATGGTGACCGTCAAGGCCATTGCGCGCCAAACAAACCTGAAAGCCGGCTTCGGTTAAGCCCTGTTTTAAGTAATCACCGGTTTTAATCTCGTCTTCAACGATTAGTATGCGCATATAATTCCTTTGTTACTTTTATTATAATTTTAGTTATCACTTAAACAGCACTATGCCATATGCGCTACAACAGCAACATGACATTAAGATTACAACTTTGTAATGTTCGCGTCATGTCGATGTCAGGTTTAAATATTATACTCAATGCATATTTTGCTATTCAGGTGTAATAAAATGGGTTTTAAAGAGTCATTACAGCACATTTCAAAGCCACGTAGGCGTTTTGTTCAAGGATTAATTGTAGGCGGTGTGCTGGCAGCTTTTCCAACTGTTTTACATGCAGCATCATCTTTAGCGGCTTCAACATTAACAGGTACTGTGCCTGAGTTGAGCGGTAAAGTTATTGACCTGGTTATTGATGAGTCCCCAGTAAACTTTACCGGTGTAGTGCGTATGGCAACCACCATTAATGGCTCTATTCCCGCGCCAACATTACGCCTTAAAGAAGGTGACGATGTGACCATTCGCGTTACCAACAATTTAGCGGTACCTAGCTCTATTCACTGGCACGGAATTATTTTACCGTATCAAATGGATGGTGTACCGGGCATTAGCTTTAAAGGCATTATGCCTGGCGAAACGTTTGTTTATAAATTTAAGTTACAACAAAGCGGTACTTATTGGTATCACTCACACAGTGGCTTTCAAGAAATGACCGGTATGTATGGGGCGTTAATTATTGAGCCTCGTGAGCAAGATGTTATCAGCGCAGATAATGAACATATTATTCAACTCTCTGATTGGACTGATGATGATCCTATGGAGTTATTCCGTAAATTAAAAATTCAGGGGGATGTGTTTAACTTTAATCAGCCCACTGTACCTGAGTTTTTTGATGACATAGCAACAAGCGGCGTTGCTAATGCACTTCAACGACGTGAAATGTGGAACCAGATGCGAATGAGTCCAACCGATTTAGCTGATTTATCGGCTTCGGCAATGACCTATTTAATGAATGGTACTGCGCCAATGGCTAATTGGCGTGGGCTGTTTAAAGCGGGTGAAAAAGTACGTTTAAGATTTATTAATGGCTCAAGTAACACCTTTTTTGATGTACGTATCCCAGAGTTAAAATTAACTGTGGTACAAGCAGATGGACAAAATGTTGAACCCGTTACCGTAGATGAGTTTCGCTTTGGTCCAGGTGAAACCTACGATGTGGTTGTTGAGCCTAAAAATGACGCATACACAATTTTTGCACAAAGCATGGACCGCTCAGGTTATGCCAAAGGGACTTTGTCTGTCGCTGCTAATATTGATGCGCCAGTGCCTGCACTTGACCCAGTTGAGTGGTTAGCAATGCGGGATATGATGGGCAATATGGATCACTCTGCTATGCCTGGAATGGATCACAGCGCTATGGGCCACGCTAGCATGGACAAAACCAGTATGGATCAGGGGGCAATGGATCATAGCACAATGGACCACGGTGCAATGGCAATGGACCATAGTAAGCATAATATGGGTAAAAACCCACTGGCTGTTCCAAGTCAGAAAGTTCGCCACGCTAAAACAGAATATGGCGCCTCAGTTGATATGCGCGTTGATACGCCACGCACAAATTTAGACGATCCTGGTATTGGGCTGCGCAATAACGGCCGTCGAGTTTTAACACTTGCAGATTTACGCTCTCTTGATGGCATAGTTGACCACCAAGCACCCGAAGCCGAAATTGAGCTGCATTTAACCGGCAACATGGAACGCTACAGCTGGTCTTTTGATGGCTTAGAGTTTGGTAAAAGTACCCCTGTGCATATGAAGCATAATCAGCGGGTACGAGTTATTTTACAAAACGATACCATGATGACACACCCTATGCATTTACATGGTATGTGGAGCGACTTGGAGAACGATCAAGGTGATGTGTTAGTTCGCCGCCACACCATAATGGTACAGCCCGCCCAAAGAATTAGCTTTTTAACTACGCCACATGATGTTGGTCGTTGGGCTTGGCATTGTCATTTACTGTTTCATATGGATGCAGGTATGTTTAGAGAGGTGGTTGTATCATGAGAAATTTAACCTTATCAACAGTACTTACTAGTGCACTATTAATTAGCGCACCGTTATTGAGCCTGCATGTGTTTGCTCAAACTGAAATGGGTGACATGTCTGGCGATATGGCGGGCGATAAAATGCAGCCGCAAGGCGGCGATGCCCCTAAAAATGCTCGCGATCCACACGCTTATGCTAATGGCACAACCTTAACGCAAGGGCCATATGCTTTAGCAGATGGCGAGCGCTTAACCCTTGCGGATGAGCATAAGTTTTACGCTATTTTAGGTGATCGTCTTGAGTATAACGAACAAGCCGATGCTGCTGTTTTCGATTTACAAGCTTGGTACGGCACCACCTTTAATCGATTAGTGATAAAAACCGAGGGCGATGTTAGTTATGGCAAGCTTGAAGAAAATCAAACTGATATTTTATGGGGTCATGCAATTTCGGCTTATTGGGATACGCAAGTCGGTATTCGCTACGATTATTATAAAGAAGGCAAAAACCGTCAATGGTTAGCGTTTGGTATTCAAGGCTTAGCACCTTATTGGTTTGAGCTTGATATGACAGCGTATGTAGGTGAGAGCGGCAATACAGCATTTACAGCAGAAGCTGAATATGAGCTGCTTTTAACACAAAGGCTCATTATACAGCCTCGTGCTGAAATAACATTTTATGGTAAAGACGATGAACAAAATGAGCTAGGCAGTGGGCTATCTAGTACTGCTATTGGCGTTAGGGTTCGTTATGAATTTACTCGCCAATTTGCACCTTATGTAGGTGTAGAGTGGACTAATAAATTTGGTAGCACAGCAGATTACGCCAAGCTAAACGAGCAGAGCAGCAACGATACTGAGTTTGTTGCCGGTATAAAATTTTGGTTTTAATATTTAAAAATAAGAGGTAATTATGAAATTTATAACTATTGCGGCAATTTTAGGCTTAGCTTTAAGCTTTTCGGCATCAGCTCATATTTCGCTAAAGCAATCAACACCACAAAATAGTGCGATGCTAATGCAAAGTCCAGAGCAACTTACGTTAACGTTTAGCGACGAAGTACAACTTGCCAAAGTACTCTTAAGTGATGCTGCAAACAAGCAAGTAGATTTTAACTTTAAACCCAGTGCAAAAGCTAATAGCAACTTTAGCTGGCCGTTACCCAAGCTTGAACAAGGTAATTACACAGTTAAATGGATAGCGCTTGGTGGCGATGGCCATAAAATGTCAGGCAATTTTGACTTTATGCTGCACGCCAGCGACACACATTCTAAAATGAAAAACATGGCGGCTAGCCATAAACAACATAATCATTAGGTAGTCATATAATGCAATTAAGTGATTGGTCAGTGCTGTTACTATTATTAAAAATAGTAAGCTATTTAGCTATTGCAGCCCTTGCGGGCTGCTTGCTAATGCGCTTACTTAATAATGAGAGTACAACGCCAGATACACAATTAAGCTGTTTTAATCGGTATTTAAAGCGCTGGCAAATCACCCTTGTTATGGTGGGCTTTATTGGTGCAATATTACAAATACCAATTGAAGCGGGGGCCATGGCTGAATCTGGTTTTGCTGGCATGATAGACCCCTTCATGCTGGATATAATTTGGCAATCAGTAATTGGTGAGCAGGTAAGTATGAGAGTGCCTGCATTTATAATTGCCTTGTTTGCGGTGTGCACTTGGCGCACCCATTCAAACTCAGCTAACGTGGCTAATTTTGTTATTACACTATTAGCACTTATTATCCTTACCTATAGCTTTACCTTAACCGGCCACAGCGCCGAAAAAGGCCTATTAATTAAAAGTATATTAACACTGCACTTAATTGCCATTGCTAGTTGGATTGGCTCACTATGGCCTCTTTATAAAAGTTGCCAACTGCTATCGTTAAATACGATAAAACATTTAATGGAACGCTTTGGACAGCTAGCAATTATTATCATAGCGGTACTGCTCATATCTGGTATAACCTTATTATGGCAATACTTAAATTCATTTTCTGTATTATTTACTTCAAATTATGGCCAGCTAATAATGTTAAAACTGTTGTTAGTGAGTGCTATGTTACTACTGGGTGCTTGGCATAAACTACGTTTAGTTCCGCAAATTACACAGCAACATCATGTTGTTACTTTAAAGCGTTCTATTTCTGTTGAAATGCTTATTGCCGTGTGTGTATTGCTAACCACCAGTGTATTTACCACGCTCGTTGGGCCGCCCGTATAATTTATCTTATAAAGAGAAAAACATGTTAATAAAACACCCTAAATTTGGATTGATCTCAGCGCTGTTATTTACTGCAACAAGCTCTTTTACTGTAAACGCGCATGGTGATGAAGAGCACGCAAAAAAATCAGCTTTATTTGTTAATGTAAGCAGTGCTGCAGCAAAAGTTGTTAGCTCGTTTCATACTGCGCTTAAGCAAGGCGATAAAGTAACTGCTCGACAATTACTAGCCGATGATGTGATTATTTTTGAAGGTGGCGGCGTTGAGCGCTCAGCCGATGAATACGCTAACCACCACATGTTAGCTGACATGAAATACCTAAGTGCAATTAACAGCGACCTATTAGAGCACCAAGTGTTTATTAATGGTGATATGGCTTACTCGGTATCAAGAAGTAAAAGCCATGGCAACTATAAAGGTAAAGAAATAAGCGCCACAGGTATGGAGTCAATCACCTTAAAAAATACCGATTCAGGCTGGAAAATAACTCATATTCATTGGTCAAATTAAGGCGTTAATTATGCGTATAATTAAAATCACCTCAAGCGTGCTTTTAGCACTAGCACTGCCTCTTATGGGGGCGTGCTCTGAGCAATCACCGCAAGTACATAAAGCAACTAGCTCAGCCGATAGTCCCAAAAAACAGGAGTTAAAGCTTACTGTTTATAAAGATAAAAACTGTGGCTGTTGCAAAGGCTGGATTGAGCATATAAATCAAAGCGACATTAATACAAAAGCCATTGATGCAGACGATATGGGATTAATAAAATCGCAATATCAAATAAAGCCTAACCAGCGCTCATGCCATACAGCTGTGTCGGCCAACGGTTTTGTGTTTGAAGGCCACGTACCGGCTAAGTTTATTAAACAATTTTTATCGGAAAAACACCCAGCGCATATTATCGGTTTGACCGTACCCGCAATGCCACTAGGCACACCAGGTATGGAAATGGGCGATGCATTTCATAAATACAACATTGAATTTATTACCACAAACACCACCACAGGTGTGTACAAGCACATTAGTCAATACGACGAGCAGTTTTAACTATTGTGGCATAGTTGGTGAGACTGTTTAGTACCTATAAAGAACTGTAAACCCCCATTACAGTTTGCACAAAAAAGCCACAAATTTAAATTGTGGCTTTTGTTTTTTAATAATGAATCAAAAATTATTTTAGTAAGTTTTTTTCAAAAAATTCGGCCATCATAGTGTGGTAATGCAAAGCCGTTCCTTTGCCTTCTTTTAGGCTGTGTGAACGATTAGGATAAGCAAAAAACTCAAATTGTTTATTATGCTTAACAAGCTCGTCAATTAAACGCTCAGACCCCTGATAGTGTACGTTATCGTCGCCAGTACCGTGGATCAGTAATAATTTACCGCTAAGGTTTTTAGCAAAACTAATTGGCGAGGTATTATCATAGCTTTGTGGATCGGTGTTTGGGTTACCCGAATAACGCTCTTGATAAATGGTGTCGTATAAACGTATATCGGGCACAGGTGCTGAAGCAATACCTACTTTAAATTTGTCGCCGTGACGAAATAATAAATTAAGTGTAGAGCTGCCGCCGCCAGAGTGTCCCCATACGCCAACCCGCTCTGTGTCTATTACATCCCAGCGTTTAGCCATGGCATCAAGTGCATCTACTTGGTCTTGCACTGTAATTGAGCCTATTTTTTTATAAATAGATTTGCGCCAATCTCGGCCTTTTGGTGCGCGTGTACCGCGGTTATCAACTGATGCAACAATAAAGCCTTTTTGAGTTAATAACGATTTGTATAAATAGCTATTACCTTCAAAGCGATCTTGTACGGTTGATCCCCAAGGTTCGCCATAAACATAAAATACGATTGGGTACTTTTTATTTAGATCCATATCCGCAGGAAACATAATATAACCATCAAGCTCGGTGCCATCATGCGCGGCTACTTTAAAAAACTCATGGTTTGGTAAACTTTGCTCTGCTAATTTTTGTTTCAGCTCGCTGTTTTCGACCAAGGTTTTTACATTACTGTGATCGCTCACCTTAATAATTTGCTTAACGGCCGGCTGATTAAATTTAGAATAGGTGTGCATGGCCCAAGAAGCATCCTTTGACACGTAGTAACTGTTGGAGCCGTTAAACTGCTCAGGTGTTACTCGTACTGGTTTACTGCTGCCATCTATTGCTGTGCGATACAAATAGCGCTGAGCTGCATCATCTGGTGATGCACTAAAATACAATACGTTTTTGTCTTCGTTGATTGCAAGCATATCAACAATGTCGTAATCGCCAGGGGTTAGGTCGATAATTTTTTTGCCATCGCGCGATATGCGATATAAATGACGCCAGCCGTCGCGTTCGCTGTGCCAAATAAAAAACTCACCACTTTTTGACCAATTAGCACTATAAAACCATTCAATAAACGCATCGTCTTTTTCTGCCAGTATTTTAGTTAGCTGCTGCTTTTGCCAATTAAATAACCATAAATTATTATGGTTTTGTGGGCGGTTTAAGTCTTGGATAAGTAACGACTCACCATCGCCTGCCCAGCTAATGCGTGGTATGTAACGATCGCGGTTATTGCCCTCAAGCTTAGCCCAACGGGTTTGCTTGTCACTTAGGCTCACTACGCCTACGCGTACTGCTGAGTTAGTTTCGCCTGCTTTAGGGTATGGAAATTCAGTAAGGCTAGGGTAGAGCGCTTTGGTGTTGTTGATCAAGGTAAAGTATTTAACGCCGCTAGTATCGAGCTGCCAATACGCGATTGATTTATTATCTGGGCTCCAACTAAAGCCATCACGAATAGAAAACTCTTCTTCGTATACCCAATCGAAATTACCATTAACTGTGGTAGCGCTGCCATCGGTTGTTAATGCGCTAACGGTATTGCTGCCAACTGCTTGCATATAAATATTATTATCGCGCACATACGCTACTTTTGAGCTGTCGGGGGAGAACTTAGCAAACATAAGCTTTTTGGGCTCAGGATTTTCGCCGCCCAACTGCGAGAGTTTATTCGTATTTAAGTTAAGTAACCAAAAATCCCCTCGGCTGCGCGAACGCCATACTTGCTCACTGTTGGTAAATACCATGAGCCACTGGCCATCTTTAGAAAATTGATAACTCTCAATTGCAAACGCTTCATCTGCGCCCTCTGGCAGTAACTTTTCAAAAGCAACCAGTACTTTTCGCCCTGTGCCATCGGCGTTGTAAAATACAATGTCGTTGCCTTTTACACCGTGCTCTTTCTCGTCGTCAGCTTTAACGCCTACTTTTTTATCGGCTTCACGTTGCTCAAGTACTGTGTAGCCAGTGCCATCGTCTAACCATTTAAAGTAAGTACTACGCTGTGCTTTAAAGTATTTATCTTTATAAATTTGCTCAAGAGTAAGCGGGTTACTAATAGGTGTAACTGCATTACCTGTTGTTGATGGTGATGTATTTGATGTCATAGAACACCCTTGTATGGTTATACCCGCCAGAATGGCAACTAACAGTGCTGAGGTTTTAATTATTTTCATCGTGTTTCCTAGGGGGGGTTATTAAATAAATACTGACCCCGCTACTTTAGCAAATAAGCAAAATAGGATCTGAGCGTTTATCGCGTTATTAAGGGATTAAGCTTAAAAACGGAATTAATACGCCATGTTAATTAAAAGTAGGCATTAGCTGTGTAATGAAGGTTACCGTTTTTAAATACCTAACCCTTTTGCTACGCAGTTAATCTAATTCTAAATTTGCACGTTCAACACTCTCTGCTGGCAGCTCTTTTTGTACCGATACGCCCAGCTCTTTAAACTCGCTTGCCTGTTTAATTAGGTTACCTTTACCTCGGTAAAGCTGCGAAAACGCTTTGTCGTAGCTTTCTTTAGCACGATCTAGCTGTTTGCCAACCCCTTCCATACTGGTTAAAAAGCCATTGAGCTTGTTATAAAAACGCTCGGCTCGAGCTGCCAATTCTTTTGAGTATTTAGTTTGTTCTTCAAAGCGCCATAGCTGTTTAACTATATTTAAACTAGTGAGTAAGGTAGTGGGGGTCGCCACTAGAATATTTTTTTCGATTGCTTGCTGGTAAATATCACTTTGGTATTTAAGCGCTTCAACAAAGGCTGACTCTATTGGTACAAACATCACCACTACTTCAGGCGAGTTAAGCCCAGGTAGACGGTCGTACGATTTACTCGCAAGCTCGTTTATACGCGCTTTAACAGCCTCAACGTGCTCTTTAATAGCTTGCTGTGCTTCTAGCTCGTTATCGGCGTTAACATAGCGTGTGTAGGCGTTTAACGAAGTTTTAGCATCAATAACTAAATGGCGACCTTGGGGCAAATACACAACTACATCGGGGCGTAAGCGGCCGTCTTCGGTGTTAAACGACACCTCGCGTTTATAGTCTACGCCTGCGCGTAAGCCTGCGCTGTCGAGCACGTTTTCTAGCATTAACTCGCCCCAATTGCCTTGGGTTTTCTTTTGCCCTTGTAGAGCGTTACTGAGCCTGTCGGCTTGCTCGGTTATGGCTTGGCTTTTTGCTTGTAAATGTAATAACTCGGTTTTAAGCGCGGCGCGTTGTTTTAAGTCTTCAACATGGATTGACTCCATTTTGTCGCGAAAGCCTTTTAGCTCGCCTTGCACTGGTTTTAATAGTTGCTCAATGCTTTCTTGATTGAGCACTTTAAACTTTTGAGACTTTTCTTCTAAAATTTGATTCGCTAAGTTTTCGAACTCTTTTTTAAGCATCTCTTTGCTTTGCTCTATTTGCGCAAGTTGTTCGCTAAAGTGTTGTTGTTTTTGCTCAAGCGTAGTGCGTATATTATTTAGCTCTACATCGCGTTGGCTATATTGTTTGCGCAGTGCACTTAGCTCGGCTTCGGCTTTTTGCCAAAACTGATTATATTGCTGGCTTTGTTTTTCTTGTTCGGTAAAGCGGGTTTTAAAGTGCTGCGCTTGGTCGCGTTGCTCTTGATGGGTATGCTCTAAAAGTTCGTGGTCATCCGCTAACTGGGTGTATTGCAGGGTTTTGCTCTCAAACTGACTTTGCAATAACGACAACTGCTGTTGCTGCTCACTAAGTTGTTGTTTTAATTTTTTACTAAGCGATGCAGATACTAGGCTACAAATTACGCCACCTGCGGTAACGCCTACGCCTACACTTAGCCAATCAATGCTAGTTAATAACTGAGAAAACATAAAATAAACTTATTAAATTTAGAGACATGCCATCATAACGAATAACTATCGATAGCAGTAGGGGCGGGATATAAATTAAAGGCATAAAAAAAGCCAACCTATAAAAGGTTGGCCTAACATTACTAAAACTAGTAACCAAATAGGGAAATCAACATGAAACTTGCGTTAACAACAATTCATCACAAGCATAATAGTAGACGGCAAATTGAATATTTAGTTCAACAATAATTTAAATTTATTTATATGTTGTTTAAGAAGGCTACTAAGTAAATTTTTTGCAAAAAAAAGCCAACTCAAACGAGCTGGCTCAATCATTACTAAACTTAGTAACTAAATAGGGGAATCAACATGAAACTTGAATTAACTGCAATGTAATCACAAGCATAATAGTAGACGGCAAGTTGAGTATTTAGTTCAATAATAATTTAAATTTATTTATATATTGTTTAAGAGGGCTACTAAGTAATTTTTTGCAAAAAAAAAGCCAACTCAAACGAGTTGGCTTAATCATTACTAAATTTAGTAACTAAATAGGGGGATCAACATGAAACTTGGTTGAACTGCAATTCAACCGCTAGCAAAATAGTAGACGCTGCATATTTAATTAAGTTCGCGGATTCAAATCTGAAGTGCATAACGTTTAGGCGGCTTTAGCCGCCAAGTGATCCTGCATCAATTTTGCAGGCGTTTCAAATCCAAGTGTCTTCCTCGGACGATTATTAAGTTGCTCAAGTACTGGTATAACTTGCGCTGGTGTTACCGCCTTAAAATCGGTGCTCTTCGGCCAATACTGACGTAGTAATCCATTCGTGTTTTCATTCAATCCGCGCTCCCATGAGTGATAAGGGTGAGCAAAATAAACAGGAACACTTAAAGCCTCTGTGATTTGCTCGTGATAAGCGAACTCTTTTCCATTGTCAGCCGTGATGCTATGAAGCGCTGACCTATATGGCCTTAATAGCTCTATCGTCGCCGTAGTGACGGCTTGTGCTGTTTTGCCTGCCACCTGAGTTGATACAGTGAATTGGGTGACCCGCTCTACAATGGTAACAAGGGCGCCTCGATGACCTTTACCTATGACGGTATCTATTTCCCAATCTCCGATACGACCTTTCTCATCAACTATTTGTGGGCGCTCTTCAATGCTAACGCGATTTTTTATTTGCCCTCGGTTTGTTTTACCATGACTGCGCTTGTGATATTTCTTACCGTGTCGGCGCAGATGTAGGTATAACTCACCACCTGCTTTTTTATCTTCCCAGATATACAGATAAATGCATTCATGGCTGACAGACAGTTCACTTTCTTTGCGTAACCATCCCGTTATTTGTTCAGGACTCCACTTCTCATTAAGCTTCTGGGTAATTAAAGCTATCATTTCAGGTGTCATCTTAAGCGGTTTTCTTACACTTCTTCGGCGAAACAAAGCCCGCTCATGAGCTTGTTTGTGTCTGTAACCTCGCTTACCTGTATTTCTAGAAAGCTCTCTTGAAATCGTAGATTGCGATAAATTAGTTAGCTCAGCAATACTTTGTTGCGTAAAACCGCTTTTCTTTAGAACGGCGATCTGGCATCTTTGCGCATAGGTCAGTTGTTTGTAATGTCTCATTGTAAAATCTCTTGCCGGAGAAAAAGCAGTTAGTTTATGAGCAACTGACCACTTAATCTAGCCAAAACAAGTTATGCACTTACAATTTGAATCTAGGGTTCAAAAAAAGTATAAAAAAATTAAACTTAAGTTTTGTGTAAAGCAGCGGTGTAAAAAAGGCATAAAAAAAGCCAGCCCTAAAGTGGGCTGGCTAAATCATTACTTATTTAAGTAACTAAATGGGAAATCAATATAATGCTTGGTTAAACTGCAATTTAACCGCTAGCATAATAGTAGACGCTGCATATTTAATTAAGTTCAAAAAAGATCTGAATATTTACAAACATTTTTAATCTTTAATTAAAGAGAGCATTTGTTGCTCGTCAAACTGGGTAAAACTCATTGATTTTTCGGTAAATAAAGCATCTACAAGAGCTTGTTTATCTTGTTGCATTTTAAATACTTTTTCTTCAATTGAATTTGCCATAATAAGTTTATACACAAACACAGGATTAGTTTGGCCAATACGATAAGCACGATCTGTCGCTTGTTTTTCTACTGCTGGGTTCCACCAAGGATCGTAATGAATTACTGTGTCGGCTTGCGTTAAATTAAGCCCCGTACCACCGGCTTTTAAACTAATTAAAAACACCGATGTTGCACCACTGGTAAACTCATCAATCACTTTATCGCGCTGGCGCGTTTGTCCGGTAAGTAAACTAAAGTTTATATTTATTTCTTTTAGGCGTTCAGCAATAAGATCGAGCGCAGAAGTAAACTGACTAAATATAATTACTTTTCTACCTAGGCTTAGCATTAGCGGTAAGCGATTACTTAGCCATTCTAGTTTTGCACTGCCAGCCTGAGTTGTTGGCTCTATTAATTTAGGGTGACAACAAATTTGCCTTAATTTTAACAGCGCTTCTAAAAAGGCGAGTTTACTTTTTTGCATGCCTTGTTCAGAAAACAGATCAGTTAGTTTTTCTTCTAATGCTTGAGTAATACTGTGGTACATTTCTTTTTGTTTTGGCTCAAATTCAAACTCTTTAATTAACTCTGTTTTTAGCGGTAACTCTTGTGCAACTTGCGCTTTAGTACGGCGTAATATAAACGGCATAATTAAGTCTTTAAGTTGCTGTGCTCGCTCTGCATTGCTCTCACGCTCAATTGGCGTTTGGAAGTGAGTTTTAAAATGCGTTTGCGAGCCAAGTAATGACGGCATAGCAAAATCAAGTAATGATTTAAGCTCGAATAAGTTGTTCTCTATTGGCGTACCACTTAAGCAAAGCTTAAAGTCGGCATTAAGGCGCTTCACTAAACGCGATACCTGCGCGGTATCGTTTTTAATATATTGCGCTTCGTCGAGTATAATATTTTCAAAATAAAGTGGTGAATAATACGCAATATCGCGTTTAAGTAGCGGATAAGTAGTTAATATACATTGTGCTTGCGCTACATTTTGTAATAACTCATTACGCTGGGCACCAAAAATAGTGGTTACTTTTAAGTTTTTAGCAAACTTGGTTATTTCTTTTTCCCAATTGCTTACTAGGCTTGTAGGGCACACAATGAGTGTAGGGCCTGCTTGCGCATTATTATAACTACTTGTTAGATAGGCAATAACTTGCAGAGTTTTACCTAATCCCATGTCGTCTGCTAAAATTCCGCCAAGCTGATGGCGTTTTAAAAAGTTTAACCACGCAACGCCTTGCTGCTGATACTCGCGCAATACAACTGAGTCATTTAACCCTTGTATAAGCGTAGTGGGGCGCGACTGGTCATTACTATTTAGCTCTTCTAAATAACGTGACAATGACTCGTCGTGTAGTTCAACATTTATAGCAGTATGACTTACCAGTTCAGGCAAGTATGAAAGCGGAATATTAAATTCATCTCTGGTTTTTATAAATTCAAATCGTTGTTTAAACTCATTTAACAAATGCAACGCTGCTTTATTTATAGCGCCAAACTCACGACCTATTGGGTAGTAATAAAACAACTCACTTTGACGATTTAACGATTCATAATGAGCATCTGTTTGATTAAATAATAATGTAGCTTTAGCATCGTTTAATATAATTTTGCACTGCATTTGATGCCCCGCAGTACGGTGTACATGCAAAGCTACTTGGCTTTGTGGGTTAACAGCATTTACTTTACTAACCGATACTTTCCAGCCTCGTTGAACAAAGCTAGGAAACACCTCATAAACTAACCAGTGTAAGTGAATGGGCGATTGTTTATTAAAAATAAACTCACTTTGTAAACCCCCTTTACAAAAATCGAAACCTAAGTTTATTAGCTCGTTTTTTACGGTGTTTTCAAAAGCACTATTTACTAGGGTTTCTGGCGCTGTGCCTGCCAAATAATTTTTATTTTTATATTTAAACAATAACGAAAGCGTTAATCCTTCCGCCGACATTGTTACTTTTAAAACCGCATTACTAGAGAGTTTTGAGGTATTGTTTTTTTCATTAGTGGGATGCGGAATAACACCCGAGCCAAAGTTATCGGCGAGTTGTTTATAAATACGGTCAAAATTAGTGTCGTGTAATGCTGGAATTGTTTGTAAATGAGCAATTTCATCTGCACTTAAGGGGGTGCGAATGCGTCCTACTTTATAAGTATCGAGATCTAAATAAGTAGGTGGCGTTGTTTTAATTAGTGTCCAATTTTTGCTGTTTTCTAAATTAACTTTTAATTGGGTTAGATCTTTTACTTGCTGCCAACTAAAGCTTAACGCTTGACCTGTTTGCGCTTTAATTGATACGCGTGATCGTTGTAAAAACAATCTTTCAGTTGCTATAAGCTGTTGCAGTGCGTTAAAACCCCATTGCCCTTTAAGCTCAATATTACCTACTGCATTTTGTGAACGTATCCAGCTAAATAATCTAAAGTCGCTTTCTAATAAATCGCTAGGAGTTACAAAGCTGTTTAGCTGTTGCTCGGTAAGGTTACGGCCTAAGGCATAGCTTTGATTTTCATCGTAATTAGCTATTTTGGGCGTTAAAAACACTTTATTGTTTTCTACATCTAATACAAATAAAAGCACTTGTGAAGGCGGTTGTTCGGTACTGTTTTTAAGTGCTCCGAGTTCAGTAAACCAATCATTAATAAAGTAGTCTTCGCCGTACTCACCCGAGTGTTCTATTTTAAGTTTGAGCAAAATAGCAGCTAAGTGGCGGCATTTTGTTTTAACGTTACAGGTACAGTGAGTATCTACCGAATAACCAGTAGGTACTTTACTGATCTCAATACGTTGATTAAACGAAATACCTTTGTCGCCACGTACTGTTGAATCCACAACTGAAAAATCGCTATTATGCTCTAACCAGCTAATTTGGCCGTTTTTATAATACGCTTTACCTTTAGCCAATACGGCGGGCTTAAACAATTTTTTAATGAAGCGTTCAGAAAGAGGAAACTGGGTAGCCTGCTCATTTTTAATTTCTTCAAAAATAGCCATTAGATCAGTTTTAGATAAGTTAGCAGACATGTCACTCAAAGTATTAAATTTTAAAAACAATTTTTTTAGTATATGCCTTATATGCTCTGAGCTAAAGCAATATTAACGTTAAATAAACTGGTTGGAGCTGAGCGCTTAGTAAAAAATTGCTTTATAGCTAAATAATGCGCTAATTATTATTTATTTAAAATAAAACACACAGCTAACTCACAAGTTAAAAACAACTTACTAACACAAGGAGGGGGTTTACAGATCAGCTTTATACTAACAAAGCGCAAAACAGGTAGGATCTAAGATAAAAAGGTAATTTAGTTAGTAAAAAGCTGATCTAAAATAGGCAAGTAACTCTTTTATGCTTAAATTTTGCTATATGGGATCAGTTTTTTACTAACTTAAAGGGTGTACAGATCAATATTTAACTAAGCTAACACCCTTATAGATCATTATTTTACTAACTAGTTAAATGCAGCTAATAGCTTAGTAAGTTGTTCTAAGCGTTTGTCTGTCATAACTTTATTGTTTATTTTTACTGAAACATCACCATTTTTTAAACTGCGCTGTACTGAAACAAAGTTACTCTCAAGCACAACTTCACGTTTAACGGCTATTTGTGGCTCGGTAGTTAAATACTTAGTAATGGCCATTGCACGCTTGTCATCGCTTGCTGCTGCGTTTATGTCTTCATGGTTAGCAATGTCAGCAACTAGCAAGTTAAAGGCTGCTTGGTCGCGCTCCTTTGCGCTAATCAGCTTTTTAGCCACTTCACGGCCAACATGATTAGCTGTAGGGTAAAGTGCAACAACATCTGCAGGGATTTGCTCGAATGCTTTTATTGCATCGGCAACCGCGGTATGCGATACGCCTTCAATAACTGCAATTTCACGGTAAGAGCCTTTTTTACCTTGCTCAATTAATTCATTTTTAGTGTTTTGATAAGCTTGTCCAAGTTCCCACAAGCTAGGTGCTATGTATTGATCAGACGAAACAGCTAAAATTTTTGCATCTTGATCAGTAAAGTCGCTAGAGCTCAACACTAAATAATCGGCATTACCCAAAATGCAGGCTTTACGGCGGCGTGATCCCGCAAGTACTAAGCTTGTATCGCCTTGATCCCAAAGAAGTGCCGGGTGTTGATTACGGCCATCTTCTTTTATTGCCGGTAGAATATCGGATACCGACTTTTCATTTAACAGCGACTGTACACGGCGGTTTTTGCCATATACCTGGGTTGTTGACTCAATGTCACTATGGGAAATCACTTTACAAACTAGGGTAATTTCTCTGCTAGGATCACTTGGCGCTGGCATACGAATTACATCGCCTGCATTTGCTTGCTCTAATAAAGCATCAAGACTACTACTACCAACCGCTGTTGCAAAAGGATCTAAGCGGGTGTCATTTTTACGTTTTTTAGCCATTTTTGTTTAACATCCTTACTTAGGGGTATTTAGTTTTGATTGTGTAGATTGCCAATTAGAGCGGATCAGCATTTCAAGCTCATCAACTACATCTTTTATATTTTCTTGCGCACGCATTAACGATTCGCGACTTGCTAAACTATCTGATGCTTTTTGATCAAAAATAGTGTTAAACGAAGACGAACTCGCTGTAATTGCTGAGCTATGATTAATTGGGTAACTCATCACTTGGCGACCAAAGGCACTACGAACATCTTTAACGATATCGCGTTGCGAGTGGTTACCTTTTACATAGTTAGTTACTAAAAACTGCATAAAGTCCCATCCTTCATGGCCTAGGGCTGCAACTGTATGATAAATCTCACCTAAACGTTTTAAATATTTATTATTTGCATCAAAGTCTACTGCTTCTGGATGAACCGGTATTAGCATCGCTGTAGATGCCATTAACGCATTATAAAACATAAAGTTAAGTGTTGGAGCTGTGTCGATTAATAACACATCAAACTCGTCTTTTACTGGGTCAATTACTTTTTCAAGTAACTTATGATAATGACGGGTTTGTTCGTAATTTGAGGTGTCTTTGAGTAAAGTAGCTGTTTCATGTTCAAAATAAAAATCATCCATACCAGATGGTAAAACACGAATATTTGGAATATGCGTAGGTAAAAATGAGTTTGATACAAATTCAGGCCAGGTTTCCCCTTCGTCTAAATCAATACAATCACGCATTAAATCGCCAACGGTAATTGGATCGGGCTCTGCCGATGGAAAAAAGCTAGATGATGAACCTTGAGGATCTAAATCAATAATACCAATACGATAGCGTTTAATATTTGTAGTTGCCAATGCTGCTGCAATATTAACCATACTAGTTGTTTTACCACAACCGCCTTTTAAGGAGTTAATTACAATAACTTGCAGTTTGTCATCACCAGTACGGTGATCTGGCTGAATATCCATAATATCGGCCATAGCAAAAATATTTACCAAAGTGTAAGCGTAATGACCATTTGCACCACGTTTGATATTTAAATTATCAAAATCACCATTGTCGTGGCGTCTTTTTAAGGTACGATTGTTACAACCAAGCAGATCGGCAGCTGCTTTTTGCGTATAAGTTCTTAATTCTTTTTCTTCAGATTTAAGATGAGCGCGATAATGTTGTATACGTCCTTCTAGTGACTTTTCGGCAACTTCAGCTGTTGCTTTCAAAAGCCGGTAGGTACTTAGCGCATTATTATTGATAGACATACTTAATTCCTCAAAGTTAGGCTGTTAGTATAATGTCCATTCAATTTGCTGTAAACAACTATTTATAGTGACATGTGTTTTATAAACAAGACATCTAATAATATTTTTACATGCTTAATATCTCTTAGTATAAATAGAGAGGTTAAGTATGGTTAAGTA